>DLAL01000071.1:0-46494 GCA_002493945.1 Porphyromonadaceae bacterium UBA7048
ACCATTTTCAGGAACGGACACCGGACAGGCGCTGAGTTGCTTTTTGGCCTGCAAAACCGGATTCATTTGGTTTTTATTCGTATCTTTGCGCAAACTCTCATGCGTATGGCAAAAATGAAATGGCAGGCGCTCATCAACGACAAGCGCTTCGGCCTCGAGGACTACCACGACCCGAAGAAGAATCTCACACGCACCGACTTCAGGCGCGACTATGACCGCCTCGTGTTCTCGTCGCCCTTCAGGCGGCTGCAGAACAAGACGCAGGTGTTCCCTTTGCCGGGGAGCATCTTCGTGCACAACCGTCTGACCCACTCGATGGAGGTGGCGTGCGTGGGTAAGTCGATGGCCGACAATATAGCCGCCGTGCTGCGTCAGCGGCATCCGGCCGACTCCGAGGTGTTCGACCATCTGGGCGACATCGTCGCGGCGGCCTGTCTGGCCCATGACCTCGGCAATCCGCCCTTCGGACATTCGGGCGAGAAGGCCATAGGCACCTTCTTCAGCGAGGGCGCCGGCCTGCCTCTGCGCGAGCGGCTCACCCATGCCCAGTGGTGCGACCTGACGCGCTTCGAGGGCAACGCCAACGCTTTCCGCGTGCTGACCCATCAGTTCAACGGACGCCGCAAGGGCGGATTCGCCATGACCTACTCCATGCTGGCGTCGATAGTGAAGTATCCATTCGAGTCGACGCTGTCCACAGACAAGGGCAAGTTCGGATTCTTCACCACCGAGAAGGACGACTTCGTCAAGGTGGCCGACGAGCTCGGCATGCTCCGCCTCTCGGCCGACGGCGAGCCCGTCAGATACGCGCGTCATCCGCTGGTCTACATCGTGGAGGCCGCCGACGACATCTGCTATCAGGTGATGGACATCGAGGACGCCCACAAGCTCCGCATCCTCCCTACGGCCATGGTCACGGACATGCTTCTCGGCTTCTTCGACGACGACCGCCGCAGCCACATGCAGCGCATCATGGACACCGTGGCCGACCCCAACGAGAAAATCGCCTACCTACGCTCCTGCGTGGTCGGCGCTCTGGTCGACCAGTGCGCGCGCACCTTCATCGACAATGAGGACAGCATCCTCGACGGCACCTTCACCGGGCCGCTCATCAGGCATATGCGTCCGCTCGAGCGCGACGGCTACCTCCGCTGCGCCGGCATATCGGCCGAAAAGATCTACCGCTCGGCCGAGGTGGTCGACATCGAGCTGGCCGGTAACCGCATCATCACCTTCCTGCTCGAGCGTCTCGTGCAGGCCGTACTGCAGCCCGACCTCAACTACTCGAAGCTGCTCCTGGCCAAGTTCCCCGAGCAGTACTATGTGGGGGCGCCTACGGAGTTCGGCCGCGTTCAGGCCGTCCTCGACCACGTCTCGGCCATGACCGACGTCTACGCCCTCGACCTCTACCGCAAACTTAACGGCATGTCACTCCCTGCCGTCTGACCCTTCACCTCATCCGTATGAAATTCATTCACTTCGTCATATTCCTCCTCCTCTCGTCCCTCACCCTCAGCGCCGCCACCTACGGCGTGCGCGACGTGCCGAACGTCCACGTGGCCGACAGCTCGGCCTTCGTCGCCGACCCCGACGGTCTGCTCTCCGCCGGTGCAAAGGCACGCATCAACCAGCAGCTGCGCAAGATACGCCGCACCACCTCGGCCGAGCCTATGGCCGTCATCGTGGGCGACATCGACTCGGGCGACATCGACTCTTTCGCCACCGAACTCTTCGAGCACTGGGGGCTGGGCAAGAGCGACAAGGACAACGGTCTGCTGATTCTCGTGGCCGTCGATGCCCGGCGCGCGGCCATCCGCACCGGCTACGGCCTCGAGGGCGCGCTCCCCGACATCACCTGCGGACGCATACTGCGCGAGCTCATGTACCCGTCCTTCCGTCAGGGCGACTACGGCACGGGCATGGCGCTGGCGTCGGCCACCATAGCCGACATTCTCACCGACCCCGATGTGGCTGAGGAATTCCGCTCCGACGAAGCCGACCGCGACATGGCCGGAGGGCAGGGCGGTGACAGCGACAAGGATCCCTTCACCTTCTATCTCTTTCTGGCCTCCTGCGCGGCAGGCGTGATGCTCATAGTCTTCCTTGCGCGACTTTACTCCGTGCGGCGCCGCAACCGTCACGACCAGTATGCGGCGCTGGAGTCGCTTCGTTCGCCGTTTCTGATATTCACCCTCTTAGGCATAGGCATACCGATAGTGGCGTCGCTGCCGCTGATGCTGCGTCTGCGCCGTCTGCGCAATGCGCCGCGCAAGTGCGGGCGCTGCGGCCACACCATGACCAAGCTCGACGAGGCGCACGACAACGACTATCTCTCGTCCAATCAGGACTATGAGGAGCGCCTCGGGTCGGTCGACTACGATGTATGGCTCTGCCCCGAGTGCGGCGAGCGCGACATCGAGCGATATGTCAACCGCCATTCGGACTACCGCGAGTGTCCCGTGTGCTACACCCGTGCCGAGAAGCTCTACCGCCAGCGCGTGCTGCGTCAGCCCACGGTGCTGCATGAAGGCGAGGGTGTGAACGAATACCGCTGCAGCCGTTGCGGCAACGTGGCCAACGAGACTTTCAAGATACCGGCACTTCCGCCCCCTGTGCGCCGTCGCAGCGGCTTTGGCGGCGGAGGCGGTTTCGGAGGCGGCAGCTTCGGCGGTGGTTTCGGCGGCGGCCATACCGGCGGCGGCGGAGCCTCCGGCGGCTGGTAAGTCCATTTTCGACTGTAATACTTAAAAAATTCTCCTGTACCTCCTGTACTCCTGTCCCCCTTTTTTAGACAGGAGAACAGTAGGACAGGAGGTCACAGTGACTGACGACTGTTTTGTCAGCCTCTTTATTTTGTCTTGATGATGATGGCGTTCTTCTGCTTGTCGACGGTGATTGAGGCTATGCTGTCGGGCGAGAGGGCCTTCATCGCCTCGCTGTCGGCTTCCTTGTCGTCGATGATGATTTTCGTGGCCGAGTCGGCGGCGTCATCCGTCTTCATGTGGAGGGTTACGGAAGAGTTGGAGTATTCTTCAAGATTGAACGGCACTTCATGTCCGTTCATCATGATTGCCATGGAGGCCTTCTTACATTCGTCTGTGAAGGGGAAGGTGGCGATGATGGTGCCCGTGCCGTTGCTCAGGTTGCAGTTCAGCGCATTGGCCGGGTAGGTCTTGCCGTTGTTGGTGAAGGTCGCTCCGGTGACCGACAGACTGTTCCCGAGGCCGAAGCCGAGTACGGTGACGGTAGTGGCTTTGCCGTCGCTGCGGATGTCCGCGACCTTAAAAGTTTGCGCCGACACCACCTCGACCGGAATATTATTATTATCTTTGTCGAGCGAAACCTCGCTGCTGCCTATGGTCGATACGGCGGCGCGTACGGCCGGGATTCCGGCTACGCCCAGTGCCAGGGCGAGCATCGGCACGAGTGCAAGGGCTCTGACTTTTCGCCCGGCACCACTTTTTTCTTTGTACATCATGGTGATACGTTTTTTAAGTTTACTATGATTGAGGCTGTTGGCCAAGGACGGGAATCTGGCGCCAACAGCTTTTTTTATCAGCAGCATCTGATATGCCTGCGTGTCGTGGCCGCTGTCTATCACGGCCATGTCGGCCTGATACTCGTGGACGAGCATGAGTTCGTCGCGCATGAGCCACGCCGCCGGATTGAACCAGTTGACGATGCACACCGCCTGCGCCAGCAGCAGGTCTATCCAGTGGCGGCACGCTATGTGCTTCAGTTCGTGGGTGATGATGGCCTCGGAGCCGCTGTCGCAGTCGGCCGATGAGATGACCACGTAGCGCATCCAGCTGAAGGGCGCGAAGCGCTCGTCGTCGGTCACTACCAGGGTATAGCCGTCGCGGCATATCCTGCGGCCCGAGCGGATGACGCCCGTGAGCCGCACCCATGTGATGGCGGTGCGCGCGGCCACCACCGCCATTCCGGCAATAAAAATCCATATCAGCACCGTGCCCCACACAGGCCGTGAGAGCGGAGCGGGGACGGCCTGCATGACTGCGCCGGCGGTCTGTGCCGATGTCACGTCGGCAGGCCCGGGCCACAGCGCTACCGACGACAGCATGAGCGGCGGGAGCGTGAAGGAGACCGCGTAGATGAGCAGGAGGATGCCGCGGTTGAAGCCATGCTGATTGTCGCGCGCCAGGAATAGGCGGTAGGCGAGGTACATGGCGAGCATCAGCAGTCCGCTGATGATGGAGTACGACAGCAGTGAGCCCATAGTCATTTGCCTTTCTGCTCGACGAGCCGGAGCAGTTCTTTCAGTTCGTCGGACGAAATCTTGTCTTCCGCCACCAGCGAGGAGACGGCACCGTAATAGCTGCCGCCGAAGTAGTCGCGGATGAAGTTGCCGAGACTGCGGCTGCGGAAGTACTCCTTCGCCACCTTGGCGTGGTAGCGGAATGTGCCGCCGGTGTCCTCGTGTGCCACGAAGCCCTTGGCCTCGAGGCGGCGCATGACGGTCGAGACGGTGTTGAAGTGCGGGCGTGGCTCGGGGTAGAGTTCCACGAGGCGGCTTATAGCGATGGGGCCGTGTTCCCAGAGGAGCTGCATGAGCTCTTCCTCTTTCGGCGTGAGCTGGTCTTTGGCGGTGCGTGTCATAAACTATTTTTGTAGTTGATGCGGCAAAGGTAGTAACTATTTTTGTAGTTGCAAAAGGAGGGGCAGGGATTTAACGATTTTTAAGGAGGGGAGGGGTCGGACGAGTCTGACAAGTCTGACATGTCCGACAGGTCTGACCCGCCTGACTTCTATGTTAAATGTTGTAAAATTAGCTGATGTTAAATATTTTTGGCATATCTTTGCCAAACAAATCATCAAAACGGTTTTTCGTCATCATTTTCCAATATCTTTTTGCTATATGAAGAAACGTTTACACCTGCTTGTTGCCGCTGTGGCCCTTGCTCTTACCGCAGGAGCTGCCACAGGTCAGCCCGAAAGGAGTATGGGAGGCTCGATGAAGCGTCTCAATACCCGGGGCTATGCTCTCACCGCATCGCGTGCGCCGCAGCAGTCGGCTGTACGGCGCGCTACGGAGGCTCCCGAGAATGTCGTGGAGGTTCCGTTCATGCACACTCTCGGCAAAGCCGCTGATCAGAAGGCGAATACCGACCTCTATAAGGCCTTCGATGTCAATGATGACACTAAAGGCTGGAAGGTCGGAGGCTTCTCGACTTACTCGGCCTGTCTGGGTCCGAATCTCGACAACAATGACGACTGGATGATCTCTCCGCCGATACATCTGCTGGGCGGAGTGGACTATGAGATGACCTATACGGCCGGCGTCAATACTCCCAACGGGACGAAGGCGTTCGTCATGGACGTGTGCATGGGCGACGCGCAGGAGCCGTCGGCCATGACCGTGACGCTCGTGCCCTCTAAAGATTATAAGGAGAAAGAGACCGTCGAGACCGTGGCGCTGAAGGTTGATGCCGACGGATACTACTGCATCGGTTTCCACTCGACTACGGCCAAAGTCACGACCGGCATCGGCACGCTGAAGAACTTCGGCATCAGCGCTGCCGGAGTGAAGGTCGATCCGCCTGCCGCCGGCACGGTGGAATATACCGTGGCTCCCAAAGGCGAGCTCAAGGCCACCATCACTTACACGGCTCCGACACTGACGGTGTCGGGTGCACCGCTTGAGCGCATCTCCAAAGTGGTCATCACCACCTGCTGGAGCGAGAAGCATGTCTTCGAAGAGGTCGTGCCCGGTCAGACGATAACCTTCGACGCCGAGATGTACCAGGGTTCGGCCAACAACCGCATCGAGGCCGTGGCCTATGTAGACGACACGGCAGGCGAGACGGTGCTGGTGACGGACATCTTCGCCGGTGTAGACACACCGCTGCCCCCGGCCAATCCTGTCATCACTCTCTCGGACGACTACAAGCACGTGACTGTGTCGTGGGACCCCGTCGGCGAAATCGGCGAGCATGGCGGCTACGTGGATGTGTCGGCAGTGACCTACTACATCTTCGACGCCTTCGGCTCGTACTATGACCCGGCACTGGCTGCGACTACGGAGACTTCCTGCACCTTCGACTACTCCGAGACTGCCGGACAGGACTTCGTTGCCTACCAGATTACTGCCGGTATCGAGGAACTCTATCTCTACTCGCTCGAATCGGTGACGGACATCTGTGTCATCGGCGAGCCTGATGGACTGCCCTTCACCGAGAGCTTCGCCGACGCATACTACAGCCAGGTGTGGATGGTCGACCCGGAGTCAACTTCGGGCGGCTATATGGCCGGAACGCTCTATGACAACGAGATTCAGACCAACACCGACGACGAGGAGGCCGAACCCGAATACCTCAACTCGCAGGACGGCGACAACGGCTTCTTCATGTTCCTCCCGATGGAGAAGGATGCCGCCTACGGATTCTCGTCGGTGAAAGTCGACCTGTCGAAGGCCGCTCATCCCGTGCTCGACTTCATGTATCAGGGCAAGGGAAGCGCCATCGACGTGAAGATTGCCGCCGGCAACGGTCCTCTCGAAGTGGTCAGGACCATTGACCTGAAGGAGAATCCCACCGACGACTGGACCCTCTGCCGCATCGACCTGAGCGACTTCAAGGACGCCGGCTGCATCAGATTCGGCATCATGATGCGCGGCATACACAATACTGACGACACCACCTGGAGCGTGCCTCTTGACAATATACGCGTGATGGATCTGGTCGAGACCGACCTCCGCATAGTGACCTGCAATGCTCCGAAGAGCCTCAAGCCCGGCGCTGAGGCGTCGATAGACCTCCGCATCGAGAATCTCGGTACGGCAGCCTGCGACAACGCTGTCGTCGTGCTCACCGTGGGCGACAAGACGACCGAGACCGCCCTTCCGCTCATCGAGCCGCTCGGCTTCGCCACAGTGAGTCTGCCCGTAAGCGCCACCGTCATGGACGGCGACGAACTCGAGTGCGCCATCGACGTCAGGGCCGAGGGCGATGCCAATCCCGCCAACAACCGCGCCGCCGGCATCATCCGTGTCGAGCATCCTGTCTATCCCGCAGTGACCGATCTCAGCGCCACTGTAGCCGACGATGACGTGCTTCTCGAATGGTCGGCTCCCGACTTTGCCGCCATGACCGAAGCCAAGTCCGCCACCGAGGACTTCGAGAGCGAGGACTATGCTCCGCTGACCATAGAGAACTTCGGCGGCTGGACGCTCTACGACGGCGACAAGGGCAAGACCTATACATTCCTCGGCGACGTGGCCAATCCTTACCGCACCAGCCCGATGGCATTCCAGCTCTTCGACCCCGTGAAGGCCGGCGTGCCCGAGGAATCGCTCATCGACGCCGAGCCCCACAGCGGCGCGACCATGCTGGTGGCATGGAGCACCAACGGAACCAATGACAACTGGCTCATATCGCCCGAACTGTCAGGCGAGGCGCAGACCGTATCGTTCTGGGCCAAGTCCTTCACCATCGGATATGCCGAGTCCTTTGAGGTGCTGTACTCGACCGCCGGCACCGCTGTCGAAGACTTCGCCGTCATCGAGGAAGTGGAGAACTATCCGGCCGACGGCCGCGTGCCCGAGGAGTGGACCGAATTCAAAGCCGCCCTTCCCGAAGGCGCCACGCATTTCGCCATCCGTCATACCTCCTATGACAGCTACGCGCTCTACGTGGATGACATCTCATTCCGCGGCGCTCCCGACATGCCCGCTGACTCGCGCATCGAGGGCTACAACATCTACCGCGACGGCGTGAAGCTGAACGACACGCCTCTCGAGGCCACCTCGATGCAGGATGCTCCCGAAGAGTCGGGCACGTACACCTACCACGTCACCACCGTCTACAGCTGCGGAGAATCGCGTGTCAGCGCTCCCGTGGAGGTCATGTTCGAGAAGTCCGGCATTGACGCCGCCACTTCTGCCGGCATCGGCATCACTGCCGACGGTCAGACGATAGTCATCACGGGCGCCGAAGGCCGGCACGTGGCAGTCAGCGCTGCCGACGGCCGCTGCATCTTCTCCGGACAGGGTCATGCACGCACGCTCGTGCCCGCATCGCAGGGCGTATACATAGTGACAATAGACACTTCTTGCACCGCAAAAATAATTATCAGATAAGAGAGAACGTCAAAGCACAAGTAATCCGACAATTAAGAAGCCGGGACCCTGCCGAGGGCCCCGGCTTTTTTTCGGGTATGACGGGCAGTCAGGCCCGGTGTCAGATGATGCCGCGAATCTCCGAGATGTCGCTGACACCGTGACGGTCGCACCAGTCGGCGATGCCGTCGATGACCTTGACCGTGACGGCCGGGTCGATGAAGTTGGCGGTGCCTATCTGTATGGCCGAGGCTCCTGCCATGATGAACTCGAGGGCGTCGGCTGCGCTGCATATGCCGCCGAGACCCACCACGGGAATCTTCACGGCCTTGGCCACCTGCCAGACCATGCGCACGGCCACGGGCTTCACGGCAGGGCCTGAGAGTCCGCCGGTGACGGTGGAGAGGACGGGACGGCGGCGTTCGATGTCGACGGCCATGCCCAGGAGGGTGTTGATGAGCGATACGCTGTCGGCGCCTGCCGCCTCGACGGCGAGGGCTATGTCGGTGATGGAGGTGACGTTCGGCGAGAGTTTCACCATCAGATGGCGCGGCCATGCCTTGCGGACGGCCTCGACCACGGAAGCGGCACCGTCGCAGGTGGTGCCGAATGCCATGCCGCCCTGCTTGACGTTAGGGCAGGATATGTTCAGCTCGATGGCGCGGATGCCGTCGATGGCGGCGAGCTTTTCGGCCGTGGCGGCGTAGTCGTCGATGGACTTGCCGGAGACGTTGACGATGACCTGCGAGTCCACCGAGGCGATGCGCGGCCATATGTGTCCGATGAAGTAGTCGACGCCTTTGTTCTGAAGACCTACGGCGTTGAGCATACCCGAGGGAGTTTCGGCCATGCGCGGATAGGGGTTGCCTTCGCGGTGCTCGAGGGTCGTGCCCTTCACAACGAATCCGCCGAGGCGGCTGAGGTCGACGAAGTCTTCATACTCGAGGCCGTAGCCGAAAGTGCCCGATGCAGTGAGCACGGGGTTCTTGAGCGTGAGCTCTCCTAATTTTGTAACAAGATTTACCATGGCAGTTCATCGGCTTTGAAAACGGGTCCGTCGGTGCATACGCAGCGGTTGCCCGTGGTTGTATTTTCGACACAGCAGAGGCATGCGCCCAGACCGCAGGCCATCTTGTTCTCGAGCGAATACTCGGCGTCGAGACCCTTCCCGCGGGCGATGCGCGCGACATTCTTCATCATCACGGCCGGACCGCAGACCTGGAGGAGGTCGTAGCTGCCCTCGGTGAGCGCCGGATGCTGGGTGACGAATCCGTGGAATCCTGCCGAGCCGTCGTCGGTGCATATCTGCAGGTCGGCCACTTCGCTCAGACGTGCGCAGAGGGCGGCGTCGGGCACGGTGCGCTCGCCGTAGACGATGACGGGACGGATGCCGCGGCCGTTGAGCGTGCGTGCGAGGTAGAGGAGGGGAGCGATGCCCACGCCTCCGCCGATGAGGAGCACGCGGCTGCCTTCGGGCGCAAGGGTGAATCCGTGGCCGAGGGGAGCGATGACGCGGATGCTGTCGCCGGGCTCATATGAGCCGAGAGCCTCGCTGGCACGTCCGAGCGGCTTGACCAGGAGTTCGAGCAGCCGGTCGGTGCAGTTGAATATCGAGAAGGGGCGGTTGAGGAGCACGTGGGCCTTGTCGACGGCGACTTCCACGAATTGTCCCGGAAGCATTTCGGGCAGCCGTTCGTCGCCTTCGGGAGTCAGTCCGATGTGGAGCAGTCCTCCTTTGAGGCGGTTGACGAAGTCGACACGCAGTGTCATTTGTTTTTTCATCGGGCGTAGGATTAGATGGTTAACAACCGTATCTCCGATGCAAAGAGCGGTTGTGGATAAACAGTAAAAAAGCCGGAGCAACAATTGCTTCGGCTTTAAGCTACTAAATTTTAAGTGGCGGGAACGAGAATTGAACTCGTGACCTCCGGGTTATGAATCCGACGCTCTAACCAGCTGAGCTATCCCGCCGTTTGCGAGTGCAAAGTTAAGAACAATTTTCCGAACCACCAAATTTTTTTAATAATAATTTTTTCGGGAGCGGTGAAAAGGGGGTGTAGGAGGGGGCGGATTGAGCCTTACCGGCGTGTCTATTCGGTGTATTTGATTCTGAATTTGTCGAGAAGCCGCTTGAAGAAGTCCTGTGCGGTGAGGCACGTGTCCATCAGGTATCCTTTGATTCCGGGCCAGTTCCGCAGACCGTTGTAGTAGTACATTTTCAGTTCATCGGTGATGATGAAGGGCACAATGCCGTTGCGCAGACACTCGCGGAACATTATCAGTCTGCCGACCCTGCCATTGCCGTCCTGAAATGGATGTATGGCCTCGAAGCGTTGGTGAAAATCTATGATATCCTCGAGCGTGGGATGTTTTATAGCATTATATTCGTCAAGAAGACTCTTGATTTCTTTGGGGACATTCTCCGGCTCCACCGTGTCATTGCCTCCGACTTCGTTGGGCAGCAGCTTGTAGTCACCGACTCTGAACCAGTCCTTGCGTTCGTCGGATGTCCCCGATTTCAGGAGGAAATGAAGGTGCTTTATGAACGTTTCGGTCAGTCTGCCGTCGGTCTTGTCGATTATATAGTCGATGGCGCGGAAGTGGTTGGTAGTCTCGATGATGTCATCCACATTGACCGAGCCTTCGGCAATACCGATGGTATTTGTCTCGAATATGTACCGGGTCTGGTCGCGGGTCAGTCTGCTTCCTTCGATATGATTCGAGTTATATGTCAGGTCGACCTGTATCCGATGATAGATGCCGCCTTTGGTCTTTCCGGCTTTCTGCTCCCGCAGAGCTGACAGCAACGGAGATCCCGGGGATGCCTTGCCGCGTCGGGGCAGTCCGGCGTCGGCCGGGACGTTCCAGGATTTGCCTACGAGACATGCACCCTCGATTTTACCCTGTGCGCAATAGTTTCGGGCTGTCCGCTCCGAGACGCCATGGCTTTCCGCCCATTCTTTAACTGAAATAAATTCCATCTATCGGCAAGAATTATATTCGAAATATGATACAAAGATACGAAAACTTGCCGATATCGGCAAGTTTCGGGCGTGGTGACAAGCGGTTTTAGGGTTGTATTTTCGGCTTTGGGCATAGTTGTGATGGAATAATTTACGATATTTCGAGCAAAAAGGGAATAAAATTTGTTGTGTAACTAAAATATAGTTACCTTTGCGCAAAACTGTCAACGATTGGAACAAAGGAAAAACTGATAGAGCGTTTCAAGACCCTTCCGAATAATTTCACATGGAATGAACTTGTGAGATTATTCGCGGCCTTCGGTTATGAAATCAGCAACAAAGGCAAGACGAGCGGTTCGAGGGTTGTTTTCAAGAAGGGTGAGAGCGCCTATATGGCACACAAACCTCATCCCGACAGTCTGATAAAGCCTTATGTGATGAAACAGGTATATGAATTTCTCAAAAATAATAATCTGATATGAATATAATGCACTATAAAGGATACATCGGCAGTATAGAAGTGAGCGAGGAAGATGACTGCCTCTTCGGTAAAGTACTTGCTCTGCCGCATGATACTATGATAACCTACGAGGGACAGACTGTGTCTGAACTTCGTGATGATTTTCACGGCGCGGTTGATGATTATATAGCCTTCTGTGAAGCGGAAGGTATTGAGCCCCGCAAGAGCTATTCGGGAGCACTGAATGTACGCCTTACTCCAGAAGTGCACAGCAAAATCGCCATGCTCGCAAAGCGTGCCGGCATATCGATAAATGCCTTTATCCGTCAGGCTATAGACAAGCAGATAGCTGCGATGCTGTGACAAGTACATATGAGTTAACTGCATAAAACAGCTGCGACGGGCGCTCCACAGGAAGTGGGCGCCCGTCGTGGCATGTGTAATGTGTCTTATGTCAGGATATGCGGTCAGTCGAATATGTGTTTGAGCTTCGAGAATATTCGTCGGCTCTCTTCTTCGGTAGGCTTGATGTTGGGAGCTTCCTTCATGGCTTCGAATGTGCGGCGCTGTTCGTCGGTGAGTTTCTCGGGGATGTAGACCATGATGTTGATGAGCTCGTCGCCGCGTCCGCCGTTCTCGTTGTCGGGCACACCCTTGCCGCGCAGACGGAGCACCTTGCCGGGCTGAGTGCCTGCAGGGATAGTGATTCGTGCGCGTCCGGTGATGGTGGGTATCTCCACGGGTCCGCCGAGGGTGGCCGTGGGGAGGTCGAGCATCAGGTTATAGATGATGTCGGCACCGTCGCGGATGAGTTCGGGGTGCTTGATTTCCTCGACTACGACAAGGAGGTCGCCGGGTACGCCGCCGCCCTTGGGGTAGTTACCCTTGCCGCGGAGTGCGAAAGTCTGTCCCTCGACAGCTCCGGCAGGAATGGAGAATGTCACTTCCTGTTCATGGCGGTTGACGCCCTCGCCGTTGCACGATGTGCATCGCTCTGTGATGGTCTTGCCCGTTCCGCCGCAGGTGGGGCACTCGGCCATGACGTTCTGGATGCCGAATACGGTGCGTTCCTGATGCTGGATGTGACCCGAGCCGTGGCAGGTGCTGCAGGTGGCGAATGCCGTGCCGTTTTTCGCACCGGTGCCGTGGCAGTGCTCGCACTCGACGTAAGTGGGCACTCGGAGAGTCTTGGTGACGCCGTTGGCTATGTCCTCAAGAGTCAGCTTGACGCGTATGCGGACGTCGCCGCCCCGGCGCTGACGTGGCTGACGGCGGCCGCCCGTGGCTCCGCCGAATCCACCGAAACCGCCGAACTCCTGAGCGAAGCGGTTGAGGATGTCGTTGATGTCGAAACTTTCCGACGAGTAGAAGCCGCCGGCTCCGCCTGCGCCACCGAATCCCTGGGGACCCATGGCATGGCCGTACTGGTCATACATCTGGCGCTTCTTTTCGTCGCTGAGCACATCATATGCTTCGGCAGCCTCCTTGAATTTCTCTTCGGCTTCCTTGTTGCCCGGGTTACGGTCAGGGTGATACTGGATAGCCTTCTTTCGGTAGGCTTTCTTTATTTCGTCGGCGGTAGCTGATTTGCTCACGCCGAGCACTTCGTAGTAGTCGCGCTTCTGCTCCATGTGTCGTTCCTTTATTTGCCTACTACCACTTTGGCGTGGCGGAGGACTTTGTCGTTAAGCATATAACCTCTCTGAGTGGTGTCGATGACCTTGTCCTTGAGGTCGTCGCTCGGAGCGGGGACAGTGGCGATGGCGTCGTGGAGGTCGGCGTCGAAGGGCTGTCCGGTCGATTCCATGGGCTTGACGCCATTGCTTTCGAGGTATTTCACAAATTTATTGTATATCAGCTGCATGCCTTCACGCACGGCGTCGCCGCTCTCGTCGGAAGTCGATGCCAGACCGCGCTCGAAGTCGTCGAGGATGGGGAGCAGGCCAAGCAGGACGCGTTCGGCGGCGTTCTTCATCAGGTCTGTTTTCTCCTTGAGAGTGCGCTTGCGGTAGTTGTCGAAGTCGGCCATGAGGAAGAGGTATTCCTTCTTCTGTTTCTCCACCTCTTCGAGGGCGGCCTCAAGCTGACCCTGAAGGTCGGCGTTCTCGGCTTCGGCCTCCACGGCGGCTTCTTCGGTGTTTTCGGTGTCGGTAATATCCATTATCTCAGGATTTTCGGCCTGCGCGGCCTCCTGAGCCTTCGTTTCTTTATCTTTCTTGCTCATATCAGTGCATATTTTTCTATAAACAGCTATACAAAAATGCTGCCAAAAAGTGTTAATTACACTCTTCAGCTAAGAGTATAACAATAAAACGGCCCTTATCGTTCAGATTTCGGCTGTCATAGTCCGAGGACTCCGACGAATGTCCGGCATCCGGTGAACGATGCCGCGGCCTCTTCTGCCATTTTGGCACTGTGGAAGAGGCCGTACACGGCCGCCCCCGAACCGCTCATGGCGGCGTAGACGGCGCCGGACGCCTTCATCCGCTCCAGAGTGGCGGCGATGACGGGCCTCAGGGCGAAGACCGAGGGCTCGAAGTCGTTGACCATGACTTCCGATGCTGCCCACTCCTCGGGCTTGAGGGCGGCGAAGCCGCTCAGACACGTGCCTTCGGGCAGCTCGCGCGGAGTGATGCCTGCGTATGCCTCGCGGGTCGACACGGCCTCGGCTTCGGGCTTGACTATGGCGATGTGCAGTCCGTCGAGGGCCGGGACATCGACAGGCGTCAGCCGCTCGCCTATGCCCTGCACGAGCATGGGACGGTTGTAGATGAAGAAGGGACAGTCGGCGCCTACGCGCGCGGCGACCGCGGCCATGACCTCCCGGCTGAGACCGAGTCCGAGCATATCGTTGGCGGCCATTATAGCGAAGGACGCATCCGCCGAGCCTCCGCCGAGTCCGGCTCCGTCTGGGATGACTTTGTGGAGGTTGATGTCGAGCGGAGGCAGCGGCGAGCCCAGATGCGCTTCGAGCGCACGGAGCGCCTTGATGACGAGATTCTTCTCCGGCGGACATCCGCCCAGAGCCGAGCCCGTGAGCGTGAAGGAGCCTTCAGAGCCCTCGGCAGGAGTGAGCTCAAGCACGTCGCACCACTTCACCGGCACCATTATCGACTCGATGTCGTGGTAGCCGTCAGTGCGGCGCCGGAGCACACGCAGGCCTATGTTTATCTTTGCGTTGGGAAAGATTATCATATAGAAAAACGGTATTTTCTGCAAAATTAGCAAAAAATACCGTCATAGCAATCAGGAAGTCTGCGCGCGTGCGTCAGCCGGCATACTCGAATCCTGCAAGCTCGATGGCCTTGATGACCTTGTCGCTGTCGAAGGAGCCTTCGACTGTGGCGGTGCCGTCGCTGAGGCTGACCGCTACGTTGTCGACGCCGTCGAGTCCGCGGATGGCTTTCTCGACTGTGGCCTGGCAGTGGGGGCAGGCCATGCCCTTGATGTGGAATGTTGCTGTCATATCGTTGAGTTTTATTGAGTGATCATGATGATGTCCGCGTATTGCGGCATATATGAGCAGTCCTATGAGCAGGATGCTGCACGAGGTGTCGAACCATCCGAACTCGACGTGGCACGTCGGAGTCCCGGCAGCCATGCCCGACACAGCGAACCAGCTGTGCGGCATGAGCAGGTCGATGGCCAGTCCGAAGGCGATGGCCGTCACCACAACGGAGCCTACATAGACGGCGGTGGCGCGGCGGCCCATGGTCTTGTTCAGGATGATGATGGACGCGAAGTTGGCGGCCGGTCCGGCCATGAGCATCACGAAGGCTATGCCGGGCGAAAGTCCTTTGAGCATGAGCGACAGCGCGATAGGTATCGACCCTGTGGCGCATATATACATAGGTATGGCCACGGCCACTACCGCCAGCATGGCCAGGAGCGGATAGCGGCTCAGGCCGAGGAAGAGCGAGTCGGGGACGAAGACGGTGATGAGCGCCGCCACGACAAGACCGATGACGAGCCACTTGCCGACGCTGGCCACCATATCGACCAGACCGTAGCGGATGCCGCCGAGAAGCCGGGCCATGAATCCTGCCGGACGCTCGTCGGGCGCCTGCCTCAGGTCGCAGCCTGTGGCGCAGTCCTGCGGAGTCTCCTTGCCTCCGAAGCGTCCTACGGCGAGCCCTCCGGCCACGGCTCCCGCCAGCGCGGCCACGGGCCTGATGACGGCGAATGGCAGTCCCAGCAGCGATGCCGTGGCGGCTATCGAGTCTACGCCTGTCTGCGGAGTGGCTATGAGGAACGATGTCGATGCCGCCTTCGAGGCACCCTGGCGCCTGAGCGATACGGCCGCAGGCAGCACGCCGCACGAGCACAGCGGCAGCGGTATGCCGAATAGCGCCGCCTTGACCACCGGCTTCCATCCCGAACCTGCGAGATGGCGGCTCATGGTGGCCGGATTGACGAACGTGTGCAGCAGTCCGGCTATGATGAAGCCCAGCAGGATATAGGGCGACATCTCGTTGAGTATGTTTATGAGTGAATAGAGCAGTTCCATTTGTCGTTTGCGTGATTGATTCGGTGATGTCTTTTCCGCCTGCAAAGTTAGTGCGTAAGATAGCTTCGGGCATTATACATTTCCGTTCTGCTTTTGCATAATTCGGGTCATACGCATTTTTTCGGACCGATTATAGCGGTTAATTCAAATATTTTTAGCAACTTTGCACTTTGAAATAATGGACGCCCCCTCCGAGGGGCTGTCTGTAACCGTATATTTATGCAGCTGACCGCCGAAATAATAGCCAATCATATAGGAGGACAAGTCGAAGGCCGACCCGATGTGGCAGTAAGCGACTTCGCCAAAATCGAAGAAGCCCGTCCCGGTACAATTACATTTCTTGCAAACCGCAAATACACCCATCATATATACACCACCAAGGCGTCGGTGGTGATTGTGAGCCGTGACTTCGTGGCCGAACAGCCCGTCGAAGCCACCCTCATACGCGTCGACGACCCCTATACCGCTCTGGCGACACTCCTTGATGTGGCGGCCAGGATGCTCAAGCCCCAGCCCAAGGGCATCGAGCAGCCCTGCTTCATAGCCGAAGGCGTGGAGATTCCCGACGACTGCTATGTGGGTGCGTTCGCCTATATAGGCAAAGGTGCCAGAATAGGGCATAATGTGCGGATATATCCCCAGACCTACGTGGGCGATGGCGTGGTCATCGGCGACGATACCACCCTATATGCCGGCGCGAAGGTGTACTACGGCTGCCGCATCGGCGCACGCTGCGTCATACACGCCGGTGCCGTGATAGGCTCCGACGGCTTCGGATTCGCCCCCGACGCGCAGGGCGTCTACCACAAGATAGAGCAGCTCGGCATAGTGCAGATTGACGACGATGTCGAAATCGGTGCCAACACCACCATCGACCGCTCGACCATGGGCAAGACCCATATCTGCCGCGGCGTGAAGCTTGACAACCTCATTCAGGTGGCCCACAACGTCGAAATCGGCCACGACACCGTCATGGCGGCCCAGGTGGGCATCGCCGGCTCGACCAAGGTCGGCGCCAACGGCATGATAGGCGGACAGGTGGGCATAGCCGGTCACATCACTGTGGGCGACCGCGTGAACATCGGCGCCCAGTCCGGCATCCCGAACAGTGTCGGCGACGGTGCCCGTGTCCTGGGCAGCCCGGCCATCCCGGCGCTCCAGTTCGCCCGCATATCGGCCGCCCTCAAGCAGCTCCCCGACCTCATCACCCGTGTGGGCAAGCTCGAAAAACGTCAATAAAAAGATTCATACCAATCATATCAACTCCGTCAAATGAAGCAGACAACACTCAAGGGCGAGTTCAGCCTCGAAGGCAAAGGCCTTCACACAGGAGCCTACATCAAGGCTACCTTCTGCCCCGCCCCCGACGACCACGGATATAAAATACAGCGAACCGACCTGGAAAACCAGCCCGTCATCGACGCTCTGGCCGAGAATGTAGTATCGACCAACCGCGGCACCGTACTGGGCAAAGGCGATGTCACAGTCAGCACCGTCGAACACGCTCTCGCAGCACTTTACGCCCTTGGCGTCGACAACTGCCTCATCAAACTCGACGGCCCCGAGATGCCTATCCTCGACGGCAGCGCCAAGCCCTTCTTCGACTGCATCAAGGAAGTCGGCACCGTGCAGCAGACCGCCGACAAGGACTTCTACTACATCAAGCACAAGGTCGAGGTGGTCAATGCCGAGACCGGCTCGAAGCTCATGCTCCTGCCCGACGACGAATTCAGCCTCGACGTGAAGGTGAACTTCAACTCCGAGGTGCTCGCCAACCAGTACGCCACCCTCGACCACATCGCCGACTTCGGCGAAGAGGTGGCTTCGGCCCGCACATTCGTCTTCGTCCGCGAGGTGGAGCCCCTGCTCACCGCAGGACTCATCAAGGGCGGCGACCTTGACAACGCGATCGTCATCTACGAGCATCCCAAGACTCAGGAGGAACTCGATCATCTGGCCGACCTGATGGGTGTGCCTCACCACGATGCCGGCGACTTCGGATTCATCAACGAGCGTCCTCTCTCGTGGCCCAACGAACCGGCGCGCCACAAGCTGATGGACCTCATCGGCGACATCTCGCTCATCGGCCGTCCGCTGAAGGGCCGCATCATCGCCACCCGTCCAGGCCACACCATCAACACCCAGATGGCCAAGACTCTGCGCAATGACATCAAGCGTCAGGAAATCCAGGCTCCCGTCTACAATCCCAACGTAGAGCCCCTGATGGACAACAACGAGATACGCCGCTGCATCCCCCACCGCTATCCCATGCTTCTGGTGGACAAGGTCATCGACAAGAGCGAGCACTACATCGTGGGCGTGAAGAACGTCACCACCAACGAGCCCTTCTTCCAGGGCCACTTCCCCCAGGAACCCGTCATGCCGGGCGTTCTCCTTGTCGAGGCCATGGCACAGACCGGCGGCCTGCTCGTGCTCAGCACCGTAGACGACCCCGAGCGCTACTCGACCTACTTCATGAAGATAGACAACGTGAAGTTCCGTCAGAAAGTCGTGCCCGGCGACACCCTTCTCTTCCACGTGTCGTTCATGACGCCTCTGCGCCGCGGCATGGCCGTGATGAAAGGCCGCGCCTTTGTAGGCGAGAAGGTGGTGTGCGAGTGCGAGTTCATGGCACAGATCATCAAGAATAAATAACTCTCATCCTCATCAGATATGATCCATCAACTATCGTCAGTCGATCCCGGGGCCAGAATCGCCGCGGATGTCGAGATAGGTCCTTTCACGACCATCTACGACAACGTGGAAATCGGCGAGGGCACCCGAATCGCCAATAACGTCACCATCTTCCCCGGTGCGCGTATCGGCCGCAACTGCAACATCTTCCCCGGGGCCGTCATCGGCGCCATTCCGCAGGACCTGAAGTTCCACGGCGAGGAGACCACAGCCATCATCGGCGACAACACCACACTGCGCGAGTGCGTCACCGTGAACCGCGGCACCGCCGCCAAAGGCCGCACCGTCGTGGGCAGCAACTGCCTTCTGATGGCCTACGTGCACATAGCCCATGACTGCGTCATCGGCAACAACGTCATCATCAGCAACGCCGCACAGCTTGCCGGTGAGGTCGAGGTCGACGATTTCGCCGTCATCGGAGGAGGCGCCCTCATCCACCAGTTCTGCCATCTGGGCTCGTACATCATGCTCCAGGGCGGAGCGCTGGTCAACAAGGACATTCCTCCCTACATCCGTGCCGGCCACGAGCCAATCTCCTTCGCCGGCATCAATGCTGTCGGGCTGAAGCGCCGCGGATTCTCCGCCGAGTCCATCGCCGCCATCCAGAACATCTACCACTACCTCTATCTCAAAGGCATGAACATCTCCGACGCCATCGCCCACATCGAGGAAGTCCTCCCCGAGTCGAAAGAGCGTCAGACCATCCTCGACTTCATCAAGGCGTCGGGGCGCGGCATCGTCCGTGCCTACGAATAAGGATAGACACACATACACCAACGCATACAGAAGCCATGGCCGGAGGGTCTGTCGCTCGTATTCCATATAAAGTACGAGAGGAAAGTCCGGGCCACACAGAGCACCATATTTCCTAACGGGAAGCTATCGGCAACGGTAGGGTCAATGTGACAGAAAACAACCGCTCGCGAGAGCAAGGGTGAAAAGGTGAGGTAAGAGCTCACCGGGCGCCACAGCGATATGGCGTGCCGCACAACCTATGGGTTGCAAGGTCAAGTATACCGGCATTCAAGGGCTGCTCGTCCATTGCCGGGGGGTAGACCGCTCAATGCCTCCTCAGGGAGGCCAGATAAATGACAGACGGCGGGCGACAACTCCTTCACGGGACAGTATCACCGCCACATAACCCGGCTTATACTCCGACCATGACTTCTTTTTTCCTTTCTCCTCATAACTCTCATAACATCATAAGCACTATGGCCGAAAAAGACCAGTGGATCACCGTACCGGCCTGCGACGAAGACGGGCGCACCATCATCGTCACCGCCAACACCGACGTTGAAAAGTTCCGCAGCCGACCCAAGTATTCGATCCGTGTCACCGTGACACTCCCTTATGAGCCGGCCGACTCCCTCGGATTCCCCGACGACGAGACGGCATGCCTGCTCGAGCAGGCCACCGACTCCTTCGCTGCGTTGCTCAAAGGCAAGAACACCGCCGTAATGACCGGCATATACACGGGCGCAGGAGTGCGCGAATGGGTGTTCTATACATTCTCGACCGAAGTCTTCAACAGATTTCTCAATCACGCATTGGCCGAGCTGCCTCTGCTTCCTCTGACCATATCGGCAGAGAACGACCCGGGATGGGAAGAGTACGACGAAATGCTCGAGAGCACGGCCATGTGACAGTGCGCACGTATTTACGATTCAGTGTCTGACATGCCGCAGGTATGTCCCTGCAGTTTATATTCACAACAATAATTCAGCTAAAAACAGAATGATTACAGAAAAGCGCAGCAGTATGCTCCACGGCGTCCTGCTCATCTTCCTCTTCTCCTGCGCAGCGTTCTATATCGGCAGCGCCAAATTTTTCACAGACCTCTCCTTCAGCCCGATGATCATCGGCATCATACTCGGCATGCTCTATGCCAACAGTCTGCGTAACCATCTCCCCGAGACCTGGGTTCCCGGCATACAGTTCTGCTCGAAGAAACTGCTCCGTCTGGGTATCATCCTCTACGGTTTCCGACTGACGTTCCAGGACGTCATGGCCGTAGGTGTGGCCGGTATTCTCATTGACTGCATTGTGGTGGCTGTCACCATCATAGGCGGTGTGTATGTGGGCAAACTCCTCAAGATGGACCGCGAGATAGCGCTCCTGACGTCAATCGGTTCGGGCATATGCGGCGCCGCTGCCGTGCTCGGTGCCGAGTCGACCATACAGACCAAGCCTTACAAGACTGCCGTGGCCGTGGCTACGGTGGTGATATTCGGTACTATATCGATGTTCATCTATCCGATAGCATATCGTGCGGGCTTCCTCGGACTCAGTCCTGAGGAGATGGGCATTTTCGCCGGTTCGACCCTGCATGAGGTGGCTCATGCCGTAGGTGCCGGCAATGCTATGGGCGGCGACATCGCCAACGTGTCCATCATCGTCAAGATGATACGTGTGATGCTCCTCGTACCTGTCCTGCTCATCCTCGGCTACTGGGTGGCTCTCCAGCGTGCCAAAGGCGTGCAGCCCGACGGCGGCGCGGCCCGTTCGGGCAAGGTCGCAGTGCCCTGGTTCGCTCTGGGCTTCCTGGTGGTGATCGGCTTCAATTCGTTCAACCTCCTTCCCGCAGCTCTGGTGGATGTCATCAACTACATCGACACCTTCCTGCTCACCATGGCTATGGTGGCATTAGGCGCCGAGACGAGCATCGACAAGTTCAAGAAGGCCGGAGCGAAGCCTTTCGTGCTGGCGTTTATCCTTTACGTATGGCTGATAGCCGGCGGATGGGCCATGGCCAAGTACATAGCTCCCCGCTTCCTCTGATATTTCATCAGTCATAACCGAAAAACAACAGCACCTCCGCGGAAACGAGCTTCGCGGAGGTGCCGTTGTTTTCAGGTATATGTGTATTCAGACGAGGAAATCGGGTTCGTCCAGTCCGATGTAGTGCTGGTAGGGGTGGTCGCAGGCAGGACACTTCACGGGCGGAGTGGTGCCTTTGTACTCGTAGCCGCACACGAGGCACTGCCAGGTGATCTCGTGGTCGCGTTTCCATACCGTACCGGTCTGCACCTGATTGAGATAGTAGAGGAAGCGCTTGCGGTGACGCGCCTCGATTTCGGCTATGGCGCGGAAGTGCGAAGCAATGTCGTCGAAGCCCTCTTCCTCGGCCACCTTGGCGAAGCCTGTGTAGAGTTCGTAGCCTTCCACTTCCTCTTCGTGGGCTGCCGTGGCGAGGTTCTCGGCGGTGTTGCCTATGATGCCGGCGTCGACGTCAAGAGTGACGGGGAAATTACCGCCCTGGAGATACTTGAAGTATATTTTGCCGTGGCGGAGTTCGTTGGCCGCTGTATCGGTGAATACCCGCTGGATGGGGAAATAGCTTTCTTTTTCGGCCTGAGCCGCATAGTAGGTATAGCGTGTATAGGCGGCAGACTCTGCCATGTAGGCTATGGCGAGATTTTTCTCGGTGCGTGTGCCCTTTATGCTTTTAGGTGAGGTCATGGTTCGATGTTACAGTAATTAGTTTATTGATTTTATCACTTATAACACCGTGCTCCTGTGCTTTGTTCAGCCGTAGAAATCCGATTCGATGAAGCGGGCCACCGAGTCGGTGTAGTTCGGTTCTATGACGATGTCTGCGGCGCGCTTCACCTGCGGCAGGGCATTGCCCACGGCGACGGCCACATCGGCTATGGCGAGCATAGGCAGGTCGTTCATGCTGTCGCCGAACACCACCAGACGGTCGGCGCCGGTGTGCTCTTTAAGGCGCGACACGGCCGATGCCTTGTCGACGCCGGGCGGAAAGAGCTCGAGGTTGAACACCAGCGGATTGAAGATGTCGGGATAGCAGCACACGGTGCATCCCACCGACTTCCTGAGCGACTGTGCTGCGGCCACGATGCTGTCGCGCGTGCCCATGGCGTAGCAGAGCATGGTGCGCGTGGCCGATATCGCCGGTACGGGGGTATTGAGGTGGAAGCGTTTCAGCCGCAGCCGGCAGCGCTCTTCGTAGAAACTCTTTTCGGCACTGTTGAGCGTCGGAGCGCTGTGGTAGACGTCGAGGGTGGTGTCGTCCGGCGCCAGCAGGTAGACGTAGGGCGAGACGCCGCATTGCGCGCAGACCGACAGTATGGTGCCGACGTCGTGCGCCGGTATGAAGTGAGTGTTGAAAAGCCGTGCTTCCGCGCGGTCCCACATCGCCGTGCCTGTCATCACCACGGCAGGCGGATTGGTGATGGTGCCGTTCAGCAGCGGCACCACTGTGGCCGGAGTGCGCGCCGTGGCCACTGTGATCATGGCACCATGGCGCGACAGTTCGCTGATGATCGACGATGACTGCTCAGAGATGCACGATTCGGGGCTGAGGAGCGTTCCGTCGAGGTCGCTTACGTATAGTGTCTTTATTTTCATCACGGCAAAATTAGCGATTTCCTGCGAATACGCCAAATATCAGACAATCACTCAAGGTTTGTGGATATGGAAAAAATCCGTATCTTTGTCGCATGGGAAATCAAGCGATGACATTAGACAATCAAGTCAGACTGCTCAGAAGCAGAGGAATGACTATTTGTAATGAGGAAAAGGCAAAAGAAGTTTTGCTGGATGTAGGATACTATCGTCTCGGTTTCTATTGGTTCCCGTTTGAGAGGACCTATCCATCTAAACGTAACAGAGTCCATGAGTTCGTGACAGGAACCAACTTTGATGACGCGGTGAAACTATACTACTTTGATTATAAATTAAGAAGTATACTGGCTTTTTATATCAACCGTATAGAAATCAATTTCCGTAATTTTCTGACATATACGCTTTCAAATGCTTTCAGAAACAACCCTCAGTGGTTTGTTGACCGGAGAGTTGTTTCTGACGATTTTATTTTGTCGTTCGATCGTACAATCTATACGGCGAGTTTTAAATTGAATCCCGTTATAAAGCGTCATCATATCGTTCATCCGGACGATGCGTATGCTCCGGCCTGGAAGACAATAGAATATATGACGTTCGGAAGTGTTATAAACCTGTATGGCGCAATAAAGGATAGGACCATGAAGATTGCAATTGCGAATCATTATGGTATTCGTTATATTGAAATTCTTGAGAACTATCTTGAAATAGTTCGCGAACTCCGGAATTATTGCGCACATGGCAATGTCTTATATGATTTTATTCCGTTCAAATATATAAGGAGAGGTCCTGCGGAAGTAAGTGGAAGTCGGAATTTCCGCAATCTCAACGGAGCTGTCGCAGTGGTACTCTATATGCTTAAACAGATTTCTGTCCATCGCTATACTGAAATGATTGAAGAAATCAAATCGCTGATTGAGCATTACTCGCAGTCTCCTGAATTAGCTGCCATTATCTCGAATATAAGTGGACTGGATGCTTATAATCTCAGATAGAAACTTTTTAGAGATAATTATTGTTATGTCAAGAAAAGGTTGTATCTTTGCAACATAAAAGTGCAGCTATCGGTTTTAGTCCCGGTACCAGCACTCTAAAATGGAAAAAGAAGCCACGCATTTTGTCTGCGTGGCTTCGCCTTTTTATATGGTTTCTTCAAATTAGCGGTCCGCGCCCGAAGGCGTCGATGAAGCTGCCGGGGGTGGCGTTCACTATGCGCACGCCGCGTGCGGAGGCATAGGCGGCTATCTGATGGTAGCTGCGGAAAGCCACGGCGAAACTCTCCACGATCTGGTGGAGGCGGTAGCCGCGGTACTCGTGGCGGATGCGCGTGGTCTCGTGCTCGCTGTCAGCGTAGAAGTGGGGCTGGACGGACACCACCTCGTTGTCGTCGGTGACCGAGAGGGTCTGCATCCACGAGTGGTCGGCGCCGGTGATGACCACCTCGTCGAAGCCTTCGGAGATGGCGAGCATGATGGAGGGTATGAGCACGTTGCGCGGCCGGGGCATGCCAAGGCCGTGGCGGTAGGCGAAGTGCGTCAGCGGCGTCCAGCCCTCGACTCCGACGGCATTGAAGGTGCGGACGGTCAGAGCAGGGTAGTACTGGCCGGCATGACGCCTGAAGCGTGCCGGAACGAAGAGAGTCACCGGCCAGTCGACGCGAGCCAGCTGCCGGCGCAGTTCGGCGAGGTTGCCTTCGGTGGCTTCGGTGAAGAAGTGGGGGTCGGCCATGACGTAGTATGCCGGACGGATGTCGAAGAATACGGGAGCGAGGGCGGCGAAGTTCACAGCCATGGTCACCGACGAGCGGAGGACGTCGGCATGCGCCGCTATGGTGTCGTTCAGCGACGGGCCGTTGCCCATGATGATGATGCGTCCGTGGCGCGGCTCGGGTCGGCGGCTTACAGGGCGCGACTGCAGGGCTATCTTGGCTATGCTCCTGATGGTGTCGGTGATGGTGCTCATAGGCTGTTCTCGTCGTAGACGTGGGTGCGGAGATAGTTGCATACGCCGGTGGGCCTGAACGCGAGGTCCAGGGCTATCCGCGCCGACGAGAATGTGCGCGAAGTGGTGTAGGAGGCATAGCGGCGCTCACCGTAGACCTTGCGGCCGAACCACTGCTGGGGCCGTGTGCTGAGGGTGGATATGCGCTTGTTGCCCATGCGGTAGGCGAAAGCCTCGGCCAGCTCGTCGATGAGCGGGTCGGTGCCGTCGGTGAGATTGTATATCAGCGTCTCCCGGCCTGAGGTCTGCGGCAGTCCGCCTGAGGCGAGTGCGGCGGCCACGCGGCCGATGTCGGTGGCGTGCACCACGCTGCGGCGCGCCTCGTTGCCCGGGAACTTGTAGTAGACGGCCCTGTACACGGCTTCGGCGAGCTTGCGCGGAAATCCCGTCATGCCCGTGGCCACGATGTCGGGGCAGCGCAGTATGACGGGCACAAGGTGCATGGCTCCGGCGGCGCGGCTGAAGTCGCGCTCGCGTGCGGCCCACTCCGAGGAGCTGTCGACGGGCGTGTCCTCGTCGGCCTGCAGGGGGCAGCCGGGCCCGTAGATGTCGGTGCTCGACACCATCAGCGCCATGTCGGCGGAGCCGTCGCCGATGTCGCGTACGGTCACGCCCGGCAGGGCGGCTTTCACGTATGGCCGAACGAAGTCGGCGTCGGGAGTGTGGAGTGCGATACTTTCAATCATAGTTTCTTATGGCGGATATAGAAGAATATACGGCAGACGATGCGCAGCATCGACACCTTCAGACCGTTCTCTCTCAATGCGCGGTACTTCTCGCGCGTTCCGGTGACCGAGCGGCTGAAGAACGACGCCGATTCTCCACCCTTCTCCATCCGTACGGCCACATGGGGGATGTAGCGTGACGTCAGATCATATTTGCAGAATAGGCGCACGAAGTACTCGAAGTCGCCGGCTATGCGGTAGTCTGTCTTGTAGTTGCCGACTTTCTCGAGGGTATGGCGGCTGATGAACAGCGACGGATGCGGAGGCGCGAATCCTGCCAGCAGATGGCCCGGCTTGAAGTCGGCGGCCCCGTAGTGGCGGTATACCACGCCGGGATGTGCGTCGCTTACGAACTCCACGTCGCCGTAAACGAAGTCAGGAGTGTACTTGCGGAAAGTATCCGACACGCGGTTGAGCACGCATTTGTCAGCCAGGAAGTCGTTGCCGTGCACCACGCCTATCACATCGCCGGTGGTGTGCGACAGTCCGCGGTTGATGGCGTTGTAGATGCCGTCGGCCGGGTATGTGAATACCTTGGACTGCGGAGCCGTCACCGGAGAGCCGTCCTGTGCGTTCACTATGATATGTTCTATCTCGTCTCCCTTCTCCAGCTGCTGGCTGTAGAGGCTGTCGAGATTGCGTTGCAGAAGTTTCCCGTCATTGCGGGTTATTGTTACTATAGATATTTTCATTATTGTGCTTCCCATCCCGAGGGGGAGTAATGGTTCAATGCAGTGAATACCACTGTCAGTCCCAAAGCAATGGCCGCGCACCAGCCTATGGCCCAGTACCTGAACGTGCGGCAGCGCAGGCGGTCGCCGCAGACGAGCCACGATACAGGCACGGCTATGAAGGGCAGCCACGGCAGACAGTAGCGTGACACCGTACCGCCGGTGACGAATGCCGTGCCGCACCATGCCACGAGGGCGAAGGTGGCCGACAGGCGTACGGGCAGGGGCGCCCGGCGAAAGGAGAAGAGCATGAAGTAGAGTATCAGTCCGAGTTCGGCATACCATGCGAACGAGCAGTGCGCATAGGCCTGAGTGGGTCCGAAGACCACGTCGCGCCCCCACGCCCACGGCAGCGGTGTGAGAGCCTGCACAGCGAGGGAGAAGGGAAGGCGTACGAGTCTCTGCGCTATCGGCAGATTCTCGTATGTGCCCACGGCGGCTTCGTACGAATTGAGTCTGGGTGATTCGTCCGGGTCGAGGATGAAGGCCGAGGTGCCGTCGTTGTCGATGATGGCGGCCGAAACTCCTGTCTCGCGGAGGATGAAGAACAGTGCCAGGCCGGCGGCGGCCAGTGCGCCTAAGGGCGCCGACCTGCGCCGCGGAGCCGCAATTATGCCTGTGGTCACGGCCACCGCCATCACGGCAGGGAACCATCGGCGCACCATGGCGCCCGCAAGCATGGCCACGCATATGAGGGCAATCATGACTCCTGTGCGGCACTTGCCGAATAAGGCGAAGAGAATCATCGACATCAGCAGGCAGCAGAGCGCGTCCTTGATGAGTATGGTGCCGGCACAGAGGTAGTAGGCAACGCCTCCGGTGGCTATCATGGCGGCTGTGGCCATGCGTGATGCCGCCGCTCCGTCTCCACCGGCGGTGCGCGCAGCGGTGGCTCCGGTCAGGACGATACTCAGTAAAATAAATAAAGCGTTGGTATACAGCAGAATGTCGATAGGGGGGACGCTCTTTAAGGTTATAAACGCGAGAAAATCGCCGTATCCCTGCCGCTCGACATCGACTGTCGACTCCGTCCCGGCGGCGGTGGCGCACATCTGCTCCCACGCTATGCGTGCGTCTTCGTTGTGAAGCACAGGAGCCAGCGGCGTGCCCCCCGACGCTGTGGTGAAGTACCATGCGTTCACCACAACACCGGCCGTCAGCATGGCCCAGAAAACCGCAAGTGCGGCGAATCCTCCGCGGCTCACGGGACACAGCCTGAAATAAGCGGAGAAGGCGATGAATCCCACCGCAGCCGAACAGCACACCGACACTGCTGATGCCGAGGCCGGAAAGAGCCGCGACAATAACGCAGTAAGAGCCAAAACGGCTGTAAATGTGACGATTATGCTACGATGTGATGGTTTCATTTGTGCAAAATTACAAAAAATGAATAAGAGTGCCCAAAAATTGGCCGAAAATTCCTAAATTTGCATCTCGAAAGCGATAGATATGATTTCGGACAGGCCAATAAAAATCGATGTAGCAGAAGTTATCCGGCAGCGGCTCGGCTCACGGTCGCGCTATATACCGGACTTCGTGGTGCGCGGTATAGAGAAGCTCATCTGTCAGGACGAACTTAACGGCCTGCTTCAGAATAACTTCCCTCGGCGCGGTCCGGAATTCTGCCGCGGTGTGCTCGACGACCTCGACGTGCGTCTGGAGGTGCGCGGCGACGCCAATATGCCTCTGTCGCCCCGCTGCATCGTGGTGAGCAACCATCCTCTGGGCGGCCTTGACGGCATCTCCATGATAGCATGGCTGAGCCGCCGCTACGGCGACTGTCCGGTGCACTTCGTGGTCAACGACCTGCTGATGGCCGTGGAGCCGCTTAAAGAGTGCTTCATACCTGTCAACAAGCACGGGGCGCAGAGCCGCGCGTCAGGTGCCGCGCTCGATGCCGTCCTTGCCGGCGACGACCCCGTGGTGATCTATCCTGCCGGACTTGTGAGCCGCCTGCACGACGACGGCACCATCTCCGACCTGCCCTGGCGCAAGACGGTGGTGAGCAAGGCCATCGAAAGCCGCCGCGACATAGTGCCCGTGCACTTCGACGGCCGCAACACGCAGTCGTTCTACCGTCTGGCCCGCTGGCGCAAGAGTCTGGGACTGAAATTCAACTATGAAATGATGCTGCTTCCGCGCGAGCTGGTGCATGCGCGTTCGAAGACCTTCACCCTCACATGCGGCGACGTCATACCCTGGCAGTCGCTCAAAGGCGGCCCGGAAGCCGCCGCCGAGGCCGCCAACCTGCGGCGTATCGTCTACTCTCTCCCTGTCAATCAATCTCAAGAACTATGAACCAACCGATCATACCGCCTGTCGACATCGACCTGATTGTAGCCGAACTCACTCCCGACCGATTCCTGCGTCAGACCAACAAAGGGCACAACGAGCTCTATGTGGTCACGGCTCAGGACTCTCCCAATGTGATGCGCGAGATAGGGCGCCTGCGCGAGATATCCTTCCGAAGCGCCGGCGGCGGCTCGGGGAAGGAGTGCGACATCGACGAGTTCGACACCATGGAGGTGCCCTGCCGCCAGCTCATCGTGTGGGACCCCGAGAGCCGGCTCATCCTGGGCGGATACCGGTTCATATGCGGCCGTGACATCAGGCTTGACCCTATGGGACGTCCGTGCATAGCCACGGGGCATATGTTCGACTTCTCTGAGCGCTTCATCCGCGACTATCTCCCGTACACCCTCGAGCTCGGACGCTCCTTCGTGCGTCCCGAGTACCAGTCGTCGCGCGCCGGAGCCAAGGCCATCTACGTCCTTGACAACCTGTGGGACGGTCTGGGCGCCATCACGGTGCTCAATCCCGACATCAGGTACCTTTTCGGCAAGGTGACCATGTATCCGAGCTACTCGGCCTGCTGCCGCGACCTGATACTCTTCTTCCTCCATAAGTACTTCCCCGACCCCGACTTCCTGGTGCGCCCCATCAAGTCGCTGCGCACCGACGCCTCGCCCGAGGAGCTGGCAGCCGTATTCACCGGCGGCGACTTCAAGAGCGACCTCAAGATACTGAACGCCACCCTGCGCGAGCACGGCCACACAGTGCCGCCGCTGGTGCACGCCTACATGTGCCTGTCGCCGACGATGAAGATGTTCGGCACGGCCATCAACGACGAGTTCGGCGACGTTGAGGAGAGCGGCATCCTGCTCACCATCGACGATATCTTCGAAGAAAAAAAACAACGACACATCGACACATACCATCTACCGCAATGACACTGACCACACTCACCGCCATATCGCCCGTCGACGGCCGATACAGAAGCAAGTGCGAACGGCTTGCCGAGTACTTCTCCGAGTATGCCACCATACGCTACCGCGTGAAAGTCGAAATCGAGTATTTCATAGCCCTTTCGGCCATCGGACTGCCCCAGCTTCCGCCCCTTTCAGCCGAGCAGGAGGCCGCCCTGCGCCGCATCTACAGCCCCGAGGTATTCACCGTGGAGGAGGCCGAGGCCGTCAAGACCATCGAGCGCACCACCAACCATGATGTCAAGGCTGTGGAGTACTATCTCAAAGGCAAGTTCGACGAACTCGGTCTGGCCGACACCAAGGAATTCATCCACTTCGGACTCACATCGCAGGACATCAACAACACCGCCTTCCCGATGATGATGCGCGACGCCATGACCGACGTGGTCGTGCCCGAATACCGCACGCTCATCGACCGCATCAACGAGCTGGCATCGGAGTACGCTCAGATACCCATGCTCGCCAAGACCCACGGACAGCCCGCCTCGCCCACGACCCTGGGCAAGGAACTGGCCGTGTTCGCCTACCGTCTCGAAGTGCAGCTCCAGGCCCTGCTGGCAGTGCCCGTGTCGGGCAAGTTCGGCGGCGCCACCGGCAACTTCAACGCCCACCGAGTGGCCTTCCCCGCCATCGACTGGCAGATATTCGGCGCCAAGTTCCTGCGCGACAACCTCGGCATAGAGCGTGAGTGCCTCACCACACAGATATCGAACTACGACAACCTCGGTGCCCTCTTCGACGCACTGCGCCGTCTCAACACCATCGTTCTCGACCTTGACCGCGACATATGGCAGTACATCTCGATGAACTACTTCAAGCAGCGCATCAAGGAAGGCGAGGTCGGCTCGTCGGCCATGCCCCACAAGGTGAACCCCATCGACTTCGAGAACTCCGAGGGCAACGTCGGCGTGGCCAATGCCCTGCTGGCACACCTTGCGCAGAAGCTCCCCGTGTCGCGCCTGCAGCGTGACCTCACCGACTCCACCGTGCTCCGCAACATAGGCATGCCTCTGGCCCACACGGTCATCGCCATCGAGTCGACCCTCAAGGGCCTGGGCAAGCTCATCCTCAACGCCGAAGCCATCCATGCCGACCTCGACAACTGCTGGAGCGTCGTTGCAGAAGCTATCCAGACCATACTCCGCCGCGAAGGCTATCCCAAGCCCTACGAGGCCCTCAAGGCCCTGACACGCACCAATTCCAAGGTCGACGCTGCCGCCATCGGCAACTTCATCGACGGTCTGCAGGGCATCAGCGAGGAAGTGCGCGCCGAGCTCCACGCCATCACTCCCTCGACATACATAGGCTACACCGTCTGACCCCGTCGGACAGGCTCTGAAAATAATCGGACTCCGGAATCAAAAATGATTTTGGAGTTCGATGCTTTTTTGTTACCTTTGCGCATATGATTTTAACCTGAAATTTTTCATGAAAAGACTTATCGAATGTGTGCCGAACTTCAGTGAAGGGCGCGACAAGAATGTTATAAAAGCCATCACCGATGCCATCGAGACTGTGGAAGGTGTCAAACTCCTCGACGTCGACCCCGGCGAGGCCACCAACCGCACCGTCGTCACCTTCGTGGGCGAGCCCGAGGCCGTGGTCGAAGCGGCTTTCCGCGGAGTGGCCCGTGCCGCCGAACTGATAGACATGACCAGGCATCACGGCGCGCATCCGCGAATGGGTGCCACCGACGTGTGTCCCCTCATACCCGTGGCCGGCGTCACTCTCGAGGAGTGTGCCGCCATGGCCCGTGATCTGGCCAGGCGCATCTCCGATGAGCTGGCCATCCCCACATACTGCTACGAGGCCGCGGCCTTCACCCCCGAACGCAAGAATCTGGCCGTATGCCGCGCCGGCGAGTATGAGGCCCTCCCCGAGAAGATGAACCATCCCGGCAAGGCGCCCGACTTCGGCGACCGTCCCTATGACGAGGGCGTGGCTCGCACAGGCGCCACCACCGTGGGCGCGCGCGACTTCCTCATAGCCGTGAACTTCAACCTGAACACCACTTCGACGCGCCGCGCCAATGCCATAGCATTCGACGTGCGCGAGAAAGGCCGTCCGGCCCGCGAAGGCGGCAAGGTCACCGGCAAGCCCCTCAAGGACGAGAACGGCAAGCCCGTCATGATACCCGGCACGCTCAAGGGCACCAAGGCCATAGGATGGTACATCGACGAGTACGGCATAGCCCAGGTGTCGATGAACATCACCGACACGTCGCTCACTCCGCTCCACAAGGCATTCGAGGAGGTGAGCCGCGCCGCTGCCGCACGCGGCATCCGTGTGACCGGCACGGAAATCGTGGGCCTCGTGCCCAAGAAGGCCCTTGTCGACGCAGGACGTCACTTCCTCGCCCTTCAGCAGCGTTCGCGCGGCATCCCCGAGCGCGAGATAGTGCGCATCGCCGTCAAGTCGATGGGTCTCGACGAGCTCCGTCCCTTCGACCCGTCGGAGAAAGTGATAGAATATATGCTTGAAGCCGACAAGGCTCCGTCGAAGCGTCTTGTCGACCTCACGTGCCGCGGTTTCGCCGAAGAGACCGCATCGGAGTCGCCCGCTCCCGGCGGCGGCTCGATATCGGCATACATGGGCGCCCTCGCCGCCGCACTCGGCACCATGGTGGCCAACCTCTCGGCTCATAAGGCCGGATGGGACGACCGCTGGGAGGAGTTCTCCGACATGGCCGAGGCCGGACAGGCACTGATGGAGCGCCTGCTCCACCTGGTGGACGAGGACACCGAGGCCTTCAACCGCATCATGGCCGTCTTCGGCATGCCCAAGGGCACCGACGAGGAGCGCCGCGCACGTGCCGAGGCGCTCGAGGCCGCCACACGCTACGCCTGCGAGGTGCCGCTGACCACCATGCGCACGGCCCTGGAGACATTCGATGTGCTCCGTCAGGTGGCCGAACAGGGCAATCCTGCCTCGGCGAGCGATGCCGGCGTAGGCGCTCTGGCTGCCCGTGCCGCAGTCCGCGGAGCAGGTCTTAACGTGCGCATCAATGCCGCCGACCTGACCGACCGTGAGCTCGCCGGACGTCTGACGGCCGAAGCCGCCGACATCGAGGCCCGCGCCGAAGCCGCCGAGGCCGAAATCCTGAAAACAGTAAACGAAAAAATATCCTCCAAATGAGCACCGAAGACTTCCGTCGCACCATAGCCGCCGGTATTCCCGACGAACTGCCGCAGCCGCGTCCTTACGATACGGGCGTGAACCACGCTCCGAAGCGCAAAAAGATTCTCACCCCCGAGGAGGAGCGGCTGGCTCTGAAGAACGCTCTCCGCTACTTCCCCGAGAAGCACCATGAGGTGCTCGCCCGTGAGTTCGCCGACGAGCTCCACCGCTATGGACGTATATATATGTACCGCTTCCGTCCGACCTACGCCATGCACGCCCGTCCTATCGACGAGTATCCGGCACGGTCGCGCCAGGCTGCGGCCATCATGATGATGATTCAGAACAATCTCGATCCGGCCGTGGCCCAGCATCCTCACGAGCTCATCACCTACGGCGGCAACGGCGCCGTCTTCCAGAACTGGGCGCAGTATCTGCTGGTGATGAAGTATCTAAGCGAGATGACCGACGAGCAGACGCTGGTCATGTACTCGGGTCATCCCCTCGGACTCTTCCCCTCGCATCCCGGCGCGCCGCGCGTGGTGGTGACCAATGGCATGGTCATCCCCAACTACTCCAAGCCTGACGACTGGGAGCGCTTCAACGCCCTGGGCGTGAGCCAGTACGGACAGATGACCGCCGGCTCATACATGTATATCGGTCCGCAGGGCATCGTGCACGGCACCACCATCACCGTCCTCAACGCCGGACGCCGCCATATGCGTCCGGGCCACACCGACCTGGGCGGCATGCTCTTCGTCACCTCCGGCCTCGGCGGCATGTCGGGCGCTCAGCCCAAGGCAGGCAACATCGCCGGAGTCGTCTCCATCACGGCCGAAATCAATCCCGACGCCGTGGAGAAGCGCCGCTCGCAGGGCTGGGTCGACGAGGTGTACTCCGACCTTGACGCCCTTCTCGACCGCACGCGCCGTGCCAAGGCAGCGCGCGAGGCCGTGTCGCTGGCATATCTGGGCAACGTCGTCGACCTGTGGGAGCGCCTTGCCGAGGAGGACATAGAGGTCGAACTCGGTTCGGACCAGACCTCGCTCCACAATCCGTGGGCCGGCGGCTACTATCCCGTAGGGCTCACCTTCGAGGAGTCGAAAGCCATGATGGCCGAGAATCCCGCCGAATTCAAGGAGCGTGTCGAGGCATCGCTCCGCCGTCAGGTGGCCGCCATCAACAAGCTGGCCGCGCGCGGCATGTACTTCTTCGACTACGGAAACGCCTTCCTGCTGATGTCCTCGCGCTCCGGCGCCGACATCATCGACAGCGCCACGGGCAAGTTCCGCTATCCGTCGTACGTGCAGGACATCATGGGCCCGCTGTTCTTCGACTACGGCTTCGGACCCTTCCGCTGGGTGTGCACCTCCTGCAGGCCTGAGGACCTCGAGGCCACCGACCGCATCGCCGCCCGTGTGCTTGAGGAGATACGCGCCACCGCTCCCGAGGACATCCGCCATCAGCTCGACGACAATATCCACTGGATCAAGGAAGCCGGCCGCAACCGCCTCGTAGTGGGCTCGCAGGCACGCATCCTCTACGCCGACTCGGAGGCCCGCACACGCATAGCGCTGGCCTTCAACGACGCCATCGCCTCGGGCGAGATATCGGCGCCGATAGTGCTCGGACGCGACCATCACGACGTGTCGGGCACCGACTCGCCCTACCGCGAGACATCCAACATCTACGACGGCTCGCAGTTCTGCGCCGACATGGCCGTGCAGAACGTCATCGGCGACTCCTTCCGGGGCGCCACATGGGTGTCGCTGCACAACGGCGGCGGCGTAGGCTGGGGTGAAGTCATCAACGGCGGCTTCGGCATGGTCATCGACGGTACGCCCGAAGCGGCAGCACGCATCCGCTCCATGCTCCTGTGGGACGTAAACAACGGCATCGCGCGCCGCTCGTGGGCACGCAACGGCGGCTCTATCGACGCCATCCGCCGCGAGATGGAGCGCACGCCCGGACTGAAAGTGACCCTCCCCAACATAGCTTCTGATACCTTAATCGATAAAGTGCTTGACCATGAACGACATTCATAAAATCACACCCGGCCGTCTCACGGTCGACACCGCCTGCCGCATCATCGAGAACGGCTGCAAAATCGAACTCGGCGAAGAGGCCGTGCGCCTCATCACCAACTGCCGCGAGTATCTCGACCGCAAGATAGAGCAGTGCACCGAGCCGCTCTACGGCATCACCACCGGATTCGGTTCGCTCTGCAACATATCCATCAACGCCGACGACCTCTCCACCCTCCAGAGCAATCTGGTGAAGTCGCACGCATGCGGCGTGGGCGAGCTCGTGGACCCGAAAATCATCAAGATGATGCTCCTGCTCAAGGTGCAGAGCCTCAGCTACGGCAACTCGGGCGTTCAGCTCTCGACCGTGCAGCGTCTGGTCGATTTCTTCAACAACGACATAATCCCCGTGGTCTACAGCCAGGGCTCGCTCGGCGCGTCGGGCGACCTCGCTCCGCTGGCCAATATGTGCCTGCCGCTGCTCGGACTCGGCGAAGTGTACTATGAGGGTCACCGCCGCGACGCATCGGCCGTGCTCGGCGAGAAGGGCTGGGAGCCCCTCACCCTCATGTCGAAGGAAGGCCTGGCACTGCTCAACGGCACGCAGTTCATGTCGGCCCACGGCGTGTGGGGCGTCTACCGCGCGCGCCGTCTCTTCGAGCGCGGACTCGAGATTGCCGCCATGTCGCTCGACGCCTTTGACGGCCGCATCGAGCCCTTCGGGCCGCAGGTCAACGAAGTGCGCCACCACCCCGGTCAGATTGAAGTGGCCGCACGCATGCGCGGACTCCTCGAGGGCAGTCAGCTCATAGCCATGCACAAGCAGCACGTGCAGGACCCCTACTCGTTCCGCTGTATTCCGCAGGTCCACGGCGCCGTGCTCGACACCATCAACTACGTCACCGCCGTGCTCGACGACGAGATCAGCAGCCCGACGGACAATCCCACCATCTTCCCCGATGACGACATCATCGTGTCGGCCGGCAACTTCCACGGCGAGCCTATCGCCATGCCGATGGACTTCCTGGCCGTGGCCATGACCGAACTGTCGAACATTTCCGAGCGCCGCATCTACAAGCTCATCGGCGCACAGCGCGGTCTGCCGTCGTTCCTCGTGGCCAAGCCCGGCCTGAACAGCGGCTTCATGATAGCCCAGTATGCCGCAGCGTCGATTCTCAACCAGTCCAAGGGGCTGTGCTGGCCCACCAGCTGCGATTCCATCCCCTCGTCGCAGGGTCAGGAGGACCACGTGTCGATGGGCAGCAACTCGGCCACGAAGCTCATACGCGTGGTCGACAACACGGCGCGCATCCTCGGCATCGAGCTCTTCACCGCCGCTCAGGCTCTCGACTTCCGCCGTCCGGCGCGTTCGTCGGCCCGCGTGGAAGAACTTCACACGGCCTACCGCAGGCTGGTGCCGTTCATCGGTGTCGATACGGTCATGTCGCCTCTTATCGAGAAGTCAGTCAAATTCGTTGAAGAATGTACATTGTAAACATTCACCGCATACACCAGACGCTTCCGGCCACGGTCACACGCCTGTCCGGAAGCGCCATGGACACCTCGGCCGCCGGCATCGACGACGCCTGGCTGCGTGTCGACGGCGACAGCATCGGAGCCTTCGGCCCTATGTCGGTCCTGACGCCCGACATGCTCGCCGGACATGAGGTGACCGACGCCGCAGGAGGCGACATCGTGCCCGGATTCTGCGACTCGCACACACATATCATATACGCAGGCACACGCGACGGCGAGTTCCTCGACAAAATCATGGGACTGAGCTACGAGGAAATCGCCGCACGCGGAGGCGGCATCCTCAATTCGGCCGACCTGCTGCACAGCACCTCCGAGGACAGCCTCTTCGAGCAGTCGATGGAGCGTGCGCGCGAAATCATGGCCAAAGGCACCGTGGCCTTCGAGGTCAAGAGCGGCTACGGACTCACCGTCGAGGACGAGCTCAAGATGCTCCGCGTGGCCGCGCGCATCCGCGAGGCCGTTCCGGCCACGGTGCGCATCACCTTCCTTGGCGCCCATGCAGTGGGCCGCGCATATGCCGGACGGCAGTCCGAGTATGTCGATATGCTCATCCGCGACATGCTTCCGGCCGTGGCCGCTCAAGGCGTGGCCGACTATGTCGACGTGTTCTGTGACCGCGGATTCTTCACCGTCGACGAGACCGGCCGCATCCTCGAGGCTTCGGCGCGCTACGGACTGCGCCCCAAAATCCACGCCAACGAGCTCGACTGCTCCGGCGGCGTGCAGACGGGCGTGCGCCACGGAGCGCTGTCGGTGGACCATCTCGAGCGCATGGGCGACGACGAAATCGACGTGCTCCGCGGCAGCGGCACAGTGGCCACCATGCTCCCCGGCGCGTCATTCTTCCTCGGCATGCCCTATGCGCCGGCACGCCGGTCGGTCGACGCCGGCCTGACCGTGGCCCTGGCCTCCGACTATAATCCCGGCTCGTCGCCCTCGGGCGACATGCGCATGGTGTGGTCGCTCGGATGCGTCAAAATGCGTCTCACACCCGCCGAAGCCCTCTCGGCCTGCACGCTGAACGGCGCCGCCGCCCTCGGCCTCTCCGGCCGTCTGGGCGCCGTCACCCCCGGCCGCGAGGCATCGTTCACGCTCACGCGGCCCGTGCCGTCGCTGGCGTTCATACCCTATGCCTATACAAGTCCGTGGATACGGCAGGTTTACATCAAGGGAAAGGCTTTGAAATAAACGTAAAAATAACTTAAAGGGTACGTCAAAACGAAAAAAAATCGTAACTTTGCACACCAAACATTTGTCTCAATAAAATTTCTTCAGAAATGAATCGCAATTTATGCTATGTGCTGGGTTTGGGCATCGCCCTTTCACTCACTTCCTGCGGCAAAAAGCTCGGCCAGTTCAGCGCTGATTATTTCAGCGTTAACCCCGATCCTCTTGAAGTTGTAGGTGTTAATGTCCCCGCTCGTGTCAGTGCTAAAATCCCCGCAAAGTTCTTTGTAAAGAACGCAGAGGTAACCGTAACTCCCACCCTCGTATACGCCGGTGGCGAAGCTACTTCGCAGCCTTACACTTTCCAGGGTGAAAAAGTACGTGGCAACAACCCCGTTATTTCCTATGAGAACGGCTCGACACAGACCATCCCCGTGAACTTCGTTTACCGTCCCGAGATGGCCAAGAGCGAACTTATGCTGAACTTCACCGTCACTCAGGGCAAGAAGCAGTATGTCCTCCCCGCCGTGAAGGTGGCCGACGGTGTCATCGCTACCGCAGCCATGGCCGACGCTGCTACCGTCACTCCGGCTATCGGCTCGGACGCTTTCCAGCGCATCATCAACGAGAAATATGCTGCCGACATCATGTTCCTCATCAATCAGGCCAACATCCGTGCAAACCAGCTCAACACGGACGCCATGACCGAACTGAAGAAGGAAATCGCGCGCACTCAGGGCAACCCCAACCTCGAGCTCGCCGAAATCAACATCCAGTCGTACGCTTCGCCTGACGGTGGCGTAGAGCTCAACACCAAGCTCGCCGCCAACCGCGAGAAGAACACCAAGGAATATCTCGACAAGCAGCTCAAGAAGGACAAAATCACCGAATTCGGCGAACTCACCGCTCAGTTCACCGCACAGGACTGGGAAGGCTTCCAGAAGCTCGTTTCGCGCAGCAACATCCAGGACAAGGACCTCATCCTGAGCGTTCTCTCGATGTACAAGGACCCCGAACAGCGCGAACGTGAGATCCGCAACATGTCGTCTGTATTCGAGCAGCTCGCTGACGAAATCCTTCCCCAGCTCCGCTACTCGCGCATCACGGCTTCCGTGAACGTCATCGGCAAGAGCAACGAGGAAATCAACCAGCTCTTCGACACCGACCCCTCCAAGCTCACCGTCGAGGAAATCCTCTACTGCGCAACCCTCACCGACGACAACGCCCGCAAGCTCCGCATCTACGACAAGGCCGCCCGTCTCTATCCCAACGACTACCGTACGTGGAACAACCTCGGTATGGCCCAGTACATCGACGGCGACTATGACGCAGCCAAGGCTTCCTTCGCCAAGGCAGCTTCGCTCGGCAACAACGGCGCCGCCAACATGAACCTCGGTCTCATCGAGCTCAAGGACGGCAACTACGACAAGGCCAACCAGCTCTTCGGCTCCGCTGCCGGTGTCGACGAACTCGGCGAAGCCCTCGGCGTTTACTACCTCAAGAAAGGCGACGCTGCAGCTGCCGCACGTTCGTTCGGCAACACCAAGAGCAACAACGCCGCTCTCGCCCAGATTCTCACCAAGGACTACAGCAAGGCTAAGTCGACCCTTGCAGCTATCGACCGTCCCGACGCCACCACCTACTACCTGATGGCCGTCCTCGGTGCCCGCACCAACAACGAGTCGATGCTGACCACCAACCTCCGTCAGGCTATCCGCCTCGACTCCTCGATGGCTCAGCGTGCTGCAAACGACCTCGAATTTGCAAAATTCAACATCAACAAAGCATTCTGATTCCCCCCGCGGAATCCATGATACAAAACAGCGGTCCCTTCCGGGCCGCTGTTTTTGTTTGGCGAGTCTGTTAGTCCTCTCCGTCCCTACAAATTTTTTGCTTCTGACGTTCGCAGTATCGTCGATTTTTCCTATTTTTGTAAAAAGATTGAATTTTATGGCAGTTATACTGAATATAGAGACTTCGGGTGCTACGTGCTCGGCTGCGCTTACGGCCGAGGGTATGGTGCTTGCCCACCGGGAGGACTTCAACGGACGCAATCATGCCGCCCTGCTGAGCGGATTCATCAAGCACTGTCTCGACCACGCCCGCGAGCACGAAATCAGCCTCGAAGCTGTGGCCGTGAGCCTCGGCCCGGGCAGCTATACCGGCCTGCGCATAGGCCTGAGCGAAGGCAAGGGGCTGGCGTACGCGCTCGACATACCGATGATAGGCATCAACACGCTCGAGCTGCTGGCCACGCGCGTGATGTTCTCCGTGGACGGCATAGATCCTGACACCATATTCGTGCCTATGATTGATGCGCGCCGCATGGAGGTCTACACCGCTGCCTACGACTTCGCTCTGACGCCGCTGATGGCGCCGCAGCCTCTCGTCCTCGACGCAGACTCCTATGCCGACCTCCGCGCTACGGGCCGTCCGATACTTTACTTCGGCTCGGGAGCGGCGAAGGCTCAGGAAGTATTCGCCGCAACGCCGTCGGCGCAGTATGTGCCTGATGTCGATGCCGTGGCCGTCGACATGGTGGCCCTCGCCGAGCGTGCCTACGCGCGGCGCGACTTCATCGACACGGCCTACTCGACGCCGTTCTATCTGAAAGATTTTCAGGCCACGAAGCCTAAAAACAAGGTGCTATGATTACTGAAGAACAACGTGCCGACATACGTGCCGCAGTCGAGGTGCTGCGCCGCGGAGGCGTGATACTGTACCCGACCGACACGGTGTGGGGCATAGGATGCGACGCCACCGACAGCGCCGCCGTACGCCGTGTGTTCGACATCAAGCGCCGCGCCGACGCCAAGGCCCTCATCACCCTCGTGGGTTCCATAGCGCAGCTCGAGCGCACGGTCGAGGGCATCCCCGAAGTGGCCTGCCAGCTCATCGAGTTCTCGGAGAAGCCCGTCACGATAGTCTACGACCGTCCGGCGCCGATGGCGCGCATCGCGCCCGAACTGCTCGCCCAGGACGGCACGCTCGGAGTGCGCGTCACGGCCGAGGAATTCAGCGCCGCCCTGTGCTCGGCTTTCCGCAAGCCCCTGGTGTCGACGTCGGCCAACATCAGCGGCGAGCCGGCAGCAGCGTGCTTCGATGAAATATCGCAGGAGATTGTCGATGCCGTGGACTATGTGTGCACGTCGCGGCGCGATGACTGCGGACGCCATGCCGTGCCTTCGTCGGTGATACGCCTGTCGGAAGACGGCCTCTTCAAGATACTTCGTCCCTGAGCGGCCCATCCAAAAAAATTCTGACGGAATGGACCGGCACAATAAACGGCGATTAGTTTCGGTGGCTACCGACCTCCTTATGGTGGCCACGGGCTGGTTCTGTTTCAACATTCTGCGATACTACACCCTGCCGTCGGAGACGGTGGACAGCCATGTGTCGCTGGCGTCATTCCTGCTGAGCCGCACACTGGTCATCGAGCAGCTTGTCGTGCCGCCGGCCATCATAGTGCTCTACGCCATATCGGGCGCCTACAACCGCTCGAACACCATGTACCGCTCGCGTCTTGACGAGCTCATCAACACGTTCACCGTGTCGCTCATATCCATGATAGGCATCTACGTCATCGTGCTTGTCAACGATCCTATCCCCGAGCGCGCCACGGCCTACGAGCTGATGCTCATGCTGTTGCTGTCGTTCTTCGTGCCCGTGGCGGTGATGCGCCTCATCATCACCGGACTGCGTGCGCGGCGTGTGCGCCGTGGCTTCGACTCCATCCCGGCACTGCTGGTGGGCGTCAGCGACACGCAGCTTGAGAAAGTGGAGAAAATCAGGGCTTCGCGCTGCAATACGGGACTCGAGCCCGTGGCCTGCATCGACACCTCAGGGACGGGTGTGCGCACCTTCGCCGGGCTGCCCGTGCATGCCGAGTCCGAGATTCCCGACCTGTGCCGCTCGCTCGGCATCAGGGCCATAATAGTCCTTGACAGTGCCGGGATATACGGTACGGGCGAAATCATCAACCGCCTCTACCGCCTCGACATACCGCTCTTCATCACCCCCGACATGCACAGCATGATACTGTCGCGTCCGCGCATATCGTCGGTGACCAATGAGCCCCTTGTCGACATCACCAACGCCCACATATCGCCTGCCGCGCTCAACTGCAAGCGCCTCGGCGACATCGCCGTGTCGGCCGTGGCCCTTGTGGCGCTGATGCCCGTCTATCTCGTGCTGGCGCTGGTGGTGCGGCTCGACTCTCGAGGCCCCGTTTTCTACCGTCAGGAGCGCATCGGCTACCACAAGAAGCCGTTCAGAATCATCAAGTTCCGCTCCATGCGTGTCGATGCCGAAGCCGCCGGTCCGGCCCTGTCGAGCGAGAACGACCCGCGCATCACCCGGGTGGGACACTTCCTGCGCAAATACCGTCTGGACGAGCTGCCGCAGTTCTGGAATGTCCTCAAAGGCGAGATGTCCATCGTCGGGCCGCGCCCCGAGCGCGAGTTCTATCTCCGGCAGATACTTGAGCGCCATCCCGCGTGCAGCCTTATCCATCAGGTGCGCCCCGGCATCACCTCTTGGGGCATGGTCAGATACGGCTATGCCTCCTCGGTCGAGGAGATGATGGGACGTCTGTACTACGATATACTCTACCTCGAGAACGTGTCGCTGGGCACGGACCTGAAGATACTCTTCCATTCGGTGAACACCGTGCTGAACGGTCTCGGCAAGTGAGCCGCCAGTTTTGTTAATTTCTAAGGATCAATCATACGCTATGTCGACGTCGTCTGACAATACATCAATACAAGCGCAGGCTGCTGCCCCCGACAGCCGCGAGAAGCCGCAGAGCCGTTTCAGCGGCTGGTTCTTCGCCTTCCTCCGGTGGCGCGAACACCACATCAAGGAGAAGAACTTCGTCCTCCTGCTGGCCTTCCTGGTCGGCATCTTCAGCGGCCTGGCGGCTCTGGTGCTCAAGTTCCTCATCCACTACATCTCCGAGGTGCTCACGGCAGGCATCAATCTCGAGTCGGGCAACTACATCTACATCCTCCTCCCGGCTGTCGGCATAGTGCTGACGGCGCTGTATGTGCGCTACGTGGTGCGCGACAATATCAGCCATGGCGTCACGCGCGTGCTCTACGCCATATCGCAGAACAAGAGCCGCCTGAAGCGGCACAACATCTACACGTCGGTCATCGGCTCGTCGGTCACCATCGGCTTCGGCGGTTCGGTCGGTGCCGAGGGTCCTATCGTCTACACGGGCGCGGCTATAGGCTCGAACCTCGGGCGAGTGTTCCGCATGTCGCCGCGCATCCTGATGATACTCGTGGGCTGCGGAGCCGCCGCAGGTATCGCCGGTATCTTCAAGGCACCTATCGCCGGTATGCTTTTCACCCTCGAGGTGCTCATGCTCGACCTCACCACCGTGTCGGTCATGCCGCTTCTGATAGCCTCCATCACCAGCACTACCATAGCATATGTCTACACGGGCTACGAGTTCGAGTTCTTCTTCGCCCAGACCGAGGGCTTCTACACCTCGCGTATTCCCTACGTGATACTCTTAGGGGTGGTCAGCGGCTTCGCCTCGCTCTATTTCACCCGGGTGATGAACATGATGGAGAACTTCTTCGGCCGCTTCAAGAACCCGTGGCTCAAGACGCTGACGGGCTGCTGCATTCTGTCGGGCCTCGTATTCGTCTTTCCCCCTCTCTACGGCGAAGGCTACGGCGCCATCGAGGGGCTGCTCGGAGGCGATACGTCGTCGATAGTGAACGGCTCGCTCTTCTACAGCGACCGCAACTCCGTGTGGTTCCTGGCTGTGTTCATCGGACTTATCATCCTCACCAAAGCCTTCGCCACCTCGTCAACCAACGGCGCCGGCGGTGTGGGCGGCACCTTCGCCCCCTCGCTCTACGTGGGGTGTATGACAGGCTTCCTCTTCGCCTTCATCATCAACCATCTGGGATTCATCGAACTGTCGACCAAGAACTTCGCCCTCATAGGCATGGCCGGTGTGATGAGCGGCGTCATGCACGCTCCGCTGATGGCCATCTTCCTCACGGCCGAGCTTACCGGCGGCTACGAGCTCTTCCTGCCGCTGCTGATAGTGAGCACCATATCGTACGGCACCATCAAGATATTCGAGCCGTACTCCATCTACACCATGCGACTGGCCAAGCGCGGCGAGCTCCTCACCCATCAGAAGGACCAGGCCGTGCTCACCCTCCTGAAAATCAACAATGTCATCGAGACCGACTTCCTCCCCGTCTATCCCGAGATGACTCTCAAGGACATGGTCGACACCATAGCCAAGAGCAAGCGCAACCTCTTCCCCGTGCTGAACGAGAACCGCGAGCTCATAGGCGTGGTCCTCCTTGACGAAATACGCAACATCATGTTCCGCCCCGACCTCTACCGGCGTATGCGCGTGAGCACCTTCATGTCCATCCCTCCGGCCAAAATCGAGATAGGGGAGAGCATGGATAAGGTCATGAAGACCTTTGACGACACCGGCGCGTGGAACCTTCCGGTGGTCGAGAACGGCCGCTACGTAGGCTTCGTGTCTAAGAGCAAGATATTCAACTCCTATCGTCGCGTGCTCCGCCACTACTGCGATGACTGACCCCGTGGCGGAAAGAAAAATTTGGACTGAGCCGAAAAAAAACGTACCTTTGTGACCGAATCAGCGCATGTGGCGTAATGGTAGCCGCGTCAGACTTAGGATCTGATGTCTCAGGACGTGGGGGTTCGAGTCCCTTCATGCGCACGGAGTGTGGCCGTCTTTAGCTTATTCGGGTTAAAGACGGCCACGCCTGTATGATATTGACTATGTAATGATTTCTCCCCAACCTTAAATCTCTCGATATATGAATAGAAAGCACTTGATGACACTGTTGGTGTTTGCGCTGATTTCGGAGCGTTCTGATTGCTTCGCGGCTTGAATGAAAGCTATGTGGCGGTATTTTGGTTATGAAACGTTCGTTTGTTTAGTTTTTTATTATATTTGCAGAAACTGAAAACTCGGGACTATGAATACTCTTTCTGACATTATTGGTGCTATAATTGGCTACGGGCTCGGAATAGGTTTTATTGTACTCTGCATAGGTGCATTTAGTGCTGCGTTAGGCCTTGCTTTTCCGGAGCTCAGAAAGGAAGGGGGGGCGGACAGACCGGACCTCGCGCTCGTAATAGGCGCTCAGTCAAGCTGCACAATTTGGTGGATGATATGCTGAGAAGCAAATGGACGTTATTCGTCGTTGTCGTGCTGACAGTGGTCGCGTGGCTTTTCCGTTTAGGGTGCTTTGACAAGAAGGTTCCGGCGGTAAACTATTATTATTTAGTGATTGAGGACTGCGTCACCGGGAACCGGCAGAAATTCTATACGGAGCTTTTTGAGGCTAAAACTGATTCGGATGCTGTGCTGCAAGCGTTGGTGAGTGCCGGTGTCGGGCCGGCATTAGAGGGGCGGATGGCGTCGCAGTTTCCGACGGCGGAGATGAAGCGTCATCAGTACCTTATAAATGTTTTCAGTGAGGAAGGGCTTGTCAGGCCACTTGATGCGAAACTCATGCAGGATTATATCTGGCGGTGGGCATCGCGGTCTTCTTTTTGGCAAAAGAATGACGATATGAAGACCGCTCTGGAGTTCTACAAAGAGAATACGAATATCTTCAAAGAGCCTGAGCGGATGTTTGAACTCGGCGACCTGTATGCAAAGGAGAACGCCCTGAAGTATGGCCCTTTTGAAAAGATAGAACACAGGAAGAAAGAGGATTCGGCCAAAGAGAATTCGTTGCTTAAACATTTTCTGACTATCTGTCTGGTGCTGTGGACCTTCCCGGTGGTGCTCTATGTCAATTGGTTTATTACAGATATGAAAGAAAGGAGGGGGAACCGGCGGACTGCGAAGATGATTGTGTGTACGGAGCCTCAGTATATGATGCTGAACCGTCCGGGCAACCCGAAAAATGACATATGCGAATTCGATATGGCTACGGTGCGGCACTATGCCTCGTTCTATTATAATGAGGGCATGTTCTCGGGGTGGATTGTGCCCGGCAGGCCAGCGACGGTGTACAATTCATATGGCCGTGTAGTGGGATGTCTTTCCGATCGTGACTCGGATGCGTTCAGGGTGTGGTGTGCCTCACAGCCGTTGCCTTTCGTGGGCTATATCTATAAGTTTAATCACAAGCTGTATGGCAAGGTCAGAGCCGTGCGGCCTTGCAACGAGACGTTCCTCCGCGACAGCATTTGCGACTGTTACCGCTGGGTAAATGCCGCGTTGGGTGATGAGTATAATCTTCCCTCTGCAATCAGTTGGGTGATGCCGGATGAATAATCGGAGTGCGACGCGGTGTCAGACGAGTGCATCCAGATAGGCGTCTCGGAGCGTTCTGATTGTGTTGTAGTTGAAATGAAAGCGATATGGTAGGATTTTTAGCCATGAAACGTTCTTTTGTTTAGAATTATTTGTTATATTTGCGGAAAATAAAAAGAAACACTGTTATGGACGCCATTTTTGATTTTCTCTGTCAAGTTCTGGTCTGGGGCCTTGGAATAGCTATAGTGACAGTTGGAATTTTAGCCTGTATAGGGCTATTTATGTCGACGCCTCCCACCCCAAAGGATGATGAGGACGAGTTCCTGCAGGGGATTTCAAAGATTGTCATAAACATCAAGTATGAAAATGATGACGATGTCAGTGATGCAGCTCAGCAGCCATCCTCTCAAACCGCTTCTTCTGCTATTTCGGAGTCGGAGGACAGTCAGAATCCGACTGCGTAGCGCTATGCCGTAGATGGTTTTCGAGTCTACATGCCAAAGGCATGTCCGTACTTGTTTCGCACACCTATCTAACACGAATATATCTCTCATAACGTTCTGTGATGTACGGACATGCCTTTGGC
>DLAL01000071.1:46801-93525 GCA_002493945.1 Porphyromonadaceae bacterium UBA7048
GCCAAAGGCATGTCCGTACATCACTGATATCGCTGCCTCATGCCTCGCCGGCTTCGTATTTCCGGCGGTGGTCCATGACTTTTTTCATATTGGTCTGCGCCCACTCGGTGAGCTGGCGTATGAGGGGGAGGAGCGATTCGCCTGTCTCGGTGAGGCGGTATTCGACTTTCGGAGGAACTTCGGGATAGATTTTGCGGCTGACGAAACCGTCGGCTTCGAGGGTGCGTAGGGTGGAAGAGAGCACTCTTGAGGATACGTCGGGTATGAGCCGGTTCAGTTCGTTGAAGCGTACGACCTGCTGTTCGCCGATTATGAGGACGGTGAGCAATGCCCATTTGTTGCCGAAGCGTGCGATGACGTTTCTGACCGGGCATATTTCGATTATGGAGCCTGTATCTTCTTTCTTTTTCATGTCGTTTTTTCTGAAAGCTGCTTTTAAATGCAAAGTTAGTGATATTCTGTTACCATGCCATCGGGCACGGGAGGGAAATGTTGCACGGCCACGGAATTTTTTTCTTCCTGACAGTCAGCAAAACCGAGAAAAATGTTACTATGGGTGGAAAATGTAAGTTCTTGACAGATAGGCTGCTGTGCTGTAACTTTGCAGGCGGGAAAAGATAAAAGTACGACGATATGGAAAGTAAAAAGCTCAATCTTGAAGTGATGGACAAGTTCATCCGCTTCATAAACTCCGGGGATATAGTCCTCGGACAGTCGATTATAGCACCGGATGTGGTGTTCTACGCACCCACGTCTCCGGAACCGATGCACGGTTTCCAAGGCTATACGGCTGTGCTCGACATGATGCGCGGAGCTATGCCTGATGTGCGCTGGAAAGCCGAGGAAATCATCGCGGAAGGCGACAGGGTGATGGTGCGGTTCACGATGACCGGAACACAGACAAATCCCTTCATGGGGATGCCGGCGAGCGGAAAGCAGGTATGCGTCACAGCGATGAATATCTATGAGTTTAGGGACGGCCGGATTATCCGTGAGCACGGACTGCCTGATCTGTTCTCGATGCTCGTGCAGCTCGGAGCCATACCTGCTCCGCAGCGGTGAGATTGAAATGTATTCTAAACGAAAAATACTGATATGAAACAGATTCAGACAATCAGAAAAGGCGCCGCTTTCAGTGCCGCCGCATTCGGCCCTCTCGACGGCATCAGGGACTACGTGCTTGAACTCGGGCCTGAGCTCAAAATCCCCGGAAAGGTGTTCGGCGGTCAGGCTGTCGGAGCGACCGGAGGCGAATTCTCGTTCCAGGTCTTTGCTCCGGGTCAGGAGACGGGATTCCTGCATACGCACAAGACGCACGAGGAGCTGTATTTCTTCCTCAAGGGCCGCGGTGAATTCCAGGTCGACGGTGAGGTGTTTTCCGTTGAGGAAGGTTCGGTGGTGCGTGTCGCCCCCGACGGGCGTCGTTCGGTGCGCAACAGCGGCACAGAACCTCTGGTGATGCTCTGCGTGCAGTACTGCGGCGATACGTTCGTCGCCGATGACGCCGCGGACGGAACCATTCTCGGCGAGGCCGTGACATGGTGACAGGTCACTGACGGCTGCCGCCGATGCCGCTCACTTGATGCCGCGTGCGTTCAGCGCACGGTGATAGCGGGCGGCATTGATGCGGTGGCGTGCGTAGTCTTTGGCGAATACGTGGGTGCCTGAGAAGTCGCTGTTGGCGCACATATAGAGCCATTCGTGCTCGGGGGCGTCAAGGACGCCGTCGATGGTGGCGGCTTCGGCTATGCGGATGGGACCCGGGGGAAGACCGGTGACGCGGTAGGTGTTGTAGGGGGAATCAACGGTGGTATGCGCTGCCGTGATGCGGCGGAGTGAGAAGTCTCCGAGGGCGAATTTCACTGTCGGGTCGGCCTGAAGCATCATGTCCTTGTAGAGACGGTTGAGGTAGAGGCGCGCTATGACGGGCCGCTCCTCGCGGTTGGCCGTTTCTTCCTCGACTATCGACGCCACGGTGTGCACTTCTGCCGGCGTTAGCCCCAGTGACTTGGCCTTGGCCTCGCGCTCAGGAGTCCAGAAGGCCTTGCGGTGCTCGTAGATGCGGCCGAGAACGTACTGCGGCGAGGCCGTCCAGAAGAATTCATATGTGTCGGGCAGGACTGCGGCTGAGTATTGCCCGGGGCTGAATCCTTCGGGCGCGAGTATCGAGTCGGCGGCGGCCATGAAAGCTGCCGAGTCGAACTCCATGATGCGGCCTGCGCGCGCAGCCAGGTCGGAGAAGCGGCGGAGGTTGTTGAATGTGAATCTGACGGGCGTCTGCCGGCCTTTGGCTATGCGGTTGGCCACGTTGATGACCTTGTCGCCGGGTTCGACGGCATAGGAGCCGTGCGAGGTGGCGGGATTGCCGCCGAGATACCTCCACAGCAGAGCCGTGCGGCCGCCGAAGGAGTTGCCCAGCGCGCCGCGCATGATGACGGGTATACTGTCGGCCTGTGTGCCTTCGGGGATTTCGACCCGTGTGGCTTCGTAGCTGTACTCCGCGTGGCAGTATGACCACACTGCCCACGCTCCGGCTGCGGCCAGCGCGACGAGTGCCGCACACAGGCGTATGATACGTGATTTGCGCATAAGGGGTTCTATTTGAGGGGTGATTCTGTGATGTCTTCGACGGCTTCGGCCTGTTCGCGCCGTTGTTCCGGTGATGAGCCGTCCTCATGGCTGCGGATGTAGTGCTCGTAGTAGGACAGCAGGAGGGTGGTGAGCGGCAGGGCTATGATGAGTCCTATGAATCCCATCAGCGTGCCCCACACCGAGAGCGACAGGAGTATCAGCGCAGGATTGAGGCCCATGGCCTTGCCCATGATTTTCGGGGTGAGGAAGAGGTCCTGGATGCACTGCACGACTATGTAGACGAGCATGGCGGCGCACCACAGCTGCCAGAAGCTCGACCCTACGTCGACCGAGTAGACGAAGCAGAGCAGGGTGGTGGGGACGAGCGATATGAGCTGGAGGTAGGGCACCATGTTGAGCACGCCGATGAAGAGGCCCATCACGATGGGCATGGGCATGCCTATGATGAGGAAGCCGATGCAGAAGAGAATGCCCACGCACAGGGCCACGAGAGCCTGTCCGCGGAAGTAGTGGTTCATGGACGTCTTCACGTCGTGGCCGACGGAGAAGACCGTGCGGCGGTATTTGGGCGGCACCACGCGGCGGAAGCCCGAAAGCAGGCGCTCGTAGTCGGCCATGATGAACACCACGTAGAGCAGGACGAGGAACCAGTCGACCACGGCCATGACTATGTCGTAGCCGCTCGAGAGCACCGACCCGGCGGCGTTGAAGAGCGACTCGATGTCCTGCCGCGTGAGGCTTCCGGCTATCGAGGCGAAGTCGATGCGCTCGCTGATGTAGTCCGTCAGCCATCCGGGCATGAGGGCCGAGGCAGAGGCCGACTCGATGTAGCGGTTGAAGATGACGGCCACGCGGTGTATCTCGTTGATGACCGACGGCACGATGAATATGGCGATGGCCGTCAGGATGAGCAGGCACTCGAAGAGCGTCATCAGTATGGCCGGCCAGCGTCCGCGGATGCGGAGCAGACGGCGGTTGTACTGCACGAAGGGCTCGAGCAGGTAGGCGATGAGCCACGCCACCAGGAATGGCAGGAGCACGGATCGCAATATGTCGACAAGCCACACCGCGGCGGCTATGGTGGCCACGGTGATGAGAATCCTCACGACACGGTCGAATGTGTAGGGGCGCGGGCCGCCCTCGGAGTATGTGGATTGTTGTCGGTCCATCAGTAGATATATCTCCTGCAAATGTACTGAAAAAATCGGTCGCGCATGCGGATATAGCGCGCAAAAGTGAATTTTTTCACTTTTTTTTCCGAATCGGGGAAAAAGGTGAAAAAAAGTCTTGACAAACCGTTCGCAATTTGTTAATTTTGCAGGAATTTAGGTTTGCAATGCTCTTGTGGCAAGCCTCATCAAGGCATAATGACAGAAAAACGGTCAAGACGCATATCGACATTCGGTTCGCGCATCACTTCGCTGATAAGTGTTGCGCTTGTGCTCGTGCTGCTCGGTCTGGCCGGACTGATGTTTGTCGCCGGCCGCAATCTCACCGACAATGTCAGGCGCAACCTCGGCTTCACCGTCAAGATGGAGCGCGAGTGTACGCCCGACGATACCAATGCCCTCAAGCGTGCCCTGATGGCCGACGCCGCTGTCGAGCGTCTCACCTTCTCATCGGCCGAGGATATCCTGGCACAGGAAAGCGAACTGCTCGGCGAGGACATAGCCGCACTCCTCGACGGTGGCAATCCTTATGCCGCCGAGTTCGATGTCAGGGTGAAGCCGCTCTACGCTCGCACCGACAGCATGGCCGTGCTCACCGCACGCTATGCCTCGCGTCCGGGCGTCTCGGAGATTGTCACCGAGAGCGCCGTCATCGAAGGCGTCGACAGCACCTTGCGCCGTGTCAGCGCCGTGATGGCCGTGGTGGCACTGGTGCTTCTGGTAGTGTCGGTGGTCCTGATAAACAATACTATAAGTCTCTCGATATACGGCCGGCGCTTCGTCATCCACACGATGAAGCTCGTCGGCGCCACCGGAGCATTCATCCGCAGGCCATTCCTCCGCGCCGGCCTTGTCAACGGACTCATCGCAGGCGTGCTGGCTGCCGGAGCGCTTGTCGGCGCACGCTTCTGGGCGGTGTCGGCTGATGCCGGGCTGGCCGATGCGCTGCCGTGGACAGCGGTGGCCGTCATCGGTGCGGGCGTGGTGCTGCTGGGCATGTTCATCTGCGTCACCACGGCGGCTTTCGCCACCAACCGCTATCTGAAGGCGTCGTACGACGAGATGTTCCTGAAGTGACAGAATAAGGTAAAAAAACAGGTTTATAATACAATGACAGACAATCAAGAAAACTACAAGGAAAAAGAGCCTATGCCTCTTGGCCGCATCAATTTCACGGCCATGGCCGTGGCCGGAGCCGTGATAGTGCTCGGATTCCTGCTGATGCTCGGCGGAAGCAGCTCGGCCGACGAATTCAATCCCGACATATTCAGCACCCGCCGCATCGTGGTGGGTCCGTGCGTGGCCTTCCTCGGATTCGTGGCCATGGCCGGCGCTATAATGCTAAAACCCCGTAAAAAACAGTGTGACTGATGGATACGCTTGACGCCCTTATTCTCGGCATCGTCCAGGGACTTGCCGAATATCTTCCTATCAGCTCGTCGGGACACCTTGAGATATTCCGCGAGATTCTCGGCCTTGACCTCTCCGGCGCCGACAGTCTGCAGTTCGACGTTACGCTTCATGTGGCCACCGTGCTCAGTACCATCGTGGTGCTGTGGAAGGAATTCGTGCCGCTGTGCAAGTCGTTCTTCACATTCAGAATGGACAGCAACTTCATGTATGTCTGCAAGATACTTGTGTCGTGCATCCCCGTGGCCATCGTCGGCGTCTTCTTCAAGGACACCATAGAGAGTTTCTTCGGCCAGGACCTGACGCTGGTGGGCTGCTGCCTTCTGGTGACGGCACTTCTGCTGTCGTTCTCGTACTTCTTCCGTACGCGTCCGCTTGAGCACGACCGTCTGACCGGCAAGGTCTACACGCCGCGCGACATCACCTTCCTCGATGCCTTCATCATAGGCTGCTCGCAGGCCGTGGCGGTGCTGCCGGGACTTTCGCGCTCGGGCACGACCATCGCCACGGGTATCCTCATCGGCGACAAGCGCGAGCAGGTGGCTCAGTTCTCGTTCTTCATGGTTGTCATACCTATCCTCGGCGAAGCCCTGCTTGACATCAAGGACATGCTCGGTCTCGAGGCTGCCGGAGAGCAGGCCATAGGCTTCGTGCCCATCATGGTGGGATTCCTCGCATCGTTCATCGTGGGCTGTCTGGCCTGCAAGTGGATGCTGTCGATCGTGAAGAAAGGCAAGCTGATATGGTTCGCCGTGTACTGCCTCATCGTCGGTATAATCTGCCTTCTCAGCTGATACGGTTACGCAGGATGGATTTCATAGCAGGCGAAATACTGTATATAGACAAGCCGCTGGGCTGGACATCGTTCGACGCCGTCAAGCGCCTTCGCGGCGCTCTCTCGCGACGCCTCGGCTTCAAGAAAATCAAAGTGGGTCACGCCGGCACGCTCGACCCACTGGCTACAGGAGTGATGATACTCTGCACGGGCCGCGCCACCAAGCGCATCGAGGAGCTGCAGGCAGGCGTCAAGGAGTACGTGGCCACCATAGCGCTGGGCGCCACCACGCCGTCGTTCGACCTGGAGACGGAGATTGACGCCACCTATCCCACCGGCCACATCACCCGTGAACTGGTGGAGGAGACGCTGAAGAAGTTCACCGGACGCATCGAGCAGATACCGCCGGCCTTCTCGGCCTGCAAGATCGAGGGCCAGCGCGCCTACGACCTTGCGCGCAAGGGTCAGGAAGTGGAGCTGAAGCCCAAGATTCTCGTCATCGACGAGATGGAGCTGCTCGACTACGCGCCCGGGAGCATCACCGTCCGCGTGGTGTGCAGCAAGGGCACCTATATCCGCGCTCTGGCGCGCGACATCGGGCAGTCCCTCGGCTCCGGCGGACATCTGACGGCGCTCCGGCGCACACGCGTGGGAGATGTCACCGTAGACCGATGCCTTTCGGTGTCTGATGCAGCCGAACTCATCAAGACGGTCGAACTGACTTCAACTTTAGAATAGAAATAACGATAAAACACATACAATAAACGATATATGAAGCTCTCACAGTTCAAGTTCAATCTCCCTGACGAATTGATAGCCTCACATCCGGTGCCCGAACGTGACGAAGCACGCCTGATGGTGGTGAACCGCCGCACGGGCGTCATCACCCACCACATCTTCCGTGACATCCTCGACTGCTACGACGACGGCGATGTGATGGTGTTCAACGACACGCTCGTGTTCCCGGCTCTGCTGTACGGCAACAAGGAAAAGACGGGAGCCCGGATTGAAGTATTTCTCCTTCGTGAGCTCAACGCCGACAACAAACTCTGGGATGTCCTTGTCGAGCCTGCGCGCAAAATCCGCATAGGCAACAAACTCTACTTCGGCGACGACGACTCGATGGTGGCCGAAGTCATCGACAACACCACTTCGCGCGGCCGCACGCTGCGCTTCCTCTACGACGGACCGCATGACCAATTCAAGCGCGATCTCTTCGCTCTGGGCATGACTCCGCTCCCTCCTTACATCGACCGCGAGCCCGAAGCGCGCGACGCCACCGACTACCAGTGCATCTTCGCCGAGAAGGAAGGCGCCGTGGTGGCTCCTGCCGCCGGACTCCACTTCTCGCGCGGACTCCTCACCCGTCTTCAGATCAAGGGTGTGAAGAAGGCATTCATCACCGTCCACAACGGTCTCGGCGCGTTCCGCGAAATCGACGTCGAGGACCTCACCAAGCACCGCATGGACTCCGAGCAGATGATTGTGTCGCCCGAGCTGGTCGAGACCGTCAACCGCGCCCACGACGAGAACCACCGAGTGGTGGCTGTCGGCACATCGGTGCTCCGCGCCATGTCCACGGCCGAAAGCATGGGCGGACACCTCAAGACCTATGACGGATGGACCAACAAGTTCATCTTCCCGCCCTATGACTTCGCCGTGGCCAACGACCTCATCACCAACTTCCATATGCCGTACTCCACCATGCTGATGATGGTGGCCGCTTTCGGCGGATACGAACTCGTCATGGAAGCCTACAACGAGGCCGTCAAGGAGGGCTACCGCTTCGGCTGCTACGGCGACGCCATGCTCATCATGGGATAAGGCTCTGTGATGAAACTGACATTTCTCGGAACCGGAACATCGACAGGAGTGCCGCAGATGCGGTGCTCCTGTACGGTGTGTACCTCCGCCGATCCGCGCGACCGGCGCCTCCGCTGCTCGGCTCTGGTGCAGGTCGACGACGCCACTCCCGCCATCCTCATCGACTGCGGCCCCGACTTCCGCGAGCAGCTGCTCCGTCAGGGCTGTCCCGACCTCATGTGCGGACTGCTCACCCACAGCCACTACGACCATGTGGGCGGCGTCGACGACCTCAGGCCCTACGCCTATGCCGCCGAGAACGCACACTTCCCCCTCTGCTGCAGCCCCGATGTGGCGCGCGACCTCCAGGCACGTGTGCCGTACTGCTTCACCGAGCATCCTTATCCGGGCGTGCCGCAGTTCGACCTCGTCGAGGTCATGCCCGGCGACGTATTCAGCGTGGGCACAGACGCGGCCGGACGTCCGATAGAAGTCGAGGCGCTCGACATCATGCACGGGCAGCTCCCCATCCTCGGCTACCGCATCGGGCCGCTGGGGTACATCACCGACGCCTCCGTTGTGCCCGGCGAGACCGTGGAGAGGCTGCGCGGCATCGACACCCTCGTCATCAATGCCCTCCGGCTGACTTCACACCCCTCACACCAGAACCTTACCGAAGCCTTGAGCGTTATAGAGATGATACAGCCCCGCCGGGCATATCTCACACACCTGAGCCATCAGATGGGACTCCACGCCGAAGTGGACCCGACTCTGCCGCAGGGAGTGAGCATAGCCTTCGACGGTGAGCAGGTCTTCATTCCAAATAACTCTCAAGATGAGCGCTAAAGTTACATTCCTCGACAATTCGGGATTTCTTGTAGAATTTCCCAAGGTTTTCCTCGTATTCGACTACTATCACGATCCGGCCCACGCAGTGGTGAAGGCTCTCGAGCATCATCCCGACAAGCCGGTGATATTCTTCGTGACACACCATCACCCCGACCACTACAATCCTGAGATTTTCCATCTTGCGCAGAACCACAAGCGCGTCTACGTGCTGTCAGACGACATCCCGGCACGCGACGTGCACACCGACGAAGCCATAGCGTGGATGCACGCAGTCGATGTGGTGGAAGGTCTGCCCGACGATGTGTGCGTACACGCCTTCGGCTCCACCGACGCCGGAGTGAGCTATGCCGTCACTTTGGCAGACGGATTCCGCATCTTCCATGCCGGCGACCTCAACAACTGGCACTGGGATGCCGAAAGCACCGAGCGCGAGGTACAGAAGGCTCAGGAGCAGTTCACCGTCCAGGTCGACCGCATAGCCATGGTCTACCGCGACTTCGACGTGGCCTTCTTCCCCGTCGACACGCGTCTGGGCGAGCACTGTGCCGCAGGAGCCGTGCAGTTCCTGTCAACAATCAAAGTAGCCGATTTTTTCCCGATGCACTTCAAGGGCTCGTACGAGACCGCCTGCGACTTCAGTGCCTACGGACTCCCCGAGAATGTGATGACACGCACCACGATGCACTGTCTGCACAAGCCCGGCGAGCACGTGGAGCTGGACTGACAATACTTCAGCCGACAATGATATGGGAACTCTGAGAAAGACCGAAGCACGCCTCAGCTGTCAGCCCGCGGCTCCCCTGCAGGACTGCGGCACGCTGCGCTTCGGACGCGTCACGGCGGCCGACGTCAGCCGTCTCTCGCCGCTGCTTCATGCCGCAGGTACACGCTCGTGCGACTTCACCGCAGGCGGCATATTCATGTGGGCCGACTACTTCCGCTATCAGGCCGTGGTGCTCGACGGCACGCTCTTCATCAGCGGACTGTCGCAGGACGCCTCGCGGATTCCGTCGTTCCTCCTTCCGGCAGGCGGCCTATCTGCGGCCGAGGCCGTCGATGTGCTGCGCGCGCACTGCCGCGCCACGGGTCAGCCTCTTCTCATATCTGCCGTTCCCGAGGACCGTCTGCCCGAACTTCTGCCTCTCGGAGTGATCCGCGTCGACGAGCTTGCCGACTGGGCCGACTATATCTACCGCGCCACCGACCTTGCCGGACTTGCCGGTAAGGCATACAACAAGAAGCGCAACCACGTGCACCGCTTCGAGGCCGACAATCCCGGCGCGGTGCTCGAGAGCCTGACTCCGGCGAATGTCGGAGAGGCCGCAGCCTTCCTCCGCAATCTCGAGGAGCCGACCGGGAAGGCCAGTCCCGAGATGGCGGCATACGAGCGCGACCGCTGCCTTGACGTGCTCCGCGACTATGACCTCTATCCCTTCGAGGGCGCCGTACTCCGCGGAGCCGGCGGCCGCATAGTGGCCTTCACCATAGGCGAGGTGTCGGGCGACACCCTCATCGTGCATGTCGAGAAGATGGACCACACCGTTTCCGGTGCAGGAGAGGCCGTCAACTGCTACTTCGCGCGCTACATGCTCGACCGCCATCCCGAGCTGGTGTACATCAACCGCGAGGACGACTCGGGCGACCCCGGCCTGCGCTTCGCCAAGGAATCGTACCATCCGGCCTTCCTGCTGCGCAAGTACAACGTCGTCCTCTCGCTCTGACACGCCGGTATGATGATGATATAAAAACGCTGCGGAAGTCTCTTCACGGGAGGCTTCCGCAGCGCTGTATATTCTCAGGCCGGTTTATTATTTGGCAGGCGATGATGCCGCAAAGCGGGCATTGAGGCCTTCGATGATTTCGGCGGTGATGTCGAGTTCGGGGTTGAAGTAGACGCCGGCTTCGCGGAGGAGGATGGCGTCATATCCGCGGGTGGCGTTGTATGCCTTCACGTACGAGGTGATGGAGTCCGAAAGACGTGCGCGGATCTGCAGCTCTGTGGTGGCCAGGCGCTGCTGCTGGGTATTGAGATGACGCTCTGCCTCTTCGCCCTTCTTCTGGAAGTTCTGCATGTCGGATTCGTATGAAGCCTGTGAGAGGTAGACGTTGTTCTGCTGTTTCTGAGTAATGCTGTTTGCCAGAGTCTGGAGCTCGCGCTGCTTGGATGAGTGCCACTGCTGAAGTTTGTTGACTTCGCGCTGCTGCTCCTCGAAGAGCTGTTGGGCCAGAGTGTAAGCGCTTATGATGGAGTCGGCATCGACAAACCGGATGTTAGACTTGGGAGCGGCCGCAGAGTCGGTAGCGGCTGCGGGAGCTGAGGCAGCAGTCTGATTGGCCGGAGTGTTGTTGCAAGCGGCCACGGCTGCGAGCATCGAGCAGGCAAAAAGTGTTTTTACTGTGATTGACAGTTTCTTCATTATGGATAGATATAAAATTGTTTCAACGGTGGTCTTGTCGTCGTCGGACATCAGTGTCATGCAGCCCCGAAGCGCATCCGACCCCCTTGCGGCGCAATGCGGCCGAGTGGGCTCCGTGCTCGGTGGGGAAGCGGCTGCCCTTGACGAAGAGCACTTTCACCCCTAAGAGGATGAAGCATATCAGAAGGAGTAATATGACAGATATAAAAGTCAACATTCGGAGTGTGATGCACAACGACGTTGCAAATATAGCGAAAAAAGTTCCCCCTTTTTGTGTATGTCGATTTTATTTAGTAATTTAGGGGGCGATAATTAATGTTTTTAACATTCTTTTTGTCGGCTAAAACTTTATTAGAACTTCAACACCCCTCATTTTATACAATATCACGATGACAATCAAAGATCTCAAACCGGCTCTTGTGTTCTCGATTTTCGACCGCATCACCCAAGTGCCGCGTCCTTCGAAGAAGGAAGAGAAAATCCGCAAGTTCCTCCTCGATTTCGCCGCTGAAAACGGTATCGCCGTCAAGACCGACGCAATCGGCAACGTAGCCATGAGCGTGCCGGCCACCCCCGGCAAGGAGAATGCTCCTACCGTCGTGCTCCAGGCTCATATGGATATGGTGTGCGAGTCGAATGACAAGTCGTTCGACTTCGACAACACTCCCATCACAACCGTCGTTGACGGTGAATGGCTCCGCGCCGACGGCACCACCCTCGGCGCCGACAACGGCATCGGCATGGCCGCAGCGCTGGCCGTGATGGTCGACAAGGACCTCGTGCACGGTCCCGTAGAGGCTCTCTTCACTGTTGACGAAGAGACAGGTCTGACCGGTGCCAACAATCTGGGCGAAGGCATGATAACGGGCACTATGCTTCTCAACCTCGACTCCGAGGACGACGCCGAGATATTCGTGGGCTGCGCCGGCGGCGTGGACACCACCTGCATGTTCACCTACAAGCGTTCGTTCTCTCCGACCGACTTCCACTACTTCAAGTTCGACATATCGAACGGCCTCGGCGGCCACTCGGGCGGCGACATCCACCTGGGCCGCGCCAACGCCAACAAGCTCCTCGCGCGCTTCCTCTATGCCCTGGGTCAGAAGCACGAGGTGTCGCTGTGCGAAATCGACGGCGGCAACCTGCGCAATGCCATCCCGCGTGCCGCTCATGCCGTGTTCGGCGTCCATGTGGCCAACCGCGAGAGCGTCCGCGTGGAGTTCAATAAGTTCGTGGCCGACGTGGAGAAGGAATACGCCGGGCTGGAGACTACCATCAAGTTCGAGCTCGAGACGGCAGAGCGTCCCGAGTACGCCGTTGACTCCGACACCACCCGCAACCTCATCGAGGCGCTGTACAGCGCACCTCACGGTGTCGTCTCCATGAGCCGCGACCTCGAGGGCCTCGTGGAGACCTCGACCAACCTCGCGTCGGTGAAGATGAAGGGCGACAATGGTATCCTCGTGACTACGTCACAGCGTTCGTCCGTAGAGTCACGCAAGTGGGACATCGCCTATCAGGTAGAGGCCCTCTTCCGTCTGGCAGGCGCCGAAGTGACCCACGGCGACGGCTATCCCGGATGGGCTCCCGACATGAATTCGCCCATCATGCACATAGCATCGGAGGCTTACGAGGAGCTCTACGGCATCAAACCGGCCATCAAGGCTATCCATGCCGGCCTCGAATGCGGTCTCTTCCTCCAGAAGTATCCCCACCTCGACATGGTGTCGTTCGGCCCGACCCTCCGCGACGTTCACTCACCCAGCGAACGCATGCACATTCCTGCAGTTGAACGCTTCTACGGTCAGCTCACTCGTACGCTGGCCAAGGTAGCAGACCTCAAGGCGTGAGAAAATCGCGTCTGACCATACTTGCCGCACTCTGCGCCACCGTCATCGCACCGACGGTGGCACGGAGCCTGCAGCCCTCTCTTCCGTCCGACACCATATTCATATTTTACCGCCCGGCGGAGGATACCGACAGCCTCGGGCGCACATTCATAGTGATAGAGGGCGATACGCTGCATACGTCGTTCATCCCCGATCCGTTCCTGCATACGGGTCCGCTCACCGAAGCCGACTACCGCGAGGTGGCGGCTGACTTAGGAGTGGAGACGGCGGCCATCAAGGCCATCGTGGAGATAGAGACCGGGCGTACGCGCAAAGGCTTCCATGCCGAGGGCAAGCCTATCATCAATTTCGACCTGGCGCTTTTCCGCCGCGCCGCCGCACGCCGTGGCGTCAATCTGTCGAAGCACCAGTCGAGTCCGGCGCTGCAGCCCGTGAACATCAGCAAGTACGGAAGCCAGCAGGCCGCGCAGCAGGCTCGGTTCGATGCCGCCATGTCCATAGACAGCGTGGCGGCGATAGAGAGTACGTTCTGGGGAATGTTTCAGATCGGCGGCTTCAACTGGAAGCTGTCGGGCGCACCGTCGCGCGACGCGTTCGTGCGCAAGATGTGTCAGTCGGAGTACGACCAGCTGCGTCTGTTCGCCGACTACATGACCAACACGGGTCTTGTGAAGCATCTCAAGGCCAAGAACTGGGCGGCCTTCGCCCGAATCTACAACGGTCCGTCGTATGCCGCCCGCGGATATCACACGCGTATGGCCGCCGCATACCGCCGTTTCTCCAGGAAGAATTAGCCGCTAAAGGCAGATCACAGTAATTTCGCAAGATAACGTCCGGTGACGCTCGCAGGGTCGGCCGCAACCTCCTCGGGCGTTCCTGCCGCCACAAGCTGTCCTCCGGCCTCGCCTCCTTCGGGCCCGAGGTCTATGACATGGTCGGCGCACTTGACCACGTCAAGATTGTGCTCGACGATGACCAGTGTGTGGCCGAGTGCTATGAGGTCGTTGAAGGCTTTGAGCAGCAGGTTGATGTCGTGGAAGTGGAGACCGGTGGTGGGCTCGTCGAAGATGAAGATGCGCGGAGCGGAGTCGCCCTGCGATAGATAGTAGGCGAGTTTGACGCGCTGGTTCTCGCCGCCGGAGAGGGTGGAGGAGGACTGTCCCAGGCGGATATAGCCCAGTCCGACGTCGTGCAGAGGCTTGAGGCGCTGCACGATGCGGCGCTCCGTCGGGGCGTCGGTCTGACTGAAGAAGTCTATGGCCTCGTCGACGGTCATCTCCAGTATGTCGAAGATATTCCTGTCATGATACTTCACTTCGAGCACGTCGCGCTTGAAGCGCTTTCCGTGGCACTCCTCGCACTCGATGGTGACGTCGGCGAGGAACTGCATCTCGATGGTGATGTGGCCTTCGCCCTTGCACGCCTCGCAGCGGCCGCCCTCGGCGTTGAAGGAGAAGTATCCTGCCGGGATGTCGAGCTGCTTGGCAGCCTGCTGGGCGGCCATTAGCTGGCGTATCTCGTCGTAGGCCTTGAGGTAGGTGGCGGGATTGGAGCGGGTCGACCGTCCGATGGGGTTCTGGTCGACGAAGATGACGCCCTGTGCGCGCTTGATGTCGCCCGAGAGTCCGCCCGAACGGCCCGGTGCGTCGCCCTCGCCGGTGTAGATGCGTGCCAGCGAGCGGTAGAAGATGTCGCGCACGAGGGTCGACTTGCCCGAACCGCTCACGCCCGTCACGCAGGTCATCACGCCGAGGGGGAAGTCGACGGAGATGTCCTTCAGATTGTGCTCCACGGCGTCGGACACGCGGATGTAGTCGCGCCACTTGCGGCGCTGTGCCGGCACGGGTATCTTCATGGCGCCGGTCAGGTACTGCATGGTGTAGCTGCCTTCGCAGCCTTCGAGGTCGCGCGGAGTGCCCTGGAACACGATGTTGCCGCCGCCCGTTCCGGCGGCAGGGCCGACGTCGATGATGCGGTCGGCGGCGCGTATGATGTCCTCGTCATGCTCCACGACCACGACGGTGTTGCCCAGGCGCTGGAGCTTGCGCAGCACGGCGATGAGGCGCTCGGTGTCGCGTGAGTGCAGGCCGATGGACGGCTCGTCGAGGATGTAGAGTGAGCCTACGAGGCTGCTGCCCAGTGATGTGGCCAGATTGATGCGCTGGCTCTCGCCGCCGGAGAGGGAGTTGCTCAGGCGGTCGAGGGTGAGATAGCTGAGGCCGACCTCGACCAGGAAGGTGAGGCGTCGCGTGATTTCCAGCAGCAGTCGCGACGCTATGGCAGAGTCGTGCTCGTCGAGCCGCAGGTCGCCGAACCAGCGCAGGAGTTTGTCGACGGGCATGCGCACGAGTTCGCTGATGGTGGCGCCTCCGACCTTGACGTACGATGCCTCGGGGCGCAGGCGCGACCCCCGGCAGGCCCGGCAGGTGGTCTTGCCACGGTAGTGGGCCAGGAGGGATCGGTATTCTATCTGCGCGCGCTTGGCGTAGAGTTCGTCGAAATATGCGTTGATGCCACGCACCTTGGCGCCGTCGCCGTCCCAGAGAAAGCGCCGCTGATCGTCGGTGAGCTTGAAGTAGGGCGTGTGGATGGGGAAGCGGTCGCCGGCAGCGTGGATGAAGGCTTCCTTCCATTTGCGCGAACTCGGACCGCGCCATGCTGCCACGGCGTCGTCGAAGAGCGAAAGCGCAGGATTGGGCACCACAAGTTCTTCGGATATGCTCAGGGTCTTGCCGAAGCCCTCGCACTCGGGGCAGGCTCCGAGCGGATTGTTGAAGTTGAACATGCTGTCAGTCACTTCGGCGAAAGTCATGCCGTCGGCCTCGTAGCGCTTGGAGAATACGTGGCGGTGAGCCGTGCCGTCAGTGTCCCACACTATGAGCGTGCACTCGTCGTGACCCTCGAAGAAAGCCGTCTCGGCGGATTCGGCCAGTCGCGAGAGTTCGTCGCCTTCATGGCGTATGACCAGGCGGTCGATCAGCAGCGATGGCAGCTCTGCGGCGGATTCGTCGCTGAAGCCCGAGATGTCGGTGAAGGAGTTGTCGGCCGTCACTACACGGGTATATCCTTCCTTGGCATAGATATCGAGCTGAGCGGCGAGGGAGCGTCCTTCGGGCAGGCGGATGGGAGCTGTGACGGCGGCGCGGCAGCCTTCGGGATAGGAGCGCGCCATGTCGAGGACGTCCTCGACGGTGTGCTTCTTCACCTCCTGTCCGGACACTGGCGAGTACGTGCGGCCTATGCGTCCGAAGAGCATGCGCATATAGTCGTATATTTCCGTCGAGGTGCCGACGGTGGAGCGCGGATTGCGCGTGTTGACCTTCTGCTCTATGGCTATGGCCGGCGGCAGACCGCGAATGAAGTCGCACTCGGGTTTGCGCAATTTCCCCATGAACTGGCGCGCATATGCCGAAAGGCTCTCGACGTAGCGCCTGCGCCCTTCGGCGTACAGCGTGTCGAAAGCGAGCGACGATTTGCCCGAGCCTGACAGCCCTGTGATGACCACCAGTTCGTTACGGGGAATTTCGACGTCGACGTTCTTGAGATTGTTGACTCTTGCACCTTTTATGCTTATGTTGGAAACTGCCATTATTATCTTCGATTTTAACTTACAAAGTTAATACTAATGACGCCGATATGCAAGCCTTTTAAGTCTTATTTGCGAAAAACTCGTTTCTCCCGTCCTCAATTTTTAGACAGGAGAACAGTAGTACAGTAAAAATAAGAATTCTCTTGTCCTCCTGTCCCCGATTTTAAAGACATGAGCACAGTAGTACAATAAAAAATAAGAATTCTCCTGTATCTCCTGTCCTCCTGTCCCCAATTAAAGACAGGAGCACAGTAGTACATTAAAAATAAAACTCCTGTTTCTCCTGTCCTCCTGTCCGGAAAAAAAGAAGGATTAACAATTGTTTAATGTTTATTAATTGCAAAAATTTGGGAAAAAAGGGGGATATTGACTAATTTCGCTCAACAAATCATACCTGACTGACAACACTACTCTCTCATAGCTCACAACGTGCTTCTGCGCATACTTCAAATATTCCTGTTGACGGCTCTGGCTGCTCCGATGCTCGGTGCGGCCACTGGTAACGACATCGACTCGCTTGTCAGGGTTCTTGACAGCGTGCTTGACCGCCGTCCCGAAATCATCGCAGCCAAGGAAGCCGAGCTTGATAGCCTGCGGCACGACTATGCAGCGGCCAGGACTGACGATGAGCGTTTCGAGGCTGCCGGACAGCTGTTCGACAGTTTCAAGAGTTTCAGCACCGACTCGGCCTACCGCTATACGATAGAGCGCGAGCGCATCGCCAGGCGGACAGGCAATCCTCACTACATAGCCAATGCGCTGATGAACCGCGCCGACATCCTGTGCTCGAACGGTATGTACAAGGAGACCCTCGACATCATGAACGGCATACGCCGCAGCGACCTGCCTGACTATCTGCATCCGTACTACTTCCATATCCTCCACACGACCTATACGCGGCTGGCCGACTATGCTTCGTTCGGGAATGACCGCGACATCTATCAGCATACAGCCGACGCCTACCGCGACTCTCTGCTGACGGTCAACGATCCGTCGACTTTCGCCTACGCAGTGCTGACGGCTGACCACTACAACGCCACGGGCGAATACGACCGCGTGATAGATACTCTCACAGACTATATCGGCTCGCACGACACGGGCGACCACGAACTTGCCATCCTTTCGTGGATTCTTTCGGAAGCATACCGCAACAAGGGCGACCACGAGAACCGCAAGCGCTATGCTGTGATAGCCGCCACGGGCGACATGCGCTCGGCTACACTCGAGTATGTGGCGCTCCGTCAGCTCGCGCTGATGCTGAGTCTCGAGGGCGACCTCGAGCGTACCTACCGCTATCTGACTGTGTCGGTCGACGATGCCGCCCGGTGCAATGTGCGCCAGCGCATCATAGAGCTGAACGAGTCATATCCGCTGATAACGAAGATGTACATCGACAAAATCGAGAGTCAGAAACACCGTCAGCTCCTTCTGCTGCTGGCAGTGTCGGTCCTCTTCGTGGGACTGGCGGTGACGCTGGTGTTCATGCGGCGTCAGATGCTAAGTCTGGCGCATGCCCGGAAGCAGATCGAGGAGTCGAACACTCGTCTGAATACGCTCAACGAGCAGCTTCTGCGCTCGAATGCCGAGCTCAGCAAGGCCAATGGCGACATCGCCGAAGCCTCGCGCGTCAAGGCGGTCTACATAGCGCGCTACATGGACCAGTGCCTTGACTACATAGAGCGCCTCGACTCCTACCGCCGCGCGGTGAACAAGTTCGTCAAGCACGGCAAGGACGACGAGCTGCGCGCCTATCTGAAGTCCACACAGCTCATCGACGACGAGCTGGACGCCTTCTACGACAACTTCGACACCACCTTCCTGAAGCTATATCCCACCTTCGTGAACGACTTCAACGGCCTCCTCGCACCCGGCGAGGCTCTCGAGCCGCGCAAGGACGGATCGCTGACGGCTGAGTTGCGCATCTTCGCGCTGATACGCCTCGGCATCACCGACAGCCGGCAGATAGCGAAGTTCCTGAGATACTCCCTGACAACCATCTACAATTATCGAACCAAAATAAGAAACAAGGCCCGCGGCGACCGCAACAATCTCGAGGCTGAAGTGATGCTCATAGGCCGATATGACCTGGCATCGGCCGAAAATGAGGCGTCGTGACGCTGTGAAAACCACTACATAATAAGCAACTCTGCGAAACCATCTATTATCTATAAATCAAAGGATTAAATATTTTAATCGCTCCCAAACCGCTACTTTTTCAGTACATGCGGTTGACATGCGCAGACACATTATATAATTTTGTGTCAGAAAAAATACAAATCCTCAAAACCTAATACTCAACATGACACGACTCAAGAATCAGTCCCTACGGTTGCTGCTTCTGCTCTTCATGGCAATAGGACTGATCCCTCTGGCATCAGCCGAGACCATAACAGTGAACGGCGCCGTGACCGATGCGACGGGCGAGACCGTCATCGGCGCAAGCATTCTTATCAAAGGAGAAAAATTCGGAACGACCACCGATATCGACGGCCGCTACAGCATCAAGGCCGACAGCAACGGTACGCTCGTATTCTCTTCCATCGGCTACGAGACTCAGGAAGTCCGTATCGACGGACGCACCACCATCGATGTGGTGATGCAGGAGAACAACGCCCTCCTCAATGAGGTGGTGGTCATCGGCTACGGCACGATGGATAAGAAGGAACTCACCTCGGCCATATCGCACGTGAGTTCGAAGGACTTCCTCTCGGTGAGCTCGCTCGACCCCTCGATGATGATTCAGGGCAAGGTGCCCGGTGTGTCCATCACCAACACGGGCGCCGGCGACCCCAACAACCAGGCGTCGATACAGATCCGCGGCGTGTCGTCGCGTAACGCCGGCCTCGGCCCGCTGATTGTCATCGACGGTGTGCCCGGCGGAAATCTGACCAACATCAATCCCAACGACATCGAGTCCTTCGATATACTCAAGGACGGCGCAGCATCGGCTATCTACGGTACGCGCGGATCGAACGGCGTCATCCTCGTCACCACCAAGAAAGGCAGCAAGGACGGCTCCGTGCACACCACTTATAATGCCACTCTGGCATGGGACGTGCTCAAGAGAGAACTCAAGATGATGGACGCGCAGGACTACCGCGACGTGCGTCTGGCATGGGGTGACAACGGCGTGGACCTGGGCGGCAACGTCGACTGGCTCGACGCCGTCTCGCGCACGGGCTTCACCCAGCAGCACACCCTGACGGTCAGCGGCGGCAATGACCGCAGCAACTACCGCATGAGCGTGGACTACCGCAATGCCAACGGTATCGACCTGCGCTCGCATCGCGAGGAGTACGGCGCACGCGCGTCGGTGCACCACACCACCAAGGGCGGCCTCTTCACCATCGACGCCAACGTGGCTCCACGCATCATCTACCGCGACAATGCCGACTGGGGCGTGTTCAAGAGCGCCATCGAGGCCAACCCCACCACGCCGCTGATGGACCCCACCAATCCTACACGCTACTATAACTTCCAGGGGCAGGTGGTAAGTGCCAATCCCGTCGAGCTCCAGAAACTCGAGAAGGACCACGCCGACACCAAGCTGCTCGACTGGGACGCCACACTCAAGCTCAACCTGCTGCCCCTCCTGGCCAAGGACGGCGACTCGCCCCACTCGCTGAGCACGCAGATCATGTTCGCCGACCACCAGTACACCAACGACAACTCGTGGTTCCGTCCCTCGACCAGCACCGTGGCCATCAACAACGGCTACGACGGTGAGGCAAGCCGCTCCTACGCCGCCGAGCGCCAGTACGTGGTGGAATGGCTCGGCAACTACGGCCTGCGTCTGAACAAGCACAATCTCAAGGCCATGGTAGGCTACTCCTACCAGTACTCCCACTACTCGGGCTTCTCGGCCTGGAACAAGGACTTCCCCAACGACGGTCTCGGCTCCGACAACCTCGGCTCGGGCGAGCTCGGCAAGGAAGAGGGCGAGGTGCTGATGAGCAGCTACCGCAATGACTCCAAACTCATATCGTTCTTCGGCCGCGTGAGCTACGACTTCGCCGGCAAGTATCTCTTCACAGCGTCGCTGCGCCACGAAGGCTCGTCGAAGTTCGGCGATAACCACAAGTGGGGCGACTTCCCTGCCGTGTCGGCCGGCTGGCGCATCTCCGAGGAATCCTTCATGCAGGGCATCGACTGGATCGACGACCTGAAAATCCGCGGTGACTTCGGTGTCACCGGCAACCAGGACTTCGGCAGCTACATATCGCTGAACACCATGACCGGCTTCGGTTACTACTTCTACAACGGCCGTTACTTCCAGGTATGGGGCCCGTCGAAGAACGTCAACCCAGACCTCCGCTGGGAGAAAGGCAAGAACTGGAACGTCGGCATCGACTTCTCGCTCTTCAACAACCGCTTCTTCGGCTCGCTGAACTACTTCAACCGCCGCCAGCAGGACCTTCTGGGCAACTACAAGGTGTCCGTGCCGCCCTTCCTCTTCGACGAGACCTACGTCAACGTGGGCACGATGAAGAACACGGGCTTCGAGTTTGACCTGAACTTCAACGCCGTCACCACCAGGGACTTCACCTACAACTTCAGCGTGATAGGCACCACGATGAGCAACAAGTTCGTAGACTTCAGCAACTCCCAGTACGTCGGCCAGGACTACTACGACCTGTGCGGCACCGAGGATCCCTACTCGCACTATAACCTCCAGCGCATCCAGAAGGGCGAATCCCTCGGCAACTTCTTCATGTGGCGCTATGCCGGCATCACCGAAGGCGGCGAGTGGCTCGTCTACGACCGCGACGGCGACGTCATCCTCGCATCGCAGGCCACCGAGGCCGACCGCGCCATCGTAGGCAACGGCATGCCCAAGTTTACCATGTCCACCAGCCACAACTTCCGCTACAAGAACTTCGACCTCTCGCTCTTCTTCCGCGGAGCATTCGGCTTCGATATCTTCAATATCCATGAGTTCTACTACGGCACGCGCAACTTCACCGGCAACCGCCTCCAGCTCGCCTACGACCGCAACTTCGACCTCAACCCGACGTCCAACCCCGTGGTGAGCGACTACTTCCTCGAGCGCGGCGACTATCTGAAGCTCGACATGGTCACCTTAGGCTACACCCTCAAGACCCCCAAGGCACGCTTCATGGACTCGCTCCGACTCTACTTTACGGCCAAGAACGTATTCACCATCACCAATTTCACCGGCGTAGACCCCTCCACCTACCAGGTGAACGGTCTGACTCCCGGCGCCAATGGCTCGCGCAGCTACTATCCTTCGACGCGCCAGTTCATCGTCGGTCTGCAGCTTGATTTCTAACATACCATACAAAACAGAGTCTTATCAATGAAACTGTATCAATATATAGGCGCAGCAACCCTCGGCATAGCATCGCTGTGCAGCTGCACCGACCTGAGCGAGACACTCTACGACCAGGTGGGCACCCAGAACTACTATAACACGAAGTCGGACGTCGAGCGAGCTGTGTTCCGTCCCTTCGAGCACGCTTACTGGAGCATCCAGAGCCGTCACGTGCTGAACGAACTCTCGGCCGACCAGCTCATCACCCCCACGCGCGACGGCTGGTGGGACGACGGCGGCAAGTGGCGCCGCCTGCACTACCACCAGTGGGACGTCGAGGACGGCGGCGACGCACAGACCGAGTGGAACGGCTGCTTCCAGGGCATCATGCAGTGCAACTACGTCATCGAGGACCTTGAGAAGCTCGACCCCTCGCGCTTCGGATTCTCCCAGCCCGAGTTCGATAACCTCGCCGCTCAGGCACGCGTGCTCCGCGCATGGTTCTACATCCGTCTGCTCGACGCTTTCCGCAACATCCCCCTTGCCGTAAGCTATAATAATGTAGACCTCAATACCACCGAGCAGGTAGAGCCCAAGCGCATCTTCACCTTCATCGAGGAAGAGCTCAAGGACTGCATCGACCTCCTGGTGAAGAAAGAAAGCCTCGGTTCGAACGCCCTTCTTCAGGGCCAGTGGACCAAGGCCGGCGCCGCAGCCCTGCTGGTGCGCCTCTATCTCAACGCTCAGGTGTATGTGGGCGAGGACCGCTACTCTGACTGCGCCGAGGTGGCTCAGAAGATACTCGACGGCGAGTACGGAGCCTACGAGGTGGCCGACCGCTGGGACGCTCCCTTCGACTGGAACAACAATGAGTGTGACGAAGTGATATTCGGATTCCCCGGCTCGCAGGGCTACTCCTTCTGGCACTATCAGGGCGACACATACTGGTGGACCGTACCTGCCCGCGCTCGTTACTACTTCAACGACCGCAAGGCCAAGGGCGGAGACCACAACACCAAGTACGCCGCTTCGCCCAGCTACGACCTCAACGGCAAGCTCTACGAATACGAGCTGGGCATGCCCGTGCAGAATTTCCGCAAGTATCCCGGCGACGAGCGCATGAAGCTCTACCGCAACCTGGGCAACAGCACACGCGAGGGCATGTTCCTCTTCGGGTATCTCGAATACACCGACGAGGACGGCAGCACCAAGCGCGTCGCAGCCCCCGAGCAGCCCTACGACCTCTATATCCGCGATGCCGTGGGCCGCTTCCAGAGCCTTTCGCCCGACCGCTGGCCAGCCGACAAGACAAGCAACCTGATGAACGGCGACCACAACTCGGGATGGCACTTCGCCAAGTATCCCTTCTACAGCGATGACGACGCCCACCAGATGGAGAGCGACTACACCGAAATCCGTCTGCCTGAAATCATCTACTCCCTGGCCGAGTGCAAGCTGCGCAAGGGCGATCCCCGCGGCGCCGCAGTGCTGCTCAACTCCGTCCGCAAGCGCAACTATCCCGCCGAGAACTACAATCAGGTGCTCTATGCGCCCGAAGGCACAGTGACGCTCGACGAGCGCGAGATGCTGGCCGAATGGGGCCGCGAGTTCTTTGCCGAGAGCCGCCGTCGCATCGACCTGATCCGATTCGGCAAGTTCAGCCGTTCGTCGTGGTGGGACAAAACCCCCGACGTCGACAACCACACCGAGATCTTCCCTATCATGCGGCCTATCCTCAACTCCAACCGCAGCCTCAAACAAAACCCCGGTTATAACGACTAATCATGAAAAGCATAAGCAACATCATAGCTACTGCTGCACTCGGCCTGGCGCTCGCCGCCACTGTCAGCAGCTGCGAGGGCCACAAGGAACTCGTGATATATGAGGGCGAACTGCCCATCAAGACGTCGACCCTCTACATGGTGGGCGACGCCACCCCCGGAGGCTGGAGCCTCGACGTGGCCACACCCCTGACCCCGGGCGAGGACGACGTCCTCATCTTCGGCTGGGAAGGCCAGCTCCGCGCCGGCGAGGTGAAGCTCTGTCTGAGCAATGCCAGCTGGGACGTGCCCTTCATCCGTCCGCTCACCAACGGCACCGAGATCAGCAGCACCGACATCACCGACGCTGCCTTCGCCATCCATGCCGGTGACCCCGACGACAAGTGGAAGGTGACCGAGGCCGGCAAGTACCGCCTCACTTTCAACCTGCGCAACCACACCATGTCGACAGCTTACCTCGGAGGCCCCGACGCTCCCGTGATTGTGCCCATCGAGGCAGAGAACGTATATATCGTAGGCGACGCCACCCCCAACGGATGGAACATCGACCAGGCATACGAGATGACCAAAGAGTCGCAGTACATCTTCGCCTATGAAGGCGTACTCAAGGCCGGCGAGCTCAAGGCGACTACCGACCGCAGCAAGGGCTGGGACGTAGAGTTCATCCGTCCGACCTCCGAAGGCGTGGAGATAGGCCGCAACGGTGTCGCCGCCGACGACTTCGAGTACACCATGGCGCCCGACAACAAGTGGAAAGTGACCGAGACCGGCAAGTACCGTCTCGTGTTCGACCTCGAGAACTGGAAGGTCAGCGCCGAGTATCTCGGCGAGGCTGAGCCCGAAGAACCCGAGCAGCCTGAAGTGCCCGCCGGCACCCCGATAGAGACGGAGACCCTCTTTATTATAGGCGACGCCACTCCCGGCGGCTGGAGCATGGACGATGCCACGGCCTTCACCGCCGACGCCTCGAACAAGTATCTCTTCACCTGGGAAGGCACCCTGAACACCGGCTCGATGAAAGCCTGCACTGTGCGGGACGGCACCTTCTCGTGTCCCTTCCTCCGCCCGGCCACCGACGGCGTGGCCATCTCGGCCGAAGGCGTAGCCGAACCCGGATTCATCTACACCGCCGGCGACCCCGACAACAAGTGGAACGTGACCGAAGCCGGCACCTACCGCATCACCTTCGACCTGGAGCACTACACCATCACCGTCGTGAAGTCCGGCTCCGAAGAGCCCGAACAGCCCGAGGACCCCGAGCAGCCAAAGGACGAACTGATGGCCGCCACCACCTTCCACATCATCGGCGACGCCACACCCGGCGGCTGGAGCATGGACAACCTGACTGCCCTGACGGCCACGGCAGAGAAGCCCCACGTGTTCTCGTGGACCGGCGAGCTCAAGACAGGCTCGATGAAGGCCTGCGTGGCATCCGACGGAACGTTCTCCTGTCCCTTCGCCCGTCCGGCCACCGACGGAGTGACCATCTCGGCCGCAGGCGTGGCCGAGCCCGGATTCATCTACACCGCCGGCGACCCCGACAACAAGTGGAACGTGACCGAAGCCGGCACATACACCATCACTTTCGACCTCGAAAACCGCACCATCAGCGCCGTGAAGGTCGGATAAACTCACCAATCTCTAATAACCGGATCAATGAAACACAATAAAATGACCCTCATATCAGCAGCAGCCGTCATCGGAGCCTCGATGCTGGCCTCGTGCGGCGAGGACGTGAACATGAAGCGTCCGCCTGTATTCACCCTTCCCGAACTTCCGCAGATCAGCGACGTACATGTCTACAAGGCACCGCTCTACTGGAGCGTGTACGAGTACTGCTACGAACTGGAGCGCGCCGGCGTCCCCGAGAGCGACATGGACATATCGCCCGAGGAGTGGGACAAGATTCTCGACTGGGTGGCACGCGACCTCAAGCCCCACGGCTACGACATGGTGTGCACCGACGGCTTCATCCCCATGCTCGCCAAGGACGCGAGCGGCTACATGACGCACTACGGCTCCACGGCCCTGAAGGACCTCGTGGCCAAGGCCGAGGCCCGCGGTCTCAAGGTGGGCGTCTACGACAATCCTCTGTGGATACACGGCGACGAGTCCACCCCTATCGAGGGCACTGACTATACCTTCGCCAACCTTCCTTACCGCGGAGTGGAGGAGGTGACCAACCCCGACGCCACGGGCGACCGCTGGTTCAAGTGGGCCATGGCCGACCATCCCGGAGCACGTGAGTATATCGACGGCTTCTTCAAGCACTACTCGGACCTCGGCATCAAGTACATACGCATGGACTTCCTCTCGTGGTACGAGGACGGCAAGGACCGCAACATGGGCACCGTGGGCTACGGCTACGGCCGCGCATCCTATGGCCGCGCCCTGTCGTACATCGCCGAGTCGGCCAAGAAGTACGGCGTCTTCACTTCGCTCGTCATGCCTCACCTCTACAACGACGCCGAGCTTGAGGCACGGTACGGCAACATGGTCCGCATCGTGGCCGACACCGCTACCGGCGGATGGTGGCACTACTCCTCGGCTGACCGCGGCCGAACATATGCCAACTGGCCCAACTGCATGAACATGTTCGACGGTTTCATCTACTGGTCGCACATCGCAGGCAAGGACAAGGTGATTCTCGACGGCGACTTCATCCGTCTGAACACCTTCGAGACCGAAGCCGAGAAGCAGTCGGTGGTGTCGCTCCAGCTCATGGCCGGCGGTCCTGTCACCGTGTCGGACCAGTACCACAACATCGGCTCCAACCTCCGGTACTACACCAACGACGAGCTGCTGGCCCTCAACGCCGACCGCTTCGTGGGTCATCCTCTGAGCGAGACCCTCACCGACGCCAACAGCCAGATATGGTACGGTCAGATGTCTGACGGCTCGTACGTCGTGGGCGTGTTCAACCGCGAGGACGCCGGCAAGTCCGTGACACTCAATCTGTCCGACCTCGGCCTGACAGGCTCGTGGAACGTGCGCGACCTCTGGCAGCACAAGGACGAAGGTTCGACCTCGACCCTCAGCGTCCAGATACCCGCACGCGGATGTAAAATCATGAAACTCACCAAGTAAGCCATGAAGAAATACAGCATGATGACAGCGGTCATGATGGCCGCCGCAGCACTCACCGTGTCTGCCGAGAAGGTGGCCTCGCCTTCGGGACTTATCGTCGTCGACGCCTATGTGGCCGACGGAGGCAAGCCGACCTACACGGTCGAGTACAAGGGCCGTCCCGTCATAAAGCCCTCGCACCTCGGATTCGAGCTGGTCGGAGCGACATCCCTGCTCGACAAGTTCGAGATCACCGGAACAGAGACTGCCTCGTCCGACCAGACATGGACTCCTGTGTGGGGCGAGAACAGCACCATACGCGACAACTACAACGAGCTCCTTGTGCACTACAAGCAGCCCTCGACCGACCGCTACGTGGACGTGCGATTCCGCGTGTACGACGACGGCGTCGGGTTCCGCTACGAGTTTCCCATCGACGGCCCGCTGGGCTACTTCAACATCAAGGAGGAGCGCACGCAGTTCGCCATGACGGGCGACCACACGGCATGGTGGATAGCCGGCGACTACGACACGCAGGAGTATGACTACACCGAGAGCCGCCTCTCCGAAATCCGCGGACTGATGGACTCGGCCATATCCTCCAACGCCTCGCAGACGCAGTTCTCGCCCACAGGCGTGCAGACTTCGCTCCAGCTCAAGACCGACGACGGCATCTACATCAACATCCACGAGGCCGCACTGGTGGACTACTCGTGCATGCACCTCAACCTCGACGACCGTAACATGGTCTTCGAGTCGTGGCTCACCCCCGACGCACAGGGTGTCAAAGGCCGCCTTCAGACTCCGGCCAAGTCGCCCTGGCGCACGCTCATCATCAGCGACGATGCACGCGACATGCTCGCGTCGAACCTCATCCTCAACCTCAACGACCCCTGCGCCTACGACGACACCTCGTGGATCAAGCCCGTCAAGTACGTGGGCGTATGGTGGGAGATGATAGCCGGAGGCAAGCAGTGGTCCTACACCCACGACCTTCCCTCGGTCAAGCTCGACCGGCTCGACTACACCACCACCAAGTGCCACGGCCAGCATCCTGCCAACAACGACAACGTCAAGCGCTACATCGACTTCGCCGCCGAGCACGGATTCGACCAAGTGCTCGTCGAGGGCTGGAACATCGGCTGGGAAGACTGGTTCGGACATCAGAAGGACTACGTATTCGACTTCGTCACTCCCTATCCCGACTTCGACATCGACATGCTCAACCGCTATGCCGCCGACAAGGGCGTAAAGCTCATGATGCACCACGAGACCTCATCGGCCGCCACCAACTACGAGCGCCACATGGACGCCGCCTATCAGCTGATGAAGAAGTACGGCTACAACGCCGTCAAGTCTGGCTACGTGGGCAACATCATCCCTTACGGCGAGCACCACTACAGCCAGTGGATGATCAACCACTACCTGTACGCGCTGAAGAAAGCCGCCGGCTACGGCATCATGGTCAATGCCCACGAAGCCGTGCGTCCCACCGGTCTCTGCCGCACTTATCCCAACCTGGTCGGCAACGAAAGCGCACGCGGCACGGAGTACGAGGCATTCGCAGGCAACAAGCCCTCGCACACCACCGTGCTTCCCTTCACCCGTCTGCAGGGCGGCCCGATGGACTACACTCCCGGTATCTTCGAGATGGACGTCACGAAAATCAATCCGCAGAGCCAGGGCCATGTCAACAGCACCCTCGCCCGTCAGCTCGCCCTCTACGTGACCATGTACAGCCCTCTGCAGATGGCCGCCGACCTTCCCGAGCACTACGAGCGCTTCATGGACGCGTTCCAGTTCATCAAGGACGTGCCCGTGGACTGGCAGAAGAGCATCTACCTCGAGGCCGAGCCGGGACAGTACATCACGGCCGCGCGCAAGGACAAGAACTCCGACGAGTGGTACGTGGGCTGCACCTCGGGAGAGAACGGCCACAAGTCCGACATCCGTCTTGACTTCCTCGACAAGGGCCGTAAGTACGAGGCCACCATCTATGCCGACGCTCCCGGCGCACACTACCGAGATAATCCCCAGGCTTACGTGATAAGCCGCAGGAAAGTGGACTCCCGGACACGTCTGAAGCTTTACGCTGCCCCCGGCGGCGGATATGCCATCAGTATCAAGCCTGTCGAGTAGGCCTGAGCGTCCGTTATAACAGAGTTCCCTACAACCATTATAACATATCAATCCAATCACTCAAATTTTGTATTAATTTTGTCTCAGCCTTTAGATCCTTAAAAACATATCTAAATGAAAGCAATCACAACATTTGCGCTTGCAGCCATGCTGGCAACAGGCAGCGCAGCCGCCGGCAACCTCTGGCTCATCGGCCCCGGCACTCCCTCCAACTGGGATATGGACATGGCAAGCGTTCTTCCCGAAACGGGAGAGAACACGAATGTGTACTCCAACGTTTACTACCTCAACGCCAACGAGGACTTCAAGATTCTCACCGTGGCTGACTGGAACAACACCGAATACGGTGCGGCCGACGGAGCGTCGATAGACGCCGACGGCGAAATCAGCATCGTCTCCGGAACCGGCGACAACGGCTACGGCAAGATTCAAGTCAAGGAATCGGGTAACTACACCATCACCGTAGACCTCAACACCAACAAGGCGAAATTCGAACTTTATGCTGATCAGACCGCTCCCATCCGCTATGCCTCGCTCCGCATCGTAGGCGGTGTCACCTATCCTGAGTGGAAATATGATAATGGCTACGTTATGCACCGCGTTCCCGAGGCACCTTATATCTACCGCGCCGAGAACGTCGGATTCGACGGCCGCGATCCCTTCTTCAAGATTTCCGCAGCCATCAAGGACAACTGGGACCAGAAGTTCTGGTTCTTCCGCGACGCGGAAGATGCCTCCAAAATGGTGTTCAACCAGAGCGGCGACATCAAGTGGCAGGTCGACGGCACAGGCAACTACACTGTCGAGGCAAACACTGCCACCAATGAAATCACCATCACCAAGCTCCCTCTCACGGACAAGCTCTACGTGGTAGGCGACGCCTGTCTGACAGGCTGGGAGACTGATATGGCTCCGGCTCTCATCCGCACTGATGATGCCGCACAGGTATATTCTGCTGTGCTCTATCTCGCCGCTGACCAGCGCTTCAAGTTCCTGTCTCAGCCTATGTGGGACCATGCTGAGTATGCAGGCGCTTACGGCGCCACGCTGACCGACGGCAAGCTCGCTCTCGCATCGGGCATCAAGGACTGCTGGCAGGTTGTCGATGAGAATACCAGTCACGAAGTCTATCCGCAGATTACCGTCCCCGAAGCAGGCAACTACCGCATTACTGTCGACATCGACAATATGGAGGCAACTTTCGAGAAAGCGGCTTATCAGGAGAACCCGGTGAAGTACACTTCGCTCACCCTCGTAGGCGACGCCCTCGCTTCAGGATGGTCGATTGACGAAGGCGTGCTGATGACTCAGGATCCTCTGAATCCGCATATCTGTCGTGCGCTGAACGTGCCGATGGGCAATCCCGAAGTGCGCGCGTCCGTGGGTGAATACAAGATAACAACCGCTCCTCAGGCCGGATACGACAAGGGTGAGGTATGGTACACACGCGACGCCGAGGATGCCGGCAAGATGGTGCTTGGCTCTGCTGACGACAATAAGTGGTCGGTCGAGGAACCCGGCTACTACAATATCTACGCCAATACCGTCGACAACACCATCCGCGTGGAGAAGGTCATTCCTGCCGGTATCGGCCTCGCTCCTGCCGCCGGTGAAGGCGAGGCAGAGTACTACACCCTCCAGGGCATCCGCGTGGAGCGTCCTTCGACGGGTCTCTACATAGTCCGTCAGGGCGGCAAGGTGTCGAAAGTATATGTGAAGTGACCGACATATAAGCCCTCTTACGAAAAATGGCCGGCTTTCCTCAGGCGAGGAAGCCGGCCATTTTCATGCGGAACTGTGCCGCCGTAGGGAGCAATCAATAGTTGTGTGCCTCGAGTTCGAAGAAGCTCTGGGGATGCTGGCAGACGGGGCATACTTTCGGCGCTTTTTTGCCGATGACTACATGTCCGCAGTTGCGGCAGATCCAGATGGCGTCGCCTTCGCGCGAGAAGACAATACCTTCTTCAATGTTGCTCAGGAGACGGCGGTAGCGCTCTTCGTGGTGGCGCTCGATGGCTGCCACTGCGCGGAAGCGTGCGGCAATCTGGGTGAAGCCTTCTTCCTCGGCTTCAGCTGCCATGCGGTCGTACATGTCGGTCCATTCGTAATTCTCGCCTTCAGCAGCGGCACGGAGGTTTTCCATGGTGTCGCCGATTTCTCCGCCATGGAGATACTTGAACCAGAGTTTGGCGTGTTCTTTCTCGTTGGCTGCGGTCTCTTCGAAGATGGCGGCAATCTGCTCGAATCCGTCACGGCGTGCTTTGGAAGCGAAGTATGTGTATTTGTTGCGGGCCATTGACTCGCCGGCGAACGCTTCTATGAGATTGCGTTCGGTCTTGGTGCCTTTTAATTCTTTCATTCTGTTGTGTTTTTTATGTTGGTGTTTAGTTTTGTGTCAGTGGGTGACGCCGTGCATGCCGGACACAGTCCTTTGCCGTAGACGTCTACAGAGTCTATTTCAAAGCCTTGCATGTCGACCGGAGCGAATCCATCGGGCAGCGGCATGTCAAAGATGGTGCCGCATCCGCGGCATATGAAGTGCGCGTGGGGAGGCTGCGGAGCCAGGTCATAGTGCCTGTTGCCGGCATCTATTTCGAGTTCTCTGACCAGTCCGGCTTCGACGAGCGCATGAAGAGAGTTGTAGACTGTCGACCGCGACAGAGAAGGAAATCCGTGCAGAATCTCGTTGTATATTTCGTCCGAATCGGGGTGTGAATGAGAGTTGCCGACATATCGCAGGACCGCGAGCCGCTGCGCCGACGGCCGCAGGCCTGCCTTGCGCATCATGTCGACCATCTCGGTGTCAGTGAGTATGTGGTGATTCATTTTTTGTTCGGTTGTTTTGGAATTGTTGCAAAATTAAGAATAATTCCAATATTATACAAATTATAGTGATGTTTTTTTATGAAAAAAAACCAGGCTGTGCTTTTGACACAGCCTGTCAGGATTATAATCGGTTCAGAGAGACGTCAGCGGACCACGACTTTAGAGGAAGTGCCGTCTACACGGACGACGTACATGCCTGCAGGAACTTCGAGCGAAGGCATCAGGCGTCCGGAGAGGTCGTAGACTTCGGCTCGGTCATAGGGGCCTGCGATGATGATGCGGCCGTCGGCACCGTAGACTTTGACGGCGCTGTCGCCGGAGATGATGCCGTCGACACCTGCCACGCCCGAGGTGGCGAACACGGCGAAGCCGTTGGCAGGTACGCGCACGGTGGCGTTGCCTCCGCTGACTGTCAGCGAGGGCTCGAAGCCTGCCGAGGCGCAGATGAGCTTGGAGTCGGCGGCGGTGAGCTTCGATACGGCGGCGGTGACGTCAAGGACGGATGTCACAGACGGATTGATGAAGGCCACTATCTCGTCGTTGCCCTTCGAGAGTACCATGGTGCGTGCATTGCTGAACTTGCCCGAGCGCTGGGTGGCCTTGAATAAGGCGTCGCGCGCGAAGAGACCGGGATTGTCCATGCGGAGGTTGATGAGCGCGGCGTAGGTGTCGTGGATGAACATGCGGTTGTCATCGGCGAGCCATTCGGCCCAGTCGACAATCTTGGTGCCGGTGTCGTTGCCGCCGTTGTTGTCCTTGGTGTTCTGGTCGTTGCCGAGTTCGCCGAACTGCCATACCATCTTGGGACCGGGTGTAAGAAGCATCTGCACGGCTACGGCGGCGAGGCGGTCGGCCGCTATGGCGGGGTCGGTCTTGACGTTGCCCTTGCCCCACTGGGTGACCTTGTAGTTCATGCGCTGCTCGTCGTGGCTTTCGGCATATGCCACGGTGCTGAACTGGGGGCGTCCGCCGTCGCTGGCGGCGTTGAAGCGGAAGAAGTTGAGATCGCCGTCGTCCCACCCCATGGCGTACTGGCACGAAGCCTCGTTGACGTTGGCCCACTGGAGCTGTCCGTCGTTGCCGAGTTCTTTCTCTTCCTGGACGCTGCCGAGGAGCTCGTTGATGTGTATGCCGTCAGGCTTGACCGACTTGATGACGCCGTAGAGGCGCTTCATGCGGTCGACGCGGCTCCGGTTGTATGCCTCGGTGCCCGAGCCGTAGCTGTTGTTGTCGCCCAGACCCTTGACCAGGTCAAAGCGGAATCCGTCGACGTTGTACTTCTCCATCCAGTAGCGCAGGGCGTCGTCCCACTGCTGCTGTACCAGGGGATTGTCCTGCTTCCAGTCGTTCAGCACGCTCCAGGCGTGTGGCGCGGTGCGGTTGTAGAAGGGGTTGGATGCTATCGGGTACATCTGATACCAGGGATGCAGACCGTCGCTCTGGTTGAATACGATGTCGAGGATGACGGCTATGCCGTTGCGGTGGCACTCTTCGATGAAGTCCTTGTAGTCTTTGGGCGAGCCGTAAGCCTTGTCGGGAGCCATGTAGAAGTTGGTGTTGTATCCCCACGAGTCGTTGCCGTTGAACTCCATGATAGGCATCAGCTCCACGGCGTTGAATCCGAGTTCCTTTATATAAGGAATCTTCTCGATGGCCTTGCTGACGGTGCCCCAGCCCATGTCCTTGCCGTCGAAGCCGGTGAAGTCGCGGAAGAGCATCTCGTAGACGACGAGGTTGTCACGGTCGGGAATTGAGAAGTCAGAGAATGTGTAGTCGTCGATGTCGCCGCGGTATACAGCGAGCATCACGTCCTTGACGGCATCGGTGCCCGGATGCTTGGGGCCGTCGGGCCATACAGAGCGGCGGAGAGTGCGGTCGTTGTAGCAGTCGAGCACGAGATGGGCGTAGGGGTCGGCGACTTTGTACTGCTCGTCGACATAATAGTAGTAGGAGTACCACTGGTCGTCGGCCAGACCGGTGACGGTGGTCCAAAAGTAACGGTTGCCTTCATAGTCCTGCCAGTCCATAGCATTTTCGTCGAGCACCTGATAGTCGTCCCATGACGGCACAAGTGTGACAGAAGTTTTCTGAGGAGCGGCGAGGCAGAAAGTGACGGAACCGTCGGCGTTCTTCACGGCACCTTGTCGGGGTATACCTCCGGGATAGTCGACCGCAGCTCCGAAGGCTTGGGCTGAGGCGAGAAGCATCGTCGCCGGGAGGAGGGCGTAAAACTTATTCATAAAAATGGAATGAGATAGTAAGTTATGATAAAATCTATGGTAATTCACGGTATGGATGCAAAGTTACGGATATTCTGTCAATAATGCAATATAATTAATAGAATAAGGGTTAATGAGCCATTGTTAAATATTCTTAATTTAATGTTGCAAAAATAGATTTCACGGCTTTAAAAATAATATATTTTGCTTAACTTTGCAGCGAATCATTTCCAAGTCTATCAATAAATGCATAAACACTTGCATTTTGTCACAACAAATTCAATTTACTTATGAAGCAATTCTACGCAATGGGGCTTCTGCTCCTCACGCTTCTGTTTCCTTTCTCGATGAAGGCGCAGAATGACTATCCCTACACCATCAATATTGATGACCCTACTCACGTCATTGTCACCATCGATGATGTTGTCCAGACTGATCTTGTGGCCGGCGATAATGTCATGCCTGCGACATTCTATGCTTCGATTGTTTTCGAAGCAGCCGACGGCTATGTTCTTGCTTCTGTGACCAGAGACGGAACCGATCTCCAGCCTTCTGCCACTCGTTGTTCGACTTACTTCATGGGTTCGTATTATCCCGATGCAGTGTACAAGGTGACTACGATGGCTGCCTCCGAGTATTACAAGGGCTCTTTTACCCTCACTATTGATGACCCCTCTCTGGTTGATGTCATGTTTCAGGGAAGTTATAGGACAGTAACGAATTTTGAAGCCAATGAGCCTAAAACGGTTCTCTACAATCCCGAGACAGAATCGATGCTCAGTTTAAAGGCGCTTAATTATGGCTCGGCTATCTATGAAGTTCATATTGATGGCGAGAAGGCGGATCCGTCCGATGACGGCACATACAATATAATCTTAGCCCAGGATATGAACATTCAGGTGACCGCACTTTTCCCTGATATAGACACACCGGTTAAGTTTGAATTCGTAAATGAAGGAACCGAAGGTGTCATATATGAGGTGAAGGTCGGTTATGGAGAGCCCATTCCCGCCGATGAGTATCTCGCAGACGGATTCGGCCTGAAACTCGGCAGCAGCCTCAATGTCAGCTTCAACACTTCAAACTATAAAGTTAATGCTGTTTATATCAACGATGTACAGCAGTATAGCACATACAGCGTCAATGTTGTCCTTGTCGGACCGACTGTCATTAAGATTGATGCCAAGGCATACGAACTGGTGACCAAGGCAGTGCATGTGGAGGGCGCCGAGCACATGACCCTGTACAAGGGCTCATCATGGCAGAATGACATCGTAGAACTGCACGATGGCGACAATACAATCACTTTCAGCGAAAATGACCCCGGATATACTTTCGAACTTGAGTCGGGCTATGAATTCACGGTTCTCACGGACGGCGAAGTCGACCTTCTTAAGGACTATAGCAAGTATAATAATTATTTTTCCCTGAATTCGGACGGCGATCTTACCATCAAAGTCGGAAAAATCGTTTTCCCGGAGACTGCCTATATCTATCTGGCCGGGCTTCCTGAGGAGGCTTTCGTGACGCTGACTGATTATTACCGTGAAGTGTACAGCGGCTTCGAACTCAGCGAAGGCTATAACGAAATCGGATTCAAGTCCGAGACTATGAGTCCTTTCAATCTTTCTGCCAACTTCCGCAGCGGCGGTACGTTCGACGTTCAGGAAGTATATGTCGACGGTGAAAAGGCCGAGCCGACGTATGAAGGTACGGCGGTTTACACAATGGCTCTGTCTGGCGGCTCTGTTGTGAAGGCTTACTTCAAAGAGGCTCCCGCAGAGCACACCGTGAACTTCACCGTTGACGAAGGTTATGCTCCCGTAGTGACTTACGACATCATCAAGACTCATGAGGACCTCACGGCTCCTCTGAAGGCTCTGACCGGCACTCTTGTAAAGGTCGAGACTCCCGAAGGAGTGACAGACCTTGAAATCAAGATCGGTGAAGACGAGGCCGAGACCCTCACCTCGAAGGAATTCACTGTCAGCGCCGATACCGATGTGCTCATCAGCAAGAAGTCGGGCGTAAGCAACGTGACCGTGGCCGACGCCAAGGCCGGAGCTGTCTACAACCTCCAGGGTATCCGCGTGGCCGATGCCGCTGACTTCGACCGTCTGCCTGCAGGCGTATACATCGTCGACGGCGTGAAGACTTACAAAAAATGAACCCAAAATAAGCATTAGATAAGTGGAACTCTCTGCGTGATGCAGAGAGTCTCACACTTTTTCATAAGTCAGTTTTTCTTGATTCTCTCATTTTCTATTTTTCAATAATAGCGTTCCGCTCAATAAACACATCTGATAATTTATGAGAAAAACATTCGCATTGTCATTCCTTGCACTGATAGCTGTGGTGCCGGCGGTATCGGGCCGTAATGCTCTGGACCTGCAAAGCCGTGCGGCACTCCACCGCGACGGGGTGCCGTTCGTGACAGGTGTCAGCTCGCTCGACAGCCGCAATGCCGCCCGGCGTGCACGCGCGGTGCGTACGGATGCCTTGCGCACCGGCTTCATCCGTCTGGCCGACGGTGCTGACCCGTCAGTGCTCTCGGCTTTCGGCGTGGAAGTCCTCAGCGAGCGCGGGGGTATCATCGTGGCGCAGTTTCCTGCCTCAGGCATTGACTCCATCTCACAGAGCCCGTATGTGCGCTCCTTCAGCCTTGCGCGTGACCTCGAGCCAAAACTGGACAAGGCCCGCGCATCGGTCGGTGTCGACAAGATTCATTCCGGTCTCGACCTTCCGAGAGCTTATACAGGCAAGGGCGTGGTGACGGGCATCATCGACGGAGGCATGGACCCCAACCACATCAATTTCACCGACGCCGACGGCAACTGCCGCGTCAAGTATCTGACTTTCCGCCGATATAACGACGCCGGCACAGCCATGCTCACGTCGGAGTACACGCCCGATAAGATGTCGGGATTCACTACCGACGATCCCACCACTTACCACGGCACGCACACCATGGGCATCATGGCAGGCAGCTACCGGGGCGACGTGCGTCTGGCCAGGGCTACGGGAGAGGACGGCAACATCATCCTGACCACCGCCCCCAACCCCTACTACGGCGTGGCCTATGACGCCGACATAATGGCGTCGTGCGGAACGCTCCAGGATGCCTTCATCGCCTATGGCATATCAGGCATTCTCGACCGGGTATATGCTGACGGAGCCGACCGCAAGCCGGTGGTGTTCAACCTCTCGCTGGGCAGTAATCTCGGTCCGCATGACGGCCGCGGCATGCTCTCGCAGTATATCGCCGCCGAGTCGCCCTACGCCATATTCTGTATATCGGCAGGAAACGAGGGCGACATGCGCATAGCCCTGAACAAGACCTTCTCGGAGACTGACACGCAGGTGCGCACTTTCATCAAGCCCGTCCTGTACGGCTCCGAGTACGGCAACATCCGGCAGGGCACAATCAATGTCTACTCCGAGGATACCTCGGAATTCGACCTCCAGGTGGTGGTGTTCAACACCAGGCGTGGCCGCGAGATAGTGCGTCTGCCGCTTCCCGGCAATACCGACGGCGTGCCGCTGTACTATGTGAGCTCGTCGGACTACGATTACACCGGCTCAGGCACCGTGTCGCCCAACTTCGCCAAAGCCTTCCACGGATATGTGGGCGTAGGCTCGATGATAGACGAGGAGTCAGGCCGCTACTACGCCATCATCGACTATGCCACGATGGACAATGAGGAGAGCAATAAGGACGAGAACTATATTCTCGGCTTCATAGTGTCGGCTCCGGCCGGCAAGCGCGTGGACATCTTCTGCGACGGCATCACCACCGAGCTGGACAGCTACGGCATGGAGGGCTGGAGCGACGGTATGCTCAATGGTACTATCAGCGACCTGGCCACGACGCCCAATACAATCGTCGTGGGCAGCTATGACACGCGCGACAGCTGGCTGTCGCTCGACGGGAATGCCTACGGTTACGACGGACTCTTCGTCGACGGCACCATCAGCGAGTTCTCGTCGTTCGGCACCATCATCGACGGCCGCAATCTCCCCACCGTATGCGCTCCCGGCGCCACTGTGGTGTCGAGCACGAGCGTGCCCTTCGTGAGCAATCTCTCCAACGGCATCAGCGATCCCTATCTGCAGGCCGGTGTGACCAAGGACGGCACCACCTACCACTGGGAGCAGATGGCCGGAACCTCGATGGCATCGCCTCTGGTGGCAGGCTCGATAGCTCTGTGGCTCGAGGCCGACCCGACTCTCAACACCGCCGATGTCACCGACATCATCACAAGTACGGCCAAGGTCGATGCTGACGTAACCTCGACCGGCGACCCTGTGCAGTGGGGTGCCGGCAAGTTCGACGCCTATGCCGGACTCAAGGAAGTGCTCGCACGTGCGGCGGCCGGAGTCGGAACAGTCGCCGCCGAAGGCCGCGCACCGCTGCTGTCAGCATGCGGCGACCGGGCGTTCGAAGTATTCCTGGCCGACGCCGAGTCTCTCGACATCCGTGTCTACGACATGTCAGGCCGTCAGGCCGCTGCTGTGTATGCCGACGGATGCTCCGCCACAGTCGACCTCTCGGCTCTGGCCAAGGGCATCTACGTGGTGAATGTCAATGGTACTGAATCAACCCGCATAATACTTAAATAATAACCCTATGAAGCAGTATATAAAACCTATGGCAGTCGCTCTGCTTGCCTTCGCCGGTGCATCGGCGGCAGTGGCAGGGGAGACTCCCATCATAGAGTTCAAGACGTCGCTCTATGATCTGTATGGTCCGACGAACTCGTTCACGTTCTATCTCGGCGGCACCGCCGGCGAGTACATCGATGTGGACTGCGGATTCGGAACGGTCGAATATGAGCTTGAAGAGGCCGTATTCGATCAGACGACATCATCTATCAAGGCCACGGCCATCACCTGCACCGTGAGTGCCGCCGGAACGGTGAAAGTGTACGGCAACGCGTCGGCTATCGACTACTTCGATGCCACCGGATGCTATATCAGCACGATAGATTTCGCTACGCTCACCAATCTCGAGATTCTGGATCTCGAGCACAATGAACTGACCGGTCTGGACCTGACGAATTTCAGCAAGCTCCAGGCCATCTATCTGGCCGACAATCCCTATTCCGCCGCCACCCCTCTCAGGGTCGGCCCGGACAAGCCTGACCTGGCGATACTCCAGATAGGCATGTCGGACTATCTCGACCAGTCATTCAATCTGTCGGACTATCCGTCGATGCTGTCGTTCGACGCCTATGCCGCACGCGACCTCCGCAAGATTGACCCCACAGGCTGCCCCGGACTGGTCCAGCTCACGCTGGATGCGACGATGGTAGAGAGCGTGGACGTGTCGAAGAATCCGAAACTTCAGCTACTCAACGTGAGCGACACCCGTGTGCGCAGTCTCGATGTGTCGGGCTGCCCCGAGCTGCGCCAGCTCTATGCCACACACGGCGGTGCAAAAAATGCGGCGTATAAGATAGACCGCCTTGACGTGTCGGGCTGTCCCGAGCTGGTATATCTCTTCGCCGGCTACAACAATCTGACCGAACTTGACCTGTCGAAGAATCCGAAACTTTTCGACCTGTCAGTGCCCGACAACCATCTGACTGCGCTCGACCTGTCGGCCAACAAGGAGCTGTATAATGTGAACATACGCAAGAACAACATGTGCTTCGCCACGCTTCCGGCAGACCCGGGTTCGTGGGGAGACTTCTTCTATGACCAGCGTCCATATGAGATGAACCGCTCGTACAAAGTTGGCGACGTGATAGACTTCTCTGCCTCGATGCTTCGTGAGGGCACAGAGACGGTGGCCACGCTATACTATGTCAACGAGGACGATCCTCTGAATCCTATACCCGCCGAGACAGACAAGTACAGCTATGCTGACGGTAAGCTGACGCTGCTCAAGGAAATTACGGACAGCGTATTCGTGACATTCGACAATTCACTGTTCGCTCTCTATCCTCTGTCGACTGAACACTTTGTGGTGAAGAAGGAGGCCGATTTCGGACAGGATGTGGCAGCTCTGAGCATGCTCCCCGGCATCAATAACGGAGATGCTGTAGAATTCACCGTAGGCATCGACGGCGCTTCGGCCTCGGCTCCTCGCCGGTTCAGCGTGGACTTCGGCGACGGAAATCCCGTGACATTCGATGCCTCCGGCTCGGGCATCGCAGACGGCTGCAAGGTGACGGGAATCCGCAACGGCAGCGGATATCTGACCGTATATGTGCCCGAAGGCACTGACATCACGGCTCTCGAGGTGGACGGTATCACACTGTACTCGATTGACTTCAATGCCGCGGCAGACATGCTCCGCGAGCTCACTCTAAAGGGCACAGGCCTGTACAGCATAGATCTTGAGCGTCTGCGCTGTCTGCGCTCTGTCAACATGACTGGCAACAATCTGTATACCTTCTCCATCAAGGGCAAGAACTACAATTTCGTCAAGACTACGCTGACCGACCTCATCGTGCCGTCGAACGGCATATCTGTGTTTGAGTTCGATGATCTGGAGAGTCTTGAACGCATCGACCTGAGCTACAACAATATCGAGGAACTCGATCTCTCGCTGGCCAAGAGGGCGTCAGATATCAATCTGTCGCACAACCGTCTGACTGCCGTCGATATGTCGGCCTGCGCCGGTCTCGTCGGTATCGACATGACTTCAAACTCCATCTCTGATATAACTCTCCCTGCCGAATCGGTTCTCGAGACGCTGCGCATAGGCGACAACGCCATGACGCTGGCCAATCTGCCTGACCCGTCGCTCTTCACAACATACTCCTATGCGCCTCAGGCCCGCGTGGGTATTCCTGTGAAGGGTCCCGGCGCCGATCTGTCGTCGCAGTATGTCAATGTGGGCGGTGCGACCACGCAGTACGCTTGGTTCACTTCCGAAGGACTCATGCTCACGGAAGGAATTGACTACACGGTCAGTGAAGGCAAGACACGCTTCCTGAACAGCTCCCTCGGCAAAGTCTACTGCGCCATGACGCACGCGGCGTTCCCTGAATTCTCCATCGCAGGCGGTACAGCTCTGCTTTCGACCGAGATAGAGACAGCTCCCATGCCTACCAACGTTGTGGCATCTTTCACCACGCCTGTCGGCGGCGAGAGTGTATCGCTGTCGCTGGCAGCTACGGCTCCCAATACGTCGGTATTCATCGACTGGAAGGGCGACGGCATCGACCTGATAAGCTATGACCTCGATACGACATACCGTCTCTTCGAGGGCACGACTTCAGCCGGAGCCGAGGTGAAGGTCTACACCTACGAGGACGGCGCCTCGCTGAGCGTGTTCAGCGTGTCGGGCGCCACGATGGGCTCCGTCGATCTGAGCAAGCTCAAGAACGCTGTGGCCATCACGCTGTCCGACGCGAAGCTCTCGGAGGTGACTCTGCCCGAAAGCAATGTGCTCCGCGAAATCAACCTGAACGGCAACCGTCTGTCAGCCCTCGACCTGTCCGGCCATCTGAACGTGTACAGCCTGTCGCTGTCTGACAATCTCTTCAGCGGAACAATCGATCTGACTCCTTACAAGGATCTTGAACTGATATCGCTGGGCAACAACAAGCTCACCGGTATAAAGCTCGACAACCCCGGACTGTGGTTCCTTGACCTTGCCCACAACAGCTTCGAAACCATCGACCTGAGCGGAGCTCCGGCGCTTAATCAGCTCGGTCTGAGCGGCAACTCGCTGAGCACGATTGACGTAAGTTTCCTGACGAATCTCCGCGGCCTGACGCTGGACGCCAACCGCTTCACCTTCGCCACGCTTCCTCCTGTCAAACCGTCGTACAGCCTCTATATCTACGCCAACCAGGCTCGCATCAATGCTCCCGTGGACGGCAACCGTGTCGACCTCTCTGACCAGGCCGCTGTCGACGGCACGGCCACTGAGTTCACGTGGTTCCTCGACGAACCGCAGCAGGATGAGGAAGGCAATTGGGTGGGCGAAGAGCTCATAGCCGACGACGAATACACCATAGAGAACGGCGTGACCACTTTCAATGCCGACTTCGTCAATGTCATCGGCCTTCTCACCAATGAGGCTTTCCCCGACCTTGACCTGTTCACCACGGCCATCAACGTGTCGGGCGTGGAGAACGTCGCTGTGTGCGGCGCCGTCAGCATCCGCGCCGAAGGCCGTGACATCGTCATCGAGTCCGACGGTCAGGCAGGCACCGCCGCTGTGTACAGCGTGGCCGGTCAGCTCGTGCGCAAGGTCAGCACTGTCGCCGGCCGCACCGTAGTGCCCGGACTTGCGTCGGGTGTCTATGTGGTAGCCGTCGGTGACACCGTAGCCAAAGTCGCTGTCAGGTAAGTCGGCTTCAGGCAGATAACTCACACTCAGTCTCTCCTCGGTTCCGCCGGATGTGCGGAGCCGGGGAGACGCTGTATCCGGACGCACCAAACCATTGCACCTCCGGCTTGTTATATATCTATATATCAAAGGAATCCAATACAACAATCTACAATAACATCATCAGACATATGTCAACAGTTGATAAGGTAAAAGCTCTTGAATATCACCGCTTTCCAACGCCGGGAAAGATTGAGACCGTACCGACGAAACCCTTCGGCACGCCTGCCGACCTCGCTCTGGCCTACTCGCCGGGCGTCGCTTTCCCCTGTCTTGAGATAGCCGCTAATCCGGCCGAGTCATTCAACTACACGGGGCGCGGCAACCTTGTGGCCGTGGTATCGAACGGTACCGCCGTACTCGGACTGGGCAACATCGGCCCCGAGGCATCCAAGCCTGTCATGGAAGGCAAGGCGCTTCTTTTCAAGATTTTCGCAGGAATTGATTCGTACGACGTTGAGGTCAACGAGACCGATCCGCAACGCTTCGTGCAGGTGGTCAAGGCCATCGCCCCTACTTTCGGCGGCATCAACCTCGAGGATATCAAGGCCCCCGAGTGCTTCGAGATAGAGGAGGCTCTTGTAGGAAAGATAGGTATCCCCGTGATGCACGACGACCAGCACGGCACGGCAGTCATCGTCGGAGCGGCGCTTATCAACGCCCTGAAAGTGCAGGACAAGAATATCGGCGACGTCCGCGTGGTGGTCAACGGCGCAGGAGCTGCCGCTGTGGCATGCACGCGCCTTATCGAGGCTTTGGGAGTGCGTCACCGCAACATCGTCATGTGCGACAGCAAGGGCGTCATCCGCACCGACCGCGCTTCCCTTCCGCCATCGAAGGCTGCTTTCGCAACATCGGCCGAAGGACTGCACACGCTGGCCGACGCCGTGAACGGCGCCGACGTGTTCCTCGGCCTCTCCGTAGCCGATGTGCTCACGCCTGCCATGCTCGCCACGATGGCCGAGCGTCCTGTCGTGTTCGCCCTCGCCAACCCGAATCCCGAGATAGCGCGCGACGCCGCTCTGGCAGTGCGCACCGACCTGGTGTATGCCACGGGCCGTTCGGACTATCCTAATCAGATAAACAACGTTCTGGGCTTCCCCTATATCTTCCGCGGCGCGCTCGACTGCCGTGCCTCTGTCATCAACGAGACCATGAAGCTGGCTGCAGCGCACGCCATAGCCGCTCTTGCGCGCGAGCCGGCCACCGACCGCATACGCAGCCTCTATCCCGACGATAAGCTCGAATTCGGCCGCGACTATATCCTGCCCAAGCCCTTCGACCGCCGTCTGCTCGAGACCGTCCCCGCAGCCGTCGCCCGTGCTGCCGCCGAAAGCGGTGTGGCACTCAGTCCTATCGAGGACTATGACGCCTATGGCGACCGCATCCTCCGGTACGTGGCTGCCACCGACCGCCTGCTCGAATCGATCATCGGCAAGATTCCCGTGCTGTAACGGGCGTGCGCCAATATGCCATCTGAAGAAATGAAAAAGCGCAGCTGTCCGCATGTCGGGCAGCTGCGCTCGTTCTGTCTCGGGAAAGATTTATTTCAGTTCGTAGAGGGGGATGTCCACCAGGCGGATATTGAAGCGGAGATTGGAGTAGGGGAGTATCGCACCCATATTCTGTGTGCCGTAGGCCACGTCATAGGGCAGGATGACCTCCACGGTGTCGCCGCAGTGCATCTGCGAGAGCGCTATGTTCCAGCCTGACACCACTTCGTTGAGCTTGGTGCGGTATATTCCCTTGGCTCCGTAGGCGGTGACGTTGGTCGACGAGTCGACCGGAGTTCCGTCGTAGAGGTGCAGCTCATAGCGCACGTCGATGGTGCTGTTGTAGAGCGGCGAGAGCTTGTCGGCGTTCTCCGCGGGGTCGTTGAAGTAGTGCATCAGCACGTAGGTGGCCGGATTCCAGTTGGGGATGACCATCTGGTAGTACGGCGTACCATCGGGATTGGTGCGCTGCTTCATCTCCTCGAGCCATTCGTTGTTGGCCTCGCGCCAGTCTGCGTATTTGTTCCACGAGGTCTCGTCGTCGTCGGTGCAACCGGTGGTGACGGTCAGACCGGTCAGGGCGGCGAAAGCCGCTATGATAGGAATCAGCTTTTTCATTCTCAGAACTGTACTTTAGGGGCCTGTGCGGCAGCTGCGTCGGCGGCGAACTGCGGTTTGGCGGTGAAGCCGAACATTCCGGCCCAGATGTTGGCAGGGAAGCGTTTTACGGCTACGTTGTACTCCTTGACCACATCGGTGTAGCGGCCGCGCTCGGTGGCGATGCGGTTCTCCGTGCCTTCAAGCTGCGTCTGGAGGTCGGCGAACTGCGCCTGAGCCTTGAGGTCGGGATAAGCCTCGCGCACGGCGTTGACGTAGATGCTCAGCGCCTTGTTGAGGTCCTGCTGGGCGGCGGTGTACTTCTCGAAGGCCTGGGCGTCGGCAGGCGATGCCGCTCCCTCGAGACCCTTGGCCTGGTTGTAGGCGTCGGAGAGTCCGGCGCGCGCGCGGGTCACGTTCTCGAAGGTGCTGCTCTCGTGCTCGGCATAGCCCTTGACAGTCTCGACGAGGTTGGGAATGAGGTCCATTCGGCGCTGATACTGCACCTCGACCTTGCTCCATGCCTGGTCGACGTCCTGCTCGAGGGTGACCATGGAGTTGTAGGCGCTCTTGCCGCTGACGAACAGTGCGATGACGAGCACAGCGATGACGCCTAATACGATATAACTTTTCTTCATTTTCATATATAGGGGGATAGTGAGGAGAGTGGGACGTCTCCCCTTGATTAGCGGAGTTTGCGGAGGAGCGAAGCAAGGCTTACGCGGTCATGGATGAGGGCGTGGAGGTCGGCTATGTTCACGCGGGTCTGCTCCATCGAGTCGCGTTCGCGCAGGGTGACGGTGTTGTCCTCGAGCGTCTGGTGGTCGACGGTGATGCAGAAGGGTGTGCCGATGGCGTCCTGACGGCGGTAGCGCTTGCCGATGGCGTCTTTTTCCTCATAGTGTGTGGCGAAGTCGAACTTGAGTTCGTCGACGATTTCGCGTGCCTTCTCGGGCAGGCCGTCCTTGCGGACGAGAGGCAGCACGGCGCACTTCACGGGAGCGAGGGGTGCGGGGAGGTGGAGCACCACGCGGGTGTCGCCGCCGGGGAGCTGCTCTTCCTCATAGCTCGAGCAGAGGACGCTGAGGAACATGCGGTCCACGCCGATGGAGGTCTCGATGACGTAGGGCACGTAGCTTTCGTTCAGCTCGGGGTCGAAGTACTGTATCTTCTTGCCCGAGTATTTCTCGTGCTGCGAGAGGTCGAAGTTGGTGCGCGAGTGTATGCCTTCCACTTCCTTGAATCCGAAGGGCATGCGGAACTCGATGTCCGTGGCGGCGTTGGCGTAGTGGGCCAGCTTCTCGTGGTCGTGGTAGCGGTACTTCTCGTTGCCCAGACCGAGAGCCTTGTGCCACTTCAGGCGCCATTCCTTCCACTGGTTGAACCAGCGGAGCTCTTCGCCGGGACGAACGAAGAACTGCATCTCCATCTGCTCGAACTCGCGCATGCGGAAGATGAACTGACGTGCTACGATTTCGTTGCGGAATGCCTTGCCTATCTGCGCGATGCCGAAGGGGATGCGCATGCGGCCGGTCTTCTGCACGTTGAGGTAGTTCACGAAGATGCCCTGAGCGGTCTCGGGACGGAGATATACGGTCATCGAGCCGTCGGCGGTCGAGCCCATCTCGGTCTTGAACATGAGGTTGAACTGGCGTACTTCTGTCCAGTTCTTGGTGCCGGAGATAGGACATACGATTTCTTCGTCGATGATGATCTGACGGAGCTCGTCGAGATTGTTGGCGTTCATCGCATCGGAGAAGCGCTGGTGCAGAGCGTCCCGGTGAGCCTGATGCTCAAGCACGCGGGCGTTGGTGGCGCGGAACTGAGCTTCGTCGAACGAGTCGCCGAAGCGCTTGGCAGCCTTGGCCACTTCCTTGGCGATTTTGTCGTCGATTTTCGCTATCTGCTCTTCGATAAGCACGTCTGCGCGGTAGCGCTTCTTGGAGTCGCGGTTATCGATCAGAGGATCGTTGAACGCGTCCACGTGGCCCGATGCCTTCCAGATGGTGGGGTGCATGAAGATGGCCGAGTCGATGCCCACGATGTTCTCGTGGAGGAGAGTCATGGCGTCCCACCAGTAGCGTTTGATATTGTTCTTGAGTTCTACGCCGTTCTGGCCGTAGTCATAGACAGCCGAAAGACCGTCGTAAATTTCACTGGAGGGAAAGACGAAACCGTACTCCTTGGCGTGGGATACGATTTTCTTGAATACATCGTCTTGCTGTGCCATTGTATTGTCTGTTATGTTATCGTATTTCTGTTAATATTCTATATTAATGTGCAAAGGTACGCATTATTGCTTAAATAACGGGCATGTCAGCATTAAAAACACTTAAAACGCCGGCGTCCTTTCGGACGGCGCCTGAAAGCCGTACGTGCAAAGTGCAGCAACACAGAGCGTTGCGGAAAAGGTTGCAAATTTGTGCGAAAAAATTGCGTTAAAAATTTGGTCAGTTCGCCAAAAGTGACTAACTTTGCATCGCAATTGAGGAAAGACAGTTGCCTACCATGCGAAAATAGCTCAGTTGGT
>DLAL01000046.1 GCA_002493945.1 Porphyromonadaceae bacterium UBA7048
CAACTGTCAAAGATGGGAAGTTACAAAGAAATTTTTAGCGACACAATAAATTTTCGTATAGCTGTCAGCCTGACTGCCATTTTTAACATTTGGCGTCCTATTTAGACACATTTTTTGTGTGCAAAACTTCGAATTGAAGTTAGGGCGACAATAAAATATCCCGGTTAGAAGACAGCGTGCGGGTGTACTTTTCAACATCGGGAGTGGGTAAAAACAGGCAACTGATGGCAGTTAAAAATTCCTAACGGGAGCCAAAAAATCAAAATCCGTTTGCCGTCGCTTTCCGTCAACTTCCACAAAAGTACACGATTAGTACCCGCGCACTCCCGAACCCCTCTGAAAATCACCGAGTTTGCCCAAATAAGAAAAAATTAGTAATTTTGCGCCATAAAAGCCAACGGATTATTAATAATCGAGTAACAAGAGCTTGTCCCGTACGCGCGTCGTCACGCAGCGTCGACAGGCTCTTGTCGCGTTATGGTAAGAATGTTATGACAATTTCACTGAAACCCGGCTATCTGCTGTATCTCTACATCTTTCTGGGAGCCTTGTCGGCCTTCCCTCCCCTTGTGACAGACATGTATCTGCCGGCCCTTCCGGCCATGGCACAGGACTTCCATGCGTCGGCGTCGGCCATTCAGGCCGGCCTGGCCATGTGCGTGCTCGGCCTTGCCGCCGGGCAGCTGCTTTTCGGGCCGCTCAGCGACAAATACGGGCGCAAGGCGGTGCTTGGCTCGGCTCTGGTGCTCTTCCTCGGGGCGACGGCGGCGTGCATCTGGTCGCCGTCGACAGGCGCCTTCAACGTGTGCCGCTTCCTGCAGGGCCTCGGGGGCGCCGGCGGCGTCGTCCTTTCGCGCTCCGTGGCAACCGACTGCTATTCAGGCAAGGAGCTTGCCCGAGCCCTGGCCATTATCGGAGCCATCAACGGCATAGCTCCCGTGACGGCGCCCGTCATAGGCGGCCTCTTCGCAGGAGCCATAGGCTGGCGCGGACTCTTCTGGATACTCTTCGCCCTCGGCGTGGTCCTGACGCTGGCGCTGGCGCCCTTCAGGGAATCGCATCCTGTGGAGAAGCGCTACCGCGGAAGTATGGCAAGCCTCTTCAGGCAGCCTGCGGCACTCTTGCGCGACGGCGCCTACGTGAGCTATGTGGTGCTCTTCGGCCTCACCAACGGAGTGCTGTTCGCCTATATCTCGTCGGCGTCGTTCATCCTTCAGAACGACTTCGGCCTGTCGGAGCTGATGTTCGGCGTCGTGTTCGCCGTCAATTCCCTTGCCATAGGCAGCGGCTCTGTGGTCTCGCTGAAGTTCGGCAGCCTCTCCACGGCCGCTGTGACGGGCGCCTGCGGACTCGTCCTGGCTTCGCTCGGGCTGATGCTGAACTATGTGCTCGGCGACAGCCTGTGGGGCTATGAGTGCATGGTCTTGGTGATGCTCTTCTGTGTGGGCATCCTCTTTCCGGCCACGACTGCCGGAGCCATGAGCCGCGGCAGGTCCATGACAGGCTGGGCCTCGGCCATCGTGGGCGCCTTCGGATTCATGTGCGGCGGCATAGTGACGCCGCTGGTAGGACTGGGTGTCATCCAGCTGTCGGCCTATACTGTGCTGGCGGTCTGTTCGGCGGCCATCCTGCTGCTGGCCGTCATGAGCCGCGCGTCCGTGCGGAGCGCTTTCTGACTCTCTGCTATCACGGTCTGCAATATATCAAGGAAGCGTGCGGCATGCGCGCCGTCCATCTGCGTGTGGTGGAACTGGAAGGACACTGTCAGCCGCGTGCGGATGAGCTTCCGACGCCAGCGTCCCCATATCATGAAGGGATTGTTGAAGATGCCGCTGTACATCCCCACGGCACCGTCGATATCGTAAGCCGTCAGCGCCGATGTGCCGATGACCATGCTGTCGGTGATGTCGTGGTTCTCGCACCGCCGGGCCACCTCGGCGGTGAGCCGCAGATAGTCGGCGTTGAACTTCGCAAGGTCGCGCGAGAAAGGGATGTCGCACGAGCTGATTTCTCCGCGGCAGTTGGCCACGATGGTGCTGACGGCGAGGGTGTCGTAGCGCATCAGCCGGTCGCCCACGGGGAGCATGTAGAACTCGGGGACCTCGGAGGCCGCCATGCCGATGCACCAGCACATGAGCATGTTGAACTTCAGTCCGCGCCGGCGGCTGAGGCGCCGCAGAGGCGTCACGTCGAGCGTGCGGAAGAGTGTCACCATGGGCATCGGCGCCTTCATCCACATCCTGAAGGCATAGGCGCGAGAGGTCTCTTCGGGGTTTACTTCCTGTATCATCGTTTTTCTTTTTTGGGGTGCAAAGTTACTGCCGCCGAGGCTGCCGGGATAGAAGAAAAGGGACATTCACACAGCGAGGTCGGTATATAAATCGGAGTAGGGTGTGGCGCAAGCCTGCAGCTGCCGGGGTGTGAGTCCGCTGAACTGCCTGAAGTCGCGGATGAAATGCGACTGGTCGGCATATCCGCAGGCGTATGCTATGCCGGGGCAGTCGCGACTGCCAAGCTGCATCATCCTCAGGGCGCGCTGAAATCGTGCTATCCTGGCATATTCCTTAGGATTCATGCCAACATGCTCACGAAAGATTCGCTCGAACTGCTTCCGGCTCAGGCAGGCCGTCGCGGCCAGGGAGTCGACCGTGGTCTGCGGGCATGCCAGCAGCACGCTCAGGGCCGCTCCGAGCCTGCCGGTGTTCACCGACGGCCGGATTCTGCCGAGCAGCCACCGCTCAAGCAGCGATACGGCACGGGCCGTGTCGGCGCTGTCGAAAATCCGCGCCGCGAGCGAATCAAGGTCGCCGTCGATGTCGTAGCCCGAAATCTCGCGGTTGTAGAAGGCTGACGGCGGAGTGCCGATGAATGTCCCTATGGTATGCGGCCTGAATACGACGACAATCATCTCTGTCGTACCGACGCTCCGTACGTGTGCCGGGAAGTTGACCTGACCGCTGACGGTCAGCGGCGACTGGCGGCAGTCAAGTTCCGGGATATATAGCGGCGCCTGCCGGTGGAAGATGATCTGCGGACAGCCGGTGGGGAACGTGAGCGCACTGACGCCTGCGGACGCCGTCAGGACATAGAAGTACCTCACATACGGGCGCAGGACGCCGCAGGGACGGAAGAATGTGAGAGCGGTTGCGTCCATCGTCAGAGGCGGTTCATTACATCTTTCAGGCTGCAAAAGAGCCCCCTCGGTCACGGCTCCATTCGCTCGTAGTCGTCAATCTTTCCGTCGACGACTCTGACGCGGGTCTTGCCGGACCATCCCATATCCGAGTATGACACTACGTACCATCCGTCGGCGGCAGGCTCGATGCTTATGATAGCCGAGGCGTCGTCGTCGGTCTTCGAGTCCTGCGCTTCGGTCCGCAGTGCATAGAAGGCGTAGCAGGGGCCTTCGTCGCAGTCAAGGGTGTAGTCGGCCTGAAGTTTCGCCAGTGCATCGGCGGTGAAGTAGTCCTCGGGGCGCGCTCGGCCGTCAGAGTCTGTCGCGAATACGAACTGTCTGTAGACCGTATTTATCAGTCTGACGGCGGCATCTGCGGCAGGAGCGGCGCCCACGGATTCGCCCGCGGGCGTCGCCTCGGTCGCGGTTTCTTTCGAGTCCGCCTGCGTGCCGCAGGATGCGGCTCCGGCCAGCAGAAGAGCATAAAGCGTCAGTTTGAAAATTTTCATAGTGATGTGGATGGTTGATGAATATGGATGGTATTTCCATTAGTCCAGCAGGCGCCCGCAGTCGTGCCAGTCGCCTATCATCTCGCCGCGGCCGCTCGCTTCGATGAGTTTGGCCAGCCGGCTCCCGAACAGTTCAGGCTTCGACGCGACTCTCTGTATATTGTCAATCCGTACGCGCTGATACAGCGGCGGAAAAGTCTGAAAATTCGACCATGCCGCAGGCTCGGACCTGAATACGGCGAGTATGCGCGGCATGATTACAAATTCCTCATCAAGATCGGGGCAGACGGCGAGGCCGCGCTCCGTCATCAGGCCGAGGCGACGGAGCCGTCGGCAGCGCTCCTTGTTCAGTTCGGTCCATCGTCCTGTCCTCGAGCGCGGACCGAAACGCTGGAGGGCGATGTCGTCGACGTTCTTAAGTGTCGAATCAATCCAGCCGAAGCACAGTGCTTCCTCTACGGCGTCGAGATACCACAGCGCACCGTCAGGGGGAGTCTTGCCACGCTTCACAGCTATCCAGCACTCCTTCTCGGTTGCGCTGTGCTCCGTGAGCCATCGGCGGAAGTCGCTCCGGCAGGTGATGTCAAGTATGTTTACGGGAGTCATACGGATGGCGTTTCAGCCCGGAAAGAGCTCGCAGAAGCCCTGCCGGTTGAACTGATAGTACATCTCGATGCGCTCGGGAGTGTCGTTGCCGAGCAGCAGAAGCAGCTCACGGGCGAACTCGAGGGCTGCCGAGCCGTTGGCAGTCACGATGCGGCTGTCCGACACGGCCTGGGCGTGGACGTAGCCGCCGGGGTTGGTGTAGTTGGCGCCGCCCCATAGCTTCAGCTGTTCGAGGCCGTTGCCGGTATGCTTTACCGCGTTGAGAAATCCGTATTTGGCCATGAACGAGGCCCCGTTGCATATCGCTCCGACGACCTTGCCGCTGCTGATGGCCCGGCGCACCAGTGGCTCGACGCTGTCGGCCACTGGCGTGGTCCAGCCGAATCCGCCTATCAGCACAAGCGCCGCATATTCGTCGGGCATCGTCTCGAACGAGTAGTCGGGCACGGTCCGGAAGCCGCCTATTGATTTTACGGGCTCCAGGGTCGGAGCCACGACCTTGTTTACGTATTTCGGATTCTCTTTCATGGCGGCTTCGTCGGAAGCGATAGCCTCCGAAAGATATACCGCCTCATGCGCGGCATAATCAGGCAGAAGTATATATAGAATTTCGTCGGTCATAGTATTCGTATTGCAAATCGTATTGCAAATGTATGAATAAATAGGACGAAATACCAAATTCATCCGAATATTTTATCCGGCGAACAGTGTGTCGGGGAGGTCAACATCCATTTCAATTGAGCGTGTCTCCATGATGATAATCTTCGTACCGTCGGGAGCCACAGCTATTGCCGACGCCTTGGTCAGCTGCCTGGTGTCGTGCCGGAACTCACCGCAGAGTGTTATGATGCCTTTCCGGGAGGTCACAGTGACTGTATTGCCGTCAGACGAGAACTTTGCATGGTCTTTTAAATCCTCCGGCAGTGAGTTGAGATTGACGAGTTCCATCAGCTCATTGCCGAATGAAGAGCGATGTCGGGTCACCTGCTGGCCGTCCTTAAAATGGATATACTCGCTTCCGTTGAATACGATTGAGTTCTTCTCCGGGTCATGCCAGTCGATACGGGTGTATACCTGTCCGTCACGGCGCAGCAGGTAGAGAGTGCCGTCAATCATATTCCCTGACATATCGGGACTGTAAATCTCTTCTCCAGTTCCCTTGCTGCCGCTCAGTACGAACCCGACTTTTACGCTCCGTGCGTTCGAAAGCCTGTCGAGGGCAGTGCTTATCACCTCTTCCGCCGATACGGGGACGACGGACTTCAAGCCCACTGTCAGCACTATGGCAAGCATGGCGGCAATACTGCCCACAGTCCACAGGGTCCGGCGGCCGAGCCTCCTGCGCGGCCTTGAAAACGAGAAATCATTCTTTCTCGGGTATCTTGGAGTGAAGAGGTCAGCGACTCTGTCGAACTCCGCGTGCTCATTCCTGATATCGTGCATATTCATTAATTATAACAGGTTTAATTTTTTAAGGCTGTATCGTATTTTCTCGATGCCATAGCGGTATCTTGCTTGTGCCGTCGGGAGCGGCACGTCCATTATGTCCGCAATCTCGCGGAATGAAAGGTTGCTGTGATGTCTGAGCCGGATGGCTTCTGACTGTTCGGCCGGGAGAATGCCGAGCAGGCGGTTGACCATCTCGAATTCTTCGTCAAAGTTTTCCGGTTGCAGACTCACGATGTCGAGTGTGGCCATACTGTCATGTGGCAGCGGGTCGACGTTGGCTTTCCGTCGGAGCTGATCTGTACATTCATTGGTCAGGATTCGGTACAGGTACGCACGCCTGTTAACCACACTGTCGAATCGTCCCGGGTTTTCAAGGATTTTGACATACATATTCTGAAGTGCATCTTCAACATCGCTGATATTATGCAGCCTATAACTTGCATACTGAAAAAGTCTGTCTTTTTCAGTGTCAAGCAGTTCGAAGATGAGTTGGGTTGTTTTTGCCATCATTAAATATTTAAGATACATTGATAAGACGGCGGAAAACGGGAAATTATGGGCACAAACCGAACTC
>DLAL01000069.1 GCA_002493945.1 Porphyromonadaceae bacterium UBA7048
CAACTTTTTTCAGAACGAGACATACGGATTTTTCGGGGACTTTTACATCTATCTCAGGGTTGATGCTCTGCAGGCGGCGGATGAATTCAGCCTGTCGGGACGGTGATATTATCAGAGGAATCGAGCGGTTCAGTCCCGACTCACGGGTGAAGGTGACGGCGATGCGGTTGCTCAGCGAAGCTGCAGGAGCGGCCAGCCACGAATTCGTGGGCTTTATCTCCCGGATGGCGGCTATGGGGTAGGTGGTGACTCTGAATGAGGAGTGCACTTTCAGTTCGTCGCCGCTGATTACATAGTACGTGCTCAGAAACGCGCCGACTTCTATCATGACAAACAGTGCTGTCATTATTATGGCCAAAGGCACATTGACGGCCATGACCGATAGCAGGCAGACTGCGACAGTCAGGGCGATGACTGACCACGGGAGCCAGTCCCGGGAGGAATAGTAGGTGGAGATATTCTTCATACTGCAAATTGAATCTGTCATGATTATCGGTCAGTCCTTCGCAGGCTCGATGTGAGTGGTTGCATATACAGACATATCCGGCAGCGTTTCTTTGATATTGTTTTCAGTCAGGGTCGCTATACGATGCGCGTCGCGGACGTTCATTTCCGGGTCTACCTTGATATGCACTTCAACATATGCGTCGTTGCCGCTCTTGAACGTGCGCAGCCGGTGGTACCCTCTCACTCCGTGGGTTTCCTTGATGGCGTTTTCTATTCGTATACAGTCTTTCTGCGGCAACGAGCGACCGAGAAGCTCTCCAAGAGCCGGATACAGCATCCTGACGCTGACAACTGCAATAATAACCGAGACAACCAGTGCCGCTACCGGATCAAGTATACGCCATTTCTCACCAAGAAACATAGCACCGGCGACTCCGGCGAATGTCGTGACCGAAGAGAACGCATCGCTACGGTGATGCCATGCATTAGCGATGACAGCTTCGCTATGGATGCGTCTGCCGACGCGGCTTGTATAGTGGTACAGCCACTCTTTGGACAGGATGGATATGCCGATGATGACAAGAACTATATTAGCAGGACGCGGGATGATACCTCCGTTGTATATGAACTGTATTTTGTCAATGCTGTCGACAAGAATTCCTGCCGCTACTGCCATCAGGGCGAGCGAAAGTATGATGGTTGCAAAAGCTTCGTAACGACCATGTCCGAACTGATGATTGTCGTCAGGACGCTTGCGCGCTACTCCGACCATTATGATGACAACTATATCACTGAGAAAATCGGAAAGAGAATGTATTCCGTCGGCAATAAGAGCGGAACTGCGGCCGAAAATACCTCCTGCGACTTTTGCAAAACAGAGAACGGCATTTATCCAGAATCCGACCCATGTGACATGACGTGCCTCCCGAACCGCTTCGGCGGCTTCGGGACTGAGTTGACAGCAGCTGTTATTGTGCTTTTCTATTTCGTTCATACTATTCATAGAGTTAACAAACGGACTTGATGTTCCGATGAAAATTAAGCCCGTTCATAAAATAGTCTGCGGTCTTGACGCGTACAAAGATAGTGCTTTTTTGCTGTATCGGATACATTCACCGGCGAAAATCCTACATAAAGTATGATGCTCCTGAAGTTCGTCTGGCTTAACGGTGTCCTGTAAGCTCCTCTGACTGTCTCGCGGAAGCGCCGCCGAAAGAAATAGTACCGTAGACAAGCGTGATAATCCGTTTTTTTGTCGTACTTTTGCGGTATAATCATGATTCGCGATTTAGATTTATGATGGGAGCCGTATTAAAAAAGATGAGTATTGCCGTTGTTGTCTGTCTGCTGTTCGCTGACGCCCGCGCCACTGACTTTTATGTCGATGCCGACACCGGCGACGACCTGAACGAAGGGACATCTCCCGATTCTCCGTGGCGCACTCTGTCGAACGCCGGCGCCGCCGGCCGATTTTCGGCCGGAGACCGTCTGCTGATAAAAGCCGGGACGGAGTATGCCGGTCAGCAGCTCGTCATAGCAGGATGCCGTGCCACTCCCGAAGCCCCCTTCTCTGTCACGGCTTACGGCCACGGACCGAAGCCCGTTCTGAATCTTGCCGGCTCCAAGGGTGCCGACGGACGTCTTGCCACCGTATATCTTAAAAACAGTTCGGGCATCGAAATACGTGGCATCGAGATTCAGAACCACACCGGCAGTCCCGCTGCCACGTCAGAGCAGCAGAGATACGGACTCTACGTCTATGCGCGTGACATGGGCGAAGTGCGCCATATCGTGGTGGACAGCGTCGACTTCCTTAACATCAAGGGGTGCCTCACCAAGGGCGACGCCAAGGCAGGTGCCGGCATTTTCTGGTACTGCGAAGGCGATATCCCGACTTATTTCAACGGCTTCGAAATAGCCCATTGCCGCTTTGAGAATATCGACCGCATAGCCATCACGGGCAACAATGCCGCCGGACGTGCCTCGAAGTGGTACAACAATATCAACGTGCACATCCATCACAATCTTATCCGCAATATCGGCGGACCGGGCATCACGGTGAAGGCCTGCGACGGCGCTCTGACGGAGTACAACCGTGTCGACAGTTGCGGAGTCCGCGAGCGAGGCGTGGGCATATGGTGCTTTAAGACCGACAATTCGGTCTTCCAGTATAATATTGTCTCGAATTCTTTCGGCGCCACTGATGCGCAGGGCTTCGATTCGGACTATAACTGCACCAATACGGTTTACCAGTACAATATGAGCGTGCACAACGAGGGCGGCTTCATGCTCGTGTGCTGCGACGGCTCCTCATCGCCCAAGGACGACAAGACCGTGACATGGAATGCCGGACTCAAAGGGTCGACCATACGTTACAATCTGAGCGTGAACGACGGATTCAGGGAGCGGTCCGGTAGTGCGAAAGCGTATTTCTCGCCGGCTTTCCACATCACGGGCGACACTCGCTGGACCACCATTTACGGCAATACGGTGATAATGCTTCCCAAGACCGATGACAGGATTGACACGAATTTCTTCACATTCATGGACTGGGGCGGCAAGCTGCCGAGCGATACTTATGTCTGCAACAACATCTTCTATGCCGCCGACGGCGTCACGGCTGATTTCGACGGACACAGGCAAGGCGGAATGATGGACCGCTGCGCCAATACGGAGTTCTCCAACAATGCCTATATCGGGCGCTTCGCAGGGCTTCCGGCGGATACAGCCGCGGTGCGCCTCGATGCTGATGTGCCTGTATTCAGGCAGCCTGAAGCCATGACAGGATTCAATATCGACGGACTGGACTATGACGGGGCTCTTGCGAAAGCTGCGGCATTCCGCCTCCTTGACGGAACGCCGCTCTGCACAGGAGGAAAGACCGGTTTCACGGCGGCGCTGTACGAGGGAATCTCGGCCCTGCAGTTAGACTACTACGGCCGGTCGGGATTTACGGGCTATACGCCGAAACCGGCCATGGACTATCTGACAAATAACTTTGGAACCATGGGCGGACGCATGCCCGACTTCTTCGGCAATGATGCCGACGACACGAGGCCGCTCAGTATAGGCTTCCACAACGCGGCCGCCGAGTCCGGCATCGATGCCGTGACGCTCGACTATATCCGTCTGCGTCCGGCCTATGCGACCGATTATGTCGAGATTCCGCCTTTCGAAGGGTCTGCCGCCATCGTGAACATATCGGGTACGGTCGTCGGAACCGTTGCCGGCACATCCTCGGTCACACTCTGCGATGTCAGCCGCTTGCCGTCCGGCATGTACTTCGTGCGTATGCCACGGGCTGTCGGCAAGTTCATCAAGGGGTGAGAAAATGGGTCAGCGCTAAGTCTGCACTGCCCCATTTTGTTATTCGGCAGTATACGAGATATAGTACTCAAGCCCCGGGGGAACGGCCGGAGAGAGGACTTCGAAGCGACCTGCCGGGGCGGCGAGGTCGAAGTGGCTCAGACCGATGCCGAGGTCGAGGGGGTAGAAGTCGGAGGTGCCGTCGGTGAAGAAGTCGATGGTGCGGCCGCGTTGCACGGCGCGCCAGGGCTGTTTGTTGAGGGCCGAGGGGGCGAGACGCATCAGTTCGAGGGCGCGGGTGAACGTGTCGTCGGTGACGGTGAAAAGGTCGCCGAAGGGGCGGCGCTGACGGCTGTGTGCCATCCGGCTCATGAAGCGGCTGAGGAAGTTCTCTTTTTCTGCTGGATATCCGAAGGGGATGAGGGCTGCTACGCGCTCGCCGTCGGCGAGAGACACGGAGCGCGATATTTCGGATTTGTTGAATGTGCCGCCGAGCCACACGGTGCCCATGCCCGTGGCGGTGAGCTTCAGGACGGCTTCTTCCATGCCCATGCCTGCGCTGACGGGCGAGAGCCGGTCGATGTCGGTGTACACGAGCGCTATGAAGCATGGCGCATTGCGCACCATGCCGTATGTGCCTACCTTGCCGTTGACGGCACGTTCGATAAGGACGGCACGTGAGTGCTGTCCGGGCAGTCTGTCAAGGGGCCGGGAACAAAAGTCCCGGACGAAGTTCAGGACTTCATCCGAGGGCGTTTCCGGCAGATATGTGCGTACGGAGTGACGTACGCCTATAGCGTCGGTGAGTGTCATTGTGTGTCGTTTTTACTGAGCTTGTTCGGCGCTCATGATGATGGAGGCGCGGTTGGCCGGACGGACTACGCGGCGGCCGAAGTCGGCGACGCTCTGAGGAGTGATGCGGCTTACTTCGTCGTCGTACGTCGTCTCCATGTCCATGCCGTCGCGGAGGTAACTCTTGATGATGCGCAGCCAGTAGGCGTTGTCGACTTTAGCTTCGGCGTGGTTCTTGATGAGGAATTCGCGGATGGCGGCTATTTCCTCGTCGGTGATGTTTGCCGGGTCGCAGAGCTGATCGATGGTCTGATAGACGATGTCGAGAGTCTCGAACTCTTTGCCGGGGGTGACTTTGATGTTGGACGGCATCATCATCCGGGCGCCTTCGCCGGGTGATACATTATTGTTGATGGCGCAGTGAGTGCGTGACGAGTAGGTCCAGCCGCGTTTGTCGCGGAGGTCGTCGCGGAGACGGTTGCGAAGCAGGTTGCCGAATACGGTAGCATTCAGCATGTCAGAGAGTGTGTACTCTGCCGGACCGCTGAGGAAGGTGTAGACGTTGGCCTGCGGATTGGCCATCTTCTGCGAGAAGCGCAGGTCGTAGCTTCGCGGAGTGTATTTGTAGCCGAAGTCGCGGGCTTCTTCGACGCGTCCTGAAGAGGGGAGTGTGGCTACATAGCGCGAGAGACACATCTCGAGCGAATCAGGATTGAAGTCGCCGACAATCATGAAGGTGAAGTCGCCCATATCGGCGTAGCGGTCGCGGAAGGCGTCGAGCGCCGTGCCCAAGTCAATCCGGTTGACCGATTCGGGCGTCTGACGGGCTGCCAGGGGATGACGGTTGTAGATGGTGTAGTGGATGCTGTCGCCCATGGCCTGCGCAGGGTTGACTTTGCGGCGCTGCACGAGCGAGCGCTGGCCTTCGACGAAGTTGCGGAAGGCGGCGCTGTCGGGCTGTGCGGCAGTGGCGCGGAGGTACATCAGCTGGAAGGCGTCTTCCATGTCGCGCGGTGTCGTAGCGATTTCGAGGCCTTCTTCAGTATTTCCTATGGCGAATGACACGTTTGCGTCTTTATCGGCGAGGATATTGCGGATTTCGTACTGCGAGAGGCCGCCGGCCTTCATCTCGGCCATGAGTTCGTTGATGCAGCGGAGAGTGGGCGCCTTGTCATCGGTGTAGACGAGCGAGAGGCCGCCGGGGCTGTATGCGCGGACGTATATCTGGTCGTTCTTGAAGTCAGTGCGTTTGGCCACAACCTTGATGCCGTTCGCCAGGGTGTAGCTGCGTGCGCCCAGGGCCGGGATGGAATCGGATGCAGTGATGCTGCCGCCGGCAGGGAGGTCGGTCATGAGATGTTCGGCATAGTCCGGCATGACGAAGGGCTCGAACTGCGCGGTGCGCGTAGCCTCGAAGCGGGCGGCGAGAGTTTTCTCGACTTCTTTGTCCGTGCGTCCGTCGGCAGGGCGGTAATAGAGTATGACAGAGCCTGCGGGAGCGTCGCCGGCGGCAGACTTGAGATATGCCACGACATCGTCGGAGGTCACTTTGTCGGCCTCGGCACGAAGGAGGTCAAGGTAGTCGTTGGTCTCGACGGTGTTGCCGCCGTCAAGGAAGTGGCGCACGATGGTGCGTGCCAGATAGCTGCTGTTGGGATTGGCGTTGTGCTTCTCCTGAGCATCGACGCTGCCAAGGAATGACTTGCGTGCTTTGGCAAGCTCGGCGTCGGAGAATCCGTGCTGTATGGCGCGCACCACTTCGCCGTACCACGTGGCTACGGCATCAGTCTCGCGTCCGGCGCGGACTGTGCCGCGGAGCGTGAGGACGGGTTCGCCACGGGCCATCAGGTACTTGACCTCGCCTATGCCGAGATTTGTATGCGGACAGTCGGCGGAGTTCTCTATAGGTTCGAACCGGGCAGCCAGGAGCGAGCCTGCGAAGTCGCTGACAGCTTTGTAGTGAGCGCTTTCTTCAAGGTCGTCGGGCGTCTGAGGCAGGCGGAAGAAGAGCGATAGCTGTCCGACGCCCTGCTCGGGGTCGCTTTCGACCACGCAGGTGAGACTCTCTGCTACGGGCACTTCCTCGAGTTCGGCCTTCGACGAGCCTTTGATGCGTGAGGCCGGCATGGCGCCGAACATTCCTTTGATGACTTGCTCGGTGCGGTCCAGGTCGACATCGCCTACTACGATGACTGCCTGGTTGACAGGTATGTACCATTTGTTGTAGAAACTGCGCAGGGTGGCCGGCTTGAAGTTCTCGACCACGCTCATCAGACCGATGGGGAGGCGTTCGCCGTAGGCTGTGCCGCCGTAGAGCTTAGGAGAGGCTTTCTCGAGCATGCGGTTGGCGGCGGAATTGCGCTGGCGCCATTCGTTGACGATGATGCCTCGCTCGGCGTCAATCTCCTTGGGGTCGAGCGTGATCTCCGAGCACCAGTCGTGGAGCACGAGCAGGCATGAGTCGACGGCCGACTCCCGTGCCGTGGGGACCTTGCATATATTGTAGACGGTCTCGTCGGTGGAGGTGTAGGCGTTGAGGTTGGCGCCGAACTTGACGCCTATGCTCTCGAGATAGTCTATCATGGACTTGCCCGGGAAGTGGGTGGTGCCATTGAAGCACATATGCTCGAGGAAGTGGGCGAGTCCTCGCTGGTTCTCGGCTTCGTTGACCGATCCCACTTTCTGAGCGAGGAAGAAGTCGGCCATGCCTGAAGGATTGTTGTTGTATTGGATGTAGTAGGTCAGGCCGTTGTCGAGCTGTCCGGTGCGGACATCAGGCTCGATGTTGGCCGCTTTCGCGCCGAAGGCCATGGCGGTCAGGGCGCATGAAATCAATAATTTGCTGTAGTTCATATCAACGTAGTGTCGTTATATATGTGTCATTTCGGATGGATCAGAATGTAAAAGCGAGTGTGGCCGCCAGTCGGTAGCCGCGGTTGCTGCCGCGCAGTGCGGTCCGGGTGTACGCGAGTCGGATGCCCAGCGCGCGGTTGTCGCGGAGCGAGCAGTCGGCACCTGCCTGTGCGCCGGCCTCTACAGAGTTGCCTGAGAGCCAGTAGAAATCCTTGCGGACGCCGTCGGCAAAGATGCCCGTGGCGCCGTCAAGCCCTTCCAGCGAAGCCTTGACGTTGCGGCTGACAGTTACGTCAGCTCCCGTATGGAGCATCCAGCGGTCAGACAGACGTCTGAGCCAGCGTGCCGATGCCGTGGCGTCAATCCGTCTGATGTCGGACTTGCGTCCGGGCTGGAGCGTGACGTACTCCTCGCGGTCGGCCGAGTAGCCCACACGGAGCGCGATGTCGAGACGGCTGCGCTGTGTGAGCCGGCGCCACAGTCCGTGTCCGCTGACCGAAAGGCTGCTGCGGCGGAACGAGTCGAGGGCGAAAAGCTCGGGGTAGACATTTCCGGCGGCATCGCCGAAGATGTGCTCCGCACCGCTGCGGCGCACATAGCCGAAGTCGGCTCCGGCAATCCACGTCTGCGATTTCCAGCCGAGCTGCGCCTTGACGGAATGGTCGCGCAGGGAGCACAGAGGCCGGTTGTTGAATTCCTTCAGAATCTTCTTCAGACTGAAGCGGTCATATGCCGCCGAGGCATAGACTCCCGACTCTTCGGGATAGAGGCTGAGCGAGGCGCCGAGGTCCCATCCGGAGTAGTTGCTGTTCTTGCCTGTTCCGGCAAAGCGGACGTAGTCGGTGCCGAGCCCGGTGAGATGATATATCTTCACTTCGCCAAGCTCGCTGACGAACATCATGGAATTGCTCTGGCGGTACTTCGATGCCCTGACGTCGGCGGCGAGAATGTAGCCCCGGTCGAACCGGTGGCCCATACCGAAGGCCGCGTCGAGACGCCCGACGGTGTTCTTGGGTCTCGGATCACGGTTGCGGTACTCCTGGGTTGCGCGGTAGTCCAGGGAAGCGCCGTAGAGCCACTTGCCGCCGTGGAACGACGAGGAGTACGAGCCTCCGAAGACGTAGCTCTCAGAAGCCATCGAGCCCCCGATTTCGTCGGCGGTGAAGTAGGGGTAAAGGAGCTGAGGGTCGGAGACTTCGCAGAGCTGAACGCCGAAGCGTCGGCCGGTGCTGTACGAGGCATGTCCGGTGATGGTGGATTTTCCTGTTTTAATATATGTACGCGCGAGGAATGTCGCGAAGGCATTTTCGCGTCCGAGAGCCGCCACCGGTGCCTCGTCGCTTCCGTTGCGCCGGTATGACACTGACACTGCCGAGAGCGATACGGGATGACGCCACCCGGCAAGAGCGGGATTGGCGAGAGTGGCGGCTGCCGAGCCGGCGTACAGCGTGTCGGTGAGCAGCATCCTGTCTGCAACGGAGAGGTGTGCCGCGGCGGCAGGTGTCTGTGCCGTTGCGGCCATGCCCGTCAGAGCGAGGGCGGTCAGTGCTATATTGTGGAGATGCTTCATCATTCAATCGGCATGACGCCGTCGTAAGTGAGTGTTGTGCATGGCGTGCCTTTGGAGTCGACGGCGGCATGCTGCCGTTCGACTTCGGAGGGCACGACGAAGGGGTTGAAGTCGGCGGTGGAGTTGTTGGTGTCGCGCAGGATGACGCGTCCGTCATGCGTGACGGTCTCCACTGCGCGGCGGACCGCGCGGAAGTAGCGGTTCTTGTCGCCGTCAATCTCGCCGCAGTAGGTCCATCCCATGTCAAGCGAGGGTACTGATACGTTCCATGCGTATTTGGCAGGTATGGAGCATGTGACAAGGTCGACTATCCACTCGTTGTCAAGCCTGTAACCTCGCTTGGATACAGGGAACGTCCCTGCCTGGGTGACATTGTCGTATTCGTAGTCGTAGCGGTATGAGCGGAGATACTCGTCCTTTTCCACGGGGATGCGTGCGATGCCGTAAGCCTTGAATCCGCGGTTGTGGAGATGCCACACAGACAAGGTGTAGCAGTACCACTTCTCGAGATTGGGCACATCGGGATTGTCGATGTCGGTGTAGTACGGGGTAGAGCTGACATCGTACCACTCGAAGTCGCTGTGGGTCAGGTCGATTGAGTTGGGATTTATGGCTCTGTGGTCGATGGCGCAGTCCGACAGGAGCAGTTCCTGACCCGGCAGTACAGGGACGTCAGTCCCCGAGCCGGGGATGGTGTAGAGGGCGTCGACCGTCATGGCTTCGGACATGATGTCGGGCGTGTAGACGTACTTCTCGACAGTGAGGAACGAGCTCTCGAATATGGTCAGACCGTCGGCGTAGACCACGTGGTCGGTGTTGTTGTAGAGCTTGATGTACTGGTCGCCGTTGTAGTTGTCGCTCGATGACTGGAGCGAGCCGGTGAAGTAAAGTTCCGACACGATGAGGTCGTCGGTGAGGGTCGACGTGAACGTGGGGATGCGCACGACGGTGCCGTCGGCTGTGACCGCCACGCCCTGCACCTGGCCCGTTACGCGGCCTTTCAGGCCGTCGTGAAGCTCGGTGTCGGCCGTGTAGCTGACGTTGTAGAAGCCGGGCATGACCATGGCCTCGATGCTGCTTCCGGCCGCCTCGACAGCTGTGACAGCGCCCGAACTGACGTTGTAGAACTCCACGCGCGCGCCGGTGGTGACGGGCACCGTTTCGGGCTGCCCTGAATCAAGCTCGACGCGCACGGCCACAGGGTCGGCGGAGCGGATATCGTCTGTGCATCCCGTCGCGCCTGTGGCGGCGATGAGGAGTGCGGAGCCGGAGAGAAGCCGGAAGGTCAGATGCTGTATGTCGTTGTTCATAATTCGTGAAGATAGAGAGGTGGAGAGAAATCAGAGGGTGAAATTGAGTTCCATGCCGAAGTATGCGTCGCTCGAGCGGCGTACGGTGAGTCCGTTCGACTTGTAGGCCGGGAGATAGTCAAGTATGCGGTTGACGAACACCGACACGCGGAGCCACTTGCCGATGTTCTTCGTGGCCTTGAGGTTGACGTACATGGCCGTAGGGACGGTGTAGTCCTTGAAGAGCGCCGGGCTGTAGACCTTTACGAGATACTGCAGCATCGGGTCGTCCATGCCTCCGTTGAAGTCGTGGAGAAGTCCGTCGACGGCGCTGATGTACTTGTCGGGAACGCCGTTCTCCTGCAGGCGGCGTGTCTTGACGTACCACATGAACTGGAAGGTGGTGGAGAAGACCAGCCCGAGGCGCGGAATCTGCGTGTCGAACATGAAGTTGGTGTTGAACTGCTCGTTGACGCGGCCTTCGTCGCTGTTGTAGAGTCCGACGAAGCGGTCGCTGACGGCGACACCGTCGACTACGTCGCTGACCGGGTCGAAGAGATACTGCGAGTTGGAGTAGCGCGAGCGCATCCAAGCGCCGGTGACGATGAGCGATGTGGCGAGCGGTTTCCATCTGGCTGTGTTGATCTGGAACTCGACGCCGCGCTTGTCGATGCGCGTGCCGTTCTCGGCCTTGCGGTAGCCGCGGAGGACTTTCTCGTCGGTGGAGGGCAGGCCGTCGAGCGAAGGCGGTCCCTGAAGGTCGCCGGGCCTGATGCCTGAAGGGTCGTAGCGCTTGTACTCGTACGAGCCGTAGACGTTCGAGTAGCGGAATCCGTCGTTCATCCGCTCTTCGAAGTAGGTGACCGAGAGGCGGTTGGCGCCGACGGACGCGCCGACACGCACTTCCCACTTGTGGTTGCGCGCAGGCTGGAGCTTGTAGTTGGTGGCATCGTTGACGTAGGTGCGCAGATTGACGCGGCTGTGGTTCTTGGGGTCGAGCGTGTCGTAGTAGTTGAGCTGGAGGAGGTCGAGGAATGCTTCCTGCGGATAGAGGTAGTCGACGGTTGGCATACGGGTGTTGAGTCCGTAGCCTCCGGCAAGAAGGAACTCTATCTGGCGGCGACCGGCGGCGATGGCCGGAAAGCGCCATACGGCGTTGACGCGCGGGTCGAAGAACATCTTTCCGGCGATATCGTAGCGGCGGTCGAGTCCGGCCAGAGCCACGGCGTGGACGCCGGCCTGGATGTCGAAGTCGCCTACGGGACCTCCGTCGACGAGCAAGGCGTCCTCGGCATAGGCCGAGACGACGTTGAGCGCCGGGATTTTGCTGTAGTCGCGCGGACGCGATGTCCATGATGCCGAGAGCGGCTTCATGGGGTCGTAGACCTGTCCGCGTCCGTAGTTCTTGCTCATGGTCCACTCGGCGCCGGCCTTCCATGTATGGGTGATGCCGGTCCATGCCGGTGAGACGGCGGCGAACATAGGCACCTTGCCGGTGAACCCGAGTTTGGCGAAGAGATTGACCGGACGGCCTTCGCTGAGGAAGTCGGCGATGTACTCCTCGAGGATGTAGACGCCGTCATGCACGCCGGGAGCGTCGGTGGTCGGCGCTACCGTCGCTCTTGACGGAGCCACCTGACGGCGTCGCCGCAGGGTATTGTCCTCATACGAGGCGTTGGCCTTGAAGTCGATGCGGCTGAGCCAGCCGATATGTCTGAACGAGAACGAGAGGTCTGACGTCAGGGCGAAGCGGTTGTTGCGCGAGCAGTATTCGTCAAGGCGCACTTCGGCGATGTCGGGGTCGGTCTTGGAGTTGTCGATGGTGCCGGTGTAGTCGGCGGCGAGATTCCACTCTGTCAGATGGCTTTGCGATTCCCAGCCGAGCGACGAGCGGACCGACGCGCTGATGCGCCTGAAGTTCTCCAGATTGTTGCGTGGGTCGACCTTGCTGTCGAGGTATCCGATGTCGGCGTTGAGCGTGTTGCGTCGCTGGGGACCGACGGCTATGCCTTTGCCGATGAAGAAGAGCTTGCTGTATCCGTCGGCCTTGAAGCGCGCCGTCAGGGGGGTGGCGCGCCGCGTGCGGCGGATGTTGACCAGACCCGAGCTGAGGTTGCCGTATTCAGCCGAGGGGATGCCGCGGACAATCTCGACGCTCTCGATGTTGTCGGTCGATAGGGTGCGCATGTCCACGCCGCGGTTGACGGAATTTCGGCCCGATGCGCTCTCGATGCCCACGCTCTGAAGATTGGCGTCGTTGTTGACGGGCGCTCCGTCGACGTTGAACGCCGTGCCGAGTGAGCTCATGGCGTAGTCGGGGCTGTCGAGGGCCTGACCGTTGGCACCGATGGTGCCTGTCTCGCGCAGTTTGATGGAATTGACTGTGCCGGGGGTGGGGTCCTGGGATATGTTGCCCGGCAGGAGCTCGAGAAGGTCGGCGAAGCTGGAGGGCTGCAGGTGGGCCATCGCGTCGCGGTCGATGCGCGACGATGATGTGACGCCGGTCGACTCCTTGGCGGTGATGGTCACTTCCTTTAGCTGCTGGTTTTTGGGCATCAGGCGGATGAGCAGGGTAGTGTCGCGCCGCCCGATGGCGACGGCCTGCTCATAGTCGTCGAATCCTACGTATGAAGCCTTGATGATGTAGTCGCCTGGCGATACCTTGAACGTGAAGCGGCCGTCGATGTCGGTCTGCGCTGAGCGTGCGCCCGGCATCATGGCCACTGCGCATGCCGGCAGGGGTGAATCGTCGGTTGAGTCGACTATGACGCCGCTGACCACGGTGGCTCGCGCTCCGAGGCAGCACATAAGTATGATAATGATAGAAATAAATCTGTTCAACTGTCAGTGTATGTGATAATTCAATTTACAAATTTGCGAAAAATCCGTGTGGCATACAACTTTTCGATGCGTTTTTGCTATTTACACATTAAGCAGGTTCTTCAGCGGCGAGACGGAAGAGCCTGCAGTCAGAAGAATTTTTTAGCGTACGACGGCTTTGATGCCGGCTGCGATGTAGATGCCTGCCGGGAGGGGTACCGATGCCTCCGAACCGCCATTGACGGTGACTGTGGCTGCTGCGCGGCCTGCGAGGTCATAGATGCTTACGGTGGTGTCGGCTGCTGCTGCGATGCGAAGCACGCCGTTGCCGCCGTATACCTTGACGCCGGCAGCCGTAGCGGCTGTGCTGACATTGTCCATGCCGCTGAAGAGCGCCTCGGGGAGGTCGAAGCGTGTAGCGTAGATGCCGAAGAACGAGGGCTTGTCAGATTCCTCGCCGCCGAGAGGCGAGAACGCCTGATTGCCGCGGGTGGTACAGAAAAGTGCGGGAAGAGTGTCGTCATAGGCCATAGAGACGGCTATGGGAGCGCCGCCGCCGCTGACGAGGTCCCAGCTGTGGTCCGTGTCGGGAGTGAGGTCTGCGGTCTTGTAGGTGCGGAGGAAAGTTCCGTGGGCCTTATTCATAAGGTATCCGTATACGTAGATGTTGGAGGGCTCTGCGGGATTGGAGAAGGATGCCAGATATCCACCGAGAACTGCGTCGGTGGAGAAACCTTCGCGCGAGCCGGCGATGGCGAGGCATGAGCCTGTGGCTGCGTCGAACTTTCCGATGAGTCCTTCGCGCTGCTTGCTCTGAGTGCTCTGGAGAATCTTGTCGCCGAAAGTGAACTTGCCGTTGAACATGCCGGTGTACCACACGTTGCCGCCTGCAACGCTGACGGACGTGTTCTGAATGGCGTTGGCATTATCAATTTTCTCGCCGGGAGCTGCTGTCACCCAGTCGACGGAGAGGTCTGCTGTGCTGACGGATGCGATGAAGGGTGTGTTCACGTCGTTGACAGAGATGGTCTTGTCACCGAGAGTTATGTCTGTCGCTTCGGTTGCCGATGCGAAGCCTGAGATGTAGAGCTTGCCGTCGCTGAAAGTGATGCTTGCTATCTGCTCTTTCGGAAGAGCGGTTCCTGCGGCCGTAAGGGCTCCGCTGAAGATGCCGCTTGTGCCTACCTGAGCTATGAAGAGGTTCTCGTTTTTACCGTTCTCGTCACCGCGGAATCCTATATTGGCCTTTTCCGCACCGGAATAAATATTGACGGGCATCTTGCAGGAGCCTGCGATGTAGAGTTTTCCTTCGGCATCGAGTGCCACGCCGTTGATGGAAAGTGCGTCAGCGACATTCTTGCCGTCGGAATCGTAGTGTCCCGGCTCGATGGTGCCGATGTATTCGACAGTACCCTGAGGCTTGATTTTGCCGTATATGCCGATGAAGTAGTTGTCTGTGCCGGATATGGTGCCTCCGAAGTTATACACTTCGTCATCGGTAAAAGTGAGTGACATATCTTTGTCCGGCATGCCGGCAGTGTGGCGGACCTTGGCGGCGAAGTATACCGATCCGTCGGGGCCTATGGCGATGCCGCCCTGCGAGTTGGCGAAGTCGCCCGAGGTCGAGTAGACGGTCCACAGCACGTTGCCGTCGGCGTCGGTCTTGGCGATGGCGAGGTTATTGTTGACGCTGGTGCCTTCGTAGGGAGCGCCCTCGAAGAGCTTGACGCCACCGAAGAATACGTCGCGTCCGTACTCCTCGTCGGAGTGCGAAGCCAGAGTGTTCATCCAGTATACGGAGTTGTCGGGGGCGACGGCCACGGCGATGCTCTGGTCGCCGGATTTTGTGCCTCCGTCGAACATCTTGCCCCAGGCAAGAGCCGGGGCGTCCTGAGCTGACGCGGCGCACGCTATTGAAAAAGCGAAAGCGGAAGAGAGGATTTGTTGAGTAAAAATACGCATAATGACTATGTATATTGGTTAATTGGCGGCAAAGGTACGTATTGTATATCAAATCGGCAATACTTAAAAATGGTGATAGACCTGTGCGGATATCGTGCCAAGCGTGCTTCAGCAGGCCGTGTTTTAATGATTTTTGGCACTGTCTGAGGCGCGTCAGACGGTTTTTGTAGCTAAAAAGTGGCGCAAAAATGGTGGCATATCACTCTTTTTTTGTAATTTTGCGGAATCGAAAATAAAGATTCAGACAAGACATATAATTCATTTTTCTTAAATAACCCCGATTACAAACGTTATGAGTAAAGAAAAAAAATTCTTGACCTGCGACGGTAATCAGGCAGCCGCCCACATCAGCTATATGTTCTCTGAGGTGGCCGCCATCTACCCCATCACACCTTCGTCGACTATGGCTGAATACGTCGACGAGTGGTCGGCAGCAGGCCGCAAGAACATCTTCGGCGAGACAGTCCTTGTACAGGAAATGCAGTCGGAAGGCGGTGCTGCCGGTGCAGTGCACGGTGCGCTCCAGGCCGGTGCCCTCACCACCACGTATACTGCATCGCAGGGTCTGCTCCTGATGATCCCCAACATGTACAAAATCGCCGGCGAACTTCTTCCGTCGGTATTCCATGTATCGGCCCGTACTCTCGCATCGCACGCCCTCTCTATTTTCGGTGACCATCAGGACGTCATGTCTGTCCGTCAGACAGGCTTCGCCATGCTCGCCGAAGGCTCCGTGCAGGAAGTGATGGACCTTGCCGCCGTGGCACACCTCGCATCTCTCAAGGCCAGCGTGCCTTTCGTGAACTTCTTCGACGGCTTCCGTACATCTCACGAGATACAGAAAATCGAGATGCTCGAACAGGATCAGCTCGAACCGCTTTTGGACCGCAAGGCACTGGCTGACTTCCGCGCCCGCGCCCTCACCCCCGATGCTCCCGTAGCACGCGGTATGGCCGAGAACGGCGACGTATTCTTCCAGCACCGCGAAGCCTGCAACAAGCACTACGACGCAGTGCCCGACATCGTCGAAGGCTACATGGCTGAAATCTCGAAAATCACCGGCCGCGAATATCACCTCTTCAACTACTACGGCGCACCCGACGCAGACCGCGTCATCATCGCTATCGGCTCTGTATCGCAGGCTATTGAAGAAGCTATCGACCACCTCACCTCCAAGGGCGAGAAGGTCGGCCTCATATCTGTACACCTCTACCGTCCTTTCTCGGCCAAGCACTTCCTCGCTGCCATCCCCGAGACAGCCAAGCGCATAGCCGTGCTTGACCGCACCAAGGAACCCGGCGCAAACGGCGAGCCCCTCTACCTCGACGTGAAGGAATGTTTCTATGGCCGTGAGAATGCCCCCGTAATCGTAGGCGGCCGCTATGGTCTGGCTTCGAAGGACACCACTCCCGCCCAGATCATCAGCGTATACGAGAACCTCGCTCTGCCCACCCCGAAGGACCACTTCACACTCGGCATCGTCGACGACGTGACATTCACCTCGCTCCCCATGCTCCCCGAGATTCCTCTGGGCGACCCCAGCACCTACGAAGCCAAGTTCTTCGGTCTCGGTGCCGACGGTACGGTAGGCGCCAACAAGAACTCCGTGAAGATCATCGGCGAGAACACCGACAAGTACTGCCAGGCATACTTCGCATATGACTCGAAGAAGTCGGGTGGCTTCACCTGCTCGCACCTCCGCTTCGGCGACCGTCCCATCCGCTCCACCTATCTGGTGAGCACGCCTAACTTCGTGGCTTGCCACGTACAGGCTTATCTGAACATGTACGACGTGACCCGTGGCCTGCGTGACGGCGGCACATTCCTCCTCAACACCATCTGGGACGGCGAGGAACTTGCCAAGAACCTTCCCGCACACGTGAAGCGCTACTTCGCTCAGCACAACATCACCGTATACTACATCAACGCCACCAAGATAGCTCAGGAAATCGGCCTCGGCAACCGCACGAACACCATTCTCCAGAGCGCTTTCTTCCGCATCACCGAAGTCATCCCCGTTGACCTCGCTATTGAGCAGATGAAGAAGTTCATCGTCAAGAGCTACGGCAAGAAGGGTCAGGACGTGGTAGACAAGAACAACCAGGCCGTTGACCGCGGCGGCGAATACCACAAGCTCGACGTCGATCCCGCATGGGCATCGCTTGAGGACGCTCCCAAGGCTGAGAACCACGATCCCGCCTTCATCAACGAAATCGTACGTCCTATCAATGCTCAGAACGGCGACCTGCTCCCCGTATCCGCCTTCAAGGATATCCCCGACGGCACATGGCAGCAGGGCACTGCAGCCTACGAGAAGCGCGGCGTGGCCGCATTCGTTCCCGAATGGCTCGAAGAGAACTGTATCCAGTGCAACAAGTGCGCATATGTATGTCCTCACGCTTCTATCCGTCCCTTCGTGCTTGACGAAGCAGAAGTATCGGCATCGCCCTTCGGAACCGAAGGCTCTATCCCTGCTCTCGGTCCGGCCTTCAAGGGTATGCGTTTCATTCAGGCTGTCGACGTCCTCGACTGCCTCGGCTGCGGCAACTGCGTTGACGTTTGTCCCGGCAAGAAGGGCGTGAAGGCTCTCCAGATGCGTCCGCTTGAGACTCAGCTCGACAAGCAGGCTTCGTGGGAATACTGCGTGGCCGACGTCAAGAGCAAGCAGGACCTCATCGACATCAAGGCCAATGTGAAGAACAGCCAGTTCGCAACTCCTCTCTTCGAATTCTCGGGCGCTTGCTCGGGCTGCGGCGAGACTCCCTACGTGAAGCTCATCAGCCAGCTCTTCGGCGACCACGAGATGGTGGCCAACGCTACCGGCTGCTCGTCGATTTACTCGGGTTCCGTACCTTCGACTCCCTACACCACCAACGCCGCCGGCCACGGTCCCGCATGGGCAAACTCGCTCTTCGAGGACTTCGCCGAATTCGGTCTCGGCATGAAGGTCGCTACCGAGAAGATCCGCGAACGTGTGGCAGCTCTCTTCACCGCCATGCTCGGATGCGACAAGTGCTCGGCCGAAATGAAGGCTCTGGCACAGCAGTGGCTTGACGGCCGTCACAGCGCAGGCATCACCCGCGAAGTGGCTGACAAGATTGTGCCCATGTGCGAAGCATGCGGCTGCGACATCTGCAAGCAGCTCATCGAGCTCAAGGGCTACATCGTGGCTCGCTCGCAGTGGATCATCGCCGGCGACGGTGCGGCATACGACATCGGCTTCGGCGGTCTTGACCACGTGCTCGCTTCGGGCAAGAACGTCAACGTCCTCGTTGTCGACACCGAAGTTTACTCGAATACCGGCGGCCAGTCGTCGAAGGCAACTCCTCTCGGCGCTATCGCCAAGTTCGCATCGTCGGGCAAGCGCATCCGCAAGAAAGACCTCGGCCTCATCGCATCGACCTACGGCTACGTATATGTAGCACAGGTGGCTATGGGCGCCGACCAGGCTCAGACCCTCAAGGCCATCCGCGAGGCTGAGGCTTACGACGGTCCTTCGCTGATCATCGCTTACTCGCCCTGTATCAACCACGGCATCAAGAGCGGCATGGGTCACTCGCAGGCCGAGGAAGAGCGCGCAGTGAAGTGCGGCTACTGGCACCTCTGGCGCTACAACCCCGCAGTGGAAGCTACCGGCGGCAATCCCTTCACGCTCGACAGCAAAGAGCCTGACTGGAGCCTCTTCGAAGACTTCCTCAAGGGTGAGGTGCGCTACGCTTCGGTGCTCAAGCAGTATCCTGACGAAGCTCACGAACTCTTCTCGGCAGCTCAGGCCAACGCTCAGTGGCGCTACAACAACTACCGCCGTCTTGCCCAGCAGCAGTGGGGTGTGGACCCGGAAGTGGCTGCCGTTGAGAAATCCAACGAATGATACTCTCTGTGAGACCCGGTCTCACGGCTGAATGATAAGACGCCGGACGCGATTCACCGATCGCGCCCGGCGTCCGTTTTGATGCGGCGCCGATTGTGTATGTGACGGATTTTTATTAATTTTACAGTCGAAATTTTTTAAGCACGTCTGAAACTATGAAAAGAATTTTACTCGGTCTTGCGGCAGTCGCGGCCGGATGCGCTATGGCGGCTGCGGCAGAGCGTGTCGAAATAGATCTGTGGCCCGACGGCGCTCCGGTGTCCAACGGCCTGCAGGGCGAAGACGCCCGTGCGATACTGTATGTCTTCCCGGCCGACAAGCCTACGGGCCGCATGATAATAGACTGTCCCGGAGGCGGCTATCAGATGCTGGCCATGGGGCATGAGGGGACGGACATGGCCGACTGGATGAACCGCCAGGGTATCACCTATGCAGTGCTGAAGTACCGCATGCCGAACACGCACAGCACGGTTCCGCTCGACGATACGCGCCGTGCCATCAGCATAGCGCGAGAGAAGGCAGGGGAGTGGGGCGTCGACACCGGCAAAATCGGCATCATGGGTGCTTCGGCCGGAGGACACTGCGCCGCCACACTTGCCACGATGTACGGCGAGGAGCGTTATCGCCCCGACTTCCAGATACTTTTCTATCCGGTCATCACGATGACTGCCGGTGTCACGCATCAGGGTTCGCGCGACAGCCTGCTCGGCACCAACGCGGACGATGATGCCGTGGCCGAATACAGCCTCGAGAACCGCGTGACCTCATCGACTCCTCCGGCCTTCATCATGCTCTCGGCTGACGATACGATAGTGCCTCCGGCCAATTCGCTGGACTATGCGACGGCGCTGATGACGAACGGCGTGCCCGTGTCGCTCCATATGTATCCCACCGGAGGACACGGCTGGGGATACAGCGACTGGTTCAAGTACAAGCGCCAGTGGACGGGCGAGCTCGAGAAATGGATTGCAGACCTTGACCGTGAATGATGTGTGCCATGAAGAAGGCAATGACCTTTATCCTGGCCCTGCTGATGGCTGCCGGAGCAGCGTTCGCGGCAGACCGCGCCAAGCCCGTAGTGTCGATACTCGGCGACTCCTACTCGACCTTCGAGCGATATATTCCCGATGGTAACCTCACGTGGTACCGTCCGTCTCCTGACCGAAACGTCACCGATGTCGACGATGTGCGTCAGACCTGGTGGTGGCAGCTCATATCCGAAGGCGGCTACATCCTGGGAGTGAACGACAGTTACAGCGGCGCCACGGTGTCGTACACCGGTTATGACGGAAATGACTACACCGACCGATCGTTCATCACGCGTCTCGAGCGCATTGTGCCGTCGGATATCCTGCTTATATTCGGCGCTACGAACGACAGCTGGGCCGGAAGCCCTGTGGGCGAGTTCAAGTACGGCAGCCTTACGCGCGAGGACCTGTTCAGCTTCCGTCCGGCTATGGCCCGGCTCATCAGCGAGGCGCAGAACCGCTTCCCGGGTACGCGCATCGTGTATATCATCAATTCGGAGCTGAAGGACGACATCACCTCGTCGATTATCGAGGTATGCCGTCACTACGGCTGCGAGTATGTGCTGCTCGAGAATGTGGACAAGATGTCCGGACATCCGTCGGTGGCTGGAATGAAGGCGATAAAGAATCAGGTGCTCAAGCGACTGAAGAAATAGAAAAATTTGTGGGAGTGAGGGATATTTGCTAACTTTGCATAATAAACAATCGTAAGAGAATAATGGGATTTTTCGATTTCTTCAGCAGAGACAAGAAGCAGAACCTCGACCGCGGCCTTCAGAAGACCAAAGAAGGCGTGCTTGGCAAGCTCCGCCGTGTGTTCACGGGCCGGCGCACTATTGATGATGATTTCCTTGACGAACTCGAGGAGGTCTTCATCACAAGCGATGTCGGCGCCGAGACGACTCTCAAGATTCTGGACCGCATACAGGCCCGCGTGGCCCGCGACAAGTATGTGGACATGGACGAGCTGAACGAACTGCTCTGCCAGGAAATCAGCGACCTGCTGGCCGAGAGTGACCACGACGAATCGACAGGTACGTTCGAACCCGCTCCCGGTCGCAAACCCTACGTCATTATGGTGGTAGGCGTCAACGGTGTGGGTAAGACCACCACCATCGGTAAGCTGGCATATGCCTACAAGGCTGCCGGAAACCGCGTGATGCTCGGAGCCGCCGATACCTACCGCGCCGCCGCCGTGCCTCAGCTTGAGGAGTGGGCGCGCCGCGTAGACGTGCCGGTGGTCAAGCAGCAGGAGGGCGCCGACGCCGCTGCCGTGGCATTCGACACCATGTCGTCGGCCGTGGCCAACAATATGGACGTGGTCATCATCGACACCGCTGGCCGTCTGCACAACAAGAAGGGCCTGATGGACGAGCTCTCGAAGATCAAGCGCTCCATATCGAAGGTAGTGCCCGGCGCGCCCGATGAGGTGCTGCTGGTGCTCGACGGTTCGACGGGACAGAACGCTTTCGAGCAGGCCCGCCAGTTCTCGGCCGCCACGCAGGTGACGCACCTTGCCGTGACGAAACTCGACGGCACGGCCCGCGGCGGTGTGGTGATAGGCATAAGCGACCAGTTCAAGATTCCGGTGAAGTATATCGGTATCGGCGAGAAGATGGAGGACCTCCAGCTGTTCAACAAACGTGCTTTCGTTGAGTCGCTGTTCGGACGCAAGGGTTGAGTCCCTTGCTTTCGCTTACTACTTTTTTTACACATTTCGCGCTTTTGCCGTCTATGCGGGTCAAAAGCGCGTCCGTGCGTCTGATACGTACGTCCGGACGGTTAATCAGTATAGCAGATGAGCAAAATCAAAGTATCGGTGCTTAGTCTTGGGTGTTCCAAGAATCTTGTTGACAGTGAGCGTCTTGCGCGCAGATTCGCCGACATGTCGGTGGACGTGGCCTTCGTGGATGAGCTTCCGCAGGACGGAAGCATCCTGGTGGTGAATACGTGCGGTTTCATAGGCGACGCCAAGGAGGAATCCGTGAATATTCTCCTCGGAGCCTGTGAACTGAAGAAAGAAGGGCGCCTGGCCGCCGTCTACGGCATGGGCTGTCTGACAGAACGCTACCGCGAGGAACTGCTTAGCGAGATACCCGAACTCGACGGTATCCGGGGCAAGTTCGACTGGGACGGTCTTGTGACCGAAATCGCAGGCCGCGACAGCGATACGAGGCCGTGGTCGCGCACGCTGTCGACTCTGCCGCACTATGCCTACGTGAAGATATCCGAAGGGTGCAACCGCTTCTGCGCCTTCTGTGCCATACCCCTCATCACGGGGCGTCATCACTCGCGTCCGGCCGCGGAAATACTCGAGGAAGTGCGCGAGCTTGCCGCCGGAGGCACCCGTGAATTCAATATCATCGCGCAGGACCTGTCATCCTACGGGCGCGACCTGTCGGCCGACGGGTCGTCGCAGCTCGCCTCGCTGCTCGAGGACATGGCGCACATTGACGGCGTGGAGATGATCAGACTCCACTATGCCTATCCGTCGGACTTCCCCTATGACATACTGCCCGTGATGGCGCGCAACCGTCAGATATGCAAGTATCTCGACATAGCCCTGCAGCACATCGACGACCGCGTGCTCGACAACATGCAGCGCCACATCACCGCCGCACAGACCCGCGAGCTCCTTGACCGCATCCGCCGCGAAGTGCCCGGCATACACATCCGCACCACCATGATGGTGGGCTTCCCCGGCGAGGATGACGCCGCATTCGAGCGCCTTATCGACTTCGTGAAGGAGCAGCGCTTCGAGCGCCTCGGCGCTTTCGCATATTGCGAGGAGGAGGGTACCTATGCCGCACGGCACTTGGGTGATCCCATACCCGAAGAGGTGAAGCAGGCGCGTCTCGACCGTCTGATGACCGTGCAGGAAGAGATAGCGAGTGAAATAGCGGAAGAGAAGGTAGGGCAGATTCTGCGGGTCATCATAGACAAGAAACTTGAGGACGGCGTCTACGAAGGCCGCACCGAATTCGATTCGCCTGAAGTCGACCCTGTGGTCATTGTCAACTCGGACCGCGAGCTTGTGACCGGAGATATATACGATGTCCGGATTCTCGGAGGCTCGTACGTGGACCTCGAAGGCGTCGTGGCCGACGCGCCCTTCCTGTACTACCGTCTGCCGAACGACACCGAGTGGCACCGCTGCGGTTTCACCGGAATGTCTGACGACAAGAAACGGCTGCGTTTCGGCGACGCTGTCATCGAGCCGTGGACTGACTGTGACTTCGGCACCATGATGAATGTATGCCCTGAGTCGGTGTCGGAGAAAAAATATGCTGAAGCCGTCGGCCCTCTTATATCGAAACTTCAGAAGCGAGGAGGCAAGGCCGTGTTCTGCAGACAGATATGCGGCGGTATGACGTACTTAAACCTCGACGAACTCAAAACTGCCGCAGAGAGCTATTTCAGCGAGTTCGGCGACGCGTTCTGCTTCATCTTCTATCATCCCGTCACCGGATGGTGGATGGGCTCGACCCCTGAACTGCTGCTTGAAGTCGAGAGTGATAATGAGGCTAAGACGAGAGCTTTAGCCGGCACTCGCTTCTGTGGGCCTGACCGTTCCGAAGAATGGGACGAAAAGAACCTTGCCGAGCACCGTATGGTTATCGACGACATATGCGGCAATATCAGCGCGCTATCGGCCGGTCTTGAGGTCACGCCTTGCGGGATGCGTTCGCTCGTGTACTCGCATCAGGACTACGGTGCGCTCGAGCATCTGTGTACCGACATCAGGATTGTGAGTCATGACGGCTCCTTGCCTGTGGAGGAAATACTCGATGCCATACATCCCACGGCGGCCGTGTGCGGCTATCCACGAGCCGAGGCTCTGGATGAAATAAGGAATTCGGAGTATTGGCCTCGCCACTGTTATGGCGGCCGCATCACCGTGCAGACTCCTGCCGGGTCGTTGTCGTATGCCATCCTCCGCTGCGTGCACTTCCGTAACAACGGCTGGGCAGTCTATGCCGGCTCAGGCATCACGGCTGACTCGACCGTCGGGGAGGAATACCGCGAGACGGCTCTAAAGGCCGCTCCGCTGACCTCGCTCTTCGAGCGTCACTTCAAGTAATGTAGAAACGAATATGAACGATTCCTCTTCTCGACATATGCTTCTCGTCGTCGGTCTGGCGATGAGCGGGCTGCTCCTGCTGTCGGCTGTGCCCTGGAGCAGGCTGACGGGAAACATGATCAAGGATTTCAATCTTTTCGGCCAGCTTTTCCCTGAGGATAGCTCGGACGAAAGGCCGGCCTCGGATGTCAGGACTGAAATAGATCCCGAACTGGCCGACTTTCTGGCGGAGACGGCCGTGGCCGAATCCGTCGATACGGCAGCCTCCGTGGCCGAAACTGCGGTTGCGGAAGCTGACAGTGCGGCCGTGGCCGTGCCTCACACGGAAGCTCCCGTGGTGAACGGCGTCGTGGCCATAGAGAACTATCTGCCGGGCGGCTCGGGCTCATTCCCTCGGCTCAAGGCAGCGCTGGGCGGTGCCGCGAACCGCACCGTGCGCATCGCCGTGCTGGGAGATTCGTTCATCGAAGGCGACCTTTTCGCGCAGGATCTCCGCGAGTCTTTCCAGAGCCGCTACGGCGGCATGGGGGTTGGATTTGTGCCTATGCACTCTGATTTCCCCGGATTCAGACAGTCGGTGAAGATGTCTGACAGCGGATGGACTCTTCATGACATCCGCACGATGGAGCGGTCGGACACTATCCGCACACTGTCGTGCGACTACGCGCGTGCCTCGGGGCGCGCTGTGACCACTTTCACCGGCAACGCCAAGAACGAGCGCCTCGCCGCATGGGAGAGGTCGACATTCGCGGTCCTCAGTTCCGACAGCGGACGCGTGGTTATGTCCGGTGATTTCGGAGAGCGACAGTTCGAGGTCGGTCCGTCGGACGAGCCGCAGTTTCTGACCGTCGAAGGCCGCACCACGAGTTGCAAGGTTTCTACCGACATGGCCGGACTTGTCGCCCTCGGGACATATCTCGACGGGCACTCTGGCGTGCAGGTCGACTGCATGTCGATACGCGGCAATTCGGGCATACCTCTGCGGAAAATCAATGCCGGTCTGTGTGCCGCCATGGCCGACCGGATGCCCTACGACCTTATAATACTCGAATACGGTATAAACGCCATATCGGAGGAGCAGACCGATTACAGCGCTTACGGACTCGCCATGTCGGCGGTCATCGACCGTCTGCGCTCCGTTTATCCCGGGGCCGACATACTCGTGCTCGGCGTGAGCGACCGCGGCGCCAAGCACGACGGAGCGGTGCGGTCTTTGCCGGCCTGTGCGGCGATGGTCGACGTGCAGCGCCGCATGGCCCACCGCAGCGGCGTCCACTTCTGGGATATGCGTGCCGCCATGGGCGGCGAGAACTCTGTGGTGGACTGGCGCAAGCGCCGTCTGATGAATGCCGACTACATCCACCTAAACCGCGACGGCGGCCGCGAGATGGCGCGCCTTCTGTTCGACGCCATAAGCCGGTCTCTGAATGAGTAAGCGTCACATCATACTATTGGCGGCAGCGGCCATTCTGCGGGCTGTTGCCGTCGCTCAGGAAGAGTGCGACAGCACGCAGTCCGAGCTGAGACTCAATCCTGTCATCGAGGCCGAGGTGACGGCCGTGGCTCCGGCTGACGGTGTGGCCGCACTGTGCGCTCCATATCCGTTCGTCGACCGCGATGCCAGCCGCATACAGCTCAATGGCGCCGACTGGAGCGTCATTGCCGATAGATTCAGACTCGCAGCATGCGACAGCGGAATGTTCTCGGTGGTATATCTCGGTGACTCGCACGTTCAGGCCGATTTCGCCGGAGCGGTCCTCCGAGAGCGCCTTCAGGAAGAGGGGGGCAAAGCCGGACGGGGACTCATTATCCCCTTCAGACAGGCCGGGACGAATCAGCCTTCGGACTATGCTCTCACCGTATCGGGCCCGGTGACCACATCGAAGCTGCTCAAGCGTCCGTGGGCCACAGAGATGCCATTCACCGGCATCGGCGTGCGTCCGGATGTGCGGTCGTTCTCGGTCAAGGCAGCATGCCCGACGCTCTTCAGCAGTATCAGGCTGTTCTATGAAGGCTCGGCGCCCGTGCTGAATTCCGTATCCGACGGCATGGGGGAGATTCCGTTCTCGGTCACTGACTCCGTGGCCGGCGAAACGCTGGTGACACTCGACCGTTCGCTTCCGTCGGTGACACTCCGGATGGCTTCCGACCGTACCACCGTATTCGCCGGGGCCGAGCTGCTCGCCGACACGGTCGGTACTGCCGTCCATTCGATAGGCAACAACGGTGCGACATACTCGTCGTACAACTGCATCGAAGGACTGGGAGAGGGGATTGCCAGACTCGCGCCAGACCTGATTGTCGTGGCTTTAGGTACTAACGAGGCCTTCGGGCGCGTCGTGACATCAGAGTTTGAGGATGCCATGGAGATGCTGCTGGATGAGTTGCAGACGGCATCGCCGGAGGCGCAGCTGCTTCTGGTCACGCCTGTGCAGTGCTATCGGAAGGTGTACCGGCGCAGGGGCAGGAAAAAGCGGCGCTATGCCGTCAGTGAAGTGAACGGCAGGATAAAACCCGTCAGGGACGCCATCATGGAGTTCGGCCGCACGCACGGCATTGCGGTCTATGACCATTATACCGTGGCCGGATGCGCCGAGCAGCTGTCAGGCAACCGTCTGCTCGGGAAGGACGGAGTGCACTTCACGGCGTCGGCTTATCGTCTGTGGGGCGCTCTTTTAGGTGAAGCCCTCATTGAAGAACTCGGCAGAGGCAAGACTTTTCCACAATAATGTGAGTTATCCACAAATCAGGTGAATTCGTGGAACAATCTTTTGGTGTTTCACGGTTTTTTTCGTTACTTTGTGTTCAAATCTCTCACAAACCTGAATAATGGGAAAAATTATTGCGATAGCAAATCAGAAAGGCGGCGTAGGTAAGACTACGACAACTATTAACCTTGCCGCTTCCCTTGCTGCTGAAGGAAAGAAAGTGCTTATCATTGATGCTGATCCGCAGGCCAATGCGACTTCCGGTTATGGTATAGATCCACGGTCGATGACGTCATCAATCTACGAGTGTATGGTCGACGGATATCCTCTCGACGGCTCCGAAGTGGCCACGTGCATGGAGGGCCTTTGGCTGATAGGGTCGCGCATAGACCTTGCAGGCGCCGAAATCGAGCTCATCGGCAAACCCGACCGCGAGCGTGTGCTGTCGCGGCTTCTCGCACCGGTGCGCGAGAAGTATGATTTCATCCTCATCGACTGCTCCCCGTCGCTGGGACTCATCACTGTGAACGCCCTTACAGCGGCAGACTCTGTCATCATTCCCGTTCAGGCGGAGTATTTTGCCCTTGAAGGCATCAGCAAGCTTCTGAACACTATCCGCATCATCAAGTCCAAGCTCAATCCGTCACTCCAGATAGAAGGCTTCCTGCTGACGATGTACGATGCCCGCCTGAGGCTTGCCAATCAGATATACGAAGAACTCAAGGGCCACTTCTCGGAGATGGTCTTCGACACTGTCATTCCGCGTAACATCCGTCTGAGCGAGGCGCCCAGCCACGGCCTCCCGGCTCTGCTCTACGACGGCGAGAGCCGCGGTGCCACCAGCCATCTGCTGCTGGCCAAGGAACTGATAGAGAAGAACAGCCGCAGAATCAAGCACGCAAGTTAAAACCATTCTCACACGATGTCAATCAAACGCAATGCCCTCGGGCGAGGGCTTGACTCGCTCATATCGATGGACGATGTGCCCGCCAGCGGCTCCTCGGCCATCAACGAAATATCCCTCGAGGCCATCTCTCCCAATCCCGACCAGCCGCGCCAGCTCTTCGACGACGAGAGTCTTGAGGAACTCGCAGCGTCTATACGTCAGCTCGGCATCATACAGCCGCTGTCGCTGCGCAAGACGGGCCCGGAGAGCTACCAGATCATAGCCGGCGAGCGCCGCTACCGCGCAGCCCTCATGGCCGGCCTGACCACCGTGCCGGCCTACATACGCACGGCCAACGAGGCCGAGCTCACCGAGATGGCCCTCATCGAGAACATCCAGCGCGAGGACCTCAACGCCATAGAAATTGCCCTGACATTCCGCAAGCTCATCGACCAGTACAACCTGACCCAGGAGCGGCTGAGCGAGCGCATCGGCAAGAAGCGCGCCACCATAGCCAACTTTCTGCGACTGCTCAAACTGCCCGCCGAAGTGCAGCTCGGCCTCCGCGACAAGCTCGTCGACATGGGCCATGCGCGTGCCCTGCTCACCATCTCCGACCCGGCTCTGCAGCTCAAACTCTACAACGAGATACTCAGGCAGGGCCTCTCGGTGCGCCGCGTGGAAGAACTTGCCAAAGCCTACGAGAACGGTGCCCGTCAGCCCGAGCAGCCCAAGGCACCGTCGCGATACGACAGCGGCGACTTCGATGTGCTGAAGAAGCATCTGTCCACAGCGTTCCGCACGCCTGTGCAGTTCTCTTGCGACAAGCAGGGACGCGGCAAAATCACATTCCCCTTCCGCAATGACGATGAGCTGGAGCATCTTATCACCATGTTTGACTCTCTCAACCAGCAAGATGAAAGATAGACACACCGGTCGGCGGCGCCACAGCCGGGGCGGCACACTGTCAAGGATGTGTGCCGCCTTGTGTGGCATCTTGCTGCTTGCCGCCTCGGCGCATGCGCAGCATATGCCTCTGCGGACGGCCCGAGACATCGAGGCCGACTCCGTGGCCACCGCCCGTGTCGACAGCATCCTGGCGTCCCGGCCTGACAGTGTCGGACTGGTGCTCGGCACGGCCGACATGGTCATGATGCCCGATTCGGCAGCGCTTGCCGCCGAGTCGCCCTACGACCGCTGGGAGCCGCGTCAGGTGGAATTCAATCCCGATCCTACCAGGGCTGTGTGGATGTCGGCCCTCTTCCCGGGCCTGGGACAGCTCTATAACCGCCGCTACTGGAAACTGCCTATCGTGATAGGCGCATATATGGGACTCGGCTATGCCACCTCATGGAACAACGGTATGCTCACCGACTACACGCGCGCCTACCGCGACATCATGGACAATGACCCCGACACGAAGTCGTACATGGATTTCTTTCCGCCGACAACCGACGAAAGCAGCCTTGACAAGACCTGGCTCACCAATGTATTGCAGTCCCGCAAGAACTTCTACAGGCGCAACCGCGACCTGTGCGTCATATGTATGATAGGCGTGTACTTCGTAGCCATGGTCGATGCCTACGTGGACGCGTCTTTGTCGCATTTCGACATCAGCCCCGACCTCTCGATGGACTGGGCTCCGGCAGTCTTCCCTGACCGCCGCGGACTCAAACCGGCCGTGGGGCTGTGCTGGGCACTGAATTTTTGAACTTTTCACTGCATTATGAAATATATCAATAGAATATTACTTCTCACGATAGTGCTCGGGGCGTCGGCAGCGTCGCGGGCCGACTCCGTCCGGCAGGTGTCCGACGATACGCTGAACGGGTCGATGGTGATGCCGCAGAGTTTCGAGACCGACACCAAGAAGATGCTCGAAGACTGGTATCTCAAGAACTACACCGTTCTGGACTATGACGCTGACTCGCAGCCTACGGGCGACCTCAGCGACGAGATACTCCTTGAGCGCCTCGGCACGCTGCCGACGGTCATCGAGATGCCTCTGAACGGTCCCGTACGCAACAGCATCCGCTATTATGCCAGCCGCAAGCAGCTGGTGGAGAACATGCTCGGCCTGAGCCTCTACTATATGCCCATCTTTGAGGAAGCGCTTGAGCGCAACGGCCTGCCGCTGGAACTGAAGTATCTCGCCGTCATCGAGTCGGCTCTTGTCCCGACGGCTGTATCGCGTGCTGGAGCCGCCGGTCTGTGGCAGTTCATGCCCGGCACGGCAAGCGGCCTCGGGCTGGAGGTGAACTCGCTCATCGACCAGCGCCGCGACCCCTATCTGGCTTCGGAAGCGGCCGCCAGGTATCTCAAGCAGCTATACGCTACCTACGGCGACTGGTCGCTGGCCATAGCCTCGTACAATTGCGGCCCCGGCAATGTGAACAAGGCTCTGCGCCGTGCCGGCGAGGGCAAGCATGATTTCTGGGACATCTATCCCTTCCTGCCCAAGGAGACGCGCGGCTATGTGCCCGGCTTCATCGCCGCGAACTACATAATGACCTACTACAAGAACCACAACATATCGCCGGCTCTCGCGCGCAGACCTATCATCACTGACACTGTGCATGTGAGCCGCCGCGTGCACTTCCAGCAGATTTCCGACGTGATGAGAATCCCGATGGAGGAGCTGCGCGCGCTGAACCCCCAGTTCCGCAAGGACATCATTCCCGGCGATATCAGGCCTTATGCGCTTGTGCTCCCGTCGCTGCAGGCGTATGCCTATATCGTGAACGAGGACTCGATAGTGAACCACAATGCTACGCTGTATGCGCGCCGCGGCATAGTCGAGCCGGCGTCAGGCGCTACGGGCCGCGACGCCAAGGGAGAGTACTATGAGGAGGAAGTCATCAAGTATCACAAGGTGCGCAAGGGCGAGACGCTTGCCAAGATAGCCAAGCGCTACGGCACGACTGTGTCGGCCCTTCGCTCGCTCAACAAGTGCGGCAAGAAAGTGAAGACTGGCCAGCGCCTGAAGGTCAAGACCGTGAAGCGCCGCTACAAGCCGGCACCTGTCGCCGTGCCCGAGGAAACCATGCAGCGGCTTGCGGCAGAGGAGCGTAACGACACCACGCAGCTGGCATCTGCCAGCCCGGCCGACTCGATAGACTCGGCGACGGGCGATGTGTCGGCTGCCTTCGCTTCCGAGATACCTCAGGCAGATCCCGAGCCTGTCCGTGAGGAGACCAAGCCCGCGCCTGCTCCGAAACCCAAGGCAAAGGCTAAACCCAAGCCCAAGAAGGTGACACACACCGTGCGCAAGGGCGAGAACCTCTCGAAGATAGCCAAGCGCTACGGCATCACCATAGCCCAGCTCAAGAAGGCCAATGGCCTGAAGTCGGACAAGATTGATGTGGGCGACAAGCTGAAAATACCTGCGAAATAATTCTAATCCAATATGAACACAGACAAACTCAATCAGATCAGCCCTGCTGAGGTCGATCCGGTGGATCTGCCGGAAAACGCCTTTGTCGAGCTCGGCAAGGACGAAGAGTACCGTCCGCTGATGCATCCGGCCCGCGACTACGCCGAGGCCACTCCTTACTCAGTGATAACCGGCCTGATTCTCGCCGTGATATTCAGTGCCGCGGCGGCCTATCTCGGCCTGAAGGTCGGCCAGGTATTCGAGGCCGCCATACCCATCGCTATCATCGCCGTGGGCCTCTCGGGCTGGCTCAAGAAGAAGAATCCGCTCGGACAGAACGTCATCATCCAGTCGATAGGCGCATGCTCGGGCGTGATAGTGGCCGGCGCCATCTTCACCCTTCCGGCCCTGTACATCCTTCAGGAGACGCATCCCGACATCACGGTCGACTTCCTCGAAGTGTTCCTCAGCTCGCTCTTCGGCGGTGTGCTGGGCATACTCTTCTTCATCCCCTTCCGTCGCTACTTCGTCAAGGACATGCACGGAAAGTATCCTTTCCCTGAAGCCACAGCCACCACTCAGGTGCTCGTGAGCGGCAACAGCAGCAAGAGCGCCAACGGCGGCAGCCAGGCCAAGCTCCTTGTCATCTCGGCCCTCATCGGCGGTATCTACGACTATATCGTAGCCACCGTGGGCGTGTGGAGCGAAGTCGTCACCACGACGGCTTACTCGTGGGGGCAGGCGCTGGCCGATAAATTCAAGGTGGTGTTCTCGTGCAATACCGGCGCCGCCGTCCTCGGCCTGGGTTATATCGTCGGTCTGAAGTATGCCTTCGTCATCTTCGCCGGTTCGGCATTCGTGTGGTGGTTCGTGATACCTCTGATGGGTGCTTACGGTACGGCCGAGATACAGTCCATGTCGGCTGCCACCATCTTCTCGACATATGCGCGCAACATCGGCATCGGCGGTATCGCCATGGCCGGCATCATCGGCATCGTGAAGTCCAGCGGCATCATCGGCCAGGCCGTCGGCCTTGCGGCACGCGAGCTGCGCGGCGGCAAGAGCGACGAGAGCAAGACCGTGCGCTGGCAGCGCGACATCTCGATGAAGCACATCGTGTATATGAGCGGCGTGGCCCTCATCGGCGTCCTGCTTTTCTTCTGGATCGGTGTCATCGGCACCTTCTGGCAGGCACTTGTGGCATGGCTCGTCGTGACTGTCATTGCCTTCCTCTTCACGACCGTGGCCGCCAACGCCATAGCCATCGTGGGCAGCAATCCCGTGAGCGGCATGACCCTCATGACCCTCATCATAGCTTCGGGCATATTCGTGGCCATCGGCCTCAACGGCACCTCTGGCATCGTGGCGTCGATGGTGCTCGGCGGTGTGGTATGTACGGCGCTGTCGATGGCCGGCGGTTTCGTGACCGACCTCAAGATAGGCTACTGGCTCGGCTCCACGCCCAAGACGCAGGAGTCGTGGAAGTTCCTGGGCACCCTCGTGTCGGCCGCTACTGTAGGCGCCGTGATGCTGATGCTCAACAAGGTGTACGGCTTCGGCCCCGGCGGTCTTGCCGCTCCGCAGGCCAACGCCATGGCCGGTGTCATCGAGCCCATGATGATGGGCGGCGACACACCGTGGATACTCTATATCGTTGGTGCCGTGCTGGCTCTGCTCCTCAACTGGCTGGGCGTTCCGGCGCTTGCGTTCTGCCTGGGCATGTTCCTGCCCCTGCATCTGAACACGCCGATGCTCGTGGGCGGTCTTGTGAACTGGTTCGTGGGACGCAGCTCTAAGGATGCCGACGTATGCCGCGCACGCAACGACCGCGGCACGCTCGTGGCATCGGGCCTCATAGCCGGCGGCGCTCTCTTCGGCGTATTCGCAGCAATCACGGTGTTCTTCACCGGAAGCGTGCCCGAGAACGGCGGCGAATTCGTGCCTCAGATACTCGGACTTGTGGCCTATGCCGCAATCATCGGTTTCCTCTACTTCGCATCCTGCAAGGGCGGCAAGAAGTAATCCATACCTGAACTGATACGCGGAGGCTGCCGTGCGCGACCCGAGGGGGTCTGCCGGCAGCCTCCTTCGTGTTCTGTGATGACGGCGCGTCAGCCCGGCGCTCACCGCGCATGCCGCCGGGAGTCCGGTTCGCCCGGATACCACCAGCCGTATCCGTGGTCGATGACAGGTGCCGACGCGTCGGTGGGGTATTCGTATCTGGCGTCGTGCTCGAACTGTGAGACTTTGTCGAGCCACAGCGGTATCTCGCCGCCGATACGGTTGCCGAAGCACCAGAATATGGCCAGCCGCGTATTTTCTTCGAAGTCAAGGCGTTCAAGTCTGTTATTGAAGCAGCTGATCAGGCTGAGAAACGATGCATCGGTGAGGTCCAGTGCCGTCAGGCGGTTTTCGTAGCACCAGACCGACCGCAGCCGGCGGCGATAGGGGATGACGAGTTTTTCGAGGCGGTTTTCGTGGCATCTAAGCTCCTGAAGGCTTACGCAGCGGCTCAGGTCGATGTCGGTCAGAGCGTTGTTCTCGCATCCCAGGTCGATGAGCGTGGTGCTCCATCCGACGGACAGGTCAGTCAGCCGGTTGTAGCCTACATGGAGATGCCTGAGCGAATGGCACCCGTCCACGTTGACTTTCGTGAGCGAGTTGCTGATCAGATAGACTTCCTCAAGCAGAGGGCAGTCGCTGAGGTCGACTTCCGTCAGTTCGTTCTTGGATGCGCGGATGCTGACAAGGGCCTTGCACCCCGACAGGTCGAGCTTCCCCTTGAGGTAGTGTTCGCCGAGAATCAGTCCCAGGCGTCCGTCCTTGTATTTGACTTCGCTTCCCCATTGGTCGATGGGCAGGTCAGAGCACCACTTGCCTCTGAAGCGCCAGTTCGGTCCGTCGGTATCGTTGTAAAGATGCACGAGATATTCGCGCACCTCGGCTTCGGTCGGCAGCCCGACGGCGAGCCCCTGCTGACTGACGGTCACTTCCGCCGACGCCCGTCCGGCGGTGATGACGAAGGTCACATCGCGGCTTTCGGCTGCGGTGTTGGCATACATGGTGAAGGTCACGCGGCACGCGTCTGCCGCCTCGCCTTTCTCGGTCTGCAGTATCCCGTACGTGGCTTTGCGGTCGTCGGTGTAGGCTATCTTCCAGTCCTTGTTGGCCCTGAAGCATATCAAGGCGTCGCCTCCTGCCGCATCGACAGTCAGAGTCTCCGAGACCGGCGTGACGGTGTCGGGCTCGGGCGGCTCGGGAATGTCTTCGGTCTGAGGGCTGCAGGCTGCCGCTATCAGAGGCAGCCACATGACCATGAGCCCGCGCCACATCATTCTGACCGGTGGCTTGAGAGATAGTCGTCGACGAAATCGACAAATATCTGCGGGTCGTCCATCACCTGTGCGGCATAGTCCTTGTGCGTCTGCTTGTCCTTGGAGGTGAAGCGCTGCATGACGCTCTCGGACAAACCGGGATTAGTCTTTTTTACCCTTGAGGCGAGATTGCTCGGGTCGAATCTCGCGTTCTGACATCCGTCCTCCAGAGGATAGGCGAAGAACGAGACGACTTCGCCGGTGTCCTTGAACCGTACATACCACATCTCGATGCGCTGGTCCAGGTTCATGCCGTGGACAGTGCAGTTGCCGATGTAGGGCATTTTGCAGAAGTCGACGCAACGACCGGCCGATATCCGGCGAATCAGTTTGAATTTGCCTTTCTTGAACGATATTCCCGGGGCCGGCAGATAGAAGTCTCCGGCCTTGAAGCGCTCGTGTGTGCTTGACGTGACCAGTATGGAGTCGACTTCCGACGCCTCGCACTTGATGGTCTTGCCGGGATTGTCGGCAGAGACGATGTGGAAGTTATGACCGGGATTGATGAATGTCTGACGGTAGGTGAGCCAGTGCTTGGGTAGTTTGCCTTCGTAGACGCGGCCGTCCTTGAACCATACTTTCGCCTCGATGCGGCCGTCATCGTCTTTGTCTTTCTTGGCGTACGTCGGCTGTGCTGTCAGAAGAACGACGGCCAGCAGGACGAGGAGAGCTGAGATAAATGCTTTCATTGCTGTTCGGGTTGAGTCGTGTTGTTATAGTAGTCTTCTACGGCATCGAGCATGACGGCCCAGCGGTCTGGCACTTCTTTCTTGCGCTTCTTGTCGGCCTTGAACCATTGCTCGATGTGGTTGAAGAGTTCGGGATGGCTTTTGCCCAGCCCGTGTTTCATGACGTTGAGATTGAATCCTCCGTTCTCCTCATAGTAGAACGGATAGGCCACGCTGTCGCCCTCCAGTTTGAGGCAGGGCAGGGGATAGTCGGTCCATACTTCGCGGAAACCGCGCTTGACGTATACTCGTGTCGAAGGCGCGATAATCCGGGCGTGGGCCGAGCGCTCGCCTTCGCCTGAGATCCATGTGGATGTGGCATTCTTTTTACCGAGCTTGGGTGTGGCTACGGTGTAGACACGCCACACCTTAATGTAGGGATATTCAGATAAT
>DLAL01000054.1 GCA_002493945.1 Porphyromonadaceae bacterium UBA7048
GATTGGGAAACTCGTCAATTTTACGTGAAATACCGAGACAAGTCTGCCGACCGATGGCGGGCCTCAGCGACAGCTCCGGCTGTCGTAGCCTCAGAGCCGGAGGATTACAAAGGGCGGCAGGCTCTCAAATCCTGTCTTTTCGGAGTTTCATCGCATCCTTTGATGTGGCATTTATAGGACGCACCGTCGCGCATAGACCCTTTGGGCAGCCGGCACGGTGCGTCTTTTTTCTTTCAGGGCGCTCCTTAAAGCACATTATTATATTACTGCGCCGCAAGGTCAGCCGACGGCGTGAATCCGGGCGCGGATAAGCGCCGATAAGGCGAATTTTCTTTTGCGGGATTCCGAAAAAAATCGTACCTTTGTACAATTTTTAATCAAAATTGGTAAATTAACAATTTAAGCGTTACCTACTTCACGTCTTCAATGAAACAGGTTACATACGAAGGTCTCACATTTGAGCCTTATATATCAAAGAACGAGATTGCCGCCCGAGTCGAGGAGATTGGCAAAGACATCGTGCGCGACTGCGCCGGCAAGATGCCCCTGTTTGTGTGTGTGCTCAACGGGGCATTTCCGTTTGCAAGCGATCTCTTCCGTGCGACTGAGACTATCGAGGCCGAAATCACTTTCATACGTCTCAAAAGTTATGAGGGAACCTCTACAAGCGGTTCCGTAAAGGAAGTACTCGGCCTGCATGAGGATATCGAGGGCCGCACTGTGATAGTCGTGGAGGATATAGTCGATACCGGCAACACCATCTATCGGCTCATCGAGGACCTCAAGAAGCACAAACCCGCCGAAATCAAGGTAGCTACGCTTCTTTTCAAGCCCGATGCTCTCGTACGTCCTGTCAAGCCCGATTACGTCGGATTCTCCATTCCCACGAAGTTCATCATCGGCTACGGACTCGATCTCAATGGCAAAGCACGCAATCTCAACGATATATACATTCTTAAAGAAGACTGACAATTACGGGTCGTCACTCAGCTGATTCTCTCTCCGTGACTCGTCTCAACGATTAAGACTTACATCATGAATATTGTGATATTCGGTGCCCCCGGGAGCGGAAAAGGCACTCAGAGTGAAAAATTGATTGAACGTTACGGTCTGCACCACATCTCGACAGGCCAGTTGCTCCGCGATAACATCGCCCGTGGAACACATCTGGGCAAGGTGGCCAACACATACATCTCCAACGGCAACCTTATACCTGACAAACTTATGCTCGAAGTCCTCGAAGAATATTTTCAGACTCATCCCGGTATCAGAGAGACGGGTGTCATCTTCGACGGATTCCCACGCACGATTCCTCAGGCCGAGGCCCTCTCCGAAATGCTGGCAAAGCTCGGCACGGAGATTCACGCCGTCGTAGGACTTGAGGTCGACGAGGACGAACTCGTCCGCCGCATGATCGAGCGTGGCAAGGAGAGCGGCCGAGCCGACGACAAACTCGAGACCATCAAGAACCGTCTCGAGGTCTACCACAATCAGACTGCGCCTCTGCGTGAATACTACATAGGCAAAGGCAGCTATCATGCCATCGACGGAAACCGCTCGGTCGAGGAGATATTCGGCGATATAGCCTGCAAGCTCGACGAGAAAACCGCGCGATGACGGATATCTCCGCGCCAAATATACAATAAGGGGTGTTGACGCGTCTGCGTCACACCCCCGTTAACTATTGATTTATGGATTATACGTTTGAAGAACCATACTGCGAAGACCCTTATAACGACCTGCTTGAAATATACCGGCACAGTTTCACGGATAACTTCACGCTTCCGGCACTGACCGACTATGTGACAGGCAAAACGCTGACATACGGCGATATGGCGCGCCGCATAGCCCGTCTGCACCTTTTCTTCGAGGCTGCCGGAGTTCGGCCGGGCGACAAGATTGCGCTCCTGGGCCGTAACACTCCGAACTGGGTCATCACCTTCATGGCCGCCATCACCTACGGTGCCGTGATAGTGCCGGTCCTTCACGACTTCAATCCCGTCGACGCCGCCAATATCATCAATCACTCCGATGCGGTGATGCTCTTTGTGGCCGACGGTCTGTTCCATAACATGAACCTCGACTCCATGCCGCTGCTGCGTGCTGTGGTGTCGCTCGACACGCGTACGGTCATCGCCGAGCGTGTTCCGCTCAAAGTCAGCGGCCGACGTACGCCGTCGTCCCATAAGTCGATAGTCACGAGCCTGACGAGAAATTTCCGCAAGCGCTATCCCGGCGGATTTGCTCCATCGGATATCAGCTATAAGTCGTTCGCAGGTTTGTCGACCGCTGTCATCAACTATACTTCCGGCACGACGGGATTCTCGAAGGGTGTCATGCTCACCCTCGACAACCTGCGCGGAAATGTAGTGTTCGGCATACGGTCCAATCTTCATTACCAGGGCTCAAGAGTCCTCTCATTCCTGCCTCTGGCCCATGCCTACGGATGCGCGTTCGACATGCTGACGCCGCTCGCCGTCGGGTCGCACGTCACGTTGCTCGGCAAGACGCCGACACCGATGGTACTGCTGAAAGCACTCCGGCAGGTTCGTCCGTCGCTCATCATCTGCGTGCCTCTCATCCTTGAGAAGATTTATCGCAAGGTAGTCGTGCCGCAGATTACACGCAAGCCTATCCGCTGGGTGCTCGCCGTGCCTATGCTTGAGAAAGCCGTCTACGGCATGATACGCAGCAAGCTCGTCGAGGCTTTCGGAGGAGCGTTCGAGGAAGTTATTGTCGGCGGTGCCGCCCTTAACGCCGAGGTCGAGGAATTTCTCTACCGCATCAAGTTCCCCTTCACCGTCGGCTACGGTATGACCGAGTGCGGACCGCTCATCAGCTATTCGCCGTGGCGCCGTTTCAAGCCGGGGTCTGCAGGACGCACTCTCAAGAATATCATGGAGTCACGTGTGCTCGAGGACAGCACGCTCCCCGTGCGCGACGGACAGCCTCAGGGCGAAATTCTCGTCCGCGGACTCAATGTCATGAAGGGCTACTACAAGAATCCCGAAGCCACCGAAGCTGTGCTTGAGGAGGACGGATGGCTCCATACGGGCGATATGGGACGTATCGGTCCCGACGGACGCACTATCCACATCCGCGGACGCTACAAGACCATGATACTCAGCGCCAATGGCCAGAACATCTATCCTGAGGAAATCGAGGCAAAGCTGAGCAACATGCCTTACGTGAGCGAGTGCCTCGTGCTCGAGCGCGACGGCAAGCTCGTGGCCCTCTGTCATCCCGATGCTGACGAAGTCTCGCGTGATTCGCTCTCGCAGGCGCAGCTTGAGGAAGCTATGGAGGTCAACCGCAACAGCCTTAACAAACTTGTAGCTCCCTACGAGCAGATATCGGCCATCGAGATAATGGCCGAAGAATTCGAGAAGACGCCCAAGCGCTCCATCCGCCGTTTCCTGTACAAGTAAGCGCATCACACATCACAGTACTTATAAGACATACAAAAAAGCTGCGGGGCCGATACGCTCCGCAGCTTTTTCATGTCAGTTATGTATTGTTGGGGTCAGTATATTGTCTCGAGATTCTGCCGGGCTTCGGCGAGTTCGCTGATTTTGTACCACTGGTCCTCGAAGGTGAGGCCGCGGTTGGCGTGCGAAGAGAGTTTGAAGCCGGTCTTGGGGCTTATGGAGATGGCGCCCAGCGGCAGATATTTGTGAGCCAGCGCCACGGCCTCGTTGATTTTGCGGGTCTTGTCGGGGAAGGGCGAATGTGCCTCTACGATGCCGAGCACCACTTCCTTACCTTCGGGGAGATTGCTCAGGATGTCGAATGACTTCGTGTTGGCGGCCTCGAAGGGGAGATAGAACTTGCCGGCGTTCACTCCGGCGAGGATGCGCGCCATCACGTTGTCGCTCATAGGCTCGAATTCCCAGTGCGGCACGATGGAGTCGGCTGCCGACAGATAGAGCGATGTGGACATGTCAGCAGGAAGTCCGGCAAGCGTGTCGTTGAAGAGCTTCACGATATTGTCGTACAGCGTGTTAAGGTCGGTGCCGCCCTGAAGCAGACGGCGGTTCTCCTCTTCGTCGCAGAGCAGTCCGCAGGCTGAGTCGTCGAGCTGGATGCTGCGGCAGCCGAGCTCGTAGAGACGCATGATGGTCTTGTTATAAGCCTCGGCGATATCAGCCAGAAGGTCGCCAGAGTAGATAGTCTCGGGATGGCCCTCGCTCATGGTGAGAATCTCGCTGTACAGATTGGCCGGAGAGGGGAGCGTCTGACGGCAGACGGCGCGTCCGGCCACGCAGCTGTGCAGGTAGGAGAAATCGTGGAAGAACGGATGCTCGGGATTGAAGGCTATACGGCCTTCGAAACGCATCACGTCGGTGAAAGCGTCGACTTCCTGATAGATGTGTCCGCCTTCGACGCGTTCGCGGCGTATGCCCGACAGGCCGAACCAGAAGTCTTTATCCCACTTGCGGCGGCGCAGTTCGCCCGATGTCACCTCGCTGAGTCCGGCTTGCAGCTGACGCTCCACGATTTCGCTCACGGCGCGGTCGGCGAGCTCTTCGGTTGACGGACTGTGAGCCTCTCGGGCTTCTATGAGATATTCAGGAGGAAGGAAACTTCCGACGGTGTCGATCTTGAGATAATTCTTATTCATATTCGAGTTGAGATAGAATGATTTACAGGCAGCCCTTCGCAGGGTCTGCGCTTAGACGGCGCAAAATTAAGAAAAAATTTTTTAATACAGAAATATTTCCGTATTAAATATGGAAATATTTCTTTAATTGCGTATTTCCCAAAAAGTTTCCGTACATTTGCACTGCACATTCGCAACCTATGTATTAACTAAAGAATAACGTAATCCGTGAAAAAACTCAAAACGTCGTTACGACTGGCTCTCGCGGCTGTTCTTGTAGGCTCTGCCGTATCTCAGGCAGCGGCATCCACCACCAAGGAATCGGCTCAGGTGAGAGAAATCATCGCAAAAGTCAACAATCACTGGCAGCAGACACACTCGCCCGAAACGAGTCCCTTCTGGCATCCGGCAGCCTACCACACCGGCAATATGGAAGCCTACTTCCTCACCGGCAACGAGCAGTGGCTGGACTACTCGCAGAAGTGGGCCGAGCACAACGAGTGGAAAGGTGCGCGCAGCGATGACCGCACGAAGTGGAAATATAACTATGGCGAGACCGACGAGCACGTGCTCTTCGGCGACTGGCAGATATGCTTCCAGACCTATGCCGACCTCTACAACATCCTGCCCGAGGATCATCGCATCAAGCGGGCCCGTGAGGTGATGGAGTACGAGATGTCCACTCCGCAGACCGACTACTGGTGGTGGGCCGACGGACTCTACATGGTGATGCCCGTCATGACCAAGCTCTATAAAATCACTGACAATCCTCAGTACCTCGACAAGCTCTACGAGTACGTGCAGGTGAGCGACAGCATAATGTACGACGCCGAGGAAGGCCTTTACTTCCGCGACGGCAAGTACATCTATCCCAAGCACAAGAGCGCCAACGGCAAGAAGGACTTCTGGGCACGCGGCGACGGCTGGGTGCTCGCAGGTCTGGCCAAAGTGCTCAAGGACCTCCCGGCAGACTATAAGAACCGCAAGTTCTTCGAGGACAAGTTCGTCCGCATGGCCGACGCCGTCGTGACCCTCCAGCGTCCCGAAGGCTACTGGAGCCGCTCGATGATGGACGAGGAGCACGCCCCCGGCTACGAGACCTCGGGCACGGCATTCTTCACCTACGGCCTGTTCTGGGGCATCAACAACGGCTATCTCAAGGATCAGAAGCACCTCGATGCAGCCCTCAACGGATGGAAGTATCTCAGCAAGGTCGCCCTGCAGAAAGACGGCTCGGTGGGCTACGTGCAGCCTATCGGCGAGAAGGCCATTCCCGGACAGGTCGTAGACCGCAAGTCCACCGCCGACTTCGGCGTGGGAGCCTTCCTGCTGGCTGCCTGCGAGTACGTGCGCTATCTTGAGAACGGCGTGAACGCCGACCGCGCCTACTGGGCCGACATGGCCTACCGCATGGCCGCCCCCATTCTCAGCAATATGGCCGAGAACAAACTCAAGGCCAACATGCTCGTCGAGGTCAGCCCCAACTGGGACGGCCGCAGCAAGGACGTCACCTATATGGAGGCTTTCGGCCGCCTGATGGCCGGCATCGCCCCCTGGATATCGCTTCCTGACGACGGCACTCCTGAGAGCGCACGCCGAGCACAGCTGCGCGAGTGGGCGCTGAAGAGCTATGCCAACGCCGTCAATCCCGAGAGTCCCGACTACCTCGGATGGCGCGGCCACGGACAGGCCCTGGTCGACGCCGCCTACATCGCCGAATCCTTCCTCCGCGGCTACGACAGCCTGTGGATGCCGCTCGACGACGTCACCAAGCAGCGCTACTTCGAGGAGTTCTCGCAGTTGCGCCGCGTCGATCCTCCCTACACCAACTGGGTGCTCTTCTCGTCGGTAATCGAGAGCTTCCTGGCCAAGGCCGGCGCTCCATGCGACGAATACCGCATCAACTCGGCCATCCGCAAGGTCGAGGAGTGGTATGCCGGCGACGGCTGGTATGCCGACGGTCCTTACTTCACCTTCGACTACTACAGCAGCTACGTGTTCCACCCCATGTACCTCGAGACTCTTCAGGCCATGAAGGACTCCGGCCGCTATACGCGCATACACTACGGCAAGTACTACGACCGCGCCTTCAAGCGTGCGCAGAAGTTCAGCATCGTGCTCGAACGCCTCATCTCGCCCGAAGGCACCTTCCCCGTTTTCGGCCGCTCGATTCCCTACCGCATGGCCACCATGCAGCCTCTGGCGCTGATGGCATGGTACGACAAACTGCCTGCGGGCCTCACTCCCGGCCAGGTGCGTTCGGCCCTCACCGCAGTGATGCACCGCATGTACGACGGCAAGGAGAACTTCAACGAAGGCGACTACCTCACCATCGGTTTTGCCGGACGCCAGCCCAACGTAGCCGACTGGTACACCAACAATGGTTCGCTCTACATGACATCGCTCGCCTTCCTGCCCCTGGGTCTTCCGTCGACACATCCCTTCTGGACGGACGCCGACCAGGACTGGACATCGCGCAAGGCATGGAGCGGAAAGCCCTTCCCGAAGGACCATCTGTGGCGTGACACCATCAAGACCTACGACCTCTTCTGATATTCATCCCTTATAGACCGAGGGTGTGCCGCAAACGGCTGCGGCACACCCTCGGTTCCTTTATATGTAAGCGTAAGGCGCTATCTCTTCACGTACACGCGCTTGACGCGCGGCGACACCGATGTGAGCACCTCGTAGGGTATGGTGCCGAGTATGTCGGCGAGACGTTCGACGGGCTGTCCGGGGCCGAATATCTCGACCGTGTCGCCGACCTTTACGTCAGTCACTCCCGTGACGTCAATCATGCACAGGTCCATACAGATGTTGCCGATGGTGGGGCACGCCTTGCCTCCGACGATGAACGATGCGTTGCCGCGGCCCAGCCGGCGCAGTATGCCGTCGGCATATCCCACGGGGACGGTGGCGATGACGGAATCCTCGGCCACGGTGTGGCCTTTGCATCCGTAGCCTATCGGAGTTCCGGCAGGCCAGTGCTTCAGCGATATGATGTGCGAACGGAAGGATGCGACGGGCCGCAGCGACGTTCCGTCGATTCCGTCTGAAGGCGATATGCCGTACAAGCCAATCCCGAGACGCGCCATCTCGTAGCCGCCCATGTCGGCGAAGCGCATCATGCCGGCTGTGTTCAGCAGATGGCGCTTGAAAGGCGTGTCGGTCATCCGGGCTATGCTGTCGGTCATGCGTCGGAACGCGTCTATCTGCGAGCGTGTGTAGTCGTCAAGGTCGAGGCAGTCGGCCGTGGCGAGGTGGGAGAATACCGACTCCATGCGCACGGCGTGTGTCGACTTCAGCCGTTCGGCTATCCCTGCGAGCTGTTGCTCTGTGAATCCCACGCGGTGCATGCCCGTGTCGAGCTTGATATGCACGGGATATGCCTCGGTGTCGTATGCCTCGGCTTCGGCGATAAGGCGGTCAAGTTCTTCGGGCGAGAACACAGCCGGCTCGAGGCGGTGGGCGAAGAGGGCCGGATAGCGGTTCGTGACGGGATTGAGTACCATGACAGGCATGGTGATGCCGGCCTCGCGCAGCGCTATGCCTTCCTCGATGACGGCAACGGCCAGATAAGCGGCACCAAGGCTCTGGAGCGTCTTGCCTACTTCGATTGACCCGACACCGTAGGCCGATGCCTTCACCATGGCGACGATGCCCGTGCCGGGCGGCACGAGGCTGCGGTAGTGGTTGTAGTTGTGGGCGAGGGCGTCGAGGTCGACTTCAAGCGTCGTCTCGTGTCCTGCGCTTTCGAGGGCTTCTGCTGCCTGCGTGAATGTTTCGTCGGGCATGCCGAAGAGCAGTATCTGCATGTCGCGGAACGTGTCGCCGCGGTGAATACTTTCAAGCAGGTCGCGGTCTATCATGGCGACAGTGTCGATGCCGAAGTGTACGGCCAGCTCCCGTACGCATGCTTCGCAGTCGGGCCCTCCGTCAAGTATCCGGCCGGCTATCAGCGCTTTCCTGCGCGAGGGTGTGGCATGGCGGCGCATGAAGTCGAGCGCGTCGGCCAGCGAGCGGAAGTCGGGAGTGAAGTAGTCGCGGTACACCGTGTTGCCGAAGCTGCCGGCGGCTATCTCGCGCCGCTTGTTAACTGTGTTCAGCGAGGCTACGTCGGAGGTGTCGGTGTAGCCGAGCTCGCGGAGTGCGGCGGCAGTCAGTGCATGGAAGATGGTGGGACAGTCGCCTGTGTCGGCCACGGCGACGGCGCGTTTTTCCGGATAAAGCCCGCGAATCATCCTGCCAAGTTCAGGATCGGTGTCGGCGTAGACAATCACGTCGCAGCACAGGGCTATCTCGAGTTTCTCGCGTATTTTGTCGGCGTGGCTTGCAAAAGCCTCGTCGTGTTCGTCAGTAATGGGCGTGATGACGGCCATGCTGTGCGACGGCCCCAGGAGCCGTGCGTGCGACACGCCCTGCAAAGGTGCATCGATGCCGACTTCGGTGATGTAGTGGCGCACGTCGCCGCCGTCGTGTGCGGTCATGTCCCACAAGGCCAGCGGCACTCCTATGCCCGAATTCCAGCTGCGCGGACTGCGGCGCACGTTCTCGCGCGAGAGGAGGGCCGTGTAGAGCAGTTCCTTGACAGTGGTCTTGCCTACGCTTCCGGTGACTATGATGCCATTGCGGCGTCCTTCCATCCTCATCTTTCCGAGCGTCCGGAGGGCTTTGCGGACATTGTCGACGGTGACGAAGAGCGCGTCGTCGAAGCCTTCGGGGCGCTCTTCGACGATGAAGGCGCGCACGCCGCGGGCGTAGAGGTCGGGGATGTAGCGGTGGCCGTCGCCTATGTCGGTGCGGATGGCGGCGAATATCGTGTCCTGAGGGTCATATGCCGAACGGCTGTCGGTGACGAGCTGTCCGTAGTGAGAGAGTTCGTGGTAGAAATCTTCAATATTGCTCATAATATCGGGCGGTGCTGAGCCGCCAGTGTGCGGCTCCGTGCCTCACGGGCAGCCGCGACAGTTGATTTGGTAAAGTAGTAATCGGAGAATACTTCGTATATATAGTCGACGGCCACTTCCGACGGGTGCTTCATGTCCGAGGCATAGAAGCGGTAGTCGCGGAGGTCGTCGAGCATGATTTCGTACGAGGGGAAATAGTGGCAGCCGCTGCCGGCGACACTGTCGGCCGCGAGCTGGAGCGTGCTCTTACTCAGTACGTTGCCGTGCAGTCCGTCGGCAAGGTGGCGAATCGGGCTGACCGTGAGTATCACGTCGTCTACGCCTGCCGCGTGCAGACGTCCGACAGTGGAGCGGAGCAGGGCGGCGCACTCATCGACCGACAGCCGGCGCCGCGTGAAGCGGTCGGCCGGGAATTTGTGGCAGTTGCCCACGATGCGGCCCGTGTCCTTGAGTTCGAACACATATGCCGAGCCGAGGGTGAGTATCACCGCCGGGCGCCGGGCGAGCATGGCCGATACGCTTTCGAGGGTCGCGTTGATTTCCTCAAGCAGCGCCCCGGCATCCGTGCCGCTATATCGCGATGCATAGTCGAGGCAGTGGAGTCCGCGCGGTCCTTCGGTCAGGTCGGCTTCGGTGTACTGGCGCCTTTCGAGCGCGCGCTCTATGCACCGGGTGATTGATGCCGGATTGTACAGCGGACCGAAGGGATTGCGCAGCACGTCGAAGCCGTCGCGCTCCAGGCGTGCGCCCACTTCGTCGGTGAAGCACGACCCGAGCATCAGCAGGGGCGTGGCGTGGTCGATTCTCAGCGGCTGCGGCAGCCGCTCTATCTCTGTACGGAAGCGCATCAGAACATCTGATAGTCAATCGAAAGTACCTGAAATTCCGTGCGGCGGTTAATCTGGTCGGCCGCATCCTGGTCCTCGGGCGTGAGTGTGTTGATGAACTCTTCAGTCAGCACCGTCCCTTCGGGGAACTGCGGATACTCGCGGTTGAGTTTCTTGGTTATGGTCTTGGGGCGTGACTTGCCGTAGCCCTGGCTCTGAAGGCGCTCGGGCTCGATGTCTACGGAGATCAGATAGTCGATGACCGACTTGGCGCGGCGGCTGGAGAGGTCGATGTTGTAGGCTTCGCTGCCGTGGCGGTCGGTGTGCGATGCCATTTCGATGGTCACGTTGGGATTGTCGCGCAGCACCTGGGCGAGTTCGTCGAGAGCCGTCTTCGACTCCGGACGCAGCGTGGCGCGGTCGTAGTCGTAGAAGATATTGTCTATCACCACGGGCTTATTGACCGGAGCGAGGATGAAGTCCACGCTGTACTCGGCGTCCTCTTCGGCAGTGTCCGAGGTGAATTCCTGCTTGGCGTTGAGGTATCCCTTGGCGCCGGCGAGCATCACGTAGCTTATGCCGCGGTCGAGCGGGAAGGAGAATGAGCCGTCGGGTTTGGCGAGCTGTTTCTGGTTCGACCCGTCGTTGCCTACGATGCGTATCACGGCGTTGGGCACAGGTTCCTCGTCTTTGTCGAGCACCCATCCCGAAAGCTGGATTTTGAGTTCCGGCAGTTCGAAGGAGTAGAGGTGGTCGTAGCCGCGGCCGTCGGTGCGGTTGCTGCTGAAGTAGCCCTGCTCGCCTTCGCCGAAGGTCATGCCGAAGTCGTCGGCCGACGAGTTGACGGGGCGTCCCATATTGCTCACGTTCCAGCCGCCCGAGCGCGTGAGCTCGGCGCGGAATATGTCGAGACCGCCGAAGCCGGGATGGCCGTTCGACGAGAAGTAGAAGACAGAATCGGTTCGGAACGTCGGGAACATCTCGTCGCCGGGCGTGTTGATCCACTCGCCGAGATTCTCGAGCGAGCCCTGACGCTCTTTCAGGTTGATGCGCCATATGTCGAGGCCTCCCTGACCGCCGGGCATGTCCGAGCAGAAGTAAAGCCACTGTCCGTCGGGCGATACCGCCGGATGTGAGTAACTCGATATGGTGTCGGCTGTAATCTCGAATTTCACCGGCGCGCTCCACTTGGCGTCGGAGCGCTGCGAGGTGTATATCTCGACGCCCGTGTTGGCGTTAGGCTCGCGGCGCGCACGGCTCAGGTACATGGTCGACCCGTCGGGCGAGAATGCCACGGAGCCTTCGTCGGCATCGGTGTTAAGTTCGCCCTCGACGGCCTCGGGGCGCTTCCACTTGCCCTGCTCGTCCTGAGTCACGAACCATATGTCGCCTTTCTTCATGCCCGTAATCTCGCTCTTACGCGTTCCGGTGGCCTTTTCGTTGGTCGAGGTGAAGTACAGGGTCTTGAAAGTGCCGTCCAGGAACATGGGAGAGTAGTCGGCGCGACGCGAGTTGAAGAGCTTGGCGTTCTTAACCACGTATCGCGTCTCGCCTTTCTTCTCCAGTCCCATGCGTGCGCCGGCCAGCGCGTTCTGCGCCAGCTTGTCGCCGGGCTTCCACTCCAGATAGTCGGTGAGAGCCTTTACGGCCGGAGCGTATTTGCCTTCGGCCATGAGCATCTGTCCAAGACGGAGATAGAGCACCGAGTCGGTGTAGCCGTAGCGGGCGGCGTTCTGATAGGCCGCCGACGCGCGCGCGTACTGGTTGAGCCGGCGGTGACACTCGGCCATCTTGAAGGCCACTTCGCCGCGCTGGGCGCGTTCCTCGCGCTTGGTGAGCTTGTTGTAGACCTTGCGGTAGGTCTTGGATGCGTCGAAGTATTCGCCGCGCTCCATCTGCTCGTTCGCGGTCGACAGTTTGGCTCCGCGACAGCCGCTCAGGCAGAGGGCAAGCGCCGAGAATATAAGAATCAGTTGATGAATTTTCATACTAATAAAACGCCATATAGCGTCCGATATTGCAAAAGTACGAAAAATTCGGCTAATGTGTGTGCTGTGGCCGAAAATAGCGGCCACCGGGGCGTCATCCGACGGCCGTGTCGGCCTCGTACAGCACCACATGCCCGGCCTCGCGTGTGCGGTTGAGGTCGATGAGCCGCTGGTTCGACGAGCCGCGGAAAAGCAGGGAGGTGTCGCGCAGCGCGGCCTCGTATGGCCCGTCGACGAGTACATCGATGAGCGCGAGCAGTTCGCTGTACTGCGGGTCGGCGGCGAGCTCTTCGTAGGTAAAGCCCGTGTAGCACCATATGCCGAGTCCGAGCGAACGGATGTCCTGGGCCAGCGGCACAAGCCGATCAGCCTGATAGAGCGGGTCGCCGCCCGAGAAGGTGACGGGGAAGCCGTTGTAGCCGACCGTGGCCATGATTTCGTCGACGGTCATATCGCGGCCTGCCGCGAAGTCCCACGTATGCTCGTTGTGGCAGCCGGGGCAGCGGTGAGCGCAGCCGGCGAAATATATCGAGGTGCGCAGCCCCGGGCCGTCGACCGACGTGCCTTCGAGGATGCGCACCACACGCAGTGCTTCGGGATTATTCATGTACCACGCGGTCGTTGAGTTCGGCGAGTTTCGCGTTGTTCCATCGGTCGGTCGTGCCCACGAGGTAGCCCGTAATGCGCTGGAGCCTGTCGATAGCTTTGCTTCCGCAGACGGGGCACTCCTTCAGGTCGGCGCTGGCGTCCTCGTAGCCGCACTCCATGCAGCGGTTGCGGTTGTGGTTCACCGAGCAGTAGCCGATGTTGTTCTGGTCCATGAGGTCCACGATGGCCGAGATTGCGTCGGGATTGTGGGTGGCGTCGCCGTCGATTTCCACATAGAATATGTGTCCGCCGCGGGTCAGCTCATGGTAGGGAGCCTCGATTTCGGCTTTGTGACGCGGGCTGCAGTGGTAGTAGACGGGCACGTGGTTGGAGTTGGTGTAGTATATCTTGTCGGTGATGCCGGGGAGGTCGCCGTAGGTCTTGCGGTCCTTGGCCGTGAACTTGCCCGACAGACCCTCGGCAGGCGTGGCCAGAACGGAGAAGTTGTGCTGATAGCGCTCCGAGAAGTCGTTGGCGCGGCTGCGCATGTGTCCTACGATACGCAGACCGAGGGCCTGTGCTTTGTCGCTCTCGCCGTGGTGCTTGCCGGTAAGGGCCACCAGACACTCGGCAAGTCCGATGAATCCGATGCCGAGGGTGCCCTGATTGATGACGGGCTCGATTGTCTGGTCGGGACGCAGCTTGTGGCCGCCGTTCCACAGTTTCGACATCAGCAGGGGGAACTGCTTGACGAGCGCCGTCTTCTGGAAGTTGAAGCGGTCGCAGAGCTGACGGGCGGTGATTTCGAGCACGTCGTCGAGCTTGGAGAAGAAGAGGTCGAGACGCTCGTTCTCGTCCTGGATGTTCATGCACTCGATGCCGAGACGCACAAGATTGATGGTGGTGAAGGACAGGTTGCCGCGGCCAATGGAGGTTTTCTCACCGTAGCGGTTCTCGAACACGCGGGTACGGCAGCCCATCGTGGCCACTTCGTAGAGGTAGCGTTTGGGGTCGTCGGCGTTCCACTTCTCGTGCTGGTTGAATGTGGCGTCGAGATTGACGAAGTTTGGGAAGAAGCGGCGTGCCGTCACTTTGCAGGCCAGACGGTAGAGGTCGTAGTTGCGGTCGCCGGGCAGGTAGCTCACTCCGCGTTTTTTCTTCCATATCTGTATGGGGAAGATGGCAGTGGCGCCATTGCCCACGCCTTCGTAGGTGGAGTGGAGGATTTCGCGGATGATGCAGCGTCCTTCGGCCGAAGTGTCGGTGCCGTAGTTGATGGAGCTGAACACCACCTGGTTGCCGCCGCGGCTGTGTATGGTGTTCATGTTGTGTATGAATGCCTCCATAGCCTGATGTACGCGCGAGACGGTGCGGTTCATCGCATGCTGGAAGAGGCGTTCTTTGCCGGTGAGGCCGTCGAGCGGACGCTTTATGTAGTCGTCGACGGTGCGCGTCTTGAACTCGGAGAGGTCTTCGCCTTCAAGTTCGGCGATGTTGTCGATTTCCTCAAAGAACGAAGAGCGCACAAACGGGGCAAGGTAGAAGTCGAATGCCGGTATGGCCTGGCCGCCGTGCATCTCGTTCTGTGCCGTTTCGAGTGATATGCAGGCAATCACCGAGGCGGTCTCGATGCGTTTGGCCGGACGCGATTCGCCGTGGCCGGCGATGAATCCGTAGCTGAGGATGTTGTCAAGCGGATGCTGGACGCACGTCAGGCTTTTGGTCGGGTAGTAGTCTTTGTCGTGTATGTGGATGTAGTTGTGGCGCACGGCTTCGCGTGCTTCGGGTGAGAGCAGATAGTCGTCGACGAAGGGCTTGGTGGTCTCGCTGGCGAATTTCATCATCATGCCTGCCGGCGAGTCGGTGTTCATGTTTGCGTTCTCGCGGGTGATGTCGTTGTTCTTGGCTTCGATGATTTCGTGGAACATGTCGCGCGTCTTGGCCTTGCGGGCTATGCTGCGCTGGTCGCGGTAGGCGATGTAGCGCTTGGCCACTTCCTTGCGCGGACTGTTCATCAGTTCAAGCTCTACCATGTCCTGGATTTCTTCGACGGTCATGCGTTCCGACCCGTGGGCTCCGATGCGGTCCGAGATTTTCTGAATGAGGCTCTCGTCCTCGCCGAGTTCGGTGGTGAGCATGGCTTTGCGGATGGCTGCTTTGATTTTTTCTTCGTTATAGCCAACGACGCGTCCGTCGCGCTTGACAACTGTCTGTATCATTTATATTTATAATTTTTTGATGTTTTTCTGTGATGATTTAACAGTGCAAAGCTACGTAAAGTTTTCTATTTTGGCAAGTTTTAGGTGAAAAATCTGAGTGAAAAATTTTCGTTTTGGAAAACTTTTGCGCGACTCTGAAATGCCAATTATTTGATTTGTAGTATGGTAGTGTTTGGTTTTGGAGACCTTCGGGAGGTATATCAAATTAAAAAGTTTTCATCATCGGATGCGCGATGGCGGAAACTGTATGGAAACTTTGTGAGTGTCAGCTTACTGCGGATTCTCTTTGCTCTCGGGCTTGTCGCCGTTTTTCTTTCTGAGCCGCGTCAGGAACGACAGCATCGAGTCAAAGTCGCGGCGGAAGATGATGCCAACGCCCTGCGTGGTCTGTGCACTGCGGATGTAGTAGTTGCGGTCGTTGTAGCGGTTGTAGGCTTTCAGACGCCATGAGCCGCGCTTGTTGAGCAGATACTCTATGTCGAAGTCTCCGACGAACTGATTCGAGTTGAGCGACTTGTCGCGGTATCCGAAGTTACCGTTGAAGAGCAGGCGGTTGTTGAGCAGGCGGCTCGACAGAGCCACATCCACCTCTACGTCGGAGAAGTCGCCTCGGTCGCTTCGCAGGTTAGGCGCTATGCTCCAGTTGTCGCTGAGTTTTCCCAGCATGTTGCCGAGCTGGCTCGATATGGTCGACGATGCCACCGAGAAGAGCTCGCTGCCCTTGGTGGTGGCGGCCATATAGTCGGGTGTATAGAAGCGGTTCAGAGCCAGGAGGTAGATGATCTGACGGTTCATCATGTCTTCCGTGCTCACGATGCTGCGCACCTTGCGGTATGTGTCTGATGTCAGCGTCGGGAACTCGAGGTCGAAGTCGATGCCCGGCTGGCGGATGTCGCCCGTCACCTTCATCACTGCGTGCACCGGTACGTTGGTGCGGGCCACCTCCTTGTCCTGCAGGAAGGACTCGTCGAGGTCGCTCAGATTGGCGTTGGTGGCATAGTAGGCCTGAAGATTGGTCTTGACGCCGTAGGGGTCGCCGTCGAAAGCTATCTCGCTGCCTTCTTTGATGACGAAGTCTTTCAGAATGATATCCTGAAGGGTGAAACGGTAGCTTCCGTAGGCCACATTGTACTTGCCCCACATGCTCAGGTCGTTGTTGTCCGAGTGGTAGGCCAGATGGAGGGTGCCGTCGCCGACGGCCTTGATTTCATCGCCTCCCACGGGGTCGACGACGAGTCTCATCTCGGCATCTTTGTTCACCGTCACCTGAATGTCCATGTTGTAGTCCGACTTGATGTCGTCAGCCTGCGCGATGCGGCGGCGGAACTGCTTTACGGCCTCGGGCGTATCGTCGGGCCTGAAGTGGATGGTGCGGATGGAGTCGGGGGTAGCATCACGGAAAGTGATGAACGAATAGTCCTCCGCATCGAGGCGGTCGGAGAGGACGAAGGTGAAGTGTGAGCGCGGTGCTGTGGACATGTTCACGCCGATGTTCACCACTCCCGGCTGTCCCGATATGGACACGCTGCCGTTGCCGTAGATTGTGCCGTACCAGTCGGGGTTGTCGGCTGCTGTGGTGTTGTAGCTCAGGAAATCGACGGCGTCGGTGACATCGAAGCGGAATACGGGCTCGTGGAAGCAAGTGTGGCGCACGAAGCCGTTGAGGCGCGCGGTGTGTCCCTCGGTGTCGCGGATGAGGAGATTGTTGAGGTTGATGATGCCGGGGCGTATGTGCACACTGTCGGTCGCCGTATAGGTCGTGCCGGTGAAGTCCACTTTCAGCCTGACATTGTCGGCGAAGATGTCGCCTTCGAGGTCTATGTCCTTGAAGGTTCCGAAAAGTCGGCAGCGGCCCGAGGCGCGGCCCGTTATGGATGATGTGAAAGCGGCCATGAATGGCTTCAGGAAGTCGACGGGAACGCTGTCGGCGTCGAAGGATATGTCCAGAGCCTGGTCTATCGGCAGTATATCGCCCGTGATTTTCGATTTATGGCCTTCGAGTCCGGTTATGTCTGCGTCGAGGAAGAATGATTTGCGCTCGTTGTTCCATCCGGCGAAGATATCGGCGTCGCCTATGGTGCAGTGCTGGTAGCCGATAGAGTCGACGTGCAGCTTCGGACAGGCGAAGTACGGCTCGGAGCCGAGCAGGTCGCGCGCGGTGAATGTTCCCGATGCGCGGCCGCTGAGCAGGGCGTTGTCTATCTGCAGGGTCTCGAATATGGGCAGAAGCGAGATTTTGTCGAGCACCACCGACAGCATGTCGTCATCGCCGCGCCCGATGTTGCCGTGTATGTCGATGCTCTGTGTGCCGGCATCGAGGCGGAAGTTGTCGACTGTCACCAGCTGAGGCGACACGTCTATCGACGAACTCTGTATCTTCCACACATCGTCGCCGAAGTTGATGGTGCCGGGATTGAAGTCGACGCGTGCGTCGACAGGGAAGACGGCGTCCGACCCTTTGGGGCTGATGCCGCGTATCAGCGTGCTGAAGTCAACGGTTCCGTTCAGCGGAATGGCACGCTCGATGAGCCAGTCCACGTGGGTATTCACGCGGTTGTCTGCGCAGGTGAGCAGGGCCGAGAGCACCATATCGCCTTTGTTGGTCGGGAACTGCGTGGTGAGATACACCCGGCTGTCACGTGCCGAGGTGTCGGCAGAGGCGAAAAACTCAGTGTCGGTGTAGAGCGTGGAGCCTTTGCGCACATAGGGAGCCGACAGGCGTATGTCGGCCTGTCCGGCACGGCTGTCTACCCGGCCGCTGATTTCGGCGTCATAAATAGGTGCGAACGGCACTCCGAAAAAGTCGGTAAGATTCTCGCAGGGTTTCAGCGTGAAGTCGAAAGTGAAGTCGTTGGGCTGCACAGGCGGCATGGGGGCAGTCTTGCCGCGGCGACGGGTGCTTTTCGATTCGGACGGGGGCAGCAGGACGGGCATGAATACCGATGCTATGTCGCGCATGCTGGGGCCGAGGGACAGAAGCGAATACTCGCCGCGTATCTCGCCTTTAAGTATGTCCGAGTCGACGGTCAGTGTCGGCTCTGTGTCGTAGGGAGATGCCGTGATGGTGGCTCGGCTGATGTTCAGGCCTTTGCCCGAACGGTCTGTCCAGCGCAGGTCGTAGACCGACAGCGTGCCGTCTATATCGTCGAGCTCCGATGCCTCGGCCTCGACGTTGAGTTTGACGCCCAGACGATGGTCGGGATGTTTGCTGTCGAATCCCATCGCTGCGAGATCGACTCCGGCGGCTGTGGCGGTGCCGTTGACGGAGTAGTATCCGGCATCGTCTTTGCGGACCATGAAGTAGGCCATGAGTCTGGCGGCAGGGTCGTCGGCAGACAGATACAGCTCGGCTTCGCGTCCTTCCTCCATCTTCACGATGGCATCTATTCCTGTATAGGTATATCCTTTGAAGCCCAGCTCGGAAATTTTGGCGCTGACATCGGCAGACGGATGGCGCCCGGTGACGAAGTTGCCCGAAAGGTGCGTGGTGAGTTTGCCGAGATTCGGATTCGAGAGCAGGAGCCCGAGGTCGAGTCCCGATGTGCCGGCGTCGCCTTTGATGCTGTACACGCCTTTGTATCGGCGCGCGTACGATCCTGTGAACTCGAGGTCGCCGGCGGTGCCGAATGCCTTGAGCGTGCCGCGGCCTTTGGCGGCGGTGCCTTCGGCCGATATAAGGGCTGTGTAGCGCTCCATGCCGGCGATGCGTGAGGCGACTGATGCCGGTATGACAGTATGGAATATGCTGCAGACCGACTTGCCGTCGAAACTGATTGAGCCTCTGCTCAGGTCGTAGCAGAATGACTCGGGGTCGGTCAGCGATGAGGCGTTGCCTGTGGCGGTGATGTTGAATGCGTCGCCGTCGACATCACGCAGCCCGAATGAGCGGAGCGAGATGTCCGAGAGCGTGCCTGCGGCGTCGAGCGTAAGTGCCAGTCGGCAGTCTATGTCACCTAAAACCGGGACGAATGCCCGGAGATCGGGCGGATATATCACGCAGATGTCAGAGGTCGACACTGTGATGCTCTCGCGCTCGAGAGCTGCCCGTATGTCGTTATATCCGTTGTATCTCAGCTCTATCGGCATCAGTCCCAGCGAGCTCTCCGGAAGGGAGAGGCTGAAATCCGACACCCTGAGTTCCGTACGGCTCACCGACGCCTTGGCCTGAAGAGCCTTGAGTGTGAATCCGCTGCGCTCTGTCAGCGACAGGTGGTCGAGGTGCACGCGGTACTCCTGATTGCTCAGGCGCGGTATGTAGGCGTTCAGAGCCAGTCCGGTGACGGCGATGTGCTGCGGACAGAAGCGCCCCGAGTCGGGGGGCGCTGCCGAGAAGTCGTCGTACGACAGCGATGTGTTGCGCAGTATCACCGTGTTGATTCGCAGCTCGAATGGTTTCTCTTCCGATGGCTTGTCGGAGGAGAGGTGGTCGATTATCGGCTGAATATTGAGCGGAGCCGCGCTGTCGGCCCGGCTGATGTGTACGTCCACGCCGTCGAGCAGGGCATAGTCAATCACTACCTCCCTGGTGCGGAGGAAGTGGAATAGGTCGAATCCCGCGCTGATGCGGTCGATGCCGGCTATCGAATCGCTGTCGAGCGTCAGTGCCACATCGTCGATGGCCAGGCGGTTGAAGGGACGTATCCCGACCTTGCCTATGGAGATGTCGGCGCCGAGGAGGCGGCTCAGTTCGGTGGCGGCAACGTCGCGTATCGTGTTCTGCACTCCGTCGACCGACAGGAGCACATACAACGACACAGGTATCAGCACCGCTAAAAGAAGCAGTACTGATACCAATGCACGGAATATTTTCCAGGCGGTTCTCACCGTCCCGATTTACGTATCTTGTCGAGAAGAAGTTCGTTGTACTCGGCCTGCCGCTGCAGTTCTTCCACTGTCATGTGCATGCGGTAGCGCCAGTAGTGACGCGGATTGGCAGGCACATTGATCTGCTCTTCGCGCGGATCCTTGCGGCGGATGGTGCCGTCCATCGAGAGCCAGTCCTGAAGAGGCAGGATGCACAGCATCGAGGGCGACTGCAGATGCATGTCGATGATGCGGCCGCATACCCACGGCTCGGCGAAGTAGGGCGCGGCACCCGATTCGTGAAGGACTTCGTTGAAGTAGCGCTGGGTCTTGGCGCGGTCTTCCTCCCACCACTGGCGTATGCCGCCCATGTCGTGGGTCGAGGTGGTGCATATCGAGTAGTAGGGATACGACCATGTGTTGCCGAATGTGGCTCCCGGCTCCTTGGGCATGCGCTGTATCTCGAGCGAGAGTATCTCGAGCTGCTGGATGACAGAAGGCACGCAGTCGGGAATCATGCCGAGGTCCTCGGCGCAGGTGAGCATGTCGGTCGACGAAATCAGCGGAGGAAGTTTCCACATGGCCTTGCCGTACCAGAAGTCGTTGTGACGGTGGTAGAAGAAGTCGTTGTACAGACGGTTGAAGCACCAGCGCTCGTAGTCAGACAGCGAGCGGTATATATAGGTGTACTGAGCCGAGATGCGCGGATGATACTTGCCTTTCTCCACGGGGTCCTCGATGAAGAGCACTTCGTCGACCAGACCCAGCAGGGCATTGCACAGACGGGTGTTCTTCTCGTCCTTGGGCTGTGTGGCGAAGTAGTCGGCAATCTTGCGCTGGGTATCGAACTCTTTCTTGAGGCAGAAGCGGCCGTGTCCCATCTTGGTCAGGAACTTCTTCGAGGCTTCGGTGCGGTAGGGCCCGAAGAAGTCGTCAAGGAAGTAGTCCATGATGAATGGCCTGGTGTGCAGGTCGGTGTCAAGCCAGAAGTCGTAGTTGTACTTCAGCTCGTCCACTGAGAAGGGCAGAGCCGGGTTGAAGTAGCCCAGCAGACCGTGCACGGCGTCCATAGGGATCTCCCAGATACGGAAGAATCCCAGCACGTGGTCGATGCGGTATGCGTCGAAGTATTCGGCCATCTTGCCGAAGCGCTGCTTCCACCATGCGAAGCCGTCGCGGTTCATCTCCTCCCAGTTGTAGGTGGGGAATCCCCAGTTCTGGCCCAGCACCGAGAAGTCGTCCGGCGGAGCACCGGCCTGGCTGTTCATGTTGAAGAGGCGCGGAGTCTGCCATGCGTCGGCGCTGGTGCGCGATATACCGATAGGCACATCGCCCTTGAGCGCTATGCCGTGGGTGTTGGCATAGTTATGCGCATACCTCATCTGCTTGTCGAGGTGATACTGGAGGAAGCATGCGAAATCGACTTCGGCAGCCTGCTCCTTGAGCACTTTCTTGAGGACTTTGGGTGAGTAGACGGCGTATTCGCCCCACTTGTCGAATTCGGGCGTGCCGAACTTGTCGCGGAGCGCGCAGAAAGCGGCGTAGGGGAGGAGCCAGTGCTCGTTGGCCTTGAGGAATGTTTTGAATTCCTCAAGGCCGAGTGTCTTGGCGCCTTCCTGGGCGAAGAGTTCGCGGAGATATTCGATTTTGCCGTTGTTCACGCGCTCGTAGTCTATCTCAGGGAGTGCGTTGAGCTCGGCGGCCAGGTCGCGGTAGTGCTTCATGCGCTTGGCGTCGGCAAGCACGCCCACTTCCTCAAGGCGCAGGAACATCGGATGGAGCGCGAAAGTAGAGTTGGCATTGTAGGGATACGAGTCGGTCCACGTGTGGGTCATCGTCGTATCGTTGATAGGCAGAAGCTGGAGCACGGACTGTCCGGTGGCTTTGGCCCAGTCTACCATGGGGATGAGGTCATAGAAGTCGCCTACACCGAAGTCGGCCTCGGTGCGGAGCGAGAACACGGGGATGGCCGTGCCGGCGCCTTTCCAAAGGTCGAGGGTATTGATGAAGCGCATGCCCGTGAGCACGGTGGCTCCGTCAGCGAGGGGAGTGATGCCGAAGGTACGGTTCTCTCCGCCTTCCCACACTTCGACATTGCTTTTGTCGTCGATGACGAGGAACTTGAACTGTGTGCCGGCCTGGATTCCCTCGGCAGGAATGTTGACCTTCCACAGGGGGAAGTCAGCATGACTCAGCACGGGCGCTTTGGCCGGATTCCATGCTCCGAGCGATTCGGTCTCGCCGCAGATGGCCACTTTCCGGCCTTCTCCGATCATAGGTGCGGTGACGCATATGGTGATATATCCGGCAGCGGGAATGACTGCCTTGTCTGTATCGCTGTGGCGGAATATACATTCGGTGAACGCTGCCGAGTAGAACGGCTTGTCGAAGGGCTGGTCCTGCCAGCGGTCGTAGATGTCGACCTCGCCGGCGTCCGTGCCGGCGAAAGTATTGCCGCGTCCCCACTCGTCCTTGCACGAACCGTCGTCACGCCGCACGAAATAGCGGTAATTGAACGGCGCAGCGGTCCCGGGCACTTCTATGGTGGCCGACCAGTGTTCGACACCGTCGAGAGTCATTTTGACTGCCTTGGCATAATCCCCGCCCCCAAGTTCGGGCAGATCGCCTGTCAGAAAGAGCGTCTCACCCCAGTTGGTCCGATAGTCAATATTGAATGTTAGCTTCATATCGGGTATATAAAGTATGATATTATTAATTAAGATGCTGTATTGAAGGCGGAGTTGCGTCCCCTTTCTTTCATCGAACAAATTTATGAATAAATTCTGATGTGAAAGCCAATTAACAGAGTTTTAACGTTAGAACTGCTGAATTTCCTCGTCGGTGATGGTGAATACGAGCGGTTCGGCGTCATTTGGAAATTTGTAGACATACTGCACGCCGTAGTGGCCGCGTTTCATGATTTCGAGCTGGGCCGTACCGGCAGAACTCTGCAGTTCTTCGCGTAGACCGTCACGTAGACCGTCTCGGAGGAGGTCCTTGACCTGTTCGAACTGTTCCGGCTCGATACCTTCGACGTCGTAGGTGAATATGAGGTAGTTGTCCGTCACCTCGACATCAGTCATGGTCAGATTGTCGTCCACTTTCAGTGGGCAGGCGGTCTTCGATGCCGCGGTGATGGAGGTCAGCAGCGTGCGCGGGTCGTCCGAGCGCGACTTGATGGCTTCGAGCTCTTCGGGAGTGAAGGTGACGCTCGATGAGCCGTCGCCGTAGTTGAAGGTACATATGAGATTGGCTTTGGCCTCGATCAGGAGATTCAGCATGCCTTCTGTCTCGCTGGTGGTGAATATCGAGCTGATGGCCTCTTTCTGGGTCTTCTCGTCGGAGAACATTGCCACTGACCATGAGCCGACCGTGTACGAGAGGTTCATCGTGTTCGAGTGTTCGTCGTAGGTGATGCTGTCCATCACGCAGTTGTCGTTCAGCACTATGGGACACTCCGAGTTGGCTTGCTCGATTTCGGCGATGAGCTGTTGGTTCTTCTTTCCGCAGGCGGTCAGCAGCAGGGCTACCGCAAGTGCGATGCAGATGGAAATCTTTTTCATGATTTGTTCAGGTTTGTAGGGTTAACTGTCTGTATTGTTTGTGAATATAAGTGATGATGCCTCGCACATAGCGTGTGCTGTCCGCGCTATGTCGTCGACAGTAACGGCGCTGATGGCCGCGGCCGTCTGTTCGGGTGAGCAGGGATGTCCGCGGAAGAGTGTGGCGCGTGCGGCCGCCATTATGCGGTTCTCGCTGTTTTCCGACGCTATGGCCAGCTGGCCGAGGTACTGCTTGCGCGCTTTCTCGAGCTGACGGGGCGTGAAACCGCCGCCGGCAAGCCGGCAGAATACTTTCCGGCACAGTTCGAGGCAGCGCCCGAGGTCCTCGGGGTCGCATCCGAAGTACACCGCCAGCAGTCCGCAGCCCGTGAACATGGCTGTCGACGCTTCGACCGAGTACACCAGTCCGCGTCGTTCGCGCAGCTCGATGTTCAGGAGAGAGTTCATGCCCGGTCCGCCGATGATGTTGGCGAAGAGCGACACAGCGTGGCGCCCCTCCGTGAGCAGTCCGGGCACACGGGCGCCCAGCACTACGTGGGTCTGGTGTATTTCAAGACACTCCGTGCGGCTTACCGGCGAAGTGTCGGGTACCTCGTGCACGGCGTCTCCTTCCTTATTGCCTCCGGGGAGGGCGGCGAAGTGTCGGCACACCTGCGAGGCTATGTGCTCGGCCGACTGGGGGCCGCAGTAGAAGGCAACGATGTTCTCGCGACGGTAGTTACGCGCCATGAAGGCGCGGCAGTCGGCCCCGGTCAGGGCACGGACACTCCCGGGAGTGCCTAAGATGTTGTGCCCGAGGCGGCTTCCGGCAAGCGTCATGTCCTCGAAGTCGTCGAAGATGGCCTCCGACGGCTGGTCGCGGTAGGAGTTTATCTCGTCGATGACCACTTCGCGCTCCTTTTCCAGCTCGCGGTCAGGGAACTGCGAGTTGATGGCAAGGTCGGCAATCAGTTCTATCGCCCTGGGCGCATTGCCCGAAGGGAATATGCTGTAGATGACCGTCTCCTCCTTGGTGGTGTAGGCGTTGAGTTCTCCGCCTACGGCCTCCATGCGGTTTATGATATGCCACGACGAGCGCTTGCGCGTACCCTTGAAGATGGTGTGCTCCACAAAGTGTGCAAGCCCCTCTTCGCCGGGCCGTTCGTCGGCGCTGCCGGCACGTACGGCGATGCCGAATATACCGGCACCGGACGTACGGCGGTGTATGTGCACCAGCCGGAGACCGCCGTCGAGCAGTGTCACAGTCGGTTCGGCCGTCTTCACCTGGCGTCTCCTTTCTCTATCCATTTGCCGTCGGCCTTAATCAGGTCGACGAGACGTCCGAGGGCTTCTTCCATAGGTATGTTCTTGTACACGCACTCGATGCCGCGGTATAGGCTGATATTGCCCGGCCCGGCTCCTACGTATCCGTAGTCGGCGCCTGCCATTTCGCCCGGCCCGTTCACGATGCAGCCCATGACGGCTATCTTCAGATGTTTCAGATGGAGACATGCTTCCTTGACTTTCTCAAGAGCTTCGGGCAGGGCGTAGAGCGTGCGTCCGCAGCCGGGGCATGCCACGATTTCTGCCTGATAGCGTGCAAGACCGGCAGCCTGTATGATACGGCGGCACAGCCCGACGGACTCGTCGGCGCTCAGCAGAGGCGATACGATGCCGATGCCGTCGCGGTAGCCTTCAAGCAGAAGCGCGCCGAGGTCGACCGATGCCGCGACGATGAGTTCGTCCCGGTCGGTTATTTCAGGATAGGACATGACTGTCACCACAGGGCTGTCGCCGGCAGTGCGTACTGCTCTGCGGCATGCCGCTATGCGCCCGGGGTTGTCGGCGGTGACGTAGACCACGCCTTCAGCGTCCTTGCCGACGGTGTCGCCGAGGATAGCCGTGGCCGTGAGACCGCCGATGCCGTCAGTTTCACGGCTCGGACGGCGTCCTGCCGTGCGTGTGCGTACGGGCGAGTCCGACAGGGCGAGTTCCTCCATGCAGTGGCGTATGATCTGATGCGCCACGGGCACTTCGTTCTCGGGTGTCTCGCTGAGCGATACGCGTATGGTGTCGCCGATGCCGTCGGCAAGCAGCGAGCCTATGCCTACGGCCGACTTGATGCGGCCTTCGAGGGCATTGCCGGCTTCGGTCACGCCCAGGTGCAGGGGATAGGCCATGCCCTCGGCCTCCATCTTCGCCACAAGCAGGCGCACGGTGTCGGTCATCACAGGCACGTCCGATGCCTTGATTGACACAACCACATCGTCGAAGTGTTCGTCGCGGCAGATGCGCAGGAATTCGAGCGCTGATTCCACCATGCCCTCGGCGCCGTCGCCGAAGCGGCTCATGATGCGGTCGGAGAGGGAGCCGTGGTTCACGCCTATGCGTATGGCCGTATGATGTTCGCGGCAGAGGTCAAGGAAGGGGATGAATTTGGCGCGGATACCGGCCAGTTCGGCGGCATACTCCTCGTCGGTGAACTCCATTTTCAGGAATTTGCGGCCCGGGTCGAAGAAGTTACCCGGATTGACACGCACCTTCTCCACGTGTAGGGCCGCCTCGAAGGCTGCCGTGGGATTGAAGTGTATGTCGGCCACAAGCGGCACACCGCATCCCCGGCGTGTCAGTTCGGCCTTGATGTTGGCCAGATTCGCGGCATGGTTCACGCCCTGTGCGGTCAGGCGCACGAGTTGTGCGCCTGCTGCGGCAATCGACTCTGTCTGCCGCACTGACGCCTCGGTGTCGAGGGTCGGAGTCGTGGTCATGGACTGTACGACCACGGGAGCCGGAGCGCCTATGACGAGGCCGGCCACACGGGCCTGCGTGACGTGCCGACGCTTGGCCGCTGCCTTTTCGCGGATGTCGTCAGTCATCAGTTCGTTTTGAATTTATAGTCGGAGATAGCTGCCAGTTCGGCATCGGCTTTTTCTACCTTGGCCGACAGTCCGGCGCAGTATGCGGCATAGCGCTTGGCCACCTCGGGGTCGGACAGCGCCACGATGCGCACGGCCAGTACGGCGGCGTTCAGTGCGGCATTGATGCCGACAGTGGCGGTGGGTATGCCCGGGGGCATCTGCACTATCGAGAGCAGGGCGTCCATGCCGTCGAGGGTCGATGCCACGGGCACGCCGATCACGGGCAGGGGAGTGAGAGCCGAGATGACGCCCGGCAGAGCTGCGGCCATGCCGGCGGCGGCGATTATGACTTTCACGCCGCGGTCTGCGGCTCCTGTGGCGAAGCGTTCGACTGCCGCGGGAGTGCGGTGCGCGCTCAGGGCGTGCATTTCAAAAGGCACTTCCATCTGTTCCAGAAAGTCGGCGGCTTTGCGCATCACCGGCAGGTCGGAAGTGCTTCCCATTATTATGCTTACTGTGCACATAGTGATTGGTTTTCGTCGGAAGTATTATCGTGTGTGTATGATTATGCGTTGCAGAACAGACAGAGCATCGCGTACTCTATGCCGAAGGCCACCGCTGCGCCGGCGAATACCTGCATCACCGTGTGGTGCCTCAGATAGAGCCGGGCCCATGCCAGGGCGCCTGTCAGGAAGAAGGCTATGCTCACCCACAGCAGCGGATTGGCGTCGATGAGGCTGTTGTGACCGAGCCAGAATACGAAGGCCGAGAGTCCGGCGATGCCTCCGGTGTGGGCACTGATTTTCCACTTGAACGTGATGAACATGAACACCAGCGACACCACGGCCGCTCCGGCCACGAACACCGGAAGCCACAGAGGTGCGTTCATGCCCGCGAGGAAGAATACGGCGCCTATCATGCAGGTGATGTTCAGCGTGTAGGGGAGCACGCGTTCGCGCGGATTCGAGATGCTCATGTCCGACACTTTTCCGCGCTTAATCAGTATCATTATGATTATCAGCGGAAGCAGCGCCGTTATAGCGCTGACACCCAGCGTGGCCCATACACGGGCCGACACCGGAAGGTAGCGGAGGTGTGTGAGAGTCATTGCCGCTATCATGCCGTAGGTGGGCATCAGCAGCGGAGAGGCGACGTCGCTCAGTATGTGGGCGACCATGGCGGCCGGTTTGTTCTGTTGTGGTTCTGTCATTGATTCATAACGTATTTTGTATGAATAACAATCGAAAAGCTATAACTCCCTGCGCAGTCGCGCCACCGGGAAGCCGAGCTTCTCGCGGTATTTGGCCACGGTGCGTCGTGCCAGATTGTAACCCTTGCTCTCGAGAGCCTCGCAGAGAGCCTGGTCGCTCAGAGGGGAGTGCTTGTCCTCGTTCTCAATCATCCCGCGCATCACCGTCAGTATCTCATGCGACGATACGTCTGTATCGGCGTCGGGCCGCTCGTTGAAGAACATCTTCAGAGCATAGATGCCATGCGATGTGAGGATGTATTTTCCGGCTGTGGCGCGCGATATCACCGACAGGTCGAGACCGGTATCTGCGCCGATGTCGCGGAGTATCATCGGCCGGATGGTGGCGGTGTCGCCGGAGATGAAGAATGAGCGCTGACGCTCTACTATGGCCTTGGCGATGGCCATCAGCGTCTGCGCGCGCATCTTAAGCAGGCCGATGAACGCGGCCGCGTCGTCGTGCTTGCGGCGGATGAACGACAGTGCCTGCTGCTGGCGTCGCCGTGCTGCCGGATTCTGTGCGTCGGGCTGCATGGCGGCGACTCCGGCGGAGAAGGTCTCCTCGATTCCGAGCTCGGGTATGTCGCCAAGCAGCGTCACGGTGAAGGTGTCGTCCTCGGCGTCATAGTCCAGCGACAGGTCGGGCGTGATGTGCCGCATACGGTCCGACGACGTGTTCAGGTCAAGCGCCGATGCCGGACGGGGATTGAGCGTGCGGATGAGGTCGAGCGCATCCTGAAGAGCTTCTTTCGATATCTCCAGTCGTGCCTGCAGGCGCGTAAAGTGCCGTTTGGAGAAGAGGTCGAAGTGCCGGTCGATGATTTCGCGTGCCGTGCGCTGGCTTACCGACGGCTGACGGCGGTCCAGCTGCAGCAGGAGACAGTCGCGCAGGTCGGTGGCCCCTATCCCGGCAGGGTCGAGGGCCCGTATGGCCGCGAAGATGCGTTCCATGTCGGCAGAGGCCGGATAGAAGCCTTCGCTCACGGCAATGTCGTCGGCGATGGCTGCCAGCGGACGGCTCATGTAGCCGTTGTCATCGATATTGCCTATGATGTTGCGGGCTATCTGCCGGTCTGTGTCGCTCAGCTCGTTCTCGTGTGCGAGCCGCTGCATCAGCGCGTCGATGAGCGAATCACCGTCGTCAGGAGCTATTGTGGTCGGGTCGAACGCAGGGTCGGCCTCGCCTCGGCGCACACGGTGCGACATGCCAGATGGCATGTCGTCCTCGGAAGCGTAGTCGGCCGACTGCAGCTCGTCGGAAGTCTCGTCGAAGTCAGGGTGGCTGTCGGCTGCGGAGTCGCGTTCGTCGACGGGTTCGAGAGCCGGATTGTCGTCGAGCTGTCGCCGCACTTCGTCCTCAAGTTCGGGTACAGACATCTCGAGCAGGCGTCCCAGTGCCACGTTCTGTGGGTTGAGACGCTGCTGGAGGCGTTGCTGCTGTACCTGTTGCAGACTTGTCTTTTCCTGCGGCATCGGTTGCGGCTATCAGAAAGGACGGATGCCCATCACCTCGCGGACTTCGGCGAGGGTCTTCGATGCGCGTTCGCGTGCACGCTCGGCGCCGCGTCGGAGTACAGATGCTATGTACTGATCGTCGGCAAGGATGTCGTTCACACGCTCGCGGATGGGTGTGGTCACCTTGAGGATGTCTTCGGCAATCTGCTTCTTCAGGTCGCCGTAGCGTATCGAGCAGTCGGCGTAGGCATCGCGGAACTGAGCCACCACTTCGGGCGTCGATGTCAGCTCAAGGAGCGAGAAGAGGTTGGCTATAGGCTCTGACATAGGCGAATTGGGTTCCTTCGGACCTTCGTCGGTCACGGCGCGCATCACTTTCTTGCGGAGCACTTTGGGGTCGTCGATGAGGTAGATGCAGTTGCCTTCGCTCTTGCCCATCTTGCCCGAGCCGTCGAGACCGGGGACCTTCACGGGAGCACCGCCGAAGTCGAAGTCCTTCGGTTCGGGAAGAAGGTCGACGCCGTAGAAGGAGTTGAAGCGGCGTGCGAAGCGGCGTGTCAGCTCGAGGTGCTGCAGCTGGTCCTTGCCCACGGGCACCAGTGTGGCTTTCTGGATGAGAATGTCCACGGCCATGAGGGTGGGGTAGGTGAGCAGACCGGCATTGACGCGCTTGTTGGTGGCGGCGCCGATGATTTCTTTCTCGAAAGCCTCGTCGGAGTCGTCGGCAGGAGTGCCGATGCCGAGGGCTTTGCGGGCCTTGTCCTTGAAGGATGCCGTACGCATCAGTTCGCCGATGCCTACGTGCATGTTCAGCAGCAGATACATCTCCGACAGCTCGGGGATGTCGCTCTGCATGAAGATGGTCGATTTCTCCGGGTCGAGACCTGCGGCGAGATATTCTGCCAGGATATTCTTGGCGTTGGTGTGAAGCTGGGCCGGGTCCGGATTGGTAGTGAGGGCGTGGAGGTCGGCTACGAAGAAGTTACAGTCATAGTCGTCCTGAGCCGCCACGAATTTGCGGAGGGCGCCGAAATAATTTCCTAAATGAAGGTTGCCTGTGGGACGGATGCCGCTCAGGACTATTTCTTTTTTCTGTTCGCTCATATTTCTCTGTTGTAATACAAGTTGAAAACGTTGTACGCTATTAACCTGCAAAGTTAGCTAATTTATGCGATACTGCAAGGATGGTCCGAAAATTAATTTGCCGGACGGACGTAAAAAGACCGCACCCGGAGATAACCCAGGGTGCGGTGAGAGGATATCGGAAGTCGGTTTAGAGTTTCACGAGTTTCGATGTCGCCTGCAGGCCGTCGGCTGTCGTGACTTTGAGGATGTAGACGCCGGCGGAAAAATCGGAGACGTCGATACGGTTGTCACTCACGCTGAGGGTCCCGTAACTTTCGCCCGAGAGCGCCCATGCTTCGACACTGTCGACTTCGGCCTGGGTGATGATTTCGACGTAGTCGTGAGTGGGATTGGGCGAGAGGTCGAGGCGCCCGGCGGAAGTCACGATGTCTTCGACTCCTGACTTATCGTCCGGCGTGAAAACATACGAACCCGAGCCGACGGAGTAAACGGCCTGAGTGCCGGACTTCGATACGAGTGTCACTCCTTCGGCTTCTTCGGCAGGCACCGCGCCTTCGTATACGGCAGTACGGCCATTGGCGAGGGGATAGGTGACTGTGGCGGTAGTGTTGGCCGGAACTGTGATGCGGTATTCCACTGAACCGTCGGCACTGCGTACCCAGTCGCTCCTGACGGCGCCGTAAGGCGAGGCGAATGTGGTCTTGACATCGGTGATGCGCTGCTGTCCGTGGAGATCCGTGCGGTTGTCAACGACAGGGCGGAGGACGATGTGCTTGAAGCCGGGAGCCGCGGGGTCGGGCGCGATGCCGCCCATGTAGCAGTACATCCACTCGGCCACGGCGCCGTAGGCGTAGTGGTTGAAGGAGTTCATGGTGATATCCTTGTGAAAGCCGTTCTCACGGGTGTAGCTGTCCCAGCGCTCCCAGATTGTGGTGGCTCCCTGATCGACGCTGTAAAGCCACGACGGACACTGGCGCTGGAGCAGGAGAGTGTATGCGAGGTCGTCGAGACCGAAGCGGCTGAGAGTCTGATTTATCATAGACGTTCCCACGAAGCCGGTGGAGAGCTTGTAGCCGTTGGTCTCAATCTTGCGTCGGAGGGCGGCCTTGGCATTTTCGACAGCGGTGTCGTCCGGGAGGAGGTCGAAGTAGAGAGCCAGAAGCTGGGCACACTGGGTGTCGAAGATGATTCGGCCGTCCTTGAGGTAGCGACCGGCAAATTCTTCCTTGATGTCGGCGAAGAGTTCGGCGTACTCCTCAGCCTTGGCGTCTTCGCCGATGACGCGTGCCATCTCCGACATGATGCGTGCCATGTAGCCGTAATAAGCGACGCTGATGTAGCGGCGGTCGGTGAACTCGAAAGACACCCAGTCGCCGTAGGAATCGGCTCCTGAGCCGTTGTACTTGTAGCCTCCGCCTGCCTGATTGGCGAGGAAAGTCATGTAGCGCTCCATCGACTCGAAGTTCTCTTCAATGATGGACTTGTCGCCGTACATGGAGTAGACATTCCACGGTAGGATGATGCCGGCGTCGCCCCATGCCGCCTGTCCGAAGCCGACCCAGCAATAGGGTGCGACGTCGGGGTATGCGCCGTCTTCACGCTGTGAGTCGCGCATATCGCCCATCCACTTGTGATAGAAAGCGAGGACGTCGGCGTTGTAGATGGCGGCAAGCGAGAATACCTGGGTATCGGCGGTCCAGCCGAGACGTTCGTCGCGCTGGGGGCAGTCGGTGGGAATGCTGAGGAAGTTGCTCCGCTGACCCCAGATGACATTGCTGTAAAGCTGGTTGACGGCGTCGTGGTTCACTTCGATATTCGAGCCTTCTTCAGTCTCGGAGCCTACGACCTGACCGACGAGCGAGTTGACGGTGATATCGTCTGACGCGGTCATCTCGCAGTACCGGAATCCATAGAAAGTGGTTGAGGGGTGATACTCCTCTCCGGCCTCGTCGCCGCTGAGCGTGTAGTTGAGGAGACACTTGGCGTTGCGCAGATTGATAGTGTAGAGGCTTCCGCCGGGGCCGTCGTCTCCGCGGTTGGCGTCGCCCTTGTCGTTGAGCATCTCTCCGAAACGCATCCTGATGACTGTACCGCGCTGTCCTTTGACCGAGAAGCAGGGCCATCCGACGAAGTTCTGCCCCATGTCGAATACGGCGGTCTGACCTTTCTTGAGTACGACAGGTCCGTTGGCCGATGTCGAGATTTCGTTGATCATGCCGTAGGTGGTGCCGGTGTCCTTTGTCCCTTCGTAGACCGTGATGGTCTCGGGTGCAAGCTCGAGATTCTTGCGGATGCGTACGGCCGGACCTTCGTAGGCCGAGATGATGCCTTTGAACTGGCTGTCGATACCGGCGCGCGACCAGCCGGAGTCGTTGTAGCCGGCCGTGGCCCAGCCGTCGGCATCGCGGGCATCGTAGTTCTCGCCGTGGTATATGTCGCCCCGCTTGACGGCACCGTCGATTGAGTATGACCAGCTGTCGTCGCTGACGACAGTGACGGTGCGTCCGTCCTTGAGCGTGACGACGAGTTTGCCCATGAACGCGAGGTCGGGGCTGCCGTACACGCCGTGTGCTATGTCGCCGCCCCACCATCCGTTGGAGAGCTGTACACCGATAGCGTTGGAGCCTTCACTGACGAGGGAGGTCACGTCGTGAGTCATGTAGAATACTTTCTTGCGGTATTCCGTCCAGCCGGGCATGAGCTCGTCATATACCATCTGACCGTCGGGCTGCAGGTGACCCACGCGTCGGCCGTTGATGAATACGTTGTAGTTGCCGAGAGCCGTGGTGTAGAGCTTGGCGCTTGCGACTTCGCCGTCAATGGCGAAGTCCTTGCGGAAGGCCGGAACGCCGCTGGCTCTGTTCTCGAGGACGCGTGTCTCGCCGTTCTTGGAGAACATATTGAGCTTCCGGTTGCCGTCGACACTGATGAGTGTGCCGTCGTCGAAGTGTGTGGTCTCTCCGTCGAAATTCTCATCAAGTGTGACCGTGTCGGTTCCGTCGGGATTGTAGACTGTCACCTTAAGGTTGTCCCAGTAGGCGCGTTCGTCAGTGTCGGAGCCGAGAAATGCGCGAAACCCGACATCGCCGAAAGCGAGCGTGCCTGTAGTATCCTTGAATACGTCGACCACGGTGCCGTCTATGGAAGTGCTGATCATAGTGCCCTGTACTTCGATGGCGAGGTGATGCTCCGAACCGGTGAGGGCTTCCTTGGTGAAGCTGTATACGGGGATGTCGCTCCAGACAGGCGTGGTGCTTCCGGCATAGACGTGACGGCGGATGCAGGGGTATGCCGAGTCTTCGGTGTTCAGCGCCCACATATAATAATTGTTGGAGCCGGTGCGCCCGAAGATGATGCCAGCGTTGTGCCTGATGAGTGTGAGGTCGGCCTCGACGGTATAGTGGAGGTCGGGGTCGACGTGACTGTTGTCGATGGCCCATGAATAGACATCGTCATAAGCGCCTACCCGCAAGCGGCCGTCTATGGCGTCGCCTGCCGAGAAAGGTATGTTGCCGGGATTGTCGAAGTCCTCGCTGAAGAGAACGTCGCCTGACTCGCTGACGGTCTTGAAATTGTCGTAGAATGACCGCTCGTAGGTGCGGGTGTTGGCTTCGCCCTGGTCGGCACGTATGCCGACTCGTCCGTAAGCGAATTCGCCCTCACGCTCGTCGATGAGGATGTTGTTGAGGTAAGTCCGTGCCTTCGAGCCGCCGTCGGTCACCTCGATGCGGAAGAAGTATTCGCGGCCCTGCTCGAGTCGGATCTTGTCGTCAAGAGGAATTTCGGCGAGACAGGCGGCGCCGCCGTTCCAGCGATGAGGGCGGAACATCGGCTTCTCCTTCTCGATGTTGAACTGCCACATATAATAATGTGAATCGTCGAGTCCGGCGAAGCAAAGACCGGCGGCAACCTGGTCGATGTTGAACTTGCCCTCGAAGGTGTAGTCCCTGACTGATTCGTCGGCGGTGAAGTCTTTCTGCCATGCGTAGCATGACCCTTCGACGCGTAGCTGATTGCCGACCACGCGCCCGTTGTCGAATTTTTCGCCATTGTTGAAATGGTCTTCAAAAAGGACCCCTGAGGCATCGTATACCTTGAAATCGTCGTAGTACGAAATCTCGGCGTAACGGGTGCTGGTCTCGGCCAGAGCCGAGCGGACGCCCATATTGCCGTAAGGGAACTGACCCTTGCGTGTGTCGATGAGCACGCCGTCAAGATAGGTGCGGGCAACGGTGCCGTCGTCCGAAACTTCGACTTTCATGTGATAGGGGCGGTCCTTCTGAAGGTCGACGTCTATTTCGGCAAGACATGCGGCGCTTCCGCCCGACCATCTGTGAGGACGGAATTTCGAGGGCGATTTTTCGACGTTGAACTGCCACATATAGTAATTGTTGCGGTCTGTCGCACCCCAGATGATGCCGGCAGCGACACGCTCAATCTCGAAGTCGGCTTCGACGGTATAGTTCCTGACAGTTGCCGGATCGAAAGACGGGTCTGAATCGCCGGAACCTTTTGACGACGGACGAGCGTTAATCCACCGGGCACCGCTCCAGCCGCTGTCCATGAGGCCCGTCTCGAAATATGCGGGAGTCTTGCTTGATGCCGAGTTGCCGAAATTGTCGGTGACTGTCACGGCCCAGTAATAACGGGTGGATGGCTGAGGCGTGAACCCCTCGGCCCTGACATTGACAGACTCTGCCGACGTGACGGTGCCCGATGCCCACACCACCTGAGAGAGCGCAGAGTCGGTAGCCACGACGATGCTGTATGACTCCTGGACGACTCCGCGCTTGTCGGAATCAATAATCCAGCTGAAAACCGGCGGTGAGTCCACCCCGACGGGGTTTGACAGGTGCATGGTGTGCAGCCTGTCGACAGTCATCGCCGCACTTGCTGTCATGGAGACGGCGAGCATAGAGGCTGCGAAGCATAATTTTACGTGTTTCATGAGTTAAGCATATTTGTGAATGAATATTTCTTGCGTCAGCTTAGGATGAGTTTTAAGGCAGTCGTATCGAAATACTTAGATGACACTGTAAAATTATGCCGATTTTTACATACCCCTACATAATCGTGCAAATATTTGAATGTTTTATAAAAAACTGAATGGTGCCGGCATGTCAGTCGGGTTCGCCGCATACCATACGGCGGTACTCGAGGGGAGTCATGCCGACATTCTTGCGGAATGCCATGCAGAAATATCGCGGAGTCTCGAATCCGCACTCGTAAGCAATCTCCTGACTGTTGAGCGTCGTCGAGCACAGCAGCTGCTTGCTGTGCTGGATGCGCGTCTCGAGAATATATCGCGCCGGGCTGAAGTCGGTGTACTCCTTGAATTTTCGGCAGAAGTAGGAGTGATTGACATTCAGATGCCCGGCAATCTGCTCGGGGTAGATGTTCAGGCGCAGGTTTGCCGATATGTAAATTTTTGCCTGACTGACCATCTCCTCGATTTTGGGCACAATCCGTCGGCCCGTCATGCTGCGTGAATAGACAATGCCCAGCATATGGCTGATGATGCCGGCGGTGAGTTGCTGATATCCGGTATCAGCTTTCTCGGATAAATCGAGAATACGGGCATAGAGTCCGGCCAGGTCGTCGGACAAACCGAGCCGGAAAACCGGAGCGTGGACGTTGAAGAATCCGTTCTGCACTTTCGCGTCCATCTCGGCGCCCTTGAATCCGACCCAGTACTCCTCCCAGCCCGTTTCGACGAGAGGCCGGTAGGGATGCCATTCGCCTGGAAATAGCATGAAGATGTCGCCCGACTGAATGCGCCGGATAGGGCAGTGCGACGATTCGAAGATACCTTCGCCCGTGACGAGGTAGACGAGCTGGTATTCGTCCAGCACGCGTCCTTCCTGCGAGTTGTACAGATATTCACGCGGATGGATGAGCGGAGGATAGGTGCCGTGGATGCTGATGAGCTGGCGGCCTACGCACGTCGTCTCAAGACCCCAAAGGGAGTCCCGGGACGACGGCCGCAGATATACACCGCTGTGATTCTTGTACTTCATAGGCTCTATTGCTCGCCTATCATGCCGAGGAACTGATTCTCGTCTATGATGGGTATGCCGAGTTTCTGGGCTTTCTCGAGCTTGGCCGGACCCATGTTGTCGCCGGCCAGCACGTAGTCGGTCTTCTTTGAAATCGAACCGACGTTCTTGCCGCCGTGGCGCTCGATGAGGGCCTTGTACTCCTCGCGCGAGTGGCGTGCGAATACGCCGCTTATGACGAAGCTCTTTCCGGCAAGCGTGTCAGAGACGGGGGCTGCCGACGCATCCTCCTCTACGGCCATACGCACTCCGGCTTCGGCGAGCCGCTGTATCATGACGCGGTTTTCATCATCGGCGAAGAAGGCGGCGGTGGTCTGTGCGATGCGCGGACCGACATCCTCGATTGCCTCCAGCTCGGCAGGGCTCATGGCCATGAGCCGCTCCATGCTTCCGGCTGCGCGGGCCACTTTACGGGCCGTGGTCTCGCCGACGTAGGGTATCGACAGGGCGAATACCACGCGCTCGAAGGGCACCGTCTTGCTCGCCTCGATGCCGTCGATGACGCGCTGCGCGCTCTTGGCGGCGAAGCCTTCGATGGTGGCGAGCTGCTGTGCCGTGAGCGAGTAGAGGTCGGCTACGTTGCGCACGAATCCGTGGGTGAAGAGTGCGGCGGCGGTCTCTTCGCCGATGCCGTCGATGTTCATCATGTGGCGCCCCACGAAGTGCTCGATGCGTCCCACTATCTGCGGTACGCATCCCTCTTTGTTGGGGCATATCCATGCAGCCTCGCCCTCCACGCGCACCAGCGGTGTGCCGCAGGCCGGACAGTGTGAGACGAATTCTACTGGCCGTGCTCCGGGCAGCCGCGCCTCGGTGTCGACTCCGGTGATTTTGGGGATGATCTCGCCGCCTTTCTCCACATAGAGCATGTCGCCCTCGTGGATGTCGAGCGCACGCATGATGTCGTCGTTGTGCATCGAGGCACGTTTCACCACGGTGCCCGACAGCTGCACGGGCTCGAGATTGGCCACGGGGGTGATGATGCCCATGCGGCCTACGTCGAACGACACGAAGCGCAGGCGCGTCAGCGCGCGCTCGGCTGCGAATTTATAGGCCACGGCCCAGCGAGGCGACTTGGCGGTGAATCCGAGGTTGAGCTGCTGTCTGAGCGAGTTGACCTTGAATACGAGGCCGTCCGTGGCTACGGGCAGGTCGCGTCGCGCTGTGTCCCAGTGCCTGATGTAAGCGTCCACTTCCTCGATGGAGTGGAGCACGGTCATGGCCTCGCTCACCTTGAATCCCCACGAGCGGGCTGCCACCATGTTGTCGTAGTGGTTGTCATAGGGCAGATTGTCACCCAGCAGATAGTAGAGGTAGGCGTCGAGTCCGCGGTGGGCCACTATGGCCGGATTGAGGAGTTTGAGCGTGCCGGAGGCGGCGTTGCGCGGATTGGCGAAGGGGGGCTCGCCTTCGGCCTCGCGTTCGGCGTTCAGGCGCTCGAAGGCCGAGCGCGGCAGCAGGACCTCGCCGCGTATCTCGAAGAAGTCGGGCCATCCCGTGCCCTGAAGCTGCAGGGGGATGCTGCGGATGGTGCGGATATTGTCGGTCACCACGTCGCCTTTCTCGCCGTCGCCGCGCGTGACGGCACGGACAAGACGGCCGTGCTCGTAGACCAGCGATATGCCGAGCCCGTCGAACTTGAGTTCGCCTACAATCTCGGTCTTCTGTCCGGCCAGGGCGTCGTCGGTGCGGCTCACCCACTCGTCGACTTCGCCGATGGAGTAGGTGTTGGCCAGCGAGAGCATGGGATAAATGTGCTTGTGCTGGATGAAGCCCGACGATATGTCAGAACCCACGCGCCGTGTGGGCGAATTGGGGTCGGCATGTTCGGGATGAAGCGCTTCGAGACGTTCGAGTTCCTTCATGAGCATGTCGAACTCGCGGTCGTCGATTTCGGGCGCGTTCAGTACGTAGTAGTTGTGGTTGTGCCGGTGCAGCTCGCTTCGGAGAGCATCGATGCGCTGTATGTCGTCAATCATTCTGATTCGATGTTTCTATATACAACTATATATAATAAGTAACTCGCAAAAATTA
>DLAL01000065.1:0-13034 GCA_002493945.1 Porphyromonadaceae bacterium UBA7048
TATTTTCTGAATATCCCTAATTAACCTCATTTCTCAAAATGAAAAGAGTATTTACTTTTATCGGGCTGCTATTGATTATGGCTTTTGCAGCCTCTGCTAAAGATTCTTCGATTGGTTTAAATTTCCGCCGCAAAACACCACAAGGAAATCCGACACATGTCGAGCGTGCCCCCATGCACCTTCCCATCGACGTATACTACGACGATGCCACCCGTCAGTTCGAAGTCATCAGCGATGGCGAAATCGACGCACAGGTATACCTATGCGACGAGAACGGTGCAACCCTCGACTACGCTCCCTGCCTCAACTCCACACTGACCGTACCTGACGGCTTCACAGGCGTTGCTGTCATCATCATTGATGCCGACAACTGGGAAGGCCGTGGGGAGACCGTCATCTGACACCCGATTCGCACCATCACCTTAAAAAACAAACCACTATGAGACACAAACGACTACTTATCATGCTGTTCATTCAGAGTTGCATCACATTCGCGATGTCAGCGGTGAACGGCTATCATGATGTAACTCTCGAAGAAGCATTGGAGGAGGTTCTAAAATACTCACACCCGGATATTGCCAACGTATACAGAACAGCCAACGACTACCCTGACAAATGGGTCCTTTTCATTGATATGACGCCTGACCGCGGCTAGCCTCACTCAAGTTATATATACGAAATCCCCAAAACTGTACCTGACGGGACTGCTCTGAGAACCCGGACTAAACAGATATCGATGTCTTATCCTCCGTCAGAAGAATTCGTACCTTGCCTTTTCAATCAGCCTAACTCCTCATTCCGAAATGTTAAGCCGAAATTGAGGATTCCCGGAGCATCAAATACCCCCAACCCACTCGGTTCACGTACGTATGCCCTGATAATCAGCGGCGGAGTGAACCCAATTTCCAATTATGAGCGGTACTGGAATGACTGTTCCTTCATATATCAGACACTTGTAAAGAGATACGATATCCCTAAAGAGAACATTTATCCGATTATGTCAGACGGGACTAATCCCGGCGCAGATATGAATCTCACTACCGGCGGCTTTGCTTCACAATCGCTGGACCTTGACTTTGACGGAGAGAATGAGATAAAACTCGCTGCCACCAAAGCTAACATACAATCAACGCTTAATTCCTTAGCAAACAAGCTACAGAAAGACGACCATCTGTTCATCTACGTCATCGACCACGGCGGCACAAATGACTACAACACAAACTCATATATCTGTCTGTGGGGACAAGAAAGCCTGTATGATTATGAATTAGCCAATATGCTGACTCCGTTCACCTCAAAGTTGGTGAATGTAAATGTTGTACTCGGACAATGTTTTTCAGGGGGCTTCATTGATAATCTGACAAAGACTGGATGTGTCGTCGCAGCAGCATCTAAAGGCAGTGAATCATCGTGGGCTTGCAGCAGTATACCATATGACGAATTTGTATATCATTGGACATGTGCGGTAAACGGTGCCGACCATTTAGGACAGGCAATAAAAGCAGATACCGATAATAATGGCCGTGTGACTATGGATGAGGCCTTCCTCTACGCCAAGAATAATGACAGAGCAAACGAACAACCCCAGTATGTCTCTACTCCACGTTCTGTCGGTGAAGATCTTGCGTTCAATCATCTTGCCCCATCAATAGACCTGTATCTAAAAGATAATCCCGAAGATACGGGAAAAGAGCCCAATATGACCACCGATAAATTTTGGATAAGTCCTTCGATTTGGATAAGAAATAAGGCCGACGGTATCTATGAACATGAGAATCCATATTACTCGGAGGATCATCAGGCTGCAACAATATATGTAAGAGTATATAATCGAGGGAAAGAAAACTATACTAAAGGTAAGTATTATATTCATACCTATTGGGCAAAAGCATCCACCGGTTTCCAACCTTATACGTGGACCGGTAATGAGGTATATGCACCGAATGCAGAATTGACAGGAGGGCCTCTCCAGGCAAGGCCTGTACCAAGTATAGCAGCCGGAGAATATACAGATATTAATATACCGTGGAGTCTTCCGGTCGGATTCTTCGATGAGACGGAGGATAATGACCCCAATGACCACCACTATTGTATATTGGCCCAGATAACAGACACTCCTCGCGAGACATGGTATGATGGAAAGTTATCATATGCTTGTAAAAGCTCCAACAAGGATGCACAAAAGAATATATCAATAATTGATAAAACGAAACTTAAAGATGGAACCAAAGTATTTGTTCGAAATGTAACAGATGACACAAAAAAGTATACTTTGTCAATAGTGCCAAGAACTAAAAGTGATGAGTCAATCTTTACTGCAGCGAAAATTCAAATGGACATGTCTCAGCCAATATATGAGGCATGGGAGCGCGGTGGATTCAGATGCAATAATATAAACCGAACTCCCACAACTGAGCCAAAAACAGTCCAGTTTATATCAAAGGATAGCAAGATTGAAGCAATATCTCTTGAAGGTAGAGAATTTGATAAAGTGAGTCTGAAGTTCAACTTCCGATTTATGCCTGCTGTAGAGAATTATACTGTAGATTTGATTCAGCGAGACGAGTCTGGAGAGATAATTGGTGGAGAGACGTTTATTGTAGAAGCTCCACGACTACAAATTAATCCCGTAGAAATTACTCCTATCCCGAGAGAAGACGGAAAAGTTATTCTTTCCACCAATGCCGATGAGGATTCATACGTACGATGGGAGAACGCGGAAGGTATGACTATCAGTGAGAGCAATACTGTTATAGTTTCGCCTGATGCGATGTCTGACAATACTTATCATGCTTATGTGACGTCGAAAGACGGCGCGTTTGCAAGCGAAGCGATTACATTAGAACCTACAATAGGTTTTGACAAAGTGTATACCGACAACCTTTGCGATAATTTGTTTATTGACCTTAAGTGCGATGCTTCAGAATATTCTTTGGTCACAATCGCTCCTGCATCAAATATTAATGCAGTTATCTCACAGAATTTGAAAGATGGAGACAGGTCTATAACTCTTGATATCTCGTCATTGAGCAAAGGTGTTTATGTAGTGTCTCATATTGTCAATGGGGTAACCGTTGATAGTACTAAATTCGTTAAGCGATGAACTAAACACAGAAAGTATAATGCAGAATATGTAAATTCTGCATTATACTTTCATATAAATTTATATTTGCATAGTAAGAATAGATTTCGTAGCTTTGCAATAAATCATTCTAAACCGATACCATATGAAAAGACTTTTTACTCTACTATTGGTCATTTGCAGTGTTGCCACTCTGATGGCGCAGAGACCTCAGGACTTTATGAGGGTTGGCGGAGGAATATCTCCCGATCTCATACTTCAGGATGATGGAAATCACTTGCAGAATCTTCCGCAGCGCAATGTGATGAGCGACCCGGAGACGACCGTACCCGTCACCCTGACCGTCGCAACCGAAAAATACGGTCAGCTCGAGGAACAGCTGAAAGACTACGCCGATGTATGGTCTGACTCGATTGTCGTGTCGGGGTTTATGAACAAGGCCGATTTTTCGGCCTTGTGGAATCATATCTGGACGCATAACATATCTCTTGTCCTGAATCTCGAGGGCGTTACGATGGAGAATAATGAGGTTCCCGACCATGCGCTGTTCATGACCGGACAATTTGGGTCTGAAATATGGCCCCGCATCCGCAGGATTATGTTGCCCGAAGGCATAAAGCGTATCGGCACGGCGGCTTTTGCGTGTCTGCATCTGCAGCAGGTCAACATACCGTCCTCAGTCCGCGAAATCGGAGCGTCGGCATTCGCGTACGACAATTCGCTTGATTGCCCGATTGTCATACCGGAGGGTGTGGAGGAAATAAAAAGCTATACATTCCATTATTGCCATCGTCTCCGCACAGCTCCCGTCCTTCCACAATCTTTAAAGAAAATCGGAGCGGCTGCTTTCTCATATACCGATTTCGACGGAATGGTCTTTCCCTCAGGACTTGTCAGCATCGGTGAAGTCGCGTTTCTGCGAAACGGCCTTTCGGAAATACGGTTGCCGGAATCCTGTACAGAGATTGGCAGCAGTGCCTTTGAGAACAGCTATAAAGTCAAGGAGATAATACTTCCTGAGAGTTTGGATGAAATTCCATGGAGTGCTTTCTATATGTGCGATAATCTTGAATATATTTCGATACCAGGCAATATAAAGACCATCGGCGAAGCGGCCTTCGAATGTTGCTTCAAACTTAAAAGAGTGGATTTTAGCGAAGGTATCACAGAGATTGGAAAAGATGCTTTCTCTCTTTGTGCCATCGATTCCTTATGTATTCCGGCTACCGTTCTGTCTATCGGAGACGGCTGCTTCACTAACAACGACGGACTGAAGGCGGTATGCAGCAAGGCTGAGAATCCGCCCATGATTGACTCCGGAAGTGTTGCATTCGACGCTGTCGGCGCTACTCTCTACGTTCCCGTAGGCTCAAAGGAAAAGTACATCGGTCAATCAGGCTGGAATGTATTTGCCAAAGTACAGGAGCAGAATTTCGAATCCTCAGGTGTTGACGGCGTGACTGCCGGCAGCGCGGCAGACTCCGACGCCGCGGTCTACGACCTGACGGGCCGGCGCGTGGACACTCCGCAGTCGGGACGCATCTACATAGTCAAGGGGCGGAAAGTCCTGTTCTGAGCAATCTGATTGACATACACTCCCCCCGGAGCCTCTTTCGCTGATGCGGTTGGAAATGATTGAAGACCATTGAAAGACGGCGCCGGGGGGATTCCTATGTATTAGAGGTTGTTTAATAATGCTTGTTAACGGCAGGGCCGAAAATTTTGAGATGGATTTATTCCTGCAGCAAAGGAGCATAGCGGGCTATGTGACTGAAGCAAAGGGATAAAGACGCTCAAAATTTTCAGAGGCGTCACTAACTTCATTATTGTCAGCCTTAACATGAATTTAAAATTACTTCTGTCTGGTGTCTTTTATGTTAATGCGCATTTATTCGTCGGTCACAATGGAACCCCATTGCTCCCTCCTCATAAAGTGCACCTTAGCATAAAATACACCACCCTGCAGTTAACAATGATTATTAAACAACCTCTTAGTTTTCCCTCACGGGCGTCCTCCTCACCGCCCTCTCGGCCAGCATGCGGTGGCCTATGCGGCAATAGAGGCACTTGCGCGGCTCGCAGTAGCCTCGGCGGAGCTGTATCATGGCCTGCGACGTGAAGGCGTCGGGGCAGTCTATGCCGGCGTCGGTGAAGGTGCGCACCAGCAGATTGTTCTCAGCAGGCAGACTCATGAGCAGGTCTATGGCACGGTCGCACAGCTCCGGGCGGCCGCTGTCATGGCCGTAGGCATGGAGCACGGGCACCACCACATTGATGATGAGCGACGTCACCGACGTCTTGCTCAGGGCATTGTAGCCCGGAGCGGTCTCCGACGTGAAGTTGTAGCGCCGTCCCCAATAGCCGCACAGCGTGACGTCGAATAGCTCGCGCGCCTCGGCCTCGGTGGTGACGTGCAGCATGTCGGTGCCGGGCCTGAAGCCCTGATAGACCATCTCGGCAAGGGCCGCCAGGCGGCGGTGGGGGAAGTTCTGTGGCCGCATGCGGCCCATACGCCAGTTGAGCGAGAGCGGACGGCTCCAGCCGTATTTATGAGCCACGAAAGCGTATTCTGCCGCCATTTCGCGCACGTAGGACTGCTCCGCGACGGCCGGCGGCAGACTGTCGAGGAATCCGGCCTGACCGAAGAGCGCGCCTTCGAGCGTCACCAGCGAGTCGCGGTGGCGCATCAGGCGGTGCAGCGGCGTGGCCAGCGCCAGCCGCTCGAAGGGGTCGCTGTTGGTGCCGAAGCCCAGCGCACGGGCCAGCACCACGTAGACCGTCTCGCGCCAGTCGCCGTTGAGCCGGCGGTGCAGCTCCGACACGCGCTCAGCCTTGGCTATGACACGCTCGAATCCGAGCGACGTGAGCCAGTCCGACACGTAGACGCGCGGCAGGCGGTCAAGGAACGCGGCGCAGCCCAGGTCGGCCGAACGGTTGTCGACCATGCCGCTGTATATCTCGGCGAAATTGCGCACGCATGGCATGCACACCTGCGGAATCTCGCGGCCGTCGCTGCGCGCTATACGCGCGTCGTCACGGCCGACGACGTGCAGGATGACCGAATCATATGCCGGGTCGCTGTCGTGGCCGTGACGGTGCCAGTCAGAGGCTCTGACGTGTATCTCTATATTGCCGGCCCAGGTGTCGGCGCCGATGCGTATCTTGGCGTTGAAGAAATCGGGCCCCGAGCCTGTGTTCAGCAGCCCCGGATCGAGCACATCGATGCGTCGGCCGTCGACAGCCGTCATGTCCTCGGGCAGCCACAGACGGTGCTGCCACACGTATTGCATCAGTTTCTCCATCCTCGGGGGGCCTGCCGGAGGGCCCGTATCAGAGGTTGCGCAGCTCCATCATCCGGGCAAGGTACTTGCCGATGATGTCGAACTCGAGGTTCACCTTCGACCCCACGCGGATATCGCGGAAGTTGGTGTGCTCGAAAGTATAGGGAATGATGGCCACTCGGAAGCTCTCGGGCTCGCTGTCGCACACGGTGAGGCTTACGCCGTTGACCGTCACGGAGCCTTTCTCCACGGTCATATAGCCCTTGGCCACCATTTCGGGAGTGGTCTTGTAGCTGAATGTGAAGTAGGTGCTGCCGTCGGCCTCCTCTATGGCCGTGCATTCGGCGGTGGTGTCGACGTGGCCCTGCACGATGTGGCCGTCCAGACGGCCGTTCATCTGCATGGAGCGCTCGAGGTTCACCAGGTCGCCGGGCTTGAGCAGCCCGAGGTTAGAGCGGTCGAGCGTCTCGCGGATGGCCGTCACCACGTAGGTGTTGTCGGGCCGCAGTTCCACCACGGTCAGGCACACGCCGTTGTGCGCCACCGACTGGTCGATGCGCAGCTCGTCGGTGAACGAGCACGACACTATCAGATTGATGTTCGAGTCCTTCTTCTCTACGCCGGCCACACGTCCGGCTTCTTCGACAATTCCTGAGAACATATCTTACTTCTGTATTTTGATTTTCAACATTTTGGATGTATCGAACGATGCCGGGAAGCGCACGGCGCCCGTAGCCTCGTCATACTCGAAGGGCACCGACTTGCGGCCGACAAGCACCTTGCGCGGAGCGGCCGTCATGCCGTACACGGCGAAATTGAAGTTTATCACGCCCGGCGCGCCTGCGTAGGCGCCCTCGGAGCGGACACCTATCTCGATGTCGTCTCCGGCGGAGCGTCCGTCGAAGGTCACGAGGCGGTACTGGCCCTCGTCGATGCTGCGCGGCGACAGACGGTCGTCGTCGTACATCGTGTACTGCGACGAACCCTCAGCCTTGGGATAGTAGCTGACAGTGAACACGTCGGCACGGTAGTCGCCCGTGTTCTCCATCGCGTAGTCAGCCGTGGGGATGAACGCTCCCTGACGCACGAAGAGCGGTATGACATCGAGCGGCGCAGGGTAGGCCGTCACGCGAGTGCCGCCCTTGTACACCGTCCGGGGATGATTGTAGTCCACCCAGTCCGCGCCGGCCGGGAAGGTGATATTGCGGCTGTCTGCGGCGGTCATCACGGGGGCCGCCATCACTTCCGGTCCCCACATATACTGGTCGGAGATATGGTCGTAGGCGCCGTGAGCATTGCTGTCGAAGTCGAGCGGACGCACCAGCGGATAGCCGTGGGCGGCGTTCTCGTAGGCGAGGGTGTAGTTGTAGGGCAGCCAGCGGTAGCGCTCGCGCACCAGCGCCTTGAGGATTTCTTCCTGAGCGGGATAGTTGTAAGGCTCGGCGAACTTCTGCGCATGAGTGCGGAATACGGGCGAGAACAGTCCGGCCTCCACCCAGCGCACATACAGGTCGGGCTGATATTCCTTGCCCTTCTCCACGGCAAAACCGCCCAGGTCGCTGCTCATGTAGCCCAGACCGCTGAGGCCCGAGTTGAGCATTATGCGCACCTGAGGCTCAAGACCGCCCCACGAGCGCGACACGTCGGTCGACCACGGGAAGACGCTGTGGCGCTGCAGACCGGTCGTGCCGCCGCGCATCAGAGTCATAAGACGGCGGTCGGGATACTGCCCGGCGAAGAGGCGGCTGATGATCTCGCTCCAGTCGTTGCCGTACTTGTTGTGATACTCGCGTGTCGACAGACCGTTGTCGTGGACAGAGCCAAGCGGATGCACCTCAGGCTCGCCCAGGTCACCCCACCATCCGGCTACGCCCATGTCTGTGAGCTGCTTGTAGCGGTCGGTGAGCCAGCGGCGCGTCAGCGGATTGCTCACGTCGAACATACCGCCTTCGCCGACCCATATCTTCACCTCGCGCGGTTCGCCCGTGATGGAGTCCTTCACCATCAGGCCGCGCGATGCCAGTTCGTTGTAGTTGTCCAGTCCGCGGCCGTTGCGCAGTATGTATGGCTGGGAGATAGCCACCAGGTTCACGCCCCGGTCCTTCAGCCCGGCGAGCATGGCCTCGGGCTCGGGCCACTGCACGGGGTCCCATGCCAGACGGCCCATATCCTGCTCCTTGCCGTACCAGTAGAGGTCGAGCACGATGCCGTCGAGCGGATAGCCTGCGCGCTTGAGCGTGTCGACCACACCGAGCGTCTCGTCCTGAGTGCGGTAGCCGTATTTCGAAGTGATATATCCGAGGGCCCACAGCGGCGGCAGCGGCTGACGGCCCGTAAGTTCTGTCATATGCTCGGTGAGCTGGGCGGCATCCGTGCCGGCCACGTAATAGTACGACACGGGGCGGCGGCTCTCGGTGATGTACGACACCGTCCGCTTCAGTATCAGCTCGGCGGCGGCAAAGTCGTCGAATACGAGGGCGTAGCCGTCGTTGCTCAGCACCAGCGGCATGGTGATGTTCATCTGACTGATGCGCGGGTCAGTGCCGGTATAGCCGTAGTTCTGACGGTTGTACATCACCAGTGTGTCGCCGCGCAGGTTCAGCGAGTGTCCGCGCTCGCCTGCGCCGTACATCGACCCTATCGACGAGGTGAAGAGCTGCAGCTCCGTACGGCCGTCTTTAAGCCTGCGTGTCCCCGGGTCGACGATGAGCGACCCGCGCACGCCCGAATTCTCGATATTGAGCAGACCCTCGGCCGAGAACCACGCCTTGATGCCTCCGGTGGTGCGGAGCACACCGTCGTGCGACACCGCGCAGCTTGCCTCGTCGGCGCCAAGGTCGAGCACAGACTGCACCCCGGCGGCCTTCTCACCGGCGCCGTAATTGTCCACACGAACTATGTAAGGGCCGACGGCAGTCACCGTCACCGTGCGTCCGTTCCCGATGCTACGGCTTATCGAAGCCTCGGCAGCGGCACTTCCGCAGCATATCAGCGTCACAAGCAGTACGAATCCTAATCTCAAATATCTAAAAATATCCATCTGTCAGTATATTCATTAATTGCACACAAAAGTAACCAAAAAAACCAACTGCCGCAAATTTCAGGCCCGAAATATCCGGCCGCCCGTCTCCACTCCGCTTTTTCCGCGCCAAATCCACAAGTGAAACCGCGCCAAACGCCCAAGTGAAATCGCGCCAAATCCACAAGTGAAATCGCGCCAAATCCACAAGTAGAGAATCTAAAACGCACCAAATAAGCATTTTACAAAAATGCAAGAAATTACTTGAAAATGTCGTTTTTATACGCTACTTTTGCACCGATGAAAAACCCACAGACGTCGGCCAATTCGCATACACACGGCCCGGCGGTATACACATGCAAGACATGAATCAGCTGCAATATATCCCTATATTAACCGAGGCTTATCAACGGGGCTATGAGCAAAAATATGCTCAGACAGAGAACAGACCCGAGATGAAGATGCACTACTTCAAGACGAAAACGGATCTGCCGCGCGTGCAGGTCGTCCTCAGTTTCCTTCACGGCATCGTCAGTGCCGGACAATGTGAATCACTGCTTGATGTCGGCAGCGGACGCGGCGTCTTTCTCTTCCCCCTGCTGCGTGAGTTCCCTGCGCTGGAGGTGACAAGCGTCGATATTCTCCCTCACCGCGTCGAACTGCTCGACTGCATCCGCACCGGCGGCGTCGGGAATCTTCATCCGATGCTTGCCGATATATGCAGCAGTAGTTTACCGGACAAGTCATTCGATGTCGTCACGATGCTCGAAGTTCTGGAGCATATACCCGATACAGAAAAAGCGGTAAAAAGCGCAGTCAGGCTTGCACGGAACTACGTGATTGTGTCCGTGCCCTCGAAGCCCGACGACAATCCCGAGCATATCCACCTCTTCTCCAACGAAGACCTGGAAAATCATTTCCTGGCAGCCGGCTGTCAGAGAGTCAAATTCATGTCGGTGACCAACCACCGCGTAATGATAGCGTACTTATGAAGCGAGAAGATATAATCATAAAATATCCGCGCACACCTCACATTCAGGGTTCGCGGCTACAACCCGGCGACGAGGATCTGCGTCAGCGTCGCTTCAGTGAAATCAAAGGGCGCCACATCGTGCTCGAAGAGAAGATTGACGGCGCCAATTCGGCTATATCATTCACCGACGACGGCGAGCTGCGTCTCCAGAGCCGCGGCCACTTCCTCTCCGGAGGTGCACGCGAAAAGCACTACGACCTCTTAAAGCAGTGGGCGGCCGTCCACCGCGACAGATTTTACGAAGTACTGGGCAGCCGCTACGTGATGTACGGCGAGTGGATGTACGCCAAACACTCCATCTACTATGACCTTCTGCCCGACTACTTCATGGAGTTTGACATCCTTGACCGCGAGACCGACCGTTTCCTTGACACGCCTTCGCGTCATGAACTCATCAGCAGTCTGCCCGTGAGCTCCTGTCCGGTGCTTGCAAGCGGTCAATTCTCCGACATGGATGAAATCCTGAAATATCTCGGCGACTCCACGTATATATCAGCCGACCACATATCCCGTCTGCGCGAGGATGCCCTGCGGCTCGGACTGGATGCCGACCGCATCTGTCGCGAAACCGATGCCTCGCGGACTATGGAGGGAATCTATATCAAAGTCGAGGAAAACGGCGAAGTCACAGACCGCATGAAGTATGTCCGCGCCTCCTTCCTTCAGACCGTGGAGGAGAGCCAGTCGCACTGGCTCGACCGGCCGATTGTCCCCAACCGTATAACAGTCCCCATATCAGAACTATTCATATGACCGACTGCGCCGCCGACATACTCGCCGCACTCTCGGAGCGGATGAGCCGCACCCCGCAGTCCGTGCAGTGGCATGGAGAGGGCGACGTCTATACCCATACGCAGATGGTCTGCGAGGCACTCTGCTCTCTGCCGGAATATCAGGCAGCCCCGGAGCATCATCGCGAATTAGTCCTTGCGGCAGCCCGACTCCACGACATAGGCAAAATCACGACGACAAAGGCGGTTTCGGGCGGCTTCGATGCGCCGAATCATGCCCCGGCCGGAAGCCGAATGTGCCGCGAGCTTCTGTGGCGCGCAGGGCTGTGCGGAACGGACGAACTGATATGCCGCCGAGAAACCATCTGTCAGCTCGTCCGCTACCACTCATTCCCTCCACACGCCATAGACACGGAAAATGCCGCTCTCAGACTCCATCAGATAGCTGCCAACGGGCGGCTGCTGCCGGATTTCTCACTGCGTCTGCTCTGCATGCTCTCCAAAGCCGACATGACGGGGCGAATCTGCGGCGACAAACAGCAGATGCTCGAACAGATAGCCTTATGTGAGGAGCTGGCCAAGGAAGAGGGATGTCTTGACAGCTGTTTCCCGTTTCCTTCAGACCACACCATGCGGACATTCCTGTCCGGAAAGGATGTATGGAAAGACCAGCAGCTTTATGATGACACATGGGGCACCGTCTGTCTGATGTGCGGCTTGCCCGGCACGGGCAAAGATACGTGGATAGGCAGGAATCTTCCTGACATTCCGATGATTTCGCTTGATGCAATCCGGTGCGAACGGAAAATATCTCCAACCAAAAATCAGGGATACATAGCCAATCTGGCCAAAGAGCAGGCAAAAGAATATCTGCGCCGCCATCAGTCATTTGTATGGAACGCCACGAACATCACCAGGGCCATGCGGCAGCAGCTCGTCGCGCTGTTCGAGAGCTATAAGGCCCGAGTCCGCATCATCTATCTCGAAACCGACCTGCAGACCCTCCTATCCCGTAACAGCTCACGCAAGGACGCCGTCCCCGTGCCCGTGATAGAATCCATGCTCGGCAAACTCGAACTTCCTGAAGTCCACGAAGCAGCCCGTGTCGACTGGATCTCGGTATAAGAAAAAAGGCGTGGCCGCCTCCGTGATAAAAACACCGGAGAGCGGCCACGCTTATTCAGTGATATGACGGGGGGCTTACTTGTCGTCCTTCTCGAGGTCGCAGAAGCCGCGCCAGATTGATCCGAGAACCATCTTGATGCAGTTCTCGACGATGTATTCTTTCGATACTTCCTCGTCAAGGAGGAAGGAGTACTCCATGCGGATGCTGCCGTTGCGCACTACGGCCACAGGAAGGTTCTTGCGGCAGTTGTGGCGGTTGGCCAGGAAGTAGATGTCCTGTGAGGGAGAGTAGTTGCTGGCACCTGCGGTGTAGGAGAGGCGGTTGTTCTTGACGATGACGAAGATGACTACGTCATGCCCGAAATCCTCGTCGGCGCTCTGCACGATGACCATATCGCCGTCGTCGTCGATGCGTGTGGAGATGTGAAGTTCGTCGAAGAAGTCGCGGATGATGTGTTTGTCGATTTCTTTCATAATGTATAAGATTTAAAGGATTTGTTATTCGTCTTTTTCGAGGTCCACGAAGCCGCGCCAGATGGTGCCGAGCATCAGCTTGATGCAGTTCTCCACGATGTACTCTTTCGATACTTCCTCATCAAGAAGGAACGAATACTCCATGCGGAGACTGCCGTTGCGCACCACGGCCGTAGGAGTGTAGCGGCGCGTGTTGTGGCGGTTGGCCAGGAAGTAGAGGTCGTGCTTGGGCTCGTAGCCCGGAGCACCGGCAAGATACGACAGACGGTTCTCGTTGATCATAATGTAG
>DLAL01000065.1:13333-59315 GCA_002493945.1 Porphyromonadaceae bacterium UBA7048
TAATGTAGATGACCACATCATGACCGAAGTCCTCGTCGGCACTTTGGACCACTACGATGTCGCCGTCATCGTCAAGACGGCTCGAAATCTGGAGCTCATCAAGATACTCACGGATGAGTTGTTTTGTTATTCCCATAATATTCAGACTTTAGAGTGTTTGTCAGAGTGACCATTCCACACCGTCCTTGGTGTCCTTGACGGTGAAGCCGATTTCGGCCATACGGTTGCGGATAAGGTCGGAAGTTGCCCAGTCCTTGCGGCTCTTGGCGTCGGCGCGCAGTTCGAGCAGCAGGTCGACGGCGTCGTGATACGGACGGAGTGCGTCGGGATTGCCGGCGGCAGCTTCGTCGGGCCGGATGCCGAGGATGTCCACAAGGAACGTGTCCATGAACGCGCGCAGCGTGTCGATGTCGGCCTGAGTGGCAGTGGCCGTGTGGTCCTTCACCTGATTGATCATGCGCACGGCATCGAAGAGCACACCGATAAGCACCGGAGTGTTCAGGTCGTCGTCGAGCGCCTCATAGGCCTGCTCCTCGAGCCGGCTGACGTCGATGGTCGATGTCTCCGACGCCTTGAGCTCGCCCAGGCGGCGGTAGCCGTCCAGCATGCGTCCCAGAGCCGTCTCGGCCGACTTGAGGGCCTCGTTCGAGAAGTCGACGGTGCCGCGGTAGTGGGCCTGGAGGATGAAGAAGCGTATGGTCATCGGCGAATAGGCCTGCTCCAGAAGCGGATGCTGACCGGTGAAGAACTCATCGAGAGTGATGAAGTTGCCCAGCGACTTGCCCATCTTCTTGCCGTTGATGGTGATCATGTTGTTGTGCATCCAGTACTTCACGGCCGGAGCGTGGTTGTGGGCCATAGACTGCGCGATCTCGCACTCATGGTGGGGGAACTTGAGATCCATTCCCCCGCCGTGAATGTCGAAAACGGTGCCCAGATACTTCTCGCTCATGGTAGAACATTCGAGATGCCATCCGGGGAAGCCTTCGCTCCATGGCGAAGGCCAGTGCATGATGTGTTCGGGTGCCGCCTTCTTCCACAGGGCGAAGTCTGCGGGATTGCGCTTCTCGGACTGGCCGTCGAGCTCGCGCGTGGTAGCGAGAAGCTCGTCGATGTTGCGGCCCGAGAGCTTGCCGTAGCCGTAGTCCCTGTTGAATTTGGGCACGTCGAAGTATACCGAACCTTCGCTTACGTAGGCATATCCGCTGTCAAGTATCGACTTGATGTACTCTATCTGCTCGATGATGTGGCCCGAGGCATGCGGCTCGATTGAGGGCGGCAGCACGTTGAGCGCCTCCATGGCCTTGTGGTAGCGGTTCAGATAGTACTGCACCACTTCCATGGGCTCGAGCTGCTCCAGTCGTGCCTTCTTGGCTATCTTGTCCTCGCCGTCGTCGGCATCGTGCTCCAGATGACCCACATCGGTAATGTTGCGCACGTAGCGCACCTTGTAGCCCATGTGAGTGAGATAGCGGTACACGATATCGAATGTTATGGCCGGACGCGCATGTCCGAGGTGGCCGTCGCCGTAGACGGTCGGGCCGCACACGTACATACCCACATTGGGGGCGTGAAGCGGTTCGAACGGTTCCTTGCGGCGACTGAGCGAATTGTAGATATACAGCTGATGTGCTTTCATAAGCGGGTTGGAGTGATGCTTGCTGTTATGCTTCGAAGGGGTTGGGGATACCGCCGTTGTTCTTCGGAGCGTTTACGGGAGCCTTGCGGGTGATTTCGCCGAAAGTAGCCTCGTACTTCTTGATGTTCTCGCTCAGGGCGAAGAGGAGGTTCTTGGCGTTTTCGGGAGTCATGATGATGCGGCTCTGCACCTTGGCCTGAGGCATGTTGGGTGCGATCGAGATGTAGTCGATGAAGAATTCGTTGCCCGAGTGCGAGATGACGGCGAGGTTGGAGTAGTGGCCGGCGGCTACTTCGGGGGTGAGTTCTATTTTAAGTTCCTGCTGGTTGGGGTTCTTTTCCATTTTCTGTAAGTTTTTTATGAGATTTTGGTGAATTGGTTTCTGTTATTCAGAGGGAGAGATTCAGCCCTGGGGACGGAGTCCGGTGTTGGGACGGTCCACACGGGTGGTGTGCTTGCCGAAAGAGTCCTCGTAGATCACGTCGAGACCCTTGAAGTTGTCATGCTCCATCAGGCCGGTCATCGAGTAGGACACATAGAAGAGATAGTTGGTCGGCAGGGGAGTACGGCTCTTGTATATGAGATATGCCTTCGGATATTCGTCGTTGACAGTGGCTTCGTCGACCACTATACGACATTCGTTGGGTTCGTCGTTGGAGACGATTCCGGCATTGAGGTAGGGACCCGTACGCTGTATCATAGCCTGCTGCACGGCATTGGTATACCAGCCTGAGGTTGACGACGCCTGCTCAACAGGAAGCTGGGCGCCTTCGCCATAAGTTTTTACCCACTGGTATGCCGTGATGGGTCCGCTCTTGTACTGCTCGCCCGATGCCGGAGTGTAGGAGAGCACTATGCGCATGCCTTTCTTGAGGAGGTTCACGCCGTCACCGCTGACGCTCTGCGTCGTGGTAAGCGTGATCAGAGGCGAGTCGTCCATCTTCTGGAAGGAGAAGGACGCTCCGGTGCTCTCCACCGACTCTACGGTGACGATGTTGGAGTATATCACCGGATTGCCGCCCTCGGGGTCGTCGTTGCTGTTGCACGAAGCCAGCGAAAGTGTGGCTGCGCAGACGGCGGTGGTGAGAAAGATGTTCTTCAGATTCATTGTCTTAATTGTCTTAATCGTTTTTGATTTATATAAAGTCTTTATAGATTGTCAGTTCCGGTCGACGGACACTATCTCTCCGTCGGCCATATGGATTATCGTGTCCGAGTCCGCCGCGAGCGTCTCGTCATGAGTCACTATCACGAAGGTGGCGCCAAGGCTGTCGCGCAGCTCGAAGAACAGACGGTGGAGCCGCTGGCGGTTCACTGAGTCAAGACTTCCCGAGGGCTCGTCGGCGAACACCACCTGAGGGTCGTTGATGAGGGCCCGTGCCACGGCCGCCCTCTGACACTCGCCGCCCGACAGCTCGGACGGACGGTGACTGTCGCGGCCCTTGAGGTCGAGGCGCTCAAGGAGCGCGCGTGCCTTGTCGAACGACTCGCCGCGCGGACGCCCGGCTATCAGCGCAGGCATCGCCACGTTCTCCACCAGGGTGAACTCGGGCAGCAGACGGTGAAACTGGAAGACGAAGCCTATGTTGAGGTTGCGGAAGCGCGACAGAGCCGAGTCTGACAGCGACGTCACCTCAGTGCCGTCATAGAGCACGCGTCCGCCGCGGTCGGGACTCATCAGCGTGCCCAGTATATGGAGCAGAGTGGTCTTGCCGGCTCCGCTGGGCCCGACTATGGTGCTGACCTGATGAAACCCGATGTCGAGACTGATGCCTTTCAGCACCTTCAGAGACCCGAAAGTCCTGGATATGTCGCGCGCCGATATCACCGTCCTGATTCAGTACGTGTTATGGCTTAATTGCAACCTCCGCAGCAGCCTCCGCCGCACGAGGATGACTCTTCGCCGCCGCCACAGCAGCCTCCGCCGCAGCCTCCGCCACATCCGGCAGCGGCCGTGCACTCGGCTATCTCGTCGGCAGTGGCGTCGCGCACGGTAAGCACCGAACCCACGAAGTGCACGGGGTCCTTGGCCAGCGGATGGTTCAGGTCAAGCACCACGGCTTCGGGCGTCAGACGCACCACGGTGCCGTCGATACGGATGCCGCCGGGACCCATCAGGGGGATAAGGGCGCCGGGAGTGAACATCGACTCGTCGAACTTGCCGTCGACCGTCATCTGCTCACGGGGGATGTTGTAGATTTCTTCTTCGGTGTAGGGACCGAAAGCCTTGTCAGCAGGTGCCACGAAGTCGAATTTGTCACCCGGTTTCTTGCCGATGAGTTCTTCTTCGAGAGCCTCGACGAATCCGGGCGTAAGGCCGCACACACCGCTGTCGGGGTCGTCGGCTTCCACTTCATGAACCAGAGTCTCCGTGCCGTCAGCGTTGACACGCAGGAGTTTATATACTATTTCAAAATATTTTCCGGGAGTGATTTCCATTTTGATTTCGAGTGTTTGTATGATAATGAATGACCCGGGCGGCCTATTCTATCATCTGTTATAGCAAATAGCGTACCAAAAACGCGCGCCGCGGATTACTTGCCGTCGGCCTCGCCGATTTTCAGACGCTCGCCGGCATCGTCGACTATCGAACGGAAGTAGCGCTCGTTGTAGCCTCCGAACACGGGCTGCTCGGGCATGCCGTCGGGCGTACGGGCGAATTCGCCGTCACGCTCCTTCTTGATGTTGCCGTCCAGATACTTCACCAGCAGATAGTCGCCGAGCTTCTTGTAGTCGGCGGTGGTCTTCTCTGCCCAGTACTCGGTGAGGTCGTTCAGCGCCTCGGCCCCCTTGTCGGCAGGCATCGAGTCAATCTGCTTCTGCATCAGCGCCACGGCGTCGGTCATCTTGCTCTCGAGGCCGTTCTGCACCTTGCGTATGTCGGGAATCATCTGCGAGTAGCGGTTATATGCCTGGTTGGCAACGTAGTTGTTCACCCAAAACATAGCGTCCCACGAGAGAGTATAGAGGTCGGCTGTCTTCTCGTCGAGCGACTTGGGCACGCGCGTCACACAGTTGAACACCGGCACATAGGCGCACGTGTTGGCATCGTCGACGCCGAACCACAGTATGCCCTTCATCAGGTCGTTGCGGCCTGCGTTCATGTCAGCCACGAACGAGAAGCCTGTCTGCTGGGTGGCGATGGCGCGCTCATGGGTGTACTCGCTGCCGTCGACCTTGTAGGTCATCGGGCGCCAGCGGTAGGGACAGTCGAACGGACCAGCGCCGATATCCTTGGTCATGTCGAGCACAGTGCCTTCGAAGTGGTCGCGCATCATCCATTTCAGGTCGTCGGCGGTCAGCTTCTTCGACGGCTTCACCCACAGGGGGAAGGGATCGCCCTTGGCCTCGAGTATCCACGGTGTGTATTTATCCATGGTGCCCTCGGGAGTGAAGCGGCGGAAGTAGCTCCACACACGGGCATCGCAGCCGCGCACGGCGCCAATGTCGGTGACAGCGTAGGCACGCGAGAAGTCGAAGTCCTTGTCCTTGCCGCTGTAGTAGCCCTGCTTGCGGGCGAAGTCAATGACGTCGGCCGAGTAGAGCGTCTCGGGGTCGTTCTGCGGGAACTGATGGATGCGGGCATGGTTGGCGTGACCCGATATGTAGCCGTCAGGCACACGGCGAGCCACCCACACAGCACCCTTGTCGGTCTTGCCCTTGCCTATCATCTCCATGATCCACACCTCCTTGGGGTCGGCTATGGAGAACGACTCGCCCGACGAGGCGTAGCCGTACTTGTCGACAAGGTCAGTCATTATCCTGATGGCCTCGCGTGCCGTGGCGGCGCGCTGGAGAGTCACATATATGAGCGAGCCGTAGTCAATCAGGCCCGAGCCTTCCAGCTCCGGACGTCCGCCCCACGTACTCTCGGCTATAGTGAGACCTTTCTCATTCATATTGCCTATGGTGGCGTATGTGGCCGGCACCTCCTCGATGTCGCCGAGGTAGCGTCCCGTGTCCCATTCATGAATCTGACGGACGGCACCCGGCTCGTTCACCGATGCCGGCTGTTTGTACAGAGCGCCGTACAGCGTGTGGCTGTCAGCGGCATATGTTACCATCGAGCTACCTTCTGTGGTCGCGCCCGGGGTGGCTACCAGACTGGTACATGCCAGTGCATCGGCGCCGCAGAGCAGTGCCGGCAGGAGGAGGATAGTTGACAGATATTTGTTCATAGCGTTGAGTATACTTGAAGTGCAAATTTAGCGAAAAAATCCGAATATACTCCCACCCACCGACTTTTTTTAAATTTTTATAGATAATTGTCAAGCTACCCTGTAATCCGGCTGTCTATCCGCGGAGCGAAAGTGTAATCCAAGTATTATCCCAACAGATATGCGAAATGTTTGTACGCGAGGTCCTGCAGAGTGATTTCACCATCATCGAGCCGCCGGATGTCGGTCGCACTCACACGGTCGCGCAGCGGAGTCGAATCCTTGTACCGGGCCGTAATGAACCGGTCGGCCCCGACACTCTCGATGGCGACGTTGCTGAACGGCGACTCTTCCATTGCATGCGATGTATAGTTGATGGAATAGGGGATGTCACGCACGCGTCCGGGAGTAGGTACAAGTATTCCCTGCTTCACGAGTGCGTCGATATCACGCAAGGCAGTGTCTCTTGACACTGCGGCGATTCGCTCCCAGTTCTTAGCCGTCAGTTTGGCATCGTATCCGTCAAGATACTTGTTGAGGACCATTCGCTGGCGGTCGCTTATCGAAGCCTGCGAATGGGTATTCCAGAACGCCGCTTTACGGAGAACCAGCGAAAGCATGGCATCTGAGTCATCAACGGCTGCCATTATCGCGTTCAGATACCACACGAGCCACTCGGTGATATCGCCGTCGCTTCGCTGAGTGCGCTCCAGTACCTTGTAATAATGATTCTTATCCTTGAGAATCTGCCGGCTGAGACTGTAGAAGTGCATACCTGCACCATCGAGTGCGGCAAGCACCATATCCGATATAGCACGTCCTATGCGTCCGTTTCCATCATCGAAGGGATGTATGCTGACGAAGCGGAGATGAGCTATGGCCGACTTCAGTATTCCCGGAACATTATCCTCGCGGTTCATCCAGTCTATGAACCGCTCCATCTCTGCAGGCACACGGTCAGGCGAGGGAGCGCGGTAGTGGATTCTCTCTCTGCCGAACATCCCTGACACCACCGACATCTCTTCCGTGCGGTAAGCGCCGACGGTCATATCCCTTCTGCCGGGGAACAGCGCATGATGCCAGCCGAACAGACGCTCCGCAGTAAGAGGTTCTTTCTGATTGTGTGTGGCATCAAGCATCATTTCGACGATTCCCTCCACATAGTGTGTGGGGTCCTTGCTTTTCTGCAAGGTGACGCCGAACTTGCGCGCTACGGAACTGCGCACCTCGTCAGTATCAAGGCGTACCCCTTCGATTTCCGAGGATGCAACCACATCGTTGGTCACGGCTTCGACCGTAGCGGAGAGCTGACTGTCAAATCCTATCGCAGCCATTCGGCCTGCCAGATACCCGAGCCGGTGCATCGCACGCAACTGCAGCGCACCGACCGCATCGGTGTCCCATCTGAAATGTGTCCAGTCGTCGTATTCGTGTATAAACATTGTCGGAGATATATTGCTGTTCGGGTACAAAGATACTACTTTGCGGCGAATAACACGCAAAATTTGCGAATTATTCGCCGCATGATGATGTGACGTGGTGTTATCGGGCAATCAGGGAGACGGCGATTTTATCGATTCGAGCGCGGTCCATATCGGCCACCTCGAGCTTGAAGCAGCCCCATTCGATGATATCGCCGGCTACTGGGACTTTGCGGAGCAGTTCCATTATCAGTCCGCCAAGGGTGGTGTAGCTCGAAGGAACGTACAGATCCTCGCGGTCGAAGTACGACAGAAAGTCGTACATAGGGCAGCGGCCGTCCACAAGCCACTCCTCGGTATCGCGCCGCTTCACTATCAGCGGCGCGTCGACTCCTTCGGGAATCGTTCCGACAAGACCGTCGAGGATGTCGCGCAGAGTCACCATGCCCTGGAAGCAGCCGTACTCGTCGTAGACCAGCGCCGAATGTTCCCCGGCATCGCGGAACGCGTCAAGGGCATCGTACACCGTCATGGCCTCGGGCAGACACATCCCCGACACAAGGTGGTCGGAAAGGCTGAATCCAGGAGTGCCGAGCGAGAGGACGAGCTGCTTGAGCGACACCACGCCGCACACATCCTCACGGTGCTCGTCGAACACAGGATAGGACGAATGTACGCCGCGTGCAAGGACCTCGCGCACAGCCGCTTCGTCCATATCGACGGTCAGGCAGTCGATATCGTTGCGGCAGGTCATGATGGCGCCGATGCGGCAGTCACCGAGCACCAGGGCACGCTCCATGATGTCCTGCTCCACCTCCTGCACCTCGCCCGACTCCGCACCCTGACGGATGAGCGACCTGATTTCCTCCTCAGTCACCTTCGAGCTGCCGTCGCCTATGCGCAGCAGCCTGACGATGCCGGCGGTCGACACCGACAGCAGCCATACAAGAGGGTAGGTGATGACAGACAGAAGTTTCATGGCCGGAGCTACGCTTTTGGCTATGCTCTCGGCACGCCCCAGCCCGATGCGCTTGGGCACCAGCTCGCCCACGACTATCGACAGATAGGTAACCACCGACACGATGAGCACCTTGGAGAGTGTCATGGCAGCCTTGGGGGCCATGCCGCAGTCCGCCAGCCGGTGGCCCAGGTCGGTGGCTATGGTGGCTCCGGAGAAGAGACCTGTAAGAATTCCGATGAGAGTGATGCCTATCTGAACTGTCGACAGAAAGCGGTCGGGCTCGCCCTGCAGCTTCAGGGCCGTCACGGCTGACCGGTTGCCGTTGCGGGCATCGGTATCGAGTTTAGACTTTCTGGCCGATATAAGAGCGACCTCTGACATCGAGAACACTCCGTTGAGCAATATCAGACCGAGAATTATGATTATGTCGTCCATAAGAGCGATGTGTGATGATGATATAAGTATAAACTTCTAACGCATACAGGTTCCGGATGGTTTATCGCATAGCGGCGATGAGGTCGAGATAGCGCCCTGCCACAGCTTCGGCCGAGAAGCGCTCCTCCACTGCCGCACGGAGCACCGACGGTCCGAAAGGCGAGTCGAGAGCCTTGTCGAGCGCGGCGCTGAAAGCAGCTGTATAGTAAGGCTTTACCAGATATCCGGTCGTACCGTCGTCAATGATGTCGCGCTGACCGCCCGAATCGAACGCCACCGGCGTACATCCGGCGGCCTGCCCCTCTATGAGCGTGCCGGGAAGCGTCTCGTACAGCGAGGTCGACATCACCACAGTGGCACGGGCATACAGCTCGCGCAGCGTGGCGACCTCAGCTATCATGCCGAGATGCACATGCGGAAAACGCAGCCTGTCGAGCGCCGAGGCATCGCGCAGAGCGCCGAAAAACACCGCCACAGCGTCGTCGCGCCGCAGGCCGTTGAGTGCCTCCACGGCATAGTGCAGCCCCTTGACAGGGTCATCGAGACGGGCTGCACCCATCAATATCAGTTTCTTGCCCTCGGGCACACCGGGCAGAGCGGACATGCGCGGCTCTGTGTAGAAGTCCCCCACGGGGAAGGCGTTGGGGATGACCTCCACCGCGGCGCGGCGCATCAGAGGCGCAGTCGCGCACTTGGCGGCAAGCCACGTGCTGACAGGCACGAAAGTCATCCGTGTGCCGGCATAGAGACGGGCCTTGCGCAGGAAGGTCTTGTGCGACAGATCATGCGCCGAAGCACGCCCGTGAAGCAGCGGACAGTCATGGCATCCGCCGGGCTCGGTGTAGCGCGCGCACTCCCCGGCATGGTGGCAGAGGGCAGTCATGTTCCACATGTCGTGCATGGTCCATATCACCGGCTTCGCAGAGGCTATACGCCCTATTTCGTCGAGACTCAGCATCCCCTGATTCACCCAGTTAAGGATGACGGCGTCGGCCTGGCGCACGAGCCTGTGTCGGCTCAGCGACAGCCCGTCGGTGGCTATCGACGCCTTGAAGAGGTCGGCGCGGCTGAAGCCGTTGGACGCGAATATCCGCATATGCTCCGCAAGGAAAGGCACGCGCGAGCGCAGACGCGAGGCGGCCTGCTCCACGAACTCGTCGTCCGAAGCCTTGTGGGTCACCAGCATACGTGCGTCATGACCGGCGTCGCGCAGAGCGTGCATGAGCCGGCGGCTCACCACCGACGCGCCGCCGAGAGTGTCGCTGTGATTGATGATACAGATTTTCATCGGCGGTGCAGGATGGCGCGGAGCTCGGTCCGCGGATTGATTTTCTCCATCCGGACGAATACCAGCACATAGACTGCCAGCAGCACAAGGCGCAGTCCGGCGGCTACGGCGGCATGAAGCCCGAGCATATTGATGCCGTAATATCCTACGGCATAGAGCACTGCGGCAAGGAGCGCATAGACGCCGAGACGCCTCACATGGTATGCTATCGGGAATTTACGCTGCCCTATCAGATAGCTTGCCACCATCATCGAGCCGTAGCTGCACATGGCTGCCACGGCACAGCCCATATAGCCGATGCGCGGTACAAGCACCACATTAAGCACCAGCGTGACTGTAAGACCGAAGAGCGAGAACCACATGCCGTACACCGTCCGGTCAGTCAGCTTGTACCACACCGAAAGATTGAAGAACACACCGAAGAACAGCTCTCCGAGCATGATCAGAGGCACCACCTTGAGGCCGCTGAAGTAGCGCGGCGATATCAGGTAGCGGATGAAGTCGAGATAGTACATCACGCCCAGGAATATGAAGAGCGCGAATATCACGAAGTACTTCATGGCATCGCTGTATGCGCGGTTGCGCTGCGCCGTCCCGTCGCTGCCGCTCTGCTGCGCGGCTTCCTTGCTCCGTGCGAAGATGAAGGGCTCGTAGGCGAAGCGGAAGGCCTGCAGGAATACCAGCAGAAGCAGGCCTATCTTGTAGTTGGCTCCGTAGATGCCCAGTCCGTACATGGCCTCCTCGGGGTCGCTGACAAGGTGCGGATATAGTATCTTGTCTATGGTCTGATTCATCACGCCGGCCACGCCGAGCACCAGCAGCGGTGCCGAATAGGCTATCATGGCGCGCCACAGCGTGGCGTTGAACCGCCACCTGAATCCTCTGAGCTCGGGTATGAGCAGCACCATGTTCACAGCCGAGGCTATAAGGTTGGACAGAAAGATGTATCCGATGCCGAATCCGGGGTCGTAGAAATGCGACACCGTCTCCGGCCACAGCTCCAGCATCTTAGGGCAGAGCAGGATGAAGAAGAGGTTCAGGCCGATGTTCAGACCGATATTGATGAGTTTCAGCGTGGCGAAGCGCATAGGGCGCTTGCGGTAGCGCAGGTAGGCGAAGGGGATGGTCATGAACGCATCCAGCGCCACGCACAGGGCCATTATCACCACATACGACGGATGTCCGTCGCACTCCATCCACCGCGTCACCGGGTCAAGGAAGGCCAGCACCAGCACGACAAATGCCGCCGAACTTACGCCCAGCGACATCAGCGACGTGGAGTAGACCTCCATAGGGTCGGTCCACTTCTCGTGGTTGCCGAATCTGAAAAATCCCGTCTCCATCCCGTAGGTGAGGATGACCATGGCCAGCGCCACCACGGAGTAGACGAATGTCACTACGCCGTACTCCTCTACGGGGAACATTATGGTGTACAGCGGAACCAGCATCCAGTTCAGGAAGCGGCCCACTATCGAACTCAGTCCGTATATAGCCGTGTCTTTTACGAGGCTCTTAATACCCGCCATTGCTCTGTGTCTTTACCGTTTTAAGTCTTCTTTCTTTACTTCTTATATACTTAACGGTAAAATAGGCGGTAATCATATACGCACCCGTAAGAATCCACATCCACACGTAGGGACGGCTCACTTCCGACAGGCTTGCGGCATTGCTGTTGATGCGGATGAATCCCTCGACGCCCCACACGGCAGGCACGCAGTCGCCCAGAGCTGTCCACAGCGGACCCATGGCATAACGCGGCCAGGTCAGGCCCGACAGGAAGAGGAATATCACCGAAGTGAACACCCAGATTATGAAGGCACTTTCGCGCTCCTTCATGATGAGGTTCAGCGTCTGGCCCATGAATGCCGTGGCCAGCAGCATAGGGAAGACAAACAGATAGTAGTCTACGGGGCTTCCGTAGTGCGGAAGATTGAATATCTCGGGGATGATGCGCATCACATAGACCGTCGACGGTATCAGCACGAGCACGTAGGCGAATGTGCGGCCCCATATGGTGGCCATCGGACCGGCGTCGTTCACAGCTTCGGGGTCGACGCCGCCATTGCGCCGCCGCCGCTCGTTGGCCGTTCCGCCGAGGAAAGTTATGCCCAAAAGCATACCTTGCTGGATAATCAGTATGACTATGCCCGGGATGATGAACGACGCGAAGCCCTGCTCCGTATCGCCCAGGAAGTTGCTCTCGCTCTGTACCGGGAGGGCTCCCGAGGCGGCGTATGACGACAGTCCGGCAGCCGATATGCGCTCGCCGGTCAGATCGTTGATCATGTCTACCTGAAGGTCGGTCATGGCCGACAGGAGCGTGCGGTAGCGCAGCAGCAGACTCATGTCGAAGAACATCTCCACATGCGCAGGCTCGCCGCGTCCTATGTTCTTGCCGTAGTCGTACGGTATCTTAATGATGGCGAAGCAGTCGTTGGACGCCATGACGGCGCGGGCCTCGTTCATGTCGTTGCAGTAGGCGTAGATGTCTATGGCAGGCGACGCCGACGCTCGCTGCACGAAGTCGCGCGACTCGGCGCTGCGTGAGTTGTCCACCACGGCCACGGGCAGCTTGCGCGTCACCTCGGGATTGTAGATGAGCGTGTATACCAACGGATAGAGGAACGTGAGTCCGAAGAAGAAGAGCAGTACTCCGAAATCATGGAATATCACCCTGAGTTCGTTGCGGAACACACGGCCCATACCGGACGACCATACTGATATTTTTCTGAACACATTCATAATCAAGGCACATATACGGGATTAAGACACGCTTTGCGCAGATTGTGCAGCATCGACATGCCCACAAAAGGAAAGATGATGAGCGCCACGAACCAGTACCGCGAATAGTAGAGGTCCACTCCGTTGAGAGCTTCGTTGATGTATATCAGGAACCAGTAGCGTATCGGGGCGAGCCAGCTGAACACTCCTATGCAGCCGTACATGTCCTGCACCGGGAAGGAGAAGCCCGCGAAGGAGAACGACAGGATGCCGAAGAGGGCGCATATGATCAGCGACAGACGCGGATTGGGCACACACGAGCACACGAAGAGTGCGAAGCCCTGCGCCGCGGGCACCAGCAGCATCGTGGCCGCGAGCATCCACCCGGCGCTTCCGTTGAGAGGGAAGTGCGAGTAGCCGAAGAGCAGCCAGAAGAGGAATACGGCCACTGCCTCGAAGACTATCGTATGCGGCAGCAGCTTCGACACCACCGCCACAAGGATATTGTCGTGCGCCGTGGCGAGCCACTGACGCGAGGTGTACTGCTTGATTTCCATCGTGATGGCGAATACGGTCATGAACATAATCATCAGCACCAGCGTGCACATCACGAAGTCGGGACTCAGGTAGATTGCATAGTTCATCCACGGGTTACCGATGGGGAACTGGTCGATGACCAGAGGCTGAACCAGCTCCGACACCTGGCCGCTGCTCAGCCCCATGCTGCTCAGTACCTGCTGCACCACTCCGGCTGCAGTGCCCACGGCCACGGTTTTGAAACCCTTGAAGGCGAGTGTGCCGGGCACGAAGTAGGTCATGTTCGAGTAGTATTCGAGAGTAGGAGTGCGGCCTCCGAGAGCATCTTTCTCGAAGTTGGCCGGGATGACGAAGAATCCGAAGATTTCGCCCTCGCGCACGGCCTTGAGAGCATCGTCGTAACTCTCACACTCCTGAGAGATGTCAAGGACCTGCACAGCCTTGAGCGAGCGCGTCACGCTGCGCGACATCGACGAGTGGTCAAGGTCGACGACAGCCGTCGGCACCTGTTCGGGCAGTCCCTCGCCCAGCAGGCTCAGGAAGAAGAAGGCCACGAACACAGGCACGAGGACCATCCCGAACAGATACATCCGTCGGGAACCCATACGCCTTATCTCGCGTTTGATGCCGGCTATGAAACCAAGATCTGACGACATTGCTTCTTGTTTTTTACTCGTTATTTATCAGGATGTGAATAGACGGCCGACATGCCGGGACGCAGACCGGGCACGTCCTCGGCGGGACGGGCCTTGATCTGGAAGGTGCGGCTGTCGTAGCTGCCTGTCGACTTGGTCGAGCGCCAGGTGGCGTAGCTGCCCATGTCGCGCACGTAGTAGACCTTCACGTTGATTTCTTTCTTGCCCAGGGCGGGTATCATCACTGTGATTTCCTTGCCCACGGGGAGGTCTTCGAGCAGTTCCTCACGCACATTGAAGGTCACATAGCGGTTGCCGGTGCGGAGCAGGCTCATGATAGGCGCACCGAGCGCCACGAGCTCGCCCTCTTCGGGATATATCTGGTCTATGGTGCCGTCGAAGGGCGCCGTCAGATAGCTGTCGGCAAGAATCGACTCCACCTGGTCGACACCGCTCGCAGCGGCGCTCACCATGGCAGCTGCAGCCTGCTTGTCCTCGGCCTGTGCGCCCTGGCGTGCCAGCGACAGCTGGCTCTCGGCGGCTCCGCGTGCGGCTACGGCAGCGTCGTAGGCAGCCTTGGCCTCGTCGCGCTTCTGCTCGGATATGACACCCTCGCTGTAGAGACGCTCCATGCGGTCATATGTTTTCTTGGTGATGGTCTCGGCAGCCTCGGCCTGACGGAGCAGGTCGGCGGCGGCGTTGATGATCTGTATGCGCGTGCCGGCGTCGACCTTGCGGTTCTGCGACGCTGCCACTTCCTTCATGGCCTCTGCCTGTCCCAGCTGTGCCTCGACGAGCGACGAGTGAATGTGCACGAGCGTGTCGCCGGCGTGCACCGTATCGCCCTCCTGCACATAGAAGTCGGCCACACGTCCGGGCAGCTTGCCGGATATGCGCACGGTCTTGCCTTCGACCTGACCCTCGATGTAGCTGTCCGGGCGGTTCATGAATATAAAGCCGATGACGCCGATGACGGCGACGGCTGCCACTATGATGGCCATGGTGGTAAGCAGGGTGCGGTTGGCCCGTTTCTCCTGATTGTTGTCCATAGGTGTCGACATTGTAGTGTTTATCTTGAGTGTTGGATATTAATGAGTTATTCTTCAGTATAGAGGGTGCCGAGAGCCTTGCTCAGATATGTCTGGCAGAGCTGTACGTCGATGAGTGCGTCGATTTGCTCGGAGTGCGCTTTCAGCCATGCCGTCTGGGCCTCCATCACGTTGTCGGTGGTGGCCACGCCCTCGCGGAAACTGAGGGTGGCCGTGCGCAGGTTCTCGTCGGCCTTGTCGAGATTGGTCATGGTCATGCGGTAGGTTTTGTAGGCTTCCTGGGTCTTGAACGACGCCTGACTCACCTGGAGGTTCACCAGCTCGCGCGCATCCTCGAGGCGCAGACGGCCTATGACCTCGTCGCACTTGGCGGCGCGGTACTTGTTGTAGTTGCCGCCCCAGTGCCACAGGGGTATGCTCACCACGGCGCCCACGCTGAAGCCGCCGTTGAATTTCTTCTTGAATCCGTCGTACATATTGGGATTGGAGAATTCGTAGGCGCCCATCACGGCCACCTTCGGAAGCATGTCCGACAGCGCTACCCTCCCCTGCTGCCTGGCAGCCTCGACGCCCTGCTCGAGAGCGCGGAGGTCGGGACGGTTGTCATAGACCTGCTCCATGTCGTAGCCGCCTTCGGGCACGAGTCCTTCGGCCGGGAGCGGCACGGTATTGCCCTCATCGGCGAGGGTGAACTGCGAGTCGACCGGCAGACCGCACACCTGCGCCAGAGCCATGCGGCTCAGCACGAGTCCGTTCTGCACCTTCACCAGATCGACCTGCGCGGCATTGAGCTTCACATCCACGCTGAGGGCGTCGCTGCGTGTGGCCACACCCTCGCGCACCATCAGATGCACGTTGTGCGCCAGCGAGTCGAGCAGATTCACGTAGCTCACGGCGAGTTCTTCCTTGGCCTTGAGCGACACCACCTGCCAGTAGGCCGCGTCGACGGCATAGATGACATTCTCGGCCTCGGCCACGTGCATCTCGCGTGCGGCACGCTCAGCGGCCTTGGTGAGCTGGTTCATGGCCACGATCTTGCCGCCCATGTAGACGGGCTGCGTCAGCGTGATAGCGCCGAAGAACACATTGTGTATGTCATAGGTCATCGCCTCCTTGGGCAGATAGGCTACTTCGGAAGGGATATACTCGCCCGTGGCCGGATTCTTCAGGGGAGCGCCGGTCACAGGGTCGGTCACAAGGTTGAACTGGTAAGACTGCGTCTTGAGGTCGAACGACTTCACCGGGAGGTACTGGTCCGAGTCGAATATCGAGATATTTTTCTGATTGTAGAGGTATCCTCCGTTGAAGTCTATGCCCGGAAGATATGCGGCGAACGCTTCCTTGTTCTGATACTCGGCCTTGCGGATACGTTCACGGGCCATCATCATCTGCCTGTTGTTGTCAAGAGCCAGACGGCGGAACTCCTCAAGAGTGACCGTTCCCGACACCTGTGGGGCGGACGCGCCCTTGTCGGTGGCGGCAAGCGAGGGGAAAGCGGCATATGCGCCGGCTATAAGGGTCAGGATGCCGAGACGCAATGAAGTACAATATTTTTTGAGCCTCATAAGGATATGGTTGAAACGTTGACAAGTTCTGTTTATGGCTGAATGCCTAAGATTACAACTCCGCTGACAGCTATTTGGTTCAAAATAAGGAGTGTTTATAAGCTGTCCGGGCACATACGGACACGTCAGGGACGCACAGTCCGGGTCTGCGGACACTGCAAAATTAACCAAAAATACCATCATCTATTCCACGCCCGCGAACTATCGCCCACTTATTGTGTGCAATCGGCCGCTTTTTGTGTTCCGCATGGAGCCATAAACACCGGCTCAGGCATCGCTCTCGCGATATACAAGCCCGGCAGGCAGAGCATTCGTGTCGTACGCCCTGCGGCTGCCTATGGACAGGGCTATCCCCTGTGCCGTGAGCTGACGGGCCAGTTCGGGCTTGCCCGTGAATCCGTGCACTATCCACAGCTGCGACGGACGGAGCGCCCTGTGAAGCTCCATCAGATGGCCGTAGCGCCCCACACAGTGTATCACCAGAGGTTTGTGCAGTGATTCGGACAGCTCCACGTGCGGCATGAATATCTCGTCCTGATATTCGGGCGAGCCACCGCGACGGCGGTCGAATCCGGCCTCTCCTATGGCTACGACACGAGGGTCGGCGCACATATGCGTCAGACGGTCAAGCGTTTCGCGGCTCACGGGCACGCCAGTGCTCCAGGGATGGACGCCGACACTGTACCATGCCTCGCCGTACGGTGTGTCGATGTCAGAGTCCGGCTCGACAGAGGTGATGATGCGCGGACCGCGCCGGGTGTGGGCGTGGATGTCGTCGAATGTGTCGAGAGGTCGTGTCATGGTACGGGGTCATAGCCGCTGCCGCCCCACGGATGACAGCGGAGTATACGCTTGACTGCAAGCAGCGTGCCGCGCAGCGGTCCGTGCTTGCGGATGGCTTCGAGGGCGTAGGTGCTGCATGTGGGAGTGAACCGGCACGAAGGAGGTGTCAGCGGCGAGATGCAGGCTTTGTAGAAGAGTATGGGAAGGGTGAGGATGAATACGAGTACCCTTCGCAGGGCACTTTTCATGATTCGGAGGGTGTGGTATAGTGGTCCGCCATAGCGGACAGGATGCGCTGCACGGCTTTCTCGACCGAGCGGTATGACTTGACGCGGTCAGCCACATAGACGAAAGCCAGGTCGACACGCAGCCCCTCGGGAAGCGTGTACTGCTGATGACCCAGACGATAAGCCTCGCGGATGCGACGCCGCATGAGCACGCGGTCCACGGCATGGCGCAGACGCTTCTTGGGGACGGAGATGAGGAAGGCCACAGGCGCGTCGGACTTACGGCGGCTGTCGCGCATGGCCACGGCGCGCAGCGGATATACAAGGTGCGAAAAATCAGCACCGCCCGGTCCGAAGAGTATCTCTACGGCACGGGGGGAGCATAACTTTTCTTTCTTGTACAGTCCGAGCTTCTTCACTGATTCTTGCTCAGATAGAGGTCGATGGCGGCAGGCATCGACGGAGCTTCGGGCGACGGAGCCTCGATGTCGAGACGCAGACCGGCGTCGGTGATTGACTTGGCCGTGGCAGTTCCGAGGGCGGCTATGGCGATGTCGTCCTGCTTGAAGTCGGGGAAATTCTTCAGCAGCGATTCGATTCCCTGCGGGCTGAAGAATACCAGCATATCATAGTCGAAAGCCTCGTCAGGGGTGAAGTCGTTGCTGACAGTGCGGTACATGGCCGCCGACGTCACGTCGATCTTGTTACCCGACAGCAGAGCGGCCTCGCTGCCGTTGTTCACGTCACTGACAGCAAGCAGATACTTGTCGGTCTTGTGCTTCTGCATCTGCGGAATCAGATCGGCGAGCTTGCCTGTCTTGGATGCGAATATCTTGCGCTTGCGGTACACTATATACTTTTGGAGATAATTGGCAATCATCTCGCTGGAGCAGAAGTACTTCAGCGTTACGGGGATGGTGATGCGCATCTCTTCGCACAGGCGGAAGAAGTGGTCAACGGCCGTTTTTGCCGTGAATACTATAGCTGAAAAATCGGCTATATTGACTTTCTGCTGACGGAAATCCTTGGCCGACAGACCCTCAATCTTTATGAAAGGGCGAAAAACAACTTCGACTCCATACTTCTCTGCGAGGTCATAATACGGCGATTTTTCGGAGGTCGGCTTAGGCTGCGAAACTAATATTTTCTTTATCTTCACTCTTCTTGAATAATTGTCTGTTGGTTATGCTGACAAGTCGCGCAAATACGTGCCCAACACATATACTGCGCAACAGGGTATTACTTCGAGAGTGCAAAGGTACAAAATAAAATAAAGCAACGAGCCAATCCCTGTGTAAAAAATTCGTAAACCTTTAATTATGAAAAGCAATCTTGAAATGCTTTCAACTGATAATGAGATAATTAGTAAAATCCAGTACAATTCAGGCCTGAACACCATCAGAATGGCCGGAACGGTCAGTGCAAGCCCCGCGAAGGACTCTGACGCTATGAATCCGTCCACCCACTTGCGACGGTCCTCCGCACGCCCGAAGGCATAGCCAACCGTCTCGTAGGCCGCAAAACGGAAGATGGTATAGGCCGCCAACAGACCCATAGCGGCAGTCGCTCCGGCGAAACCGGTCGACTCCGCCGGACCGGGAAGATTGTACACCACAAGTCCGCCGAACACCACGTAGATGAGCATCAGTACCATCGTCATGGAGAACGACGCGGTGTGCCCCTCGTCGAACACGTTCGGCCGGCGGCGCACTCCCAGCAGCTCGTGGCGGTAGGTCTTGAGAGCGCGGCGCAGTCCGTCGGCACAGAAGGCCGCAAGAAGCAGAGTGCCCATCATCAGGGCTATCAGGGGAGTGCCTGTGGCCGACCTGTTCTCCATCGGCTTCAGTCCTTCCTTAGCTCCGGAGGGTGGTATAGAGGCTATGGCCGCAAGGCTGTCGGCCTGAGCCTGCCGGATGGAGTCCGATACTTCCACGGGGATGAATCCGGGGATGACGCCTGAGGTGGTGTCGGCTGCTATAGAGTCGACTATCGACGTATAGATGACCGTGGTGTCTGTACGGACATATGCCGCATCATCGGCCGAAGGGCCATAGCTGTAGTCGGACTGCGGATGACGCACAATCCTTACGTATGGCGCGGCCGCGCTGCCGGCGGCTGCAGCGAAAGCGGTGCTGTCCGTACCTGCGGCCATCAGGCGTTGAATTTAGTGGGGAATATCTCGTGCGACGGCTCGGCCAGCGCATACTTCACGGCCTGCTCCACATCAGTGGCCACGGCATAGAGGCTGCGGTACTTGGCAGGCATGAATCCCTGCTCGATGCAGCGCTCGAGCATCTCCAGCATCGGGTCATAATAGCCGTTGACGTTGTAGATGACTATATTTCCGTCGTAGAGTCCGAGCTGGCGCCAGGTCAGAATCTCCATCAGTTCCTCGAATGTGCCTATGCCGCCCGGCAGGGCTATCGACGCTGTCGACAGACGGGCCATCGTGGCCTTGCGTGTGTGCATGTCGGGCACAATCTCGAGCTGCGACAGGGCGGTATTGTGCCATCTGCGGTCCACCATGAACTGCGGTATCACGCCTATGGCCGTGCCGCCGCGCTCGAGGACGCCGCGCTCCACGGCTTCCATCAGTCCTGTCTTGCCTCCTCCTGTCACCAGACGTGCTCCGGCCAGGGCAAGGGCTTGGCCCAACTCGTAGGCGGCATTGACGTAGACGGGGTCGAGGCGGTCCGACGACGCGCAGTAAACAGTGACGGTATGCTGTTCCATATGTGCGGATATTCTGTTGAATGTTTATCTGAAAGTGTTCTGACGCATGCCCGAGCCGCTCAGCGATGTCGATGAGCCGTTGGTGCCGCGGCGGTTGCGGTTGTTGCGGCCGGTCTTGTCGAAGGGGTTGTACTCCGAGTCGTACATGCCGTCCTCCTCTTCTTCCTCATCCTGCGGAGCCTGCTCGCCGCGCTTGAGCTTGGGCTTATTCTTCTTTATGGCGTTGGGCTTCTGGGCGTCCACGGGCAGCTCGTCGACAATCCACGTCTGCTCCACGTCCCAGTTTTTCTTCAGGTTGAGCTTCTTGGCGAAGTAGTACACCTCCTCGGGCTGCTGACGCACCGAGTCCACGGGATTGCCCGTATCCCACTTGCCGTTGCCATTGCTGTCGATGAAAAGACGGGCATAGTATGTGCCCGGATTGAGGAAGCGGAAGTCGACGGTCGATTCGCCCGCGGCCTTGGCGGAGCGGTACTGCGGCTCATCCGACGACGAAAGCAGCTCGACCACCACGGGAATGCTGTCGAGTCCGGGCAGGGTGAACTTCAGGTTGGAATAGTCCTCGAGGTTGCGGATGGAGAATTCCTGCGAGAAGGGCCTGTTCCACGTGCCGTAGATGCTCGTGAAGGCGAGGGTGTCCACGCTGAAGCGGTATTTGTCGCCCCCGGTCCACGGCAGGTCGATGTAGCGCCGCATCAGCGGATCGAGGCTGTCGGGCTTCAGCTCGAAGGGCACGGGAGTCCATACGGTGTCCTTCTGTATCTCCAGATGCACACCTTTATCGTCAATATTCTCTATCGGCACATTGACGCTTATCATGAACGGACGGTTGATGTCCTGAGTGGTCGTCATCGCCGATATCGAGAGATACTCCATGTCGGGCGGCGGCAGGAAGGTGGTGTCGCCCGTCACGGAATCCACGGTGAAGAGCGGACGCTCCTCCTCGTCCTTTTTCTTCTTCTTTTTCTCATCCTTCTTCTTGTTCAGATCGCGGAAGAAGAAGCGGATGGTGTCGGTGGTCCACACTATCCGGTCGGTTGTATCGGTCTTGAGATACTTCACGGCGAGCCGCAGCGAGTCGGCGGCCACCACTGCCGTATCAGCTATCCAGTACTCAAGCGAGTCGCGGGTGGCATTGGCCTTCAGACGGGCCCACTCCGAGATCTCGCGTCCGGCTCCGGGTGCGCCGTCCACTATGGTTATCTCCGGCAGCGTGTCCACCGGAGCGGAGAAGTTGATGTTGATGCGCCGGCGCTCGTCGCGCTTGTGGTCGAGCATGTACAGCGGCTTGTAGCCGACGTTGAACCACGTCAGCAGTATGTCGTTCGGCAGATAGCTCACACCCTGACGCGTCACGATGGAGTCCTCGCCGTTGGAGGCGTAGAGGGTGTCCGTGACCATGACGGGAACTATCTCCGGCACCACGAGGCTGTCGTAGAACGCTATGTCCTCCGAGCGGTCCCAGTGATAGTCGCGGTTGATGTCGTTGATGGCGAACACACGGTAGGCACCGGGCTTGAGATTGCGGATGGTGAACTGTCCGTATTGATTGGTACGTGCCACGCGCTCCAGAGGCAGAGTCGTCAGCGCCGTGTCCGAAAGGTTGGAGTATACGCCCACGAGCATACCCTGCGCCGGCTCCAGGTTCTCGGCCTGCAGCACCATGCCAGATATGCGGAGCGAGTCGATGACGTCGCCAGTCGAGAAGTCGATGGCGAAGCCGTCGAGGATGTTTCCTTCGTTGAGGTCCTTGATGGCGTCGGCGAAGTCCACGGTGTAGGTAGTGTTCGGGATGAGTGTGTCCTGAAACTCCACCGACAGGCGCCGGCCGTTCGACGACACCCGCGGAGGCGTGGTCTGCGCAGGCGACACTATGACCTTGTTGAAAGCGTCCTCGAGCTGTATGTTCTCGTCGAAGACCGCCGTCAGACGCGTCTTGTTCACACCCGTGGCACCCGGCATAGGGTCGGAGCGCAGGAAGACAGGCGGAGTCTCGTCGCGCGCGCCGCCTTCCGGACGGCCCATGCTCGCGCAGGCCCCGAGCAGCAGAGCCATGCAGCTCCACAGCAGCCATGTCATGCCGCCTTTGTTCATCCCGTGACGCATATCAGAACTGACGGGCTATGATGAAGTCGAAGAGGTCGGCCAGCTGACGGCATATGTCGGCGTCGGGCAGTCCGGCGAGTTTGGCCACGGCTTCGTCGCGCAGCCTGTACATGACGTCGAATGACATGTCGATGCCGCCGTTGTCGCGGGCGAAAGCCTGAAGGTAGGCAATCTCCTCGTCCGAGAGACTGGTCCGGTCGAGCATCTCCGTCACCTTCTTGCGCTGAGCCTCGTCGGCCTTTTCCAGCGCCAGCAGTATCGGCAGCGACACCTTGCCTTCGCGCAGGTCGTTGCCCGTAGGCTTGCCCACCAGATCAGAGGGGAAGTAGTCGAACACATCGTCGCGTATCTGGAAGCAGCGTCCGAAGAGACGGGCGAAGTCAGTCAGCGCGTCAAGAGCCTCGGCCGGCGCACCGGTGGCGAAGCAGCCCATGCGCGCGCTCGCCACGAATAGCGACGCCGTCTTGTAGTCGATGACCCGGTAGTAGTTCTCTACACTCAGCGAGTGCTCGCGTGCATTGTATATCTGCTCTATCTCGCCCAGACTCAGGCTGCGGCCCAGGGAGCACAGCGCGTCTATGATGCGTATGTCGTCTGTGAATATCGCCTCCTGCATGGCCGACGATGTGAAGAAGTCGCCCACAAGCACGGCGATATGGTTGTCCCACACAGCATTCACGGTAGGTCTGCCGCGACGGGTCATAGAATTATCCACAACGTCGTCGTGGATAAGTGAGGCGTTGTGGATAAGTTCGACAGCAGCGGCCGCCGCTATCACACGGTCATCGGCCGGCCCGAACATCCGCGCGCACATAATCAGCATCAGAGGACGCAGTTGCTTGCCCTTGCAGCTGAGAAGCGACAGCACAATCTTGCTCATCATGGAGTTCGACGTCTGAAGCCTGGTGTGTATACGTTCGTTGAGCCGGTCAAGGTCGGCCCGGTGTATGGTGGATATGTTTTCGAGTGTGCTCATTATTGCGCAATAATCTGCAAAATTACAAAAAATTCAGTAATATGCAGTTAATCGCGTTTTCTTTAATTATTTTTTACTTCGACTTTGTACCGTCCTCCTTGAAGTCTCTGAGGGTAAGTTCTATCTGTGGAACTATGAGGGCTTCCATGATTTTATACCCTTCGACATTCGGGTGCAGTCCGTCGTAGGTGTACTCGGGCTTCAGCGACACACCGTCCTCGGCAATCAGAGCAGAGTAGTAGTCGACCACGGGAAGATCATACAGATATGCCAGCCGACATATGCGGCTGTTGAGACTTTTTATCTTGTCCGGCGTATTCTCGATTTCGGCTCTCCACGGTATGTTGGCAGCCGGCAGCAGAGTGGTGAGGATGACCTTGCTCCCGTGCATCATGGCCTGCTCGACCATAGTGCGTATGTTTCCGAATGTGATGTCCTCGTTATAGGGATGAGAGTTTTCGGCGATGTCGTTGATTCCTCCGTTGATGACCACCACCGCAGGCTCCAGGTCTGTCACGTCACGGCGGAAGCGGGTCACGAAGGCGTAAGTGGTCTGTCCGCTGATGCCGCGTCCCACATAGTTGGGATGAGCGCCGAAGAATTCGCCACGGTCGCGCACCCAATGGTCGGTTATTGAGTTCCCGACGAACACCACGCGGTCGTCGGCCTTCTCCCGTTTCAGCTGTTCGTTCGATGCGGCATATCGGTCGAAGTCTCCCCAGTGTCCGGCCACAGCCGTTGCCGGAAGAGTCATCCCGAGCCACGCTGCCACAGCGAGGACAGCGATAGTCCTGTTTTTCATAGTCTTGTTATATTTGTTAAAAAATTAATTCTATAACTATTTAATATACATCAAATTAACGTTGTTAATTTGTTAACTTGCACAATTTTCCTTGTTAAAAGACCTACTTCACAAGAAGCCAGTATTTGCCATTATATATCACCTTGCCCTTGCGTTTAAGGGCCGACAGGAGGTTTGTGAGTTTGTCATAACGCTGTTGGTCCGTCATATATTCCGGCAACATTTTTCCAATCAGAGTGAATAAATCAATTCTCTCAGCCTTTCCATATTCCCGGATATAATCGAGTATAAGTCTTTTGAAATAGTCATCATCAAAACTTCGGTTCTTGATGTATGAAGCCTTCAAGCCCACATGTTGAGTCGGCGCCACGACTTTGGACGACAGAAACACATTCGGATACCGTCCTTCTACATATCCTTTCTTCCGTAGATAGTTGGCTGCCTCTCGTGAAATGGAATTACCTTTCTGAACAGAATCCAGGAGCATAATATCCGCTATGGAGAAACATAGCTTTTCATCCTCGTACTCTATCACATCTATGTGACTGCTCCGAGAATAATCCTGATGGGCGATAGCATTGTTGAGAGGTTCTCGAAGAGTGAACGTATCATAACGTGACATAGACTCAGGGAACATCGAGCCGGAGACCGTGTAGGTATATGTCGTGTTGCGGATTATGGACCCGATCTCCTCTATAGCAAGAATCATCGGTATCGTAAACACCTTGAAGTCCTTGTTGCTGTCCCTTTCGTCTCTGAGAAACCAACGGACCTTACAAATCGACGGATTAAGAAAGTGGTCGCTCTCCGGTCTGCCGAGCAGGATGATGGTCGTACGCGTAATGGCCGATTTCCTCGTAAGTTTAGCCTTGTTAAGAAACACCTCATCCGTCCAACTATCTATTTCGGCATCACGGGCACCATTGAAGAGTTCCTTGTACTTTTCACGGGCCACAGCTATAGCCTTCGGCTCGAGATCATCGATTGTCGCATCCGGTATAATCTGTGCTGACCAATCATCCACTGCAAGTGACTCATTGAGGATGCAGTCAAGTCTCGACTTTGACATCTCCACAAGATTATCCTCTACCCGTTGCCATAATTTTTTATGGGCATAGACCGGAAGGCGAGGCATATGACGCGGTATGTTGATTACCCAGACTTTTCTGTTGGTGTCAGAAGTGATGAATTCTTCTATCTTCAGTCCTTCGGTGGGCAAGTTCGGACATTCACGCACCAACCTGAGCGTTGATGTCTGCGGGTCGTAGTTATACGTATCGGTTCCGATAATATCAAGAGAGTGGTCTTTGACTCCAATCACTAAATGACCGCCGTTCATACTCGATATGGCTGCCACATAAGATATGACATCATCCCCTTCCTTGCCGTTGAAGAGATGTTTGAGATTCTTGAATTCTTTCCAGTCACATGCTTCGTTCTCGCAAGGAAAGCGTTCTTGAAGATATTTCTGTAATTCTTTTTCCGTCATAACCGTGGAGGAGTTTGCTCTGTTAAACGCATAGTTGGTTCCGCATACAAATATACTTATTGTTTTTTAAGTCTGCAAGTATGATTCCGTGCGTTTCCTCTTTGCTTTCTCCACACTTTTCCACAGCCTTTTTTATTTGGGTATTTCTTATCTAAGGTCTTAAAAAATTTCAAGGTTCAAATCAAAAAAATTGGATTAACAACAATTCCTGTGGAAAGTCAGTATAACTTTTTGCCTTAAAATTTGGAAGTGTGGCTTATTCAGTATGATACCGGATGTTTCAACAGTATTTCAACTATTTATATAAATGATAATCAGTATATTGGTGTGTTTATAAACATAGTGTTGATAACCTGTCGAGTTGATATTTTGATAACTTTTAATGAACAAAATATGATGATAACTGTATGGATTCAGTTGAAAAAACTATTGGTAAATCGATATATAAAAAGTTGACGGATTATTTGCATTTTTCATTCTCTTAGCTGCTTATACATAAAAATCGATGCTCCAAATTTTATCCACGGTTTTTCTGCCGAAGTTTTCCAACACTTATCCACAAGGTTTTCAAAAGCGCTGTCGGGAGTGTATAAAAAAACATCGGGGCGGTCTCACGACTGCCCCGACATTTTTCTAAACCTTAAAAATCTAATCCTATGAAAAAACAAATTCAATACTTACTTCTTTCTGCTGTTGCTGTAAATAATACGCAAACGGAGTGCCAAATGTTGCCTTGTCATGTCGTCTGAGATGCATTTTTACCGTTTTTTTGCAAAATGGCGTTGAATTTATACGTAAATTTGCATTCTCTTAATCATTTAGGGCAATATATGTCATATTTCAATGTCACTTACCTGGGTTGTGGTTCGGCAACTCCTACCATGCGGCACAATCCCAGTGCTCAGGCCATACGCTACAATCAGCGGCTGATGCTCGTCGATTGCGGTGAAGGCACTCAGCTGCAGATGCGCCGCTTCGGACTGTCGTTCGGCAAGGTGAAGGATGTGTTCATATCACACCTTCACGGCGACCATTTTCTGGGACTGCCCGGACTGCTCTCCACCATGAATCTCCACGGCACAGAGGGTGCCGTCACCATACACACCTTCGAAGAGGGTGCACGCGTGCTTCAGCAGATCATGAATGTGTTCTGCCGCGAGCTTTCGTTCAAGATTATCTACGACATCATCGATCCTTCCGCTCCCGGTGTGGTGTATGAGGACGGCAATCTCGAGGTGAGCGCTTTTCCGCTCTATCACCGTGTGCCCTGCGTGGGATATATGTTCCGCGAGAAGCCCAAGCGGCGGCATATCGACGGGGAGGCCGCGCGATTCTTCGGCGTTCCGCACTATCTTATGGACAGTATACGCGACGGCGCCGATCTGGTGTGCCCCGACGGCTCGGTAGTGCCTAACGCGCGACTCACCACCGATCCTTCGCCTGCGCGCAGTTATGCCTACTGTTCCGATACGGCATTCGACACCCGTGTGGCCGAGGCTGTGCGCGGTGTCGACGTGCTATATCACGAGAGCACATATGCCGACTGCGATGCCCACAAGGCCGGGCCGCGCGGCCACTCCACGGCACGCGATGCCGGACGTGCGGCCGCCCTTGCCGGAGCGTCGGAGCTGGTTCTCGGACATTACTCGAAGGTCATAACCGACGAGTCTGTACTGGTGAAAGAGGCCGCCGAGGAGTTCGGAGGCAAGATTGTTCCGGCCCGTGAGGGACTTGTCATCGACATAGCATGACACAGGACGAATACTATATGTCGCTCGCACTGAGCGAGGCCCGTGCCGCCGCCGCCGAGGGGGAGGTGCCCATAGGTGCCGTGGTTGTCGGCGGAGGACGCATACTCGGCCGAGGCCATAATCAGACCGAACGCCTCTCCGACGTCACCGCTCATGCAGAGATGCTCGCCATCAGTGCCGCCGCACAGACTCTCGGCGGCAAATATCTCCCTGACTGCACGCTCTACGTCACCGTAGAGCCGTGCCCTATGTGCGCCGGAGCCATCGGATGGAGCCAGCTTCAGCGTATAGTCATCGGAGCCCCCGACCCCAAGCGCGGATACTCTACCCTCCTCCGCCCAGGCGCCACGCCTTTTCATCCGCGTGCGCAGGTGGTGGAGGGAGTTCTTGAAGACGAATGTCGCACCATCATGCGCGACTTTTTCGCTGCCAGACGTTTTAAGTAAAAAAAAAGACCACTCACCTCATGCACTACTTCCTCATAAGCGGAGAAGCCTCCGGCGACCTCCACGGATCACGACTCATCGAAGCCCTGCGTCAGCTCGACAAGGAGGCTGTCTTTACATTTCTCGGCGGCGACAAGATGGCCCGCGCCGCAGGATGCGCGCCTATCGTCCACTACCGCGACATGGCCTTCATGGGATTCGTCGAAGTGCTGAAGAATATCCGCAAGGTAGGCGCCAATCTGCGCACGGCACGCGAGTCGCTGCGCATGGCCAAGCCCGACTGTCTGATACTCATCGACTATCCTTCGTTCAACCTCAAGGTGGCCGCCACGGCCCACAGCGAGGGCATACCCGTCTACTACTACATCTCCCCCAAGATATGGGCGTGGAAGAAGTGGCGCATACGCGACATCCGGCACCTCGTCCGCCGCATGTACTCCATCCTGCCATTCGAGCCCGAGTTCTACCGTCAGAACGGTTTCCGCTCGGAGTATGTGGGCAATCCGTCGGTCGAGGAGGTCGACCAGCGTATGGCTCATGCCGCTTCGCGCGCCGACTTTCTCGCACAGTATAAGCTGCGCGACCGTCCTCTGGTGGCGCTCATGCCGGGCAGCCGCAAGGCAGAGATACACAACAATCTCGCCGTGATGAATCTCGCCCTGTCGGAGTTTCCTCAGTACCGTGGCGTGATTATCGGCGCCCCTGGCATCGACGACGCTCTCTACAAAGCATGCGGCGCCGGAAACATACCCGTCATACGTCCCGAAAGCGCCGTCGACGTGCTCGTACACTGTCGGGCAGCACTCGTCACATCAGGCACGGCCACGCTCGAGACTGCCCTTGCCGGCGTCCCTCAGGTGGTGCTCTACCGCGGCAACGGCACCAAGCTGACCTACGACATCATGAAGCGTGTCCTCGACATCGACTACGTCTCTCTGCCCAATCTCATCGTCGGCCGTGAGATCATCCCTGAGATGCTCCAGCATCTGTGCTCGCCTGCTCCCGTGGCCGACCGTCTCGGTCCTCTGCTGCGCACGGACAGTCCCGTCCGTCAGGCACAGCTCGACGGATATGCCGATATGCGCCGCATCCTGGGTATAAAAAAAGCGGCCTCGACAGCCGCTGATTCTATTTACAGGGATTTATCGGAGCTTATGACCCGAGCGCAATCCAGATGACCATCATGAACGACAGCAGTACTACCACTACTATCGCCGATGCCACTACTGCGGTGATGGCCAGCCGACGCTGAGAACCCTCGCAGCGCAGGGTGGTGATGAAACCCAATATCAGTCCTGCTATTCCGAGGCCCAGAGCCACGTATCCGTTCAGCCATATCAGGCACACCCACGCCAGCAGAGCGCTCAAGGCCGATATCCACACCATCGTCGTACTTCTACGTGGCGCGTCAGCCTTAATATGCTCGCTTGCTATTTCTTTGTGTTCTACGTTCTTATCTGTCATTTTATATAAAGTCGAAATTGTTTGGAAACTCCTGGGCATCTATTGCTTCTGCAAAGATAGCGATTTTATGCTTAGGTGTCTTTATATATGACAAATAATGTGAAAAAAAGTTTAACAGACGGGGCGTTTTTATATTTGTTAAATCCGTTTTTAAGACTCCGCCTCTATCGGTGGAAGATGATGCTGTTGCGGCCCGACGGGCTGACTTTCAGCGTCACCTTGGCCGATTCTATAAGCGGTACGTTGTGGTCCACGTGGCCTACGGGTACATTGAACGCCACCGGGAATTTGTACCCGGCTATGGCGTCGCGTATCATCGACTCCATGCTCTCGTGGTTCGAGTCAGGCTTGTAGTCGGTGAACTGCCCTACTATCAGACCGGCGATTTTGTCGAAGAGACCGCTCAGGCGCAGCTGATAGAAGATGCGCTCTATCTTGTAGACAGGTTCCGACACATCCTCCAGAAAGAGTATAGATCCCGGCAGCAGCATGTCGTACGGTGTGTTGATAAGTTCGGCGAGTACCGCCAGGTTGCCGCCTCGGAGCGTGCCCGTGGCTATGCCGGGACGGTCGTAGTCGTGGCCGTCGAATATATGCACCGGACGCTCGCCGCGCAGTATGGCGAAGAGGTCGCGGTTGTCGGGGTCGCCGGCGCCTTCCTTGATGTGTGCGGCCATCGACGCATGGATGCTTGCTATGCCTTTGCGGCCCATCAGCGCGTGCAGGGCCGATATGTCGGAGAAGCCGATTATCCACTTTGGGTCGTTCTCTATCGGCAGTTTGTCCAGACGGTCCATGATGTGCACCACTCCGTAGCCGCCGCGCGAGCACAGGATGGCGCGCACCTCGGGGTCAAGGAGCGCGGCCTCCATATCGGCGTAGCGCTCGTCGGCCGTGCCGCTGAAGCTGCCGTTCTCGCCCAGGGCGTGCGGCATGATTTCCACGTTCCAGCCCTGTTCCTCAAGCACTTTAACGGCCTGATGCACGAGCTCGGGCTTGATGCGTCCTGCCGGCGATACGACCGCTATTTTGTCGCCCTTCTTTAGAGGTGCCGGAAATATTATGCTGTCCATGTAGTGTTCAGATTAAGTCAATAGACTGTTTGTAAAATTCCCACAGTGCCACGGCCGCAGAGACCGACACGTTCAGCGAGTGCTTCGTGCCGCTCTGCGGTATCTCCAGACAGATGTCCGAGCGGTTCACCACCTCCTGGTCCACGCCGTCCACCTCGTTGCCCACGATCAGCGCATAGCGTGCGCCGGGCTGCATCGTGAAGTCGCGCAGCGACACACTGCCCTTGACCTGCTCAAGGCACACTATGGTGCACCCTTCGGCCCTGAGTGTGTCGACGGCCTCGGCCGTGGTGGCGAAGTAGCGCCAGTCCACCGAGTCCTCGGCTCCGAGAGCCGTCTTGTGGATTTCGGCTGAGGGAGGAGTCGCCGAGATGCCGCACAGCGCCATGCCTGTGGCCGCGAAGCCGTCGCACGTGCGGAATATCGCCCCTATGTTGTTGAGCGACCGTACGTTGTCCAGCACCACAGTCACAGGTATCTTACGCCTCTGCTTGAACGCTTCGATAGTGTCGCGACCCATGTCGCGTATAGTCTTTTTTTCCATTGCATGCAGGGATTGTGGCTCAGATGGTGCGGCCGGGATAAGCTTCAAGAGCCTTGCGGAGTACTATCATGGCGCGTGCCAGGTCTTCCTTCTTCAGCACATATGCCATACGCACCTGGTCGCGGCCCATGCCCGGAGTTGTGTAGAAGCCCGATGCCGGAGCCATGAAGATGGTCTCACCCTCGTACTCGAATTCCTCCAGACACCATGCGCAGAAGCGGTCTGCGTCGTCCACCGGCAGGCGCACCACCGTGTAGAACGCACCCATAGGTATAGGCGTGTAGCATCCCGGTATCTGATTAATCTGGTCGATGAGGAACTTGCGGCGCTCCACATATTCGTTGTACGTCTCAAGCATGTATTCCTCGGGAGTGTCTATAGAGGCTTCGGCCACAATCTGACCGATGAGAGGCGGACTCAGACGGGCCTGGCAGAACTTCATTACGTTGCGCTTCAGCTCCTTGTGCTTGGTTATGAGAGCGCCGATGCGGATGCCGCACTCGTTGTAGCGCTTCGACACGGAGTCGATGAGCACCACCTTGTCCTCGATGCCGGGCAGGTGGAATGCCGAGATGTAGGGAGCTCCCGTGTAGCAGAACTCGCGGTACACCTCGTCGGAGAAGAGGAAGAGGTCGTGTTTCAGCACCAGGTCGCGTATCTGAAGCATCTCTTTCATCGTGTAGAGATATCCCGTCGGGTTGTTGGGATTGCATATCAGTATTCCTTTGGTGCGCGGTGTGATGAGTCCCTCGAACTTCTCCACAGGAGGCAGCTCGAAGCCGTCGTCAATGCTCGACGGTATCGTCACGATTTTGGCGCCCGCCGATATGGCGAAGGCCATATAGTTGGCGTAGGCAGGTTCGGGCACTATGATTTCGTCACCCGGGTCGAGGCAGGCCATGAAGGCGAAGAGCACGGCTTCCGAGCCTCCGGTGGTGATGATGATGTCGTCGACATCCACGTCTATATGGAATCTTTTGTAGTACTGGCGCAGCTTTTCGCGAAGCGATTTCAGACCTTCGGACGGACTGTACTCCAGCACCTTGCGGTCGATATGCTTCAGAGCTTCCAGTGCTCCCGGAGGAGTCGGCACGTCTGGCTGGCCGATATTGAGCCGATACACTTTCAGACCCCGTTCGATGGCCTTGTTGGCAAGAGGTACGAGTCGGCGTATAGGTGATGCGGGCATTTCGTTGCCCCGTTGGGATACTTGTGGCATAATAAACTATTCCGCTTTAGTGCGGTAATTAAATAACAAACCTTATCGGAGAGTTGTGCAAAATAAAGCAAAAAAACCGACCTGAGCAAGACAAACGTCTGAAAAATGCCGTACCTTTGCACATATTAAAAATTGATGTGATATGGAAATACTGCCGGGCACTCTTGCCGACACTCTGATTATCAAACCTGTACGCCACGTTGATGCCCGCGGATACTTCTGCGAGACTTTCCGCGCCGACGAGTTCGACCGCGCCGCCGGACGTCATGTCGACTTTGTGCAGGAGAATGAATCGCTGTCGTCGCGCGGTGTCGTGCGCGGACTCCATTTCCAGGCCGGTGAGCACGCCCAGGCCAAACTCGTACGCGTCAGCGAGGGACGTATTGTAGATGTTGTGGTCGATCTCAGGCGTCACTCCCCTACTTTCGGCCGTCATATGTGCATAGAGCTCTCGTCGGACGACGGACTGATGCTCTTCGTACCCCGTGGATTCGCACACGGCTTCGCGGTTCTGTCGGATGTGGCGCGGTTTCAGTATAAGGTCGACAATTACTACTGCCCGGCCGCCGAGCGCACTCTCCGCTTCGATGACCCGGCGCTCGGCATCGACTGGCCTCTCGGCCGTGCCGACATGATTCTGTCTCCCAAAGATTTAAAAGGCTCTTCATGGGCCGATACCGAAAAATTCTGACGCCGTGGCTGCTTTTGTTTTTGATCTTGACGACACGCTCTACAAAGAGTGGAACTTTGTCGCTTCGGCATATCGCGCCGTGGCACGGTATATGTCCGGCATCACAGGTGCTGACCCCGAACCGCTTGTCAGAATCATGGGTAAGCATCGCCCTAAAGGTTTCGAAGCGGCCATCGAGGCGCAGGCCGGGCTTCCGGGGGTTGAGCGCATACGCATTGATGACCTCGTGTACATCTACCGCAGTCATCTCCCTGAAATATCGCTCGACCCTGAAGTTGCAGACACTCTCCGCGAACTTCGCGCACGCGGCCACAGTCTCGGCATCATCACCGACGGCTCTGTCCTCACTCAGGGTACGAAAATCAGCACTCTCGGACTCTACGACATCATTGACCCCGACGCCGTGTGGATAAGCGAGCGCACCGGTGGCGACAAGACCACCGTGCTGCCGTGGCAGGCAGCCGAAGCACGGTTTCATGACGAGCGGCTGCGCATCTATGTCGGCGATAATCTGTCGAAGGATTTTCACCTGGCCAATCTTCGCGGCTGGCACACTGTGATGCTGCGCGACCCGGCCGGTGCCAACGTTTTCCCTCAGCGACCTTGCGACTGGCCGCCGGAGTACCGCGCACGCACTACGGTCGACTCTGTCACTGCACTTCTCTCCATATGAGGCGTGCGGCCACAGCCCGCGTGCCGTCGGGAGCGATTATGTCGCATATGTCGCCGCTGTCGGTGTGCTCCACCCGCAGGCTCACAGTGTCGCCGAAGTGACACTCGTGGTGGAAGTGGATGTCGAAGCGTGCCGCCACCTTTCCGTCGAAGTGGTCCAGAGGCCAGTGGTTGAGAATCAGGTCGATATACCGAACCGTATTGACATGGCGGTTGAAGTCGAGGTCACGGTAGCGGAAGGTGTAGGTATCTGTCTCGGCCCCGTCGCCCGGCGTGGCGATGCGCGGCGTACGGGCTATGGGACACTCGCGGCTGTCGAGCGGAAAACGGTCGGCGCTGAATGCCGACAGGTCGGCCAGCGCGCGTGAACTGAAGTTTATGGCCACCCACACAGTCCGCGCATAGCCGTAGACGTGGCCGTCTGCGCCGGTTATCTCGAAATTACGCTCACTGAAGCGCCGGTTGTAGCTTTCGATCCACGTCGTGACGGTGTATGCCTCGTTGATGGCAGGCCACGACGTCATCTCCACCGATACGCGGCTCAGCACCCAGCCTATGCCTAAGGGCAACAGGTCGGCATAACCTATCCCGAGCGCGTTGGCGTGCTCGGTCGCATTCTCAATCAGGCGTTCTGTCAGCAGCGTCAGAGGCATGCGTCCCTCGGCGTCGCTCTCGCCTGCCGTGAGCATATAGCTGCGGCTGAATTGTCTGTGCTGTGTCATAATGTCAGTCATTTTTTGTCACCTTCCTCACCGATGCCTGTGGGCAGCCAGCGGTACAGACGGTCGGCCGGACGTATCTTCGCAGGTACGGCTATCGAGAAGGCGTCGCCCTTGACGGCCTTCTCCACGCTCTTTCCGCCCACCCGGATGTCGTCGGCTGTGATGATCAGTGCTCCGGTTGTAGGTCCTGTAATAATAACCTCGTCGCCGCGCAAGAGTTCGCCGGCTTCCATGATGAATTCGCCCACGCCGAGTTTCGAGAAGTACTTCACGCCCTTGGCGGCATACTGCTTCACGCGCGTGGCCGATGAGCCGTATTTGCCTGACCATTCGCCGAGCCGCTGTCCCAGATAGTAGCCGTCCCAGAATCCGCGGTTGAATATCCGCGCGAGCCGTTCGTCCCATCCTGCCACGGCTTCGGCGGTGTATGTGCCGTCGAGTATGGCGCTGACGGCCTCGCTGTAGCAGCGCACGGCTGTGTCGACGTACTCGGGTCCTCGCGCGCGTCCCTCTATCTTGAACACGCGCACCCCTGCATCAATCATCCTGTCGAGGAAGTGTATGGTCTTCAGGTCTTTGGGCGACATGATGTACTTGTTCCGCACCTCGAGCTGATCGCCGGTCTCGAGGTCGGTCACGGAGTAGCCCCGGCGGCATATCTGCGTGCAGCTTCCGCGGTTGGCGCTTGAGTTCATCTCGTGCAGGCTCAGGTAGCACTTTCCTGACACGGCCATGCACAGGGCACCGTGGCAGAACATCTCTATGCGCACGGGTTCGCCCGACGGGCCTGTGATGTGCTCCTCCTCTATGGCGCGGTGTATGGCCGTCACCTGGTCGAGATTCAGTTCGCGTGCCAGCACCACCGTGTCGGCGTAAGCGGCATAGAAGCGCACGGCCTCGATATTCGATATATTGCACTGCGTGGATATGTGCACCGGTATGCCGTGCCGGCGGCATGCCTGCAGGACGGCGATGTCGGAGCCTATCACAGCCGTGATGCCTGCGGCTTTTGCGGCGCTGACTATCTCGTCGACGCGTGCCAGGTCGTCGTCGTAGACTATGGTGTTCACCGTCAGATATGTCCTGACGCCTTCGGCCGTGCATCGCGCGGCTATGTCGTGGAGGTCGTCAAGAGTGAAGTTGGCGCTCGAACGCGAGCGCATGTTCAGTCCGGCCACGCCGAAGTATACTGAATCGGCGCCTGCGGCTATGGCAGCGCTGAGCGATTCGTAGCTCCCTACCGGAGCCATTATCTCGAAGTCCTTGCGGGTGAGTGCGGTCATATGTATGCTTGTTATGTACGTGGATTATATGTATACGACAAAGCATATCCGGCACCTTGCAGTGCGGGATATGTTTTGTAGTATGCTGATGTCTTGATAGTTATTCTTCGGTAGCAGGAACTGCGGCAGGAGCTTCCTCACCAGCTGCAGCCTCGGAGGCTACGGGAGCTGCCACGGGGGTGTCGAACTGTCCGGCAGGTACTTCTACTGCGTTGGGAGCGGCTACAGGCTGGGTGCGGATCTCAGCTTCGCCGGCGTTGCGCGGCATGGTGAAGGCGGAGATGATGGAGAGGATGCCCAGGCAGCTGACCAGAGTCCATGTGGCTTTCTCGAGGAAGCTGTTGGTCTGGCGTACGCCCATTACGGAGCCTGCGCCGCCGAACTGCGACGAGAGGCCGCCGCCCTTCGATTTCTGGATGAGAACTATGCCGATGAGAAGTACGGCTACAATTACTGTCAAGACGATGATGACAACGTGCATGGTTTATTTATTTTGGGTCTGATGCGTCAGTCCGGCCGCCTTGCTGGCGGTCAAGCTCACGCCGGTTTATAATCAATTTTTGCAGAAAACGCAATTGGTCTGCAAAGTAAGCACTTTTTTTTGGAAATTTCAAATTTAATCCCGAGATAATTTCATAAGCGCGCTCATAACGCCCTCGTTTTATGAATAATTTGGCAAGACTCTCGCTCAGAAGCGAGTCGTCGGATGCCGCCGGATGCTGTACGGGAGCTTTGGGAGCGTGTGCGGCAGCCTCGGTCTCGGCCTGCTGCGGCATATAGTCGGGACGCTGGCGCGAGGGATGTTTCTCGCGGATGAATGCGTTGATGCGTGCCTGCTGAGGGTCGTCGGATGCCGTGTCGGCGTCGTTCTCGGGCGGCAGATTCTCCTGCTCCTCGCGCGCCAGCATCTCTGCGTAGTCGGGGGTGGGATTGAATATCATCCGTTCGAGCAGCGCGTTCTCCTCGGGTGTGCAGCTTCCGTATGTGTTCAGGAAGGTGTCTATCACATCGTTGGTCTCCGGCGCCGGGGCTTTTTCGGCTTCGGGATAGAAGTGCGACCATTCCTCTCCGTAGTCGGCGAAGAGCAGCGTGCGCGGGTCGGAGCTGAGGATGGCCACACGCTGGCGCAGCGCTTCGGCGTCGCCGTGGCCGTGCCGGAGCAGCAGCAGCGGAAAAATTACTGTCCGCGGCATTTCCTCGGTCAGCGCTGTCAGTGCGGCCGCGTCGGCTTCGGAGAGCTGACTGCCGTCGGGAGTGGCGAGGCAGCGGTCGAGCAGTTCGCTGAGTTCTTGTGCTTCCATGGTCTTACCAGTCGCCTAAGGTGGCGTTGAATATGAGGTCTACAAGTTCTTTCGATATTTCGTCGCAGAGCTGATCCTGGACGTCGGTCAGCATCTGGGAGGCGTCGAAGTCGCGGTAGGCGCTGAACGACTGGTCCACGTCCTTGCCTTCCTCGCGGTTGTTGACGTACTTCACGCGCACTGTGATGGTCAGGCGCGTCATCGACGCGTAGGCGTTCTCCGTCACGGCCTGAGGCGTGAGGTTGTAGCCTGTGATTTCGCCCTCGAGTTCAAGGTCGGCGTTGCCGTCGGTGGTCTGCAGGCGCGTGTTCTTGGCTATGTAGTCGAGCAGCTGGTTCTCGAACATCTGCTGCAGAGGAGGGTAGACCAGCGCGGCTCGTATCGGGAACTCCGACACGTGGATGGTCTTGTATATGTTGTAGTCCAGCGCCGAGCCGTTCATCTTCACGCTGATGCGGCAGCCCGTGAGCGACACCGTGGCTACGATGAGCAGCGTCAGCGCCGCGCGGAGGGCGGTCAGGCGGTTATTCAAGGTCATAATCTTTGATTTTACGGTAAAGTGTGCGTTCGGATATGCGCAGTTCGGCGGCGGCTGCCTTGCGGCGTCCCTGGTTGCGCTCCAGTGCGCGGCGTATCATTTCGCGTTCGGTCTCCTCTAGTGTCAGCGGAGTGTCGGCCGGAGCGGAGGAGGGCAGGGGAGTGCCCGGCTCGGGCGGGGTCACTTCCGAGTAGCCCACGTCGCTACATTCGCGCACGCTGCCGTCGGACATATCCATCGTCACAGGACTGTCATGCAGATGCGTACTGTGGTTCTTATAGCTGTCGTGCACGATGATATGCGCCGGAAGCATCGACGAGTGTTCGTCGTCGACGCGTACCTGCGGCTTGTGCACCGTCACGGGTTCGTCCGTGTAGTCCTGTTCTCCGGTGGCCCGGTCGAGCCGTTCGGAAAGTTCGTCGATTCGCTCTCGCAGCTTGAATATCATTCCGAGCAGCATTTCGCGCTCGCGGTCGTAGGAGTGCTGCGGCTTGGCTGTCGCAGGGATGTAACTGGTGGATATCTCCGGCAGATAGCCTTTGAGCGTGTCGGTGTCCACCTCCTTGCCGGCCTCGAAGAGCGATACCTGTTCGATGACGTTCTTCAGCTGCCGGACGTTGCCGGGCCAGCGGTAGTGGCGCAGAGCGTCGTCGGCTGCCTGAGTGAATGTCACCTGCGGCATGTGGTAGCGTTCGGAGAAGGCCGAGGAGAAGCGGCGAGCCAGCAGGTTGATGTCGTTTCCGCGGTCGCGCAGCGGCGGTATGTGTATCTGCACTGTCGAGAGGCGGTAGTACAGGTCTTCGCGGAATTTTCCGGCCGCAACGGCTGCCGGGAGGTCGACGTTGGTGGCGGCCACCACGCGGATGTTGGTCTTCTGCACGGTCGAAGAGCCTACGCGCAGATATTCGCCGCTCTCGAGCACTCGCAGCAGGCGTGCCTGCGTGGTCAGCGGCAGTTCGGCCACTTCGTCAAGGAATATCGTGCCTCCGGAGGCTTCCTCGAAGTAGCCACGGCGCGAGTCCACGGCGCCGGTGAAGGCCCCCTTCTCGTGTCCGAAGAGCTCGGAGTCAATCGTGCCTTCGGGGATTGCGCCGCAGTTGACGGCTATGTACTTGGCGTGCTTGCGCGCGCTGAAGTTGTGGATTATCTGTGGAAAGAACTCCTTGCCGCTGCCGCTTTCGCCCGTCACGAGTACCGACAGGTCGATAGGTGCCACCCGGATGGCGCGCTCTATGGCGGCGTTCAGCGCCGGGGCGTTGCCCACGATGCCGAACCGCTGGCGAGCCTGGAGTGTGGCGGCCGAGGGAGTCATTGTGCTGTTGTTCTGCGGCATATTTCTAAAGTAGAGCAGGTCTATATATGCGAAATAGCGGCATACCCCGTTGCCTGAGGTATGCCGCCGGGAGTTCGGTTATGGCTTATTCGCCGACTGCCTGTACGAAGTTCAGCGAGCGGTTGTCGATTTTCTCGCCGCCGCGGAGCAGGTTGAGGGTCGACATGCGGCGGTTGAGGCCGAATGTGGTGTTGAAGCGACGGCCGTATTCCTCTTCGTTGAAGGGACGGTTGTTGGTGTTGATGTCCTTCACTTCGAATACCATGATGCTGCGGTTGCCCTTGACGGGACCTACGAGCTTGCCTGTCTCGGCTGCGGCGATGGCACCCTGGAGAGCGCTTTCGTTCACGCCGATGGTCAGCAGCGAGGGAGTGGTGATGTTCACGTCGCCTTCGGCTACTTCCACGCCCATGAGCTTGGCATAGCCTGCCAGGTCGTTGGCCTTGCCGGCGTAGTCGGTCATGAGTTTGTCAGCCTTCTTGCCGTTGAGGGCGCGCGAGCGGAGCTGTGTGCTGATGGCGTCGCTGGTGTAGGGCACGTAGTCGTCATAGATGTCGGTCACTGCCACAGCCATCAGATAGCTCTGGCGGTCGTCCTGCATCATGGGAGATACCTGACCTTTGCGTGCGTCCATTGCCCACTTCACGAAGCGGCGGCTCTCACGAGCGTTGCCTATGCCTGTGGCCGAGGGACTTACCTGGTCGGTCAGAATCGAGTAGCCGGCCTCGGTGGCGTTCTTGACGAATTCGTCAGCCGACGAGTTGTTGCTGATGTATGTGCGGAGAGCGGTCGACAGGTCGGTGAGGGTCTGCTGCGACGGGTCAACATTGAATTCGATGGTGGCTACGTTGTAGAAGTTAACCGGAGCCTTGCGGCGGTTAACGCGGTAGAGCATGCTCACGGGCTGGCCCTGGATGGTGTCGGTGAGAACGAATGCCTTGCCTATGGTAGCGTTGGCAAGTGCGTCCTTGGTCTTGGCGTCGATGTTGATGCCTTCAAGAGCGGTCCATACGCTGTCCTGTGCCATCATGGTCGATTCGTCGGAGAACGAGGCCAGAGCCTGACCGCCGTTGATGAGAGCGGCGATGCTGTCGAGGTTTGTGCCGGGGACAGCACGCACGGAAGAGATGTTGATCGAGTCGATGCCCGAGGTGATGTCAAGTATCTTGGCGATGGTGTAGGCGTCGTTCTCGCGGCGAACGAGTTCGGCCACACCGGCTTCCTTGTTCTTGAGGAAATCCTTCAGACGGTTGTCGGTCACCTTCGACATAGGCACGTTGTTGGTCGATACGATGAAGCGCGAGTCTGCTGCCACGCCTTCGGTGCCGGGACGCTCGTTGAGGGCTACGACGGCGTTCTCCACAGCCTGCTGGCCTTCGATGCGGTCGGCCTGCGAGGGTTCGATGGGCACGTAGATGTAGCTGACCTCACGGGTCTCTTCGTCGAGGCTGTAGTTCTGCTTCTCCTGGTTCCAGAGAGCCTTGATGTCGGCGTCGCTGAAGTTCACTTCCTCTTCGGTCATGCCGGCCACGTCCTTGTTGACGTATGCGATGTGGCGGGTGGTGGCGTTGTCGTCATAGAACGACTTGGCATCCAGCTTGTTGTAGGTGTAGAGGCCGTTCACGAGCGACATGAACTTCTGGTTCTCGATCTGAGCTTCGAGGTCCTTCTCCTGAGCGGCCCAGATGCGGCGGAGTTCCTTGCCTACTTCGGGGTTGAGGCCGTATTTGGCGGGATTCTGCATGGCGTCGTAGACGGTGCGGCCCGAGGCTTCGGGGAGGTTGAGCTGCTGTGCGATGTAGTATATCATCTGCTGAGCCTGGGGGTGAGGCATGTCGCCGGTGAGAGCTTCGGTCAGCTCCGAGTCGGTGACGGTGATGCCCAGTGCTTCATATTCTTTCTCGAAAAGTTTTTCGGTAAGGAGTCCCTGGATGACCTGCTGCGTGAGGACGTCGTTGCTGTAGTCGCGGCCCTGATTGCGCAGCTGTTCGCCTGTCTGTGCCAGACGGTTCTGATAGTCCTGGTACTCGACGGTTGCACCGTCGGCTTCTGCCACGGTGGTGGGATGGCCGAAGTACGTACGGCCCGAGGTGAGGAAGTCGCCCAGAATGAATGCAAGCAGTGCCACGATGATGATGACGAAAAGCAGCACTGACTTGTTTCTGATTTTCTCTAAGGTTGCCATTGTAAGATATGTGGTTTTTATATTTTTTCGGAAAAACGCACAAAGATACGATTTTTTTGCTACAACATCAAATCAATAAGCGAAAAAACGTCTTTTTTACTGTGAGACGGCCTTTTACGGGCGTTTTCGCTTCCTTAAAAGGCCGTCTGACGGGCTTTGCGGTGATGTCGGCACGGGTGTCTACGGCACCACTACGCCGGTGATGCGCAGGTTCACGGTCTCCGATTTTCCGGCTCCGTTCTTCAGCCGTACGCGCACGGTCTTGTCGATTTCGCCGCGCTGTCCCTTGGGGATGAACGACACGGTGATGTCCGATGTCGTGCCCGGCTTGACGGGCTTGCGGTCGTATTTCGGCGTGGTGCATCCGCAGTTGGCCGTGGCCGAGATGATTGCCACGGGCTGGTCGCCCGTCACGGTCATGACGAACTTGTGGGTCACCTTGTCGTCGGTCTGCTTGATGGTGCCGAAGTCATATATCATGTTGTCGAAGGTCACGCCGGCCTTGTCGCCCGGTGTGCGCCGTGCCCCTGCTGCAGCGCACAGCAGCAGGCACATAGTCATCAGTATGAGTATCCGTTTCATCGTTTGAAGTATGCGTTCAGCACGTCCGACGCCGCGGCGAAGCTCGACCGTCGGTTGGCCAGTACGTCGGCCTCGTTGACGGCAAGCATCCGCTGTATCTCCGGATTGTCGTAGAAGTGCTTCTTTAGTTGTTCGTTTATCGTTTCGTACATCCAGTAGCGCGCCTGTTCGTTGCGCTTTATCTCGAAGTAGCCGTTGGCTTTGACGAAGTCGAAGTATCGGTCTATCATCTCCCATATCTCGGGGATGCCCAGCTCGTAGTAGCCTGAGTAGGTGAGTACTTCCGGCTTCCAGCCCGAGGCTGTCGGCGGAAAGAGATGAAGCGCCGAGCGGTACTGGGCCTGGGCCAGCTGCGCCGGGCCGATGTTGTCGCCGTCGGCCTTGTTTATCACTATGCCGTCGGCCATCTCCATGATGCCGCGCTTGATGCCCTGCAGCTCGTCGCCGGCGCCGGCTATCTGTATGAGCAGGAAGAAGTCAACCATCGAGTGAACGGCCGTCTCGCTCTGCCCCACGCCGACGGTCTCGACGAATATATTGTCGAAGCCGGCGGCCTCGCACAGCACTATCGTCTCGCGGGTCTTGCGCGCCACGCCGCCGAGCGACCCTGCCGAGGGCGAGGGGCGGATGAACGCGTCGGGGTGTACCGACAGCTTCTCCATGCGGGTCTTGTCGCCGAGTATCGAGCCCTTGGTGCGCTCGCTCGACGGGTCGATGGCCAGCACGGCGAGCTTGCCGCCGCTCTTGAGCACATGAAGCCCGAAGACGTCGATGCTCGTGCTCTTACCGGCTCCCGGCACGCCCGTGATGCCTATGCGGCGCGACTTGCCCGAGTAGGGCAGACACTTCTCTATCACCTCCTGCGCCAGCGCGTAGTGCTCGGGAGCGAGGCTCTCGACGAGCGTCACGGCGCGGCTCAGCATCGTGATGTCGCCTTTGAGGATGCCTTCCACAAGTTCGGGCACCGTAGGCAGTGGCTTGCGGCGCCGTTTCAGATACGGATTGACTACGGGCGGCTGTATCACACCGCTGTTTACGGTCAGACCGGTATATTGGGAGTCGTTTTCGGGATGTTCCATGATATTATATTAACGGTTAGAGAAGAGTTTTGATATGTTCGATAGAAAATTTATCACCGCCTCTCGGCTTTCCACGGGAATCTGCACAACTGTGCGGCCCGTGGCCTCGTCGGTGGCAACCATGCTGTCGACAAGCTGCTCGGTCGCTTCGGGCGATGCCAGCGTACGTGCCAGAGCTCCTGCCACACGGCTCAGGTCGGCAAGCAGCTCCGAAGGCTCGTCGCGCCCTGCCGTCGGTGTGCCCTCCTCGCTGTCAGACACCATAGTGCCCGTGCTGTCGGCCGGGTCGTCGCCACATTCGGCATCATCGTCACCGAATACCTGCGCCAGCCGGTCGAGCTTGCTGTCGTCGAGCGTAATCTGACTGTCGCCCCCGTCGAGGATACCTGCCAGCAGGTCGCTCTTGAAGTCAAGCGTCGCCAGCATGCGCTCCTCTATGGTTCCGGCCGCCACCATGTTGATGACCTGCACGGGGCGATCCTGCCCGATGCGGTACACGCGCGATATGCGCTGCTCGAGCACCGCCGGATTCCACGGCAAGTCGAGGTTGATTATCAGCGACGCCGCCTGCAGATTCAGACCAGTAGCACCGGCGTCGGTCGACACGAACACCCGTGTCTCGGGGCGCGTCGTGAAGTTGTCCGTCAGGGTGCGCCGCTTCTGTGCCGGGATGCCCCCGTGGAGATACTCGTAGCCTATTCCGGCGCGGTCAAGTTCCTCGGTGAGGATGCGCGTCATGCGCTCCCACTGGCTGAATACCACCGCCTTGCCTCCGTTCTCGGCCATCGAGATTATCAGTTGCAGCGCCTCGCCCGGCTTGGTGTCGCAGCGGCTCTTCTGGTCGAGGATGTACGTACTGTCGCACACCATCCGCATCCGGCTCAGCAGCAGCAGCAGACGCTTGCGCTCCTTCTCCGAGAGGAAATTCGACCGGCGCCACTTCTGTATCAGCCTCGCCGTGGCCGTGCGCGCCTCGTCGTGTATGGCGCGCTGCTCGCGTGTCATCGGCACGTAGAGAGTCTGGTCGGTCCGCGGCGGCAGCTGAGGCACCACGTCGCTCCGCCGGCGCCGTATCATGCAGTGGCGCAGGCGCCGGGCCACCTCGTCGAGATGGCGGTAGCCCGTTATCTTTCCCGTCTCCGACACCTCCGTGTGCCGTGCCGTGAACTCATAGTACGGCCCTAAGGCATACTGGTCCACGAACTGCATCACCGAGTACAGCTCGTCAAGACGGTTCTCAAGCGGCGTGCCCGACAGCACCACGCTGAAGTCGCAGTCCACGCGCCGCGCAGCCTGCGCTATCTGCGTGTTCCAGTTCTTCAGGCGCTGCACCTCGTCCATGATCATCAGGTCGAAGTGCATCGTCCCCATAGCCTTGATGTCGTTCGCCAGGGTGTGGTACGATACAATCTTGTATGTCGTCTCGGCCATGTACAGTTCGCGGCGCTGCGTGTGCAGCCCCTCGACCACCGTCACGGTCGAGTCCGTGAAGCGCTCTATCTCCTTCTTCCACTGATACTTCAGTGAGGTAGGGCAGACCACCAGCACCGACGCCGCCATCTGACGGCTGATGAGCAGCTCCGCCGTCCCTATGGCCTCGACGGTCTTGCCCAGCCCCATCTCGTCGGCTATCAGCGACCGCCCCGCCCCGAAGGCGAAGCGTATTCCCTCCGTCTGATAGGGATAGAGACGCGTCTTCAGCACCCCGGCAATCTCCTCGTCCGACAGCCGCTCCTGCATATCCAGCAGCCGCCGTCGGTCGCGTGCCTCAAGGATGTGGTTCAGCGCGTCGGGATAGCAGTGGAAGTGAGGGTCGATGCGCTTGGCGTTCTCTATGAACGCCGGCAGCTCCGCTATCATCCCCGGCACGGCCGTCATGTCGTCGTCGAAGTAGCGCAGGGCTGCCACAGCCAGCTCGGCCGGAGCGCCCTCGCATATGTGCAGCTTCAGCTTCCGGCCGTTCTCGTAGCTCATATAGATGTCCGACCGGCGCGGCAGCTGCGTCGCAGGCTTGCGTCGCTGTTCCTTCAGATACGCCTTCACAGCCTCGAGATGCTTGCAGGTCCCCAGGCAGTTGGTGCGGAAATCCATGCAGTCGCAGTAATTGTGGTCGTTGCCCGGTCCGAGGTACACCGCGCGGTAAGTCCGGCGGTTGTTCGACCCCGACACATTGAAGCATCCCGGCGCCCATCGGTCCGACACCTCGCTGACAGCATATCCGCCCCGCTCCGCCGCCTGACGGCGCAGAGCAGTCTGCCAGTCCTTCAGGCTCATGCCGTCAGGACAGCGCGTGGTCGATACTTTCGTAGCCGCCTTTCCTCGTTCTGCCATTGGGTTAACTTATTTTTTGCAAAATTACGCCCTTACCCCCGCTTTTCCAAAAAAATGGCATTAAAAAATCTTCACCCTTTCCTGCCGTAGCCGAACCTCCGTACGGCTCCGCACGTTACCTATTATATAATGAAAACCGTCACCATGGATTCGAAGGGAATACCCGAGATAGAAATCTCAATGCTTGGGCGGATGAAACCGCCGCCCGGTGTACCCTCTCTCCCATCGCAAGGCACTGCGCCGCGGCCGCTATCCGGATAGCCCCCGCGGCGCAGTCCTTCATTATTCCCTAAATTACCTTAACGCCCCAACCATCAAGCTCCCCGTGGTGTTCTCTCTTTCGCAATGCAAAGCACCCGTGGCTCAATTAAATTTTATTAATACTGAAATTTTTCCTTATTGAGCTGTCATACCGAAATTTTTTCATACCTTTGCATCCGATAAACAAGGCCCTCACCGAAGGCCTTCATACTTGAAACAATACATTAAAAACTATACATTTTTTTCAATCACCCATGAGCAATATTGAAGAAATCAAGAAAGCCCGTGTAGCAGCCATCAAAGCTGATCTGGCTAAATACGGCATCGAAAATACCACCGAAGTGGTATACAATCCTTCATACGAAGAACTCTTCGAGCAGGAAACTCTCCCCACCCTCGAAGGTTTCGAACGCGGTGTAGTGACCGAGCTCGGCGCTGTTAACGTGATGACCGGCGTTTACACCGGCCGTTCGCCCAAAGACAAATTCATCGTCCTCGATGAAAAGTCCAAGGACAGCGTGTGGTGGACTACCCCCGAATATCCCAACGACAACAAGCCCGCAAGCGAAGAAGCATGGGCTGCATGCAAGAAACTCGCCGTTGACGAACTCTCCGGCAAGAAGCTCTACGTTGTCGACGGCTTCTGCGGCGCAAACAAGGACACTCGCATGGCTGTGCGCTTCATCATGGAAGTAGCATGGCAGGCTCACTTCGTGACCAACATGTTCATCCGTCCCACCGCTGCCGAACTCGAAGCTTTCACCCCTGACTTCATCGTTTACAACGCTTCGAAGGCCAAACTCACCAACTACAAGGAACTCGGCCTCAACAGCGAGACCGCCGTTGTCTTCAACATCACAAGCCGCGAACAGGTCATCATCAACACCTGGTACGGCGGTGAGATGAAGAAAGGTATGTTCTCGATGATGAACTACTTCCTCCCCCTCAAGGGTATCGCTGCCATGCACTGCTCGGCCAACACC
>DLAL01000065.1:59642-60275 GCA_002493945.1 Porphyromonadaceae bacterium UBA7048
GACATGAACGGCGAGAACACCGCTATCTTCTTCGGTCTCTCCGGTACCGGCAAGACCACCCTTTCGACCGACCCCAAGCGTCTCCTCATCGGTGACGACGAACACGGCTGGGACGACAGCGGCGTATTCAACTTCGAAGGCGGCTGCTATGCAAAGGTCATCAACCTCGACAAGGAAAGCGAACCCGATATCTACAACGCTATCCGTCGCAACGCCCTCCTCGAGAACGTTACCGTTCACGAAGACGCCACCATCGACTTCGCTGACAAGAGCGTGACCGAGAACACCCGCGTAAGCTATCCTATCGACTTCATCGAGAAGATCGTTAAGCCCATCTCCCACGGTCCCGCCGCAAAGAACGTCATCTTCCTCAGCGCTGACGCATTCGGTGTGCTTCCTCCCGTATCGATTCTCGATTCCGAGCAGACCAAGTACTACTTCCTGAGCGGCTTCACCGCCAAGCTCGCCGGTACTGAACGCGGCATCACCGAGCCTACCCCCACCTTCTCGGCTTGCTTCGGCCAGGCATTCCTCGAACTCCACCCCACCAAGTACGCTGAAGAACTCGTTAAGCGTATGCAGCAGTCGGGTGCTAAGGCATACCTCGTCAACACCGGCTGGAACGGCACCGGC
>DLAL01000082.1 GCA_002493945.1 Porphyromonadaceae bacterium UBA7048
AACGCGTCTGCTGAACAGTTACCCAATAGTCGATTATTCACTAAAAAGTATTAACTTTGTATCGACGAATCAATAAACGTATTAGAGTATGGTTTAAGAACTGATAATGACATATTAAAGAAGTGTTTGCTTCTTACAAGTAGCTTTCAAAAATCGCCAATTTATTTGAAGTATACCTACATTGTAATAAGTGAATGCTTGCACCTTCTCGGTGTAGGCTTCCCTTGTTTGTAGGTATAAGGTGTTTGGCGATACCTTGAAAGCTGAAACAAGATTGCCTGCACCTCTTTTTATGCGCTATAATTAAGAAAAGTAAAGAACTATGTGGTTAATGATATTAATAACATTAATTGTATTGATTATCGGCAAATTTGTCTATGACAATATATGTCTTACTTCAACCATGAAAAGGGTAGGAGGGATGACTGTTAAATATGCAGAGTTAGTTAATGCTTGCTTGGGTTGTAGTGAAGCTAGAATTCTGCAGGAAACGCCGACATTTATATCAATTGGAGGGAAATATAGGAAGCATAACCTCACTTTAGATTATGCTTTTTGGATTCAGCATACATTTAATAATAAGCTGATAATTAAATGTGTTTTAAAAGGATTTAATATGTCTCAAAGAGTATATAGACAGTGGCAGTTCCCTCAGCGACTTTCTCAGTTAATAATGATTGAATCTATGCAGTCTATCTTTAACGAGTTTAAGCCAGCACCCCTTACATCAGATGATTCAAAAGAAGAGTTGTGGCTTTGTCATAGATATAAAGATTTAATTAGTAGATTGAAAATGGATGATGCTAATAATAGTACTCTATATACTATCACAGTAGTGCATAATTGTATAGATTGTTATGAATTTTACTTGAACATGAAGATTGGTCGCTATAAATACACTATTACAAGGAATTTAGGTAAACTAAATGTTTTGTTGGAATCCACAACCTTCATAAATGGATGCTGGGAGTTCCCTCTAAATATGAATCAATCAGCTATGGCTGATAAAATTGAAGCTGATATAAATGCAATGGTAATGAAATTATGATAGAGTATTTTAAAGAAACCCTTAAGGGTTTAGCAGTGATGTTGTTATGTTGGGTGTTATTTATCTTATATATGCATTTTACTCAGCTATGTGATGAAGACAGCAAAAGAGGTGAATTAGCTAGAAAAATAAGTAAATTTGCAAGTGGAGTGTTCTTTACATATCTAGCTGTCTCCTCCATTGCAGGTCTGATTATTGGTATAATATTTTTGTTTGTAAAAGTTATTTTGTAGCATCTTAAAAATTGTGGTTTAATTCGAAGTTATTTAATTATATTCAAAATTTAAATGAAAAAGTACTTTCAATGTAAGGTGGAGTTGCATTACAATACTAAGTCAAAAGCAGTCCCGCTTGAAGTAATTATTGAAGCTGAAACCGAAAGTGAAGCTCATGATAGAGTCATGGCTTATTATCATGATATAATTCTTCACCCTAAAAAGACTGTCTATGTCTACAATAAAGAGCAGGAGAACTATCTACCTGTCGAATGTGATGCTGAGGAAAATGACAGCAGAGTCATCTCCGTGGATATATTATCTGTCAAGCTGTCAAACATCTGTTGCTTCTGGGGCAACCCGAAAGGAAGAATTTACATTATTAAAGTAAGTATTGATTTTATATCTGTAAAGTCGATGCAGCAGATAGCTATTGGTGCGAATAGTTTCAAGGAAGTCTGCGCTGTACTTTCCGAGTCCTTTGAAGATTCGAGAAATATTGCACAGCAGTTAGTTATAGAGGAGCACTTGAAATGCATTACAGATTATGACTATGAGCACTTCTCTTATGATGTCACGAGCTTGCAGCGTAGCAAAATAGGATTTATCTCTATTGATGATTGATTTATAGCGAATGGAAAAGTCAATTAAGATAGATAGTGCTATGCTTGCTAAAGCATCTGAACTATATTCTTTCATATTCTCCATAGATGAGGAATATAAAAATCCGGCTCAAGGAGGTGAAAGAAGAGATCTGATAGATGGGATATTTGCAATACTTAATGGAATAAAGCCTCTCAGCTACGCCAAATATTTCTATGACATTGTTCATGAAGCATTCACCGGTTATTATTCCACCATAGTTTTATCTACTGACTTTCCTGTTGAGAAATATCTCGATGCCACAGTTGATGATATATCTTATGGAATATGCTCTGTAAATGGTCTAATGACGTTTGAGAGAGTCTGGCAAGTTTATCTTTTTACTACTGTGTATCGTCTGTTTCGTGGAGCATGTTGGTATTATGCAAATCCGATATTCTCACAAGATGCTCTGAACGAGGTCCGTATAGTCGATGAATCTCTTGAAGGAGGTGATGCCACCGACAGATTGAATGCATACCATCTTTCACCTGTTATGAGAGTGGACTCGGAGAGGGATACTTGTCAGATAGAGTGTTTTTGGTGGTTCCCGGCAGAAGGTCTAAAGAGAGAGGTCGTCAAATATAAACTGTATCCATATAGAATAAGGCGCCTCTCAGTCTCTTCGGAGATTATTCTGCCGCAGAATCCTGCGGAGGAGCATCAGGTATAAAAAACAAGAACCATCCTCACGGACAGCCCTTGCCTTCTTACACATAGTACTTAATGTTAGATTTATATGTCTATTCCAGATTTGTTTAATATGAAAAAGCATTTATCAATGCTCGTCGTATCATTTCCACTGCAAAGGTACTTCAAACCTCTGAATTGACCAAATGTTGCCCTACAAGCATTTCTGAGGCCGATTTTAACGATTTAAAGTAAATCTAAACAGTAGATAGAAAATTGAAAACTGATATACGGGCATATCTCTTCTTTTTTCAATTTACATAAAATTTATGTAAAAAGCATAAAAGTGTTAAATATTAATAAACGAAAAATCTGCCGTAGCGTTATGTTATAAAACATATTTTTACCGCAGGTTTTTACTCTTTCATTGTGGCAGATTGTCAGTCAAATTTCTTGTTCAGCTGAGTCTGCTTCTCAATGGCCAGTTTAAGTTTTTCAGCATCTGTGGCTCCCGGGAAGGTACTTTTGTCGGGTATCCGCAGTTTTGTGCCGTTGCTGAGCCGGTTCGGGTTGCGTATCACGTCGGTGTTGGCTTCGTAGATGTACACCCAGAAGGGGGCGTTGCCATAGTGCTTGCGTGCCATCTGAGCCATGAAGTAGCCGGGCTTGATGGTGTCGTAGACTTCCTGCTTTTTTGCGTCGGCTGCCGGAGCTGAGGGGGGCTCGGTCTTCGTCTGTGCGGCAGTCTCGGTAGGACGGGTTTCTTCTGACTGTGGCTCGGTCTGTCCGGGAGCCGCTGCGGCCGAAGCCTCTTCCACCTCGATTTCCTCCACTACGGTGGCGACGGAGTCTGCTGCCGCCGCTTCCTCTTCGTCGTCGCCAAAGGTGGGAATGGGCTGCACGACTACGGCTGCGAAGTAAGCCACGGCCGCTACGGCTATCACGCCGAGTGCGCCGTAGATGATCCAGCGCAGGGTTTTCGGGCGTTCCGATTCCTCTTCCTCATAATACTCGTCGTCGGCTTCGTCTTCTACGGGTTCGGGTTGGGAGACGGCTGCCTCTTCAGGCTCTTTCTCGGCCTCTTCGGGCCACTGCGGACGGCGCGGCTGAGGAGCGGACACCGGAGCGGCTGCAGGAGCCTGTGTGACGGTGACCTCTTCCTGACGGATGTCTTCTTCCCGGGTCTCCTCTTCCTGAATTTCTTCTTCCTCCACGATGGCGACAGGCTCCTGTACGCGTACGGGTTCGGACAGGATTTCTTCAGCAGGAGCCGGCGACGGGGTGTCGAGTCCGCTGAAGTCCACACCTTCGGCGAGTTCGACGGGTTCGAATACGGCGAAGGGGGCGTTTATCTCGTCGGCGAGAGTCTTGTCGGGGATGAAGGATATGCCCGAGTCGGGAGCAAAGGCGTCGTCAGTGCTGTGGCGGCGGAAGGTGCCGATGCCGTCGATGGTCACGTCCTCGCCCTTGGCAAGGGTCTCCTCGATGAGCGCGAAGAACGAGCGCAGATACAGGCGCGACGTGTTTGTGTCGGTCCCGGCTACCTTGGCGAGCCGGGTGATGAGCTGTGAGAATGTTACGGTGTTATTCATTTCTCAGTCGTTTGGTGAGCATGGCTCCGGGATGAAATTCCACGTTGATTTCGGGCGGCACGAGCATGCGCTTGCCTGTTGAGAGGTCGGTGATGACTTCCTCCTCGTGTTTCACGGGTACGAAAGTGCCGAAGCGCGGTATGGCCACGCTGTCGAGGTCGGCGCAGCTTTCGCGTATAATCCGTGCGAGACCTTCGGTCAGCGCGTCGGCGTCGTCGGCGCTGCGGTCGGTCAGGCGGCAGAGCTGTTTGCGGAAAGTTCTATAATCCATGATTGCTTACTTGTATTATGTCGGTGAGCCGTGTGGAGTAGTCGGGCGAGCGGTGCTCGCACCTCACGCAGCTCTCCAGAGGCATGTATGATGCTATATGCACGTTGTCGTGGCTGAGCGACGATGCGTTGATTCGGTCTACCGCGGCCATGAGCCGACGACGGCGCTCGCGGTCGGCGCCGTCGGTGAAGAGCGAGGGCTGCATGCGCCGGTCGTCGCAGAGGTCGGATATCACGATGCCGGCGCGCTTGTAGCCGTAACCGTCCCTGAAGATGGCCTGCAGCGCTTCCTGCGCCGCGGCGGCTATGAGCATGGTGTCGTTGGTCGGCTCGGGCAGGGGGCGGTAGGCGCTGTTGCAGTACTGCGGCAGGTCGGGGCGGTGTGAGTTGGTGTGGATGAATACGCTCAGGCCGGCGGCCGCGGCGTGCCGCTCGCGCATGCGGCGTGTGATGATGGTGGCGAATAGGGATATGGCGTCTGCGAGCTGCTTGCGGTCGGTGATGTTCGCGGCGAACGACCGTGTGCAGCATATCTGCTTCTGCGGCGGCCCGTCGGCTCCGTCGATGGTTTCGGCGTCGATGCACGGGATGCCGTTGAGTTCCTCCCACGTGCGCATGCCGCATACGTTGAGTATCTTCCCGATGTCCTCGCGGCTGCGGTCGGCCAGGTCGATGGCGCGCGTTATGCCGTAGGCTGCCAGCCGCCTGACGAGCTTGCGTCCGATGCCCCACACGTCGCCTGCCGGGGTCAGCTCCAGCGCGCGCCGGCGCCGCGTCTCGTTGTCGATGGCGCATACGCAGCGGTACGCCGGATACTTCTTGGCGAAGCGTGCGGCCACCTTCGCCAGCGTGCGCGTGGGTCCGATGCCGAGCGAAGTGGGGATGCCCGTGTCGCGCCGTACGCGCCGCACTATCTCGCGGCCTGCCTCTACGGCGTCGTCGGCTGTCCAGCGGTCGAAGTCGATGAAGCACTCGTCCACAGAGAATATCTCGATGTCGCCGGCTATCGACGCTATGGTGGCCATGACGCGGCTCGAAAGGTCGCCGTACAGGCGGTGGTTGCCCGAGAGGACGCGGACTCCGTGTCGGTCGCAGAGTTCCTTGATCTGATAGTACGGGTCGCCGCGGCGCAGGCCCAGGGCCTTGGCTTCGTTCGAGAGTGCGCACACGCATCCGTCGTTGTTGGTCAGCACGAGCACGGGGACGCCGCGCAGACGCGGATCGAACACGCGTTCGCACGACACGAAGAAGTTGTTGCAGTCGATAAGCCCGTACATCGCGTATCAGTGGGGTAGAGCGGTCAGCGGGGTGTCCGCAGTGGGCGTCCGGGACGGGGGCGCCGGTTGTTCTTGATGGTGTGCGTCACCACGCCCCACACCTCGAAGCTGTGGTCGGGTGTGACCAGTATAGGGTCGAAGGATTCGTTCGACGGGACGAGCCACACGCGTCCGGGCATCAGGCGGATGCGCTTGAGGGTGAATTCGCCGTCGAGGCAGCAGACCGTCAGGTCGCCGTCGGCGGGCTCTATTGAGCGGTCGATGACCAGTATGTCGCCCGGGTCGATGCCTTCGTCTATCATCGAGTCGCCGCTGACGCGTCCGTAGAAGGTCGATGCCGGATGGCGGACTATCTCGCGGTTAAGGTCGATGGTCTCGGTGATATAGTCCTGCGCCGGCGTCGGGAATCCGGCCTGAATTCCGCCGTCGGCGTAAGGCAGTTCGATATGGCTCGAAAGGTCGGGCGCGAATATGTCGATGGTGATTTCTGTCAAATCTCGGGAGATGAGGGTAGGGGATATTATAGCGGAATGTTGAGTGGGGAGGAGGAGTCAGTCGAGCAGGCTTTCGGCTATGTTGTAGCGCGGACGGCGCTTCACCTCGACGAAAATCTTGCCTATGTATTCGCCTATGATGCCCAGCGATATGAGCACCACGCTGCCGAGGAACCACAGCGACAGCATGATCGACGACCAGCCTGATATGGCGTAGCCGCGGAAGTGCGACACCAGCACCCATACCGACACGGCCACATCCACCAGCAGAAGAAGCAGACCGAGCATGAAGATGAGGCGCATAGGCTTGGCCGTGAACGATGTGATGCCGTCGATCGACACCGACAGCAGCTTGCCCAGGGAGTACTTCGTCGTGCCTGTGGTGCGTGCCGAGCGGTCGTAGCGCACGATGGCGCTCCTGAGCCCTATGTAGGGCATGATGCCGCGCAGATATAGGTTGCACTCGCCGAACTCGGCCAGTATGTCGAGCGATGTGCGGTCCATCAGCCTGAACTCCGAGTGGTCGTAGACGATGTCGAGTCCCATGCTGCGCTGGAGCCGGTAGAAGGCGCGCGCCGAGTTGCGCTTGAACCACGAGTCGGTCTCGCGCGATGCGCGTACGCCGTAGACTATGTCGGCGCCTTCGCGGAACCGCCGCACCATCTCCACCACGGCCTCGGGGGAGTCCTGGAGGTCGGCGTCGATGCTTATGGCGGCGTCGCACATTGAGCGCACCGTCATGAGGCCGGCGAATATGGCGTTGTACTGTCCGCGGTTGTGGGCCAGAGATATGCCGCGCACGTCAGTCCTCGATGCGTGGAGCGCCCTGATGACGTCCCATGTGCGGTCGCGGCTGCCGTCGTCCACCAGGAGGATGAAACTGCGGTCTGACGCTATTCCTTCGCCGGTCATGCGCTCGAGCACGCCTCCGAGGACGTCGCAGCACTGCTGCAGCCCTTCCTCCTCGTTGTAGCACGGCACGACAAGGGCAATCACGGGCCGCTCGCGGTCCATGACTGCCTTGGTCGTCGTTTGTGGCTGAAGCCTGCTGTCGGACTTGTCCATCAATAGTTACGTGCGATGATTACGCGGCGCTTGGACGGTTTGCCCGTCACCATACATACGCCCGGAGTGTCGTCGCCGTCCAGAGGTATGCAGCGGATTGTGGCCTTGGTCTCGGCCTTGATGAGTTCTTCGGTCTCGGTGGTGCCGTCCCAGTGGCAGAGGAAGAAACCGCCGTCCTCGATGCGCTGCTTGAACTCCTCGTAGCTGTCGCACACGTAGGTCTTGGCCTTGCGCATGGCCACGGCTTTTTCGTAGATATTCTTCTGGATGTCCTCAAGGAGGGTGTTGACGTAGTCTGCGATGCCTGCCAGAGGAGCGGAGTGCTTCTCGAGGGTGTCGCGGCGCATCACTTCGACGGTGCCGTTCTCGATGTCGCGCGCACCCAGGACGAGGCGCACGGGTACGCCCTTGAGCTCGTAGTCGGCGAACTTGAATCCCGGACGCTTGTTCTCGGCGTCGTCGTACTTCACCGATATACCCAGCTCGCCGAGGCGCTTCACGATGGGCATCACCTGCTCGGTGATGGCGGCCAGCTGCTCGGCGTTCTTGTAGATAGGTATGATGACCACCTGGATAGGAGCCAGATGAGGCGGAAGGACGAGGCCGTTGTCATCGGAGTGGGTCATGATGAGCGCGCCCATCAGACGGGTCGATACGCCCCACGAGTTGGCCCATACGTATTCGGGCTGGTTGTCCTTGTTGGCGAATGTCACGTCGAAGGCCTTGGCGAAGTTCTGTCCGAGGTTGTGCGACGTACCTGCCTGAAGGGCTTTGCCGTCCTGCATCATGGCCTCGATGGTGTAGGTGTTCAGGGCGCCGGCGAAGCGTTCGTTGGCGGTCTTGACGCCTATCTGCACCGGCATGGCCATGTAGCGCTCGGCGAAGTCGGCGTAGAGCTTGATCATCTGTACGGTGCGTGCCTCCGACTCTTCGGCTGTGGCGTGTGCGCAGTGGCCTTCCTGCCAGAGGAATTCCGATGTGCGGAGGAACATGCGTGTGCGCATCTCCCAGCGCATCACGTTTGCCCACTGGTTGCAGAGCACGGGCAGGTCGCGCCAGCTGTGAATCCAGTTCTTGTATGTGCCCCAGATGATGGTCTCCGACGTGGGGCGGACTATGAGTTCTTCTTCAAGACGAGCCTCGGGGTCGACGATGACGCCGCTGCCGTTAGGGTCGTTTTTCAGGCGGTAGTGAGTCACGACGGCGCACTCCTTTGCGAAGCCTTCCACGTGCTCGGCCTCGCGGCAGAGGAACGACTTCGGGATGAGAAGGGGGAAATAAGCGTTCTGTACGCCCGTCTCCTTGAACATGCGGTCAAGTGTCTGCTGCATCTTTTCCCAGATGGCGTAGCCGTAGGGCTTGATGACCATGCAGCCGCGCACGGCGCTCTGCTCGGCGAGATCGGCCTTGACAACTAACTCGTTGTACCACTGCGAGTAGTTGTCGGCACGTTTTGTGAGATTTTTAAGTTCGATAGCCATTTCAGCGGTTGGTTTAAATAGGTATGGACGTGCACTGGGTCATGCACGTCCGGGGAAGGTTTATATCACTAAAAAGGGAGAGTGGAGAGCGTTCCGGCTCAAAAGGGGAATTCGTCATCGCCGCCCTGGGGCATGGGAGGGGGAGGAGGCACGGCTCCGGGAGCTGCGGTGGCGCCGGGAGCCTGCACGGGAGCTGCAGCCGCAGGCTGCTCGATGTCGGCGCGCCAGCAGCGGATGTCGGTGTACCAGCGGCCATTGAATTCGCGTGATTCGATGTCGAAGTAGATGGTAACGTCCTGACCTACCTGCAGATTGATTTTGTCTGCATTGTCGCCGAAGCAGGTGAACGCTATCTTGCGGGGAAACTGTCCCTCGTTGTTCTCGATCACATATTCTTTTTTCTTCCAGGCATTACCGGCTTTCGATATACCCGATACCTCTGGGAGTGCCTGAATTACTCGTCCTTTAATTTCCATTTAAAAATTTGTTGTTGTGTGTTTATGTGGCAAAGTTACGTTTTTTTTTTCGCAGTAGCAAATAATAGGTTTCCAACTTTCAATTGACATAATAAATATTAATTGATGTTAAAATTTTGGACAAAGGGTATATTTGAGCTACTTTCGTGCACCAAACTAATCCTATATTACCATCATGAGTAATTCCGAATACATTTCGTATGAAACTCCTCAAAATCCTCAGTCTGCGGAGGCGCCTGTCGCGAAGGCGCTCGTGCGTGCGAGGTGGGCCATCGTGTCGGCGCTGTCCATCGGACTGCTGTTTTCCGTTATGTTGATTTTTGCCTTCCGGTCAGTCTACAACACGGGCTATTACACTCTGATTAACGGATGCGAGCAGCTCATTTTCCTCGCTCTCTGGGTGCTCGGCTGCTGGCAGCTGACCCGCATGCCGCAGAAGTCGTTCCGTATAGGCGGCTGGCTTCTTGGAGCCTATGGCGTTTTCGGAAAAGTGGTTATATATCTGGACACCTGGCTCGAAGGACTGCTGTTCGGTTCGCAGCCTTCTTTCCTTGTATGGCCTTCTCTGAATGTCATCGGCTTCATCCTCCTGCTTCTTGCCATCGCGGCGTTCTGTCATAACAGCGGCGCAAATTACGGAGCGGCTTCTCTCATTGTCGCCATCAATATGTTACTTATAGGACTGTGGTTCGTCAGGGGGCTGCCATTCCTGTCTCATGGCCTCTTTTTTCAGGAGTGTACCTATTTAGGACTGATTCTCTCAATCGGTATCATCTGGGCGTGGTGGATGTTCTTCAAATATTCGTCGCCCGAGTACGAGACAGATTCGCTGTCCTTCCGTGACATTGTGCTCAACCGTGTGACAGTCTCCGTGCTGGTGGTGACGGCCCTCATGCTCGTCACGCTTCCTTTTATCGCTAAAGTAACCTTAAATTCCTGAACACTATGTCATTCGCAGCTATAATCATAATGATTGCCGCCCTTGTGGCCGGTTTCTTTTTTCTCAAGAAATTCACATCTATAGAGAGCTATTTCTTCGGAAGCGGCGACTCCGGGGCCGACGAATCGTCGAGCGGCATCCTCTTCCTTTTCGCCGCCACGGCCATCGGCGCGCTCGCCACGGCCTGGGGCATCATCGCAGGGCTGTTCGACCTCTCGTTCAGCCGTCAGGGCATAGTGTATATGAGCGTGTCGCTCGAGGCGCTCGTCATCTTCAGCGCCATGGCCTACGTGGCTTTCCACAGCGACAGCGTAGCCCAGATGATAGGCAAGATGGTGTTCATGACCGTGTCGTGCATCATCGGCGCGCTGATGGGCGCGGCCGGTTCGGTGATAGTTTTCGCCATACTTGTCATCATGCTCTTCATCTACATTCTCGGAGCCGCGCTCTCGGACAGCTCTTCTTCGTCATCATCCTCGTCTTCTGGCAGTTCGTCTTCAAGCAGCAGCTCGGATAACGATGAAATCCTCATCGACGTCCCCGGAGAGACGTTCCACCGCAGAGGTCGCGATATCGGTTTCGGTCAGATCCGCGACGACCACGGCGACCTGTGGAGGCGCAACTTCGACGGCTCCCTCTCGCGCGACGAATAGCCGAATAATCAGTTCAGAATCACTTGAATATCGCCTTGGCCTGCGCCTGCGATGCCCCGAGTTCCACAGCACGACGGGCGTCGGCGCGGGCCTCGTCCATTCTGTAGCGCGCTCGGTTCAGCCGCGCACGGCAGAGGTAGAGTCCGGGGTTGTCAGGGTACTTCGCAAGTCCGTCGGCTATGGCTGTCGACGCCTCGCTGATGCGGTCGAGCGCGAGGAGTTCCGTCGCGAGTGCGCCGAAGTACTCGGGTGAGGGGTCGTCCTTGGTGAGCCGCTGCAGATAAGGCACGGCTTCGGCATGGCGTCCTGTGGCCGTGTAGAGGCCCGAGAGGGCAGTGGCCGTGTCGATGTCGTCGGGCGCCACGGACTGCAGAACGCTGAAGTCGCGCTCGGCCGTGGCCGTGTCGCCCGTGTAGAGGGCTATGGTGCCGTGGTAGTAGAGTGCCTCGGCGTTGAGCGAGTCGGCTGCCAGCACGTCGGAGAAATCGCGGTATGCCTCGCGGTCGCGGCCGTTCTTGAGCAACACACGGGCGCGGTTGGCCAGCACCGTGCGCATGGCCGGAGCCTGACGGTGAGCCTCGTCGAGTGTGGCCAGGGCCAGCGAGTCGCGGCCCATGTAGCTGTACACCATGCCGAGATTGGAGAGCAGCAGCACGTTCTCTGCCGCACGCGGCCGCACCGACATGGCGTCGATGATTCGTGCCGCGGCCTCCTCGTAGCGTCCCTCGGCGATGGCCTGGTCAGCCTGACCGCAAAGCAGGAAGTAGGGGTCTTCCTCGTCGTCGGGCACGGCAGGCCCGGCGGCGCGGAGTCCGTGCGCCGCCGCGAGCATGACGACGACGGTTGCGCAGGCAGCAAGCAGCTTCGGCAGTCTATTTCTTAGCCGGTTCGGCAGCATAGCGGTTGGGGTATTTCAGCTCTAAGCGCGGATGAATCAGCGCCCGCACTATCAGACCGATGCCGAGCAGGATGAAGGGCACGCTCAGCCACTGGCCCATGTTGAACTGCATCGTGGCCTCGAATGCCACCTGGTCGTTCTTGATGAACTCTATAAGGAAGCGCGAGCCGAAGGTGCCGACGAGGAAGGTGCCGAAGAGCAGGCCCGGACGCTCGCCGCAGTTGCGCTTCCAGTACATCCACATCATCAGCCCGAAGAGAGCCAGATAGCACAGTGCCTCATAGATCTGCGTGGGGTGGCAGGCCTGCCCGTAGTAGAGGCGGTTCCACTCCTCGGACCTCGGGAACATGAAGCCCCAGGGCAGGTCGGTGGGGTAGCCGAATATCTCCGAGTTCATCAGATTGCCTATGCGGATGAGGCAGCCGACCAGGGCGATGGCCACGGTCAGACGGTCGAAGGTCCACAGAGGATTGCGCTTAGTGGTGAATATCGAGTAGAGGATGACGGCTATGATGATGCCTATGGCTCCGCCGTGGCTGGCGAGTCCGCCCTCCCATGTGGCGAATATCTTCCACGGGTGAGCCGAGTAGTAGTCCCACTGGTAGAAGAACACGTGTCCCAGACGGGCGCCCACTATCGTGGCTATGGCCACATAGATGAGCAGTGTGCTTAGCCACGACTCGGGAGCGCCTTCGCGCTTGAACATCCGGCCTACGATGTTCACTCCGAGCCAGAATCCTATGACGAACATCATCGAGTACCACCGTATGGTGACGGGGCTGCTGATGATGTCGGGGTCGACGTTCCAGGTGATGAATGACGGTAGCATGGTCTATTTGCTTGTATGGTTGGTTGTATCGTTGCTTGTCCGGGAAGCGTTGGCGGCTTCCTTGCCGGCTTTTTCCTTGTCAAAAAATTCGCGCGTGGCCTTGCGTACCTTCGGGCTGAGCGTGAGCACGGCTATCATCGTCGGGATGGCCATCAGCGCGTAGAAGAGGTCGCAGGCTCCCACGGCGGTCTCGATAGGCACTACGGCGAACACTATCAGCGAGGCAAGGAAGAACCACGCGTAGTAGCGGCCTGCGCGCGTGCCGAAGAGATAGTTGGCGCACGACGTGCCGTAGTAGGAGTAGCTGAACATCGACGACATGGCGAAGCATATCACGATGCACATCAGCAGGATGTCGCCGGCCGGGATGCCGTTGGCGAACGCCTTCATGGCCACCTCGAGGCCCTTGACGCCGTCGACGTTGATGTCGCCGCACAGCAGGATGGCCACGGCCGTGAGCGTGCACACAAGTCCCGAGTCGATGCTCGGGCCGAGCATGGCCACGAGTCCCTCGCGCACGGGCGAGGTGTTGTGCGAGGCGCCGTGCATGATTGACGCCGTGCCTATGCCGGCATCGTTGACCAGTGCCGCGCGCCTCGCGCCTATCAGCGCTATGCCCACGAGGGCGCCGAAGCCTGCCTTGACGTTGAAGGCTTCGCGGAATATCGATGCGAACACCCCGGGGACGCCGTGGATGTTCGTGATGATGATGTACAGGACCATGAAGAAGTACAGCCCGACCATGAACGGCACCATCACCGTGGCCACACGGGCTATGCGGCGGATGCCGCCGAGTATCACCGTGGCTACGATGGCCGCTATGGCGCAGCCGAAGAGCAGGCGGTAGGCGGGCGCGTTGTCAAGACCCAGGAAGCCGCCGACGGAGCTGAGGAACTCGCTGGACTCTATGCCTTCGGGGGTGGTGAACGTGGTCATGAAGGCCTCGGTCAGCTGGTTGGCGTTCATGATACACAGCGTGCCGAATAGGCCGGCGATGGCGAAGAACTTGGCCAGCGGACTCCACTTCGGGCCCATGCCCTGCTCGATGATGTGCATGGGGCCGCCCTGCAGGTTACCTCGGTCGTCGCGGCCCTTGTACATGATGGCCAGCACGCCTTCGTGGTACTTGGTGGCCATGCCTACCACGGCGCTCACCCACATCCAGAAGATGGCGCCCGGACCACCGATGACCAGCGCTATGGCTACGCCGGCTATGTTGCCGAGTCCTATGGTGGCTGCTACCACCGACGCCAGTGCCTGCACCGACGATATCTGTCCTGACTGATTGTCTCCCGAGGGCTTGCGGCGCAGCTCTCTCAGAGCCGCCGGCAGCCGCCGCAGCGACACCATTCCTGACGAGAGGAACAGGTAGAGACCTCCGCCTATAAGAAGGAAAAACAGAGGATAGCCGCCGAGCAGGTCGGCGGCGTTGATTATGAATTGGCTTATTTTGTCAAACATAGCTGCAAAGGTAAGCATTTTTCATCACATATCGTCCCGTGCCTAACATAATTTATGGATGAACGTTAACCCCCGTTAAAGCCTTCCGGTGCAGGAGAACATATTGCCGTTTTCCGGCGTTTGGGAAATCGACGGCTCTGAAAGCTGTCATTCAATTAAAACTATTACAATTATGTGTGATCAAAACAAAGAGAAACGTTCCTACCACGTAGACCTCACTCAGGTAGTGGACGGTAAAATCCAGGAAGTGTTCAACTTCAACTTCGGCGGCCACCATGACCTCGCAGCCCTTGCACAGCTTGCCGCTCAGAAAGAGCAGCTCAGCGACAAACACGCCCGTCAGCTCGTACTCGGACTCCGGCTCATGCACCATGCACTGAAGAAGTATCCTGACAATGCTCTCTTCGCCGGCTTCCTTGCTCAGCTCAACGACTTCAAGCATGCCCTCAAGGGCAATGGCTGCGGCTGTGGCTGCAAGTAAGCAAGTGAAATAATACAAGGAGCAGTGCCGCAATTCCATGCGGCGCGGCTCCTTCGGCTTTTGTCTGTCACCGTAATGGCCCACGGATGAGAACCCGACATACGCGAATAATTAATTAACGTGAAATAATCCCAAAAATCCACGTCCGCCATTCCGTCGGACGTGGATTTTTTGTACCTTTGCAGATATGAGTCCTTCCCTGATTATAGTATTAGCCTGCATCCTCGCCGTTGTCGGACTGGTGACGATGTTTCTGCCGCGTGTCCCTGCCGTATTGGCCGGATATCTGGCTCTCGTGTCGGCGCATTTCGCCGGTGCGGTGTTCGTCAGCAGTCAGGTGCTGTGGTTCTGGGGCGTGGCTACGGCTCTTGTTCTCGGTCTCCGCGTGCTTCAGCCGCGTGCGCTGGTCGATGCCTCTCAGGGGCATTGGTTCACCGCCGCCGGCACCATCGCGGGCGCTTTCGCCGGGTTCGCCATATCGGCCACCCAGGCGGCCGTCATCCTCGGGGGAGCCGCCGGAGCGTTCGTCGGCACAGCGGCCTTCAGCCGCACCGCCACGGGCAGTGTGCTCCGTCAGCGTCAGGGGGCTTTCGTACAGTATCTGTGCGCCAAAGGAATCCCTGCCCTTGTGTGCGCGTCCATGTCAGTGATGACACTGGCAATAGCATCTGCAGTTCTATGAAGAAAATTTTAGCGCTTTTCATATCAGTCCTCGTATTCGCATCGGCCGCATCGGCCGCAAAAGTAACCGCCCGTCAGCAGCTCGGGCGTCCTGACCTCGCAGCCATAGCCCGTGAGTCGGTCGACGAATCCTCGAAGTTCTTCTACCCCACGCTGTACAACAAGTTCATGAAGAACGACACGACGATGACTCCCGAGGAGTTCCAGTACTTCTACTACGGCACGATGTTCCAGGAGGACTACGACCCCTACCGCGAGGCTCCGAATCCGGCCTTGCTTCAGGAGCTTCTCCCGATCTACGCCAAGGAGAAGCGCACACGCAATGACCGCGAGAAGATGCTCGCCTACGCCGAACAGGTCATCGAAGACAATCCCGTCGACCTGCGTCAGCTCACCAACCGCATCTATGTCTACGAGCAGAACCGCAAGTACGACCTGGCGCGCATATGGCAGTACAAGCTCAACCATCTGCTCCTGGTCATCGCCGCCTCCGGCACCGGTGTCGACTCCGAGAACGCGTTCATCGTTGTCTATCCTCAGCACGAGTACGACTTCCTCAACCTCTCGGGCATGACTGCCAGCAGCCAGCGCTTCGAGCCGCCGCACTACGACTTCATCACCGTCAACCGCACCGACACACGCAAGCCCGAGGGATATTTCTTCGACATAAGCGAGCTCCTCAACCAGTACTTCATCAAGCATCCCTCCGAACTGAAGCAGGCCTCCGGCAGCAAAGGCGCTGACATGTAGCCTTACACGGCGTGCCGGCATCCCACAGCCTGCGGAATAGTATTTTTTACTGACTCCGGCGCACTTTTTTGCGGTAATTCTATTTGAAATTCGCAAAAAGTGGTTAACTTTGTACCCTTACCGCGCAGGGTTGCGGTGTGTACCAATATTTACGAACCTCTTATGAAAAAACTGACAGTTCTCCTCCTTGGGGCTCTTGCTACGGCACTCTCCGCCTATGCAGTTCCGGCGAAACGCGGACTATTCTCCTATACCCAGCCTGACGGCACCGTCGTCAGGGCGAGTCTGGTTGGTGACGAGAATGCCCATTACTACCTCTCCGAAGACTCCGTGCCTATGCTGGCCGACGAGTCCGGCCGTCTGTGCTATGCCCTGGCCGACGACGGCGGAGCCATCACCCTTGCAGAAGGTGGCGCCGAGGATTCGCGGGTGCGCGGTGTGCGCGCCTCCGCACAGGCACGCAGGGCCAATCTCGAGCGCTTCCGGGCTGCCTTTGCCTCTTCGATTCCCCAGTCCGGCATGGGACTGTTCACATCCAGCTATCCGCGTGAGGGCAAGGTGCGCTCCCTCGTATTCCTTGTCAGCTACAAGGACATCGACTTCACCCTCGACGATCCCAAAGACTACTTCAACAGGCTCTTCAATGAGAAGGACTTCGCTGACTACGGCGCCACAGGCTCCGTCCGCGACTACTTCCTCGACCAGTCGCAGGGCCGCTTTGACATTACATACGACGTATACGGTCCTGTCACCCTCGCCAACAACCGCTCGTACTACGGGCGCAACGTGAGCGGCATGGATGGCGCCGACCAGGCTCCCGAGGAGATGGCCGAAGAAGCCGCAGAGCTCCTCAAGAACGAGATTGACTTCTCGCAGTACGACTACGACGGCGACGGAAAGATTGACAATATCTTCGTAGTGTTCGCCGGCGAGGGCGAGGCCACAGGCGGCCCGGCCGCATCGGTATGGCCGCACGCCTCGAACGTGTACAACGGCAAGTTCTACAACGGCAAGCAGCTCGACGGATACTGCTGCGTCCAGGAGTGGCTCGGCGGCTCCGACAGGCGTCCCTCTCCTATAGGCACATTCGTTCATGAGTTCTCGCACGTCATGGGTCTGCCTGACCTGTACCACACCACCGACAGCTATGCCTCATATACTCCCGGCGACTGGAGTGTGCTCGACTATGGTCCGTACAACAACGACGGCCACACGCCTCCGGCATTCAGCGCCTACGAGCGCAACGCCATGGGATGGATTGACCCTATAGTCCTTGACGGCCCCACGACCGTGTCGCTCGGGCACATTCTGGAGTCGAACAGCTGCTGCCTCATCCCCACCGAGAAGGAGACCGAATTCTTCCTTCTGGAGAACCGTCAGCAGACCGGATGGGACAAATATGTCCCCGGACACGGCATGCTCATATGGCACGTCGACTTCAATCAGGCGATATTCGATGCCAACACGGTCAACAACAACAGCGCCCACCAGTACGTCGACATAGTCGAGGCCAACGGGCGCACCAACAATAACAGCACTTCCGTCATGGCAGGCTATCCCTTCCCCGGCACAGCAGGAGTCACCTCCTTCACGTCCGAGACTCGCCCCGCGCTCAAGTCCTGGGCCGGAAAGGCCATCGCGCTCCCTGTCACAGAAATCAATGAGACCGACGGTGTCATCACATTCGAGGTCGACGGCGGCCTGACATTCCTTGACCGTCCCTCCGCTCCCGTGATGACTGCTGCCGACGACGGCTCTGTCACCATCTCGTGGAGTCCTGTGGAGAATGCCGCCGGATATATCGTCAATATATATTCGGAGGACCACACTCCGGGTTCGTTCACTACGCAGTCCACGAGCTACACCGTCACCGGCTGCCGTCCCGAGACCGACTACTACGCCACTGTCCGCGCATACCGCGGCTCGACGCAGTCCGAGCTCTCTGACGAAGCCACCGTGCACACTCCGTCCATAGCTTTCCGCTATCTCACTCCCGTGGCCACATCGGCCGTGATTGACTCCGACGCACACGCCACTCTCATGTGGGAGCCCCTCGAGGGAGCAGTGTCCTATCTCCTCACTGTCGAGGCCGGCACCGAGAGCACCGGCACGACCGAGACCCTCACCTTCGGCACACCGCGCAACACATCGCTTGTCATCCCCGACGGATGGAACTGGTCAGGCACCACCAACAGCACCTATACCTCCACGACATACTGCGTCGAGGCTCCCTCGCTCAAGATGAGCAGCGACGGTGTCGTGCTTCAGTCGCCTGTATATGACATCGACGTCAAGGGCATATCGCTGTGGATATGCGGCGCCAATGCCTCTCAGTCCAACAGTCTTCAGATAGCTGTCCGCCCCGATGCCTCGGCAGACTTCACCGCCATCCTCGATGTGTCGCCTGAGCAGTACAACGGCAAGGGTGCAGTCATCGACATTCCCTCCGTGCCTGAGGGCAGCCGTCAGATAGCGCTCACTTATGTCAAGCGCGCCAGCGGCAACGTAGCCGTCGACGACCTCACTCTCACCCTCGGGGGCACAGCTTTCGCCACAGTCGGCGGCTATGACCGCACAGACGTGGGCAGCGCCACATCGCACACGCTCGACGTCCCTGCCGCTGCCGGTCAGATCCGCTTCTTCGTAGAGGCCGTCAATGCTGACGGCGAGACATCGGCACGCTCCAATGTGGTCACCTCATCGGCCATGAGCGGCATCGGTGCTGTCGAAAGCGCCGGCGCTGACGCTCCCGTCGAGTACTACAACCTCCAGGGCATACGCGTGGACCGTCCCTCGGCCGGCCTCTACATCCGCCGTCAGGGCTCGCGCACCTCGAAAGTATTTGTCCGCTGACACTCTGCTGCATACATACATCGAGACCGCACTGTAACCTCTACAGTGCGGCCTCTGCTTTTATAATCACCAAAACCATACCGGGGACCGTCCCCGGTATAACCAATCGTTAGTCATGTCATGTTGAGGGTGCGGGGCTTCAGCACCGACAGCTGGAGCACTACGGCGAGCGCCAGCGCTCCGGCCATGCACGCGAATCCAGCGCCCATGCGGCCCTGCTCGGCCAGCGATCCCAGCACGTTGGTGGCCAGGGCGCCGATGAAGAGACCGCTCATGTTCATCAGTCCGTAGGCTGTGGCACGCGAGCGCGACGGCACGAACTGGCAGAGTATCGGCATGCAGTTGGCGTCGAACAGTCCGTAGCCGAAACCGAAAAGGACACCGGCGCCAAAGGCTGCCGCCAGACTCGTGCCGTATCCCATAAGCACGAGCGAGGGAACCATCATAAGCAGCCCTATGGCGCTGGTGTATATGCGTCCGCGCAGGTTGCGGGCCGACCATCGGTCGGCCATCGGTCCGCCGGTCATGACGCCTGCGAACGATGCCGCGGCTATAGTTATGGTGGCCAGCGGGCCGGCCGGAGCCATGTCGATGCCCAGAGTGTCGGACAGCAGCGTAGGCAGCCAGTTCTTTGTGGCCCAGCCCGGGATGGAGCACGATGCGAAGAAGAAGAGTATGGTCCAGAAGGCTACGTTCGTCACGAGCATCCCCAGCGAGGCTCCGGCGGCGCGAAGATTCGTCCGCAGGTCGGAGGCGAGACTTTCACGCGACCCTTCGGACGGCTGCCGGCGCTTCTCGTAGAGCAGGAACACGAGCACCACGGAGTATCCTATGCCGATGATGCCGAACCAGTGGAAGGTGGCCTGCCACGATAGCTGCCCGGCGACGAAGGCTCCGAAGCCGCCCGCGGCCTGACCCATGTAGAGGCCGGTCATGTGGATGCCTATGGCGAGACTGAGCTGTCTGCCTGTGAAGTAGTCGGCAATGAGCGACAGTGCCGCGGGGATGTACAGCGCTTCGGACACTCCCATCAGTGCGCGCAGGGCGTAGACCTGGCTGTAGCTCTCGGCGTAGCCTGTCAGCAGCGTCACGGCCGACCACACGGCCAGCGACCCCACTATCAGCCACTTGCGGTTCACGCGGTCGGCCACCATGCCCGAGACTGGGCTCATGAGGCCGTAGATCCACATGAAGGCCGCCATCAGCTTGCCGAACATCAGCTTGCTCTCGAGGTCGGTTATGTCCACGGCCATGGCGTCGCGCATGGTCGACAGCATCTGCCGGTCCGTATAGTTCAGCAGTGCCACTGTCCAGAGCAGTGCCACCACCATCCACGGATACCATGATTTCGCTCGTATATTGCTCATTTGAAGTGCGGTGCGGTCGTGTTTATGTATGCGGAATGAATGTATGCCGGGACCCGGCGAAAATGATGGAGTGGAAATGATGAGGAATAAACTTTTCGCCGGGCCATGTCATACGTGTGCGTTATGGCTGCGCGCCCAGTATGTCGGAGCACAGCATGGCTGCCTTCACCATCATGCGCGGGATGTGGAAGGGGCCTTTGAAGATGTTTCCTTTTGCAGGCTGCGCCACGGTGCCGTCGCGGTGCAGGTAGCCGAACCACTCGCCGAATTCGGGGTCGGGCAGGTGCGCCCACGCCCAGTCGTGGGCCTGACGGTGCATCTGGAGGTACTTGATGTTGCCCGTGGTCTCGTAGGCGCTCAGCGTAGCTATGATGGCCTCGGTCTGCGGCCACCAGAATTTCATGTCCTGCGAGTAGTCCTGGCAGGGCAGGCCGCGGCAGTCGCGTAAGTTGATGATACCGCCGTACTCCCGGTCCCAGCCCCAGTCCCACGACCAGTCGAGTATGGTGGTGGCCATGTGGGTGAGTTCGGCGTCGCGGCCCCGGTGGCGCGCCTCGTCGAGTAGGAACCACGCCGTCTCTATGCAGTGTCCGGGATTGACGGTGCGTCCGGCGCAGGTGTCGATAAGACCTCCGTCGGGCGTCACGGTCTCCAGCATAGCCTTGAATTCGGGTCTGATGAAGAGTTTGAGGCGCTCTATCGACCGGTCGATGCGCTCGTCGAGCAGCGGGTCGGGCATGACGCCGCGTATGACCGCGGCGGTGTTGATGAGTATCATTGTCACCGAGTGTCCTATGGCTTTCAGGGCCGGCAGGTATTTGTCAGGAAGGAGTCCCGGAGTGTCGGTGAAGCGTAGTATCTCTTTGAACAGTGTGAGAGCCTTTTCGGCATAAGAGCCGTCGCCTGAGGCTTTGGCGTATTCGGCCATTGCTATGGCGGCGAAGCACTCCGAGAACACATAGCGGCGCTTGCGCAGCGGTGTGCCGTCGGCTGTCACTTCAAAGAACATCCGGCCGTCCCGGTCGAAGCAGTGTGCCTCGATGAAATCGAGGCAACTTTTCGACGCGGCAAGCCACTGTTCGTTGTTCATGATGTTGTTGTAGGCATAGGCCGCCGTGAATCCGAAGCGGCCCTGAAACCATACCGACTTTGTCGTGTCGATGACTGTACCGTCACGGTCAAGGCAGGTATAGATGCCGCCGTTGACTCTGTCGAGCCCGTGTTTCAGCCAGAACGGCATGATGTCGTCTGTCAGGCTCTTGCGGTAAAGCTCCGAGAAGTCGGAGAGATAATGGTATGGCATAGTGATGAAGGTGTGTCCGAGTGTGTCCCGGCTGTCGGATTCTCTGGTCATCGGCCGGAGACATACTTGCGGATAGCGTTTTTCAGATGGTGGTTGATTGTCAGATGAAAAGGGTTGGGGCAGCGGTCCCGGCCCGATGCCGGGATATTGTTTTCAGCGAGTCATATATCTCTTGATATATGTATATATGTGTCGGTGGTGAGTGTTCTGCTTTCGGCGGAGGGCCGGGGTCTATCTGTTGCAGCGGTCGAAGAATCCTATGGCTTCGAGTTCGGCCTTCATTGCGGCTTCCTCGTCATCGGTCATGTTCTGGAATGGTGTTCGGTTGGGCCCGAGGTCAAGGCCTATGAGTTTCATTATACGCTTGCCTCCGACGATGTTGCCTCGGTAGCGGCATATCACGTTGATGACTTCCTGTGAGAAGTTCTGCTTCTCTCTGGCGGTCTCGATGTCGCCGGCGTTCCAGGCTTCGATGATGCCTGTGAGCTCGCGGCCATTGTAGTTTGTGGTACCGCCGATACCTCCCCGGGCTCCTCCCAGGGCCAGCGATGCCAGTATGGTCTCGTCCTGTCCGTGCAGCATGTCGTACTTACCTCCGGCGTAGAGGCGGCACTGGTTGTATTCGTACAGGCTCTCGTAGGTGTACTTGATGCCGGCGAAGTTCGGTATGCGTCCGTCGACGGCCTCAAGCAGCTTGGCCATTGGCAGATAAGCGCCGTTGAATGCCGGGATGTGATAGTAGTAGAACGGCAGTGCGGGGGCGGCTTCGGCTATGGCCTGACAGTATTGCACGAGCTCTTCGATGCGTCCGATGCGCGGAAAAGGAGGTGCCATAGCGCCGATGCCCCAGGCGCCGGCTTCGGCGGCGTGGCGGGCCAGGCCGATGCTTTCGCGCAGACAGCAGCTTCCTGTGTGGACTATCACCTTGAAGTCCTCGGGAGCGGCTTCTATCCATGCTTCGGCAATCCGGCGGCGTTCGTCAGGAGTGAGCATATATCCCTCGCCTGACGAGCCGTTGACAAAGACTCCGCGAAGACCGTTTCGCACGAGCATGGCGGCGTAGGCCGGGATAGGCTCTACGCTGATGTCGCCGTTGGCGTGCATCGGAGTGAACGGAGCATCGATGAGTCCTTTGATTTTCTCCATAATTGTGTTCGTTGTTTTTGAGTTTGGAGGGGAGTTGTTATTGTGTATCAGATAGACGGGTCACTTCAGACACTTTTGCGGTACATCGTCCCCCGGACCTGCTGCTGGCAGGCTCCTGTATGGCAATTATGTGTGGTCGTGCAGATTGCATTTAGGATAAGGGGACATGATTATGCTGCAAAATAACAAAAACATTTTTAAATGTACAAGCATTTTGCAAATATTTTATTTTAATCATGTGTTTTTTATTATACTTTTTCGGGGAGGCATCGCCGGGGGCTTCTGCTCTGATCATTCTTTCTTTTATAGACATATGGTTCTGACGTTCTCCGGCGTGCTTTGCGGTGCCCCGGACATTTATTCACAGACCTTGCCTGTCATTAGAAATTTTTTTGCTAACTTTGCGAAAGATAACCTGAGCTTTAAGTAACTTCGTACCGGCTATGTCACTCTCATCCATCATTGCACCTGATTGTAACAGTACCAAGAAGCGTATCATCACTATATTCTTCTACAACCGCAGTATGACGATTCCCGAGCTGTCAAAGGAGCTGAATCTGAGTGTCCCGACTGTATCGAAGCTCGTCAGCGAGCTCGTCGAGGAGGAGATTCTCACCGACTACGGCAAGAGTGAATCGAAGACCGGGCGGCGCCCCAGCACATACGGTCTCAATCCTCAGTCAGGCTACTTCCTGGGCATTGATATAAAGAAGGACCATCTCAATCTGGGCATATCCGATTTCAATGGCGAGATTGTCCGCCGGGAGTTTGATATTCCTTATCCCTGGACGGGAGCAGTGCGCGAGGAACTCGACCGCATCATCGAACTGGTGCGCGACTTCGTCGCATCCTCCGGCATAGAGCTGCCGAAGATTCTGAACGCATGTGTCAATATCGGCGGCCGGGTCAACTCCTATACGGGGTACAGCCACAGTTATTTCAATTTCGACGAGACTCCGCTTGCCGACGTGCTTTCCGATGCTCTGGGCATGAATGTGTGCGTAGACAACGATTCGCGTTCCATGGCTTACGGCGAATATCTCTGCGGCTCGGTCAGGGGAGAGAAGGACGTGCTCTACGTTAACCTCGGATGGGGACTCGGTCTCGGCATTATTATAAGCGGAGCAGTCTACGGAGGCAAGTCGGGATATGCCGGCGAGTTCGGCCATGTCTATGCCTTCGACAACGAGATTCTCTGCCACTGCGGCAAGAAAGGATGTCTTGAGACCGAGGTGTCGGGCATGGCGCTCCACCGCCATGTCACCGAGGCGCTCTCGCAGGGCAAGGTGTCATGCCTGTCGCGCCTGATGGAGGAGCAGGGCAGCATCACCCTGCGCAACATCGTCGACGCCATCAATGCCGAAGACATCCTCTGCATCGAGATTCTTGAGGACATCGGGCGCAAACTCGGGCGTCATCTGGCCAATCTGATCAATATCTTCAATCCCGAGCTGGTGGTCATCGGAGGCACACTTGCAGCCGTGGGCGACTATCTCATCCAGCCCGTCCGTCAGGCCGTCAAGAAGCACTCCCTGCGCCTGGTCAACAGCGACAGCCGCATCATCTGCTCGCGTCTTGACGAGCGCGCAGGCGTCATCGGCGCATGCATGACTGCCCGCAGACTCATGTTCGAGCGCAGTTATTGAAAATGCGCAAAAAAATGAATAGTGACAGTTCTGTGTCACTATTCCGTACTAACGTGTCATTATCCAGCACCGATTAAAATTGTCACTTTGGTATTTTTGCCCCGTAAACCTTAGAATGATTTATGGATTGCAAAAGTGTCATTGCATCGCTCTGTGCAGCGGTGATCTGTTCGCTCTCGTCGTTGCTGTCTGCGGCCCCGGCGAGTGCGGGCCATAAGATTATTGGGGCGCCCAATATAGAGTCGCTTTCCAACAACTGTCTTCTTATGCTTGAGCAGGACGACGAAGGATTTCTCTGGTGCGGTTCGTACGACGGTCTGAACCGTTATGACGGCAAGCGTATAAAAGTATTCCGGTTCGAGTTTGATAATCCCGGCTCTCTGTCAGGCAACATCATCTATGAGCTGCGCCGCGCAGAGCCGGGCTGCATGTGGGTGCTCACGACTATGGGTTTCGACAAGTTCTCCACCAGGGAACTGCGCACTCTTGAGCACCACCCAGAGATTCGCGGCGAGCGCCATACTACTGCCGTCGACACTCTCGGCAACGTCTTCACATCGAGTTTTGACGGACAGTGCATGTACTATGACCGCACCGGCCACAAGTTCGAGCCGCTGCCGGTCCCCGAGTGGATAGGAGCGTTGCCTTCGTGCCGGGTCGTCACCACCGATTATAACACCGTGTGGTTTTTTCCTCCGGAGCAGTTCGCCTACAAGGTGCAGTACGATTTCAGCAAGGGCTACAGTCCTGACCGCGCGCATTTCTCCTGGGAGAAGGTGAGGCTGCATGACGCGGCGCTCTCCGAAGTATTCCGCACGCAGCGCGGATTCTTCTATTTCGACACCGCCGGACGCATTTACCATCACGACCAGGTGTCGCAGAACGTCGAGTTCATGGCCGATATTTCCGAAGAACGCGCGCGCTACGGGCAGGTCTCGGGCATTGCCAGACTCGGAGACGAACTCTTCGTCGGATTCACTCCATCGGGAGTCCTACGTATCAATCTTGCCGACCACTCAGGGCGCGACCGTGAGATGATTTACACCAATACGGGTGTGTTCCATCTCTTCCGCGACACGCGTCAGCCCATAGTGTGGGTCGCCACCGACGGTCTCGGTCTGCGTAAGGTGGTCGAGTGCGATTCCACGTACTCGACCATAACGTCAACGAGCATCGGCGGTCTCACCAAACCGATACGCACATTCTACACCGACATAGACAATAACCTCTGGATAGGAAGCAAGGGCAACGGTCTGGTCATTCTCTCCGACTATCATGATCTGGCCGGACGCGCCCGCATCCCCGAGTCGCGCATCACGCGCATAGGCCGCGCCGAAGGGCTTCCCGACGACCAGGTGTTCGCCATCAAGGAGAGTCTGTTCACTCCCGGACGCGTTTGGGTGGCCACTCAGGGACCGGGCATTTCCTATTTCAGCGGGTCGGACCGGCGTCCGGTCACCCTCCGCTGCCGTGATATATACAATATCCACGACATCTACGAGCAGAACGACTCGGTGCTGTGGCTTGCCTCGACATCCACCGGACTCGTCAGGGCAGTCATAGACCGCACGGGCGAAGGCCGTGTGGTGAGCACAGAGTCGTTCACCTTCCGCAACGGCGAGTATCTCTGCAGCGAGATATACTCCGTCGCGTGTGACCGCGGCCGCTACCTCTACATCGGATGCCGCGGCGGTCTGGGTATCGTGCGCTTCGACCTCAATACGCACAAATACAATTTCGTCGAGGCTGTCACGGCCGGCATGCCCGGTATCGGCGACATCATATGCCTGAATTACAGCGGCGACGGACGCCTCTTCTTCGGCTCGAGTGCCGGAGCCGGCGTCCTGGACTGCCGCGACAGCGACGCTCCCGAGCTGATGACCGTCCTGACACGTGACGACGGTCTGTCGAACGACATGGTCCATGCTGTCATTCCAGATTCGCGCGGCAACGTCTGGCTCAGTACGAACAAGGGTCTCGCCGTCAGCAATCCGTCTACGCGCACCGTATATAATATCACCGGACGTACCGGCGAGATCACAGAGTTCTGCGACAACGCCGGATACGTGTCGCCCAGCGACGGCAACATCATCTTCGGCGCTCTCAACGGCATCGTCGTCATCAGCCCTGACCAGCAGCTGCCGTCGAGGAATGTCGGCTATGACGCTCCGGTCAAGTTCACGTCTCTGCAGATCAATGGCGTCGAGAACGCCGACAATCTCCTCCTTGACGACGACGGGATTCTGCGCCTGTCCTACAAGCAGAATGTATTCAGGCTATCATTCGCCGCCCTCGACTATGTCAACGGCGAGGCCATCAACTACTGGTACCGTCTCGAAGGCTACAATGGCAACTGGATCAACGCGGGCTCCAGCGCCGAGGTGACTTTCAACAATCTTCCGCCGGGCAAGTACACCCTCAAGGTCAAATGCCGCCTGGACGCATGCGCCGACAGCGCCACCGAGTATTCGCTTCCCATCGTCATCGAGGCTCCCTGGTATGCCACTTCCTGGGCCATAGTGCTCTATCTGCTGATAATCATAGGCGTGGCGGCAGCGGCTGTGATGCGCTCGCGCAAGATCATGCAGCGCAAGCGGCGCGAGATGCAGCTCCAGCTCTACGAGAAAGAGCAGGAGCAGCTCCACAACGACCGCATGGAGTTCTTCACCAACATCACGCACGAACTCTGCTCCCCTCTGACCATGATTATGGGCATGTGCGACGTGCTCCACAAGAACATCGACGAGGACGAGCGGCGCAAGCTCGACCCCTACATCGACTCCCTGCGCTGGCACAGCCGTCACCTCAACGAGCTGGTCGAGGAGATTCTGGATGTGCGTAACATGGAAGAGGGCAGTTTCACCAACATCAAGGTGCAGACTGTGCGCACAGACTATGTCTTCGACCGCTGGATTACATCGTACGACCAGATAGCGCGCGAGAACGACATCCGCTTCGAAGCCGTCAACCGCGTGCCCGACCTGCGGTGGAACACCGACATATCATGCCTGGGCAAGATAGTCACCAATCTGATATCCAACGCCTTCAAGTACACGCCCAAAGGCGGCGAGATACGCGTGTCGGCTGACCTTGACGGGCAGGGCAATCTCGTTATCGATGTCTACAACACAGGTTCGGGCATAGCTCCGGCCGACCTCAAGAGCATCTTCGACAAGTTCACCGTATTCAACAACGTCGACCGCAACAGCTACCGCGACATGGCCTCGCGCCACGGTCTGGGGCTCTACATCTGCCATGAGCTCGTGTCGAGGCTCAAAGGCGAAATCAAGGTAGAGAGCAACGTCGGCGAGTTCACCCGGTTCATCATCACCCTTCCGCCTCTGGAGATAGAGCACGAGCACCACAGCACTCTCGCCGAGCGCCCCCCTCTCCCTGCCGTCGACTTCCGAAGCAAGCCCGTCGTGCTGGTGGTCGACGACAATCCGGATATTCTTTGGCTCGTGTCCGACATCCTTTCGGACGACTATACAGTGGTGCGTGCCACCAGTGCCTCCGAGGCTCTCGAGGCCGTCAACCGTCAGATTCCGGCTCTTGTCATCACCGATGTGATGATGCCCGATGTCGACGGCATCGAGTTCGTCAAGCTTATCCGCAGTCATAAGTTCGCCAAGCATCTTCCTATCCTCATTCTTTCGGCCAACATCACCGAAGAGCATAAGATGGAAGCCTACAATGCCGGCGCCGACGCATATCTCACCAAACCCTTCAACCCCGACTTCCTCAAAGTCGTGGCGGCGCGTCTGCTCCAGCGCAAGGACAACGACCGCGATTACTACCGTTCCTCCGAGAGTGCCGTCACGCTTGAGAACGGCATGGAGATATCCAACGAAGGGAAGGAGTTCTTCGACCGCATCAAGGAGATTATAGTCGAGAATCTCAACGACGAGACGCGTCTCAAGCCTGCCGCGCTCGCAGAGGCCGTAGGTGTCGATCTCCGCACACTCTACCGCAAGTTCAAGAAGTTCACCCCGTACACTCCGAACGAGTTCGTCAAGCGCTACCGCTATGCCTACGCTGCCAATCTCATTCTCACCACCGACCTCTCCATCCAGGAGATTATATATAAGGTGGGCATGAACAACAAGACCGTCTTCTATGCCGACTTCAAGAAAATCTACGGCATGACGCCCAAAGAATACCGCAAGTCGAACTGACACCGTGCCGCACTGTGCCCTGTTTCGGATTTGTACAGACGATGCCGGATTATTCTCATACGCATGACAATTAAGTAAAGAATAGTGACAGAATCCACCTTTTCGTGGATTCTGTCACTGTTGATTATCCTTTTATCGCTGACACTCACCTCCGTTCTGGCAATTGATTGTAACTTTGCGGCATCAAACCACTGAAAAACCTTAAAATCATACATCATATGCACTTTCTAAATCGGAGATTTACATCCCTTGTGGCCGCAAGTGCCCTTGCCATAAGCGCGGCAGCCGTCGACAATCCGGCCGACTATGTCAACACTCTTATGGGTACCGATTCAAAGTTTTCCCTTTCAAACGGCAACACTGTGCCTGCTGTGGCTCTTCCCTGGGGCATGAACCAGTGGATACCTCAGACCGGACGCAACGGCGACGGCTGGTCGTACACCTACGTAAGCGACAAAATCCGCGGCTTCAAGCAGACTCATCGTCCCAGCCCGTGGATCAATGACTTCGGCGAGATGTCGCTCATGCCCATGACGCGCGGCCTGAAGATAGACGAGAATGAGCGCCAGTGCTGGTTCTCGCACAAGACCGAGGAAGCCCGTCCTTATTATTATAAGGTGTATCTGGCCGAGTACGACGTCACCACAGAGATTGCGCCGACCGACCGATGCGCATACTTTCAGTTTACCTTTCCCAAGGCTGACGACAGCTACGTGGTCATCGACGGCTTCGACCGTGCCTCGTGGGTCAAGGTCATCCCCGAGGAGAACTGTGTCGTAGGCTACTCCACGCGCAACAGCGGCGGCGTGACGTCGAACTTCCGCAATTTCTTCGTCATTCAGTTCGACAAGCCCTTCGACAGCTCGGCTGTCTGGGACAACTATAACATTGTCCGCGCCCGCGACGAGGTCGCTTCGGAGCACGCCGGTGCAGCCGTAGGTTTCAGGACTTCGCGCGGCGAGAAAGTCGGAGCCAAGGTGGCCACATCGTTCGTCAGTCTCGAACAGGCCCGACAGAATCTCAAGGAACTCGACGGCATGACCTTCGAGGACACCAAGACTGCCGCGCGCGACCGCTGGAACGAAGTTCTCGGCGCCGTAAATGTCGAGGGCTCCGATATCGACGACCTGCGCACCTTCTACTCATGCCTCTACCGCACGGTACTCTTCCCCCACAAGATGCACGAGGTCACCGCCGACGGACGCACGGTCCACTACAGCCCCTCCAACGGACGCATCGAGGACGGATACCTCTATACGGGCACGGGCTTCTGGGACACCTTCCGCGCACTCTTCCCTCTGGTCAACCTCGTGTGGCCCGATGAAGCCGCCCGGATGCAGGACGGATGGCTCAACTTCTACCGCGAGAGCGGTTTCTATCCCGAGTGGTCGAGCCCCGGACACCGCGGCTGCATGGTGGGCAACAGCTCCGCCTCCGTCGTGGCCGACGGCATCCTCAAGGGTCTGTACACCAAGGGCACGGAGACCGAGCTTTACGAAGGTATGCTCAAGGGCGCCAATGCCGTCCATCCCACCGTGTCGTCGTCGGGCCGTCTCGGCTTCGAGTACTACAACAGGCTCGGCTATGTGCCCTATGACGTGAACATCCGCGAGAGCGCCGCACGCACCCTCGAGTACGCCTACGACGACTGGTGCATCTGGCAGACCGCCAGGAAACTCGGCCGTCCCCAGGAGGAAATCGACCTCTACCGCAAGCGTGCCGGAAACTATGCCAATATCTTCGACCCCGAGAGCAAACTGATGCGCGGCCGCAACAGCGACGGCACCTTCATGGCTCCTTTCAATCCCGTGGCATGGGGCGGCGCCTTCACCGAGGGCAACTCGCTCCACTACACCTGGTCGGTATTCCACGACGTGCAGGGACTCATCGACCTGATGGGCGGCAACAAGGCATTCGTGGCTCAGCTCGACACCATCTTCGCGATGCCTCCCGTATTCGATCAGGGCGCTTACAGCGGTGTCATCCACGAAATCCGCGAGATGGAGATTGCCGGCATGGGCAACTACGCCCACGGCAACCAGCCTATCCAGCACATGATCTACCTCTATAACTACGCCGGCGAGCCCTGGAAGACCCAGTACTGGACCCGTCAGACCATGGACCGTCTCTACCACGCCGGTCCCGACGGCTACTGCGGCGACGAGGATAACGGCCAGACTTCGGCGTGGTATGTGTTCTCCGCCCTCGGTTTCTACCCCGTCTGCCCGGCTTCGGGTCAGTACGTGCTCGGGGCTCCTCTCTTCGACAAGGCCACTGTCTCGCTGGCCAACGGCAAGAAAATCGAGATTACGGCTTCGGCTCCCTCATCCGAGCGCTGCTACGTCAAGTCGCTGAAACTCAACGGCAAGAAGTACAACCACAACTACCTCGACTACGCCGAGCTCCTCAAGGGCGCCAGGCTGAAATTCGACATGGACACCAAGCCTGCCACCGACCGCGGCACGCTCCCCGAGGACGCTCCCTACTCCATGTCCAACGAAATCTGACCTCACCCCCGGACCGACACATATGAAGTTCAGACCCATCATCCGGTGCGTCATGGCCTTGGCCCTTCTCGCGCCTCTCTCTGCGGAGGCCGGGACCGAGCCCGTGGACTATGTCGACCCGTACATAGGGAATATCAGTCATCTGCTGGTGCCGACATTCCCGACCATCCATCTTCCCAACAGTTTGCTCAGGGTATACCCGGGGCGTGCCGACTACACGTCGGTCACGCTCTCGGGGCTGCCCCTGGTGGTGACGCACCACCGCGAGCGTTCGGCCTTCTGCCTCAGCGTCTGTCAGGAAGCGCCTCTCGCTCCGGTCATTGACTACGAGTACGACAATGAGCACATCCGGCCCTACGCCTACGATGTCGACATAAGCCCTGTCGGTTTTGCCGAGACCATGACCGTTGACTACGCCGTGTCGCATCAGTCGGCCATATACAGCATAGGCTTCGAGGGGTATGGCGCTCCCCGGCTGCTCCTGACGAGCCGCGACGGTGCCGTCACTACCGACGGCGCCACAGTCAGCGGCCGGCAGCGTCTGGGTGGCAATACGTCGATATACATCTATATGGAGTTCGACACGGCGCCCGAGTCATGCGGCATCCTTGACGGCAGCCGTGCCGACGCATCGCGCCGCTCCGCCGAAGGCCGTGATGTATGTGCGGTGGTCACTTTCCCCGAAGGCACCCGCACTCTGCGCGCACGCTACGGCGTGTCGCTCATCAGTGTCGAGCAGGCCCGGAACAACCTCCGCCGCGAGATCCGGGGCTTCGACATCGCCGCCGTAGCCGCCGAAGGTCGCCGCGTATGGAACGACTATCTCTCGAAGATTCGCGTCACGGGCGGCAGCGAGGACGACAAGCGTGTGTTCTACACGTCGCTCTACCGCACCTGCGAGCGTCCTGTATGCCTCAGTGAGGACGGACGCTACTTCAGCGCCTGCGACGGCCGCGTGCACGACGACGGCGGTGTGCCGTTCTATACCGACGACTGGATATGGGACACTTACCGCGCCGCGCATCCCCTGCGCGTCATCCTCGCTCCCGACCGCGAGGAGGCCATCCTTGAGTCATACCTTCGCATGGCCGAGCAGATGGGCAACTGCTGGATGCCCACCTTCCCCGAGATCACGGGCGACAGCCGCCGCATGAACTCCAACCATGCCGTGGCATCCGTGGCCGACGCTGTCGTCAAGGGACTTGCCGTCGACACGGCCCGTGCCTATGACTACTGCCGCCGCGGCATCGAGGAGAAGACCCTCGCCCCGTGGTCGGGCAAGCCGGCAGGACGCCTCGACGCCTTCTACCGCGAGCACGGCTACATCCCGGCTCTGCGTCCCGGCGAGGCAGAGACCGACCCCAACGTACATCCCTGGGAGAAGCGTCAGCCTGTGGCCGTCACCCTCGGCACGGCCTACGACCAGTGGTGCCTCGCGGTCATCGCACTGGCTCTCGGACGCGGCGATGAGGCCGCCGAATATGCCCTCTGTTCTCTGAATTACCGCAATATCTTCAATGAGTCCACCGCCTTCTTTCATCCCAAGGACGAGGCAGGGAAGTGGATCGAGCCGTTCGACTACCGCTACTCCGGCGGTCAGGGCGCGCGCGAGTACTACGGAGAGAACAACGGATGGGTCTACCGCTGGGACGTGCCGCATAACGTCGCCGACCTTGTCAGCCTCATGGGCGGCCCCGATGCCTTCGCAGCCAATCTCGACCGTACGTTCGCAGAACCTCTCGGACGTGGCAAATACGACTTCTACTCGCAGCTGCCCGACCATACGGGCAACGTCGGGCAGTTCTCGATGGCCAACGAACCGTCGCTCCACGTCCCCTATCTCTATAATTACGCAGGCAAGCCGTGGAAGACACAGAAGTGCATCCGCAAGATGCTCGCCACGTGGTTCCGGCCCGACCTCATGGGCGTACCGGGCGACGAGGACGGCGGCGGTATGACTTCGTTCGTGGTCTTTTCGGCCATCGGACTCTATCCCGTCACCCCCGGACTTCCGCTCTATAATATCGGCAGCCCTCTCTTCCGCAAGTCCGAGATAGCGCTGCCGTCAGGAAAGTCATTCGTCATCGAAGCTCCCGGCGCATCGGCCGACAACAAGTACATCCAGTCCGCCACCCTCAATGGCAAACCCTGGAATAAGTCGTGGATTCCTCATTCGGCACTCATCGGAGGAGGCAAGCTCGTACTCCGCATGGGCCCGCGTCCCAACCGCGACTGGGCGTCCGACCCCTCGTCGGTGCCCCCTTCAGGCATGCCGGTATGTCTGACAGGTCCGACCTCTAATAACTAAACCAGCCAATAAACCCAAAAAACTTATGAAATCATCTCGATTACTGAGTCTCATCTGCCTCGGCATCGCCGCGACATCGGTGGCTCAGATATCCGACAATCCGCTTCCCGACTGGGCATTCGGCGGATTCGTCCGGCCAGAGGGAGTCAATCCCATCATCAAACCTATCGTAGAAAGCACATTCAACTGCCCTATGAAGGGTGAGGCTGTAGCGTGGGAAGGTGCAGACACATTCAATCCTGCCGCAGTCGTCAAGGACGGCACCATCTACGTCCTCTACCGTGCCGAGGATAATCCCAACGCCGGCATCGGCGGCCGTACATCGCGTATCGGTCTTGCTCAGATGGCCGAGGACGGCATCACCGTAGCCAAGCGCTGGGCCGAACCGGTGTTCTATCCCACCAAAACCGAGCTGTCTGAGAAGTATGAGTGGGAAGGCGGCTGTGAGGATCCGCGTGTCGTAGCCGCCGAAATCGACGGCAAGACCCTCTACGTCATGACCTATACCGCGTGGAGCCGCGGCAAGGACGGTATTCCCCGTCTGGCCATCGCCACATCCGACGACCTGGAGCACTGGACCACTCAGGGCCTCGCGTTCAACAAGGCATATCCCGACAAGTTCGAGCGCCACAGCTGCAAGAGCGGTTCCATCGTCACCGAAATCAAGGACGGCAAGCAGGTGGCTGCTAAAGTCAACTTCAAGGGTGAGGAGAAGTACCTCATGTACTGGGGCGAGGATGCCGTGTTCCTGGCTACTTCCGACGACCTGATCAACTGGAAGCCCTACGTGGACGAAGCCAATGGCAACGAACCCATTAAACTCATGCAGCCCCGTGACGGCTACTTCGACAGCAAGCTCACCGAGTGCGGTCCTCCCGCCATCCTCACCGACAAGGGTATCCTCCTCTTCTACAACGGCAAGAACGCCGGCGACCACAAGGCCGACATGAACTATCCGGCATCGACCTACGCCGCCGGTCAGGCTCTCTTCGACCTCAACGACCCCACCAAGGTCATCGGCCGTCTGGACAATCCCTTCTTCCGCCCGATGGACGACGCCGAGAAGAGCGGTCAATATAAAGACGGCACCGTCTTCATCGAAGGTCTGGTCTACAACAACGACAAGTGGTATCTCTACTACGGCTGCGCCGACTCCTTCGTGGGTGTCGCCGTCTATGACCCCGCCACGGCCGAGCGCTTCGGCGACCCAGTTGTCATCGAGTCGAGCATCGATCCGCGCATCATCAATGTCTTCCCCCGTGAGGCCATGGGCAAGGCACGCTGCTACATCCACTCTTCGAGCGGCGACGCAGGCAGCGGCGAGTCGGCCTTCTACCTGAACACCCGTCACTGGATGCCGAACAAGAAGTGGTGCGACAACCGCAACGAGCAGCCCTGGGTCATCTGGGAATTCTTCGACTACTATAAGTTCGACGGCTTCGGCTTCGACGACGTCGAGGGCCACGAGCCCGGCAACGGCAATGTCCCCGAGTACTGGGTATACGTCAGCGACGACGGCAACGACTGGACCGAAGTGCTCCACAAGACCGAAGTCGGCGACCAGGCCGAGAAGTACGAGACGTTCGAACCCATCGAAGGCCGTTTCGTAAAGGCCGTCTTCACACGCGGCTATCGTCAGGACAATGGCGACAAGGAAAATGCCATCCGCATCTACGGCGCTGACATCTACGGAGAGTTCAGCCGCCCTTTTGACCGCGGGGACATTGTCAGTATCGGCAAAACTATCCTCAAGACCTACGACCGGGTGAACGAGCGCGAGTCCGCTCTCAACCTCATCAACGGTGTCTACGACAACTCCGGCAACAAATGGTGCTTCTACAAGGCCGACTACAACAATGACCCCATCAAGTATGTCGTGCTCGACCTTGAAGACACCTACGACATCACGAAGTTCACCATCCGCGACTGCAAGACCCTCGAAAAAGACGAGAATATCGACCACTACAACATCCTCGTATCCGAAGAGCGCCCCGACCTCAAGCTCATCACGCCCAAGGAAGACGGCAACAAATGCTGGAAGACTGTCGTGAGCCGTGCCAATACTGGTGACGAAGCTATCAAGGAGGACGTCCTCGAATCGCCCGTCCGCGCACGCTACGTCAAGCTCGAAGTGCCCCGCTTCAACGATCAGATGAACGCTCATACATCGCGCGTGTTCGCCTTCGATGTGCATGGCCAGAAATCTGTCATCGCCGGAGTTTCTCTCTCCGATTCAGCCGACGCTGACGCCCCTGTCGAATATTTCGACCTTCAGGGCCGTCGTGTCCGTCAGCCGCAGTCAGGTGTCTATGTGCGCCGTCAGGGTACTAAGGTGTCTAAAATTTTCGTGAAGTAAGTGCCGTTTGGTCATGAATAATGACAAATCAGCCGTTATCCCTTCGGGAAAATATTTGCATTGATTGAGAATTGCGGACCGCTCCGAATGAGCGGTCCGCTTTATTTATAAGTCGGGATATCAGAGGTGTATCTATCTGACGCGGCCCGGTGTGTCTGATTTTGTGTCATGGTTTTTGTGCCGATGTGGAACCGGATTGTAGTATTGAATAGTGACAAATATGTAAAAATAAGCTGTATGCGCGGATGTGAACTAAAATGTCATTATTCCTAAACCTTTTAAAATATATGTAGCATAACTTTGCATCGTCAGCCGGACCTCCCTGACAGCAAAAATATACCGAGAAATTAATCCCATGACAGGACCCAAAACAATTCTCCCTTTAATACTGCTTACTGCGACCGGTGCTTTCGCTCAGGCCGAGGATAAGACTCTCTTCTTCATTTCCGATACTCATCTCGACACTCAGTGGAACTGGGATGTTAAGAACACTATCGACGAGTACGTCAGGAAGACTATGGTCGACAACTTCGCCCTCTTCGAGAAGTACCCTGCTTTCATGCTCAACTTCGAGGGCGCCATCCGGTACAAGTGGATGAAAGAATACTACCCGGCACAGTACGAGACCCTGAAAAAATATATCGCCGACGGCCGATGGCACGTCTCCGGATGCTCAGTCGACGCCAACGACGTGATGGTGTCGTCGGCTGAGTCCATCATGCGCAACTGGCTCTACGGCCACACCTTCTTCTCTGAGGAATTCGGGGTGCGCGGCGGCTACGACATCATGCTCCCTGACTGCTTCGGTTTCTCCTACGCACTTCCGTCGCTGGCGAAGCACTGCGGCATGAAGGGTTTTCACACCGCCAAACTCGCCTGGGGCTCGGCACAGTACGACCGGCTCGCTCCCTGGGGTATATGGCAGGGCGTGGACGGCTCGCAGATTTTCGCCATCTACAAGCCTCACCCCTACGACTCCCATGAGGAGTATAATAAGGACAACTCGCGCGAGTCATGGGCCGAGAACGCCGCACGCGAGAACTACGAGCGCTACGGCCTCGCCGCCGAGGTGCGCTATGTGGGTCCGCGCAGCGACCGAGGCGGAGCCCTCGGAGATGATCCCTCTTCCGACGGCAACAACACCCCTTACTGGCTCGATTACAGCGTGAACTCCGACGGTCCCGTCAAGGTGCGCCTGGCCTCGCCCGACGAGATATTCGACTACTTTGCGTCGAACGATCACTCGCGCTTCCAGGTATATGACGGCGAGCTTCCCATGACTGTCCACGGTGTGGGCTCGTATTCATCCCAGGCCATGCTCAAGCGCTGGAACCGCCGCAACGAACTCCTTGCCGATGCCGCCGAGAAGGCTTCCGCCGCCGCCGAGTGGCTCGGCGTGGCCGACTATCCGCGTGCCGCCCTCCGCGACGCGTGGATGAACAATCTCTGGCAGGCGCACCACGACGGCATCACCGGCACGTCCATCCCCAAGGCATACATCTATTCGCAGAACGAATACGTCATGGCCAACAAGGCTTTCGCCGATGCCTTTGAGACCGCAGTAGGCGCCACAGCCCGTTGCCTTGACACGCAGGTGGAGGGCACGGCAGCCGTTGTCTACAACCCTCTGTCGTTCGAGCGCACCGATGTGGCCGAGGCACAGCTGCCCTGTGCGGCCCGTCCCGACGGTGTCCGCGTGTTCGACAAGGACGGCCGCGAGGTACTCGCCCAGGTCACCGGCTACGATGCCGCCGAAGGCATGGCCACGGTCATCTTCGCAGCCACCGTTCCCTCGCTCGGATATGCCGTCTATGACGTACGTCTCGGCGAGCAGTGCACTCTCACATCAGGCCTCACGGCCGACCTCGCCTCCCGTCAGATATCCAATGGCCGCTACCGTACGACCCTTGATTCCAAGGGCGACTGCAACCTCTACGACGTGGTCAACAAACGTCTCCTCATGAGCGCTCCATCCATGCAGATGCTCGACGACGAGTCCACCACATGGCCGGCGTGGGAGATTACATATAATACTGTGTCGGGCACTCCCGTGGCCACGGTCAACGAGAACGTCGAAATCACCCTCGCCGAGGACGGTCCGCTCCGCAAGTCTTTCCGCGTGCAGCGCACCAAGGCCGGCTCGACCTTCGTGCACTACGTCCGCATGTCGGCCGTCAGCGACCGTGTGGACATGGTCAACGAAGTCGACTGGCAGACCCGCGAGACCCTCCTGAAGCTCGCCATGACCACCCGCAGCACTTTCAGCAAAGTCACCTACGACATATCCCTGGGCACCATCGAGCGCGGCGTCAACTCCTCGAGCCTCTTCGAGATGCAGGGGCACCAGTGGGCCGACATGACGGGCGATAACGGCCTCTACGGTGTGTCGGTCATCAACGACAGCAAGTATGGCTGGGACATGCCCGAGAAGAGCAATCTCCGGCTCACCCTCATCCACACGCCTCGCACCGGTTCGGGCTACGCCTATCAGGCGTTCCAGGACCTGGGCGTGCATCACTTCACCGTGTCGTTCTTCCCCCACGAAGGGTCGTGGAGCCAGCTGACGCAGATGGAGGCCTCCAAGGTCAACCAGCCGCTCACCGTCTTCCGCGCTCCGCGTCATGCCGGCTCGCTCGGACGTGAGTTCAGCTTCGCCTCGCTCAACAGCGACGCCGTCTCCGTCAAGGCCCTCAAGAAAGCCGAGCAGAGCGACGAGACCGTCGTACGCCTCTACGAGTGGACGGGCGCCGACCATACCGGCCTGACCCTCACATTCCCTGCCGACATCATCTCCGCACGCGAGGTCAACGGCCTTGAGGAAGCCATCGACGGGGCCGCACCCCTGTCGGTCGACGGCCGCAGCATCCGCTTCGACATCGGCCGCTATCAGCCGCGCACCTTCGCCGTGCGTCTGGCCGCGCCCGAGGCATCGGCCGTTCCTGATGCCTCAGTCAGCCGTCACGTGGCTCTGGACTACAACAGCGACATGATGAGCTGGAACTCGATGCGCAGCAACGGCGACCACGACCTCGCCTTCCCGGCCGAACTCATCCCTGACGTACTCGATGCCGACGGCGTCACCTTCGCTTTCGGCGACAGGACCAACCACGCCGACAACGTCGTCCTCTGCAAGGGTCAGACCGTGGCTCTCGACCGCTCCGACGACTGCCGGAAGCTCTACATCCTGGCCGCTTCGCTTGACAAGGACGGCTCGAAGGGCGTCTTCCGCGCAGGTGATTCGGAATTCACGCTCGCAGTCCCCTACGTCAGCGGATATGTAGGCTCGGCCGAGACACAGTTCAACGAAGGCGCCTCCTACCGTCATGACGAAGTAGCCCTCAAGGCCACCCACTCGCACAACACCCGCACCGCCAAGGACGAAATCTACAACTTCCTCTATATATACAAGTACCTCATCGAGCTGCCCGACGATGCCGCCGAGCTGACCCTCCCCGACGACGACTCGCTCTGCGTGTTCGCCATGACACTGAGCGACAATGAGAACGACGATACCCGTGCAGCTACCGAGGTCCGCGTATACCACGACTACAGGGAGCTGGGCGCCACGGCCGGCTCCGAAGACTTCGGCAGCTACCTCGTGCCTGACCGCATCACCGTTTCGGGCAAGGTCAACGACAGCGAGGACGGCCGCTTCGCAGCCGACGGCGACTCATCCACCAAGTGGTGCTGCACATCGTCGAACTCCTGGCTTGAATACGCCTTCGACGAACCCGTCACCGTTCTACGGTGGTCGCTCCTCAACGCCGGATGCGAGGGTCTCGACAAAATCTCGCGCCGCTTCAAGGTGCAGTATCACGACGGCAGCTCGTGGAAGGACATCGACGTTGTCACCGACAACACCGCCAACCGCGTCAGCCGCACCGTCGGCGCCGTGCAGGCCACACGCTTCCGCCTCCAGGTCAATGAAGGAGAGCAGGGCGGTGCCACAGCGCGCATCTACGAGTTCTCGCTTTACGGACGCCGCGCCTCCGAGTCGGGCATCAGCACCGTAGCAGCTCCTGCCGGCAGCCGCACCATCACACTCGCAGGCAACGCCCCCAATCCCTGCAGCGACTTCACCACCGTCTCCTTCAGCGCACCCGAAGCACTCTCGGACGTCACCATGCACGTCTATGACCTGACCGGACGCCACGCTGCCACCGTCGCCCTCGACGCTCAGCCCGCACGCGGCGGTCTCTGGAGCGCTCCCTGCACCCTGACGCTCTCCTCCGGATGCTACATCTATACGCTCGAAGCCGTAGGCGAGACGGGCGCACGCCTCACCTCCGACGCCTCGCGTCTCATCATCAGATAATTCACAGTTACTGTTAAATCAAATAAACGAGAGATTAACACCTAAACCTCTTAATACCTAATTCATTATGAAACACAAACTACAAATGAAGGCGGCAATGGTTATGGCAGCTACCCTGACAGCATCGGCAGCGTTCGCACAGACGCAGATCACCGATGAGGCCGGACTCCGCGCCATGGCCAACGACCCCGCCGGCGAGTATGTGCTTGCCAATGACATCAAGCTCACGGGCGAATGGACCCCTATAGGCACACAGAACGCTCCGTTTACCGGTAAATTCAACGGCAACGGCCACACCATCGCCGGCCTTGTCATCAACGACGACAAAGCAGACTACGCCGGTCTCTTCGGCTACGCTCAGGGCGCTACCCTCAGCAACGTGCGCATCGTGGCCGCCGACGTACAGGCTCACGAACACGTCGGCATCCTCGTAGGCCGTATCTGCGGCAACGGTACTGTCGACGCCGTCATGACTTCGGGCTATGTCCGCGGCCGCGACCATATCGGCGGTATCGCCGGCGACATGGGCGAGGACGCCGCCACACTCTCGAACTGTTTCTCTACCGTCAACGTGTACAGCACCGACTATCAGGCCGGCGGTCTTGTAGGCTGGTCGAAGGGCAACAACACCATCACCAACTCCTTCTTCGCAGGCCAGGCCCGTGAAGGTGCCTACGGCGGCAGCGCCGGTATCGTGGCATTCGTCGAGGACGGCACCACCACCGTGCGAGCCAACGTCTCGGCCGCCTCGAAGATTACCGGTGTGATGGGCGAATTCCCCATCATGGAGAAGCGTCAGCGCTACACCATGGGCGTTGTCGGCGGTATCCTCAACGAGAACTCCAACGTTGACGCAACTGACAACCTCACCTCCGAAGCCACCGTCCGCTACAACGTCAGCACGGGCGAACCCTACGAGAACACCGAGGAAAATACCGATCCCACTTTCAACGGTATCCTCACTCCGGCAGCCGACCTCAAGAAGGCTTCGACCTATACCACTCTGGGCTGGAGCAGCGCCGCATGGACCCTCACCGACGGCAACTATCCCGTCCTCAAGGGCATGACCCTGCCTGTCGACGGCGACTACATCTACACCGTGGCCGCTCCCGAGGAAGTCTACACCGGCAACGTATGGAACGCTGCTCCCGTCAGCTCCCTCAACCGCGCCGTGACCATCAAGACCAGCGACTCCTCCGTCGCATCGGTCAGCGGTACTGAAATCACCTTCGGCGGCACAGGTGCCGTGACCATCACATTCGAGACCACAGGCGACAGCTTCTCCAAGGGCTATACCAAGACTGTGACCTTCGACGTGCAGCACATGGACAACACTATCGCCACCGCTGCCGACTTCGACAAGATCCGCAAGAATCCTTCGGGCGGCTTCGTCCTCACTGCCGACATCGATATGGCAGGCGTCGACTTCAAGCCCATCCCCAACTTCAGCGGCTCGCTCGACGGTCAGAACCACTTCATCAAGAACCTCCGCTTCGAGAACAAGGACGCCAACGAGGCAGGCTTCATCGCCAACTTCGACGGTACCTTCATCCGCAACCTCGGCTTCATCAACGCCAGCATCATCGGCAACGCCAATGCCGCCATCATCGGCAAGACCACCGGTTCGGGCGTCATCAGCAACGTCGTAGTGATGCAGTCCACCATCCAGGGCCGCGACCACGTCGCTTCCTTCGTAGGTGACCTCAACGGCGGCGCCACCGTCAAGAACTGTCTGTCGAACGCCGTCCTGATCACACGCGAATATCAGGCAGGCGGTATCGCAGGCGTCCTCAACAACGGCAACGTCGAGAACTGTCTCTTCTGCGGCACGCTCGAGACCTACCGCAACGACGGCACCAACCTCGGCGGCATCGTCTCGCTCCTTGACAGCAGCAGCCCCCAGTCCTACATCCGCAACTGTGTGGCCGCAGCTGTCACCGAGACAGGCGCAGGCAACGAAAGCTGCCTCATCAACCTTGCAGGCCGCGAGATGATCCTGGAGAACAACTACGTCACCAAGTACACCATCCGCAATGGCGTGGAGATCACCGCCGGCGAAGCCGACAGCGACCGCGGCGCCCTCGTCACCAAGGATCAGGTACGCACCAAGGACTGGTACACCACCACCCTGGGCTGGGACTTCGACAACGACTGGAAGTTCCTCCCCGGCTCCGAAGGCTATATGCTCCCCGTCCTCAAGTGGATGAGCACTCCTCTTGCAGTATCGTTCTTCAACCTTCCCTCCGAGGACGGCGTCGCCCTCAACTATGTGGCCGGCACCGAAGCATGGTACTACAACGTCATCATGGGCTCGTGGGGTCAGGACATCGACATCGCCCAGCTCACCGGCGAAGGCATCGCATGCATCGTTCCTGAAGAATACGCCATCTACGCCGGCAATGAAGACGGCCTGTACGGCGGCGCAGGTTCAGCCGAATTTAAGGTATCTCTTCCCGCTGCCCTTTCGGGTCTCTTCTCCGTCGACGGTCGCGACACCTTCATGGTCAACGTAGGTTTCGCCGGCGAAGCCATCAATGTGGCCACTGCACAGGACTTCATCAACATCCGCCGCAACCCCGGCCTTGACTACGTGCTCACCGCCGACATCGACCTCACCGGTCTCGACTTCAACGGCTTCTGCAACGACGGCAACACCATCTTCACCGGCAGCATCGACGGCCAGGGCCACAGTGTCAAGGGCTTCCGTCTCGACTTCACCGGCGACGACAGCAGCGACCACGGCCTCTTCGGCAAGGTAGCCGGCGCATCGTTCAAGAACATCGCATTCTATGACTTCGTCATCGACGGCGGCATCCAGGGCGCCAAGCACGTGGGCCTCATCGGCGGCGGCTCGGCCACTCTCGAGGAAGTAGCCATCGTAGGCTGCGTATACGGCAATGACCACGTAGGTCTGGTGGCAGGCGACGCCGACGGCATCACCATCACCAACTCCTATGCCAAGGGCGAAGTCATCGGCGGCTCGCAGGTAGGCGGCTTCTTCGGCGTGACTCTCGAAGGCGGCGCTACCATCCGCAACTGCTTCTCCAACATCTACGCACAGGCCGCAACCCGCGGCTGGGTCGGCGGCTTCATCGGCCTGATCGACAAGAGCAACAGCGTTGTGACCATCGAGAACTGCGTTTCCGTAGGTGACAACTCCTCCGTAGGCAACGACAAGTACACCAACTGGTTCATCGGCGGCAACGGCGCAGGCGACACTGCCAACGCAGCCATCACCTTCACCAACAATATCTATAACTCCGAAAGCGTCAACGACGCCGCTACCCACTGGCCCGAAAAGAACGAGACTGCCGAAGGCGGTGTTGTCGAGGCTCCCACGGGCATGAACCCCGGCGCTCTCACCGAGCAGAACGTCTACACCAACATCGGCTGGGACTTCACCGAAGTGTGGACTATGGGCACCGGAGCCTACAAGTATCCCGTCCTCAAGGGTGTGGCAGTTCCCGCATCGGTTCTCGAAGCTGACATCGAAACCGACGTTGAAGACGTCATCGCCGACGCTGTATCGGTTGAGGTTTACGACGGCACTCTCTACGTGGCCGGTCTCGCCGACGGCGCTCTCGTCAACGTCTACAACGCAGCTGGCGTGCAGGTTGCTTCCGTAGCAGCAAGCGGCGAAGCTGTCATCGAACTCCCGGCCAACGGCCTCTACATCGTATCCGTCCTCTCCGACGGCACCATGAAGGCATTCAAGGTCAAGAAATAATCCGTACATCCGCCGTGTCCGCACGGGGCACGGCGGATTTTTTTCCTCCTCATTCGTGAAAAACCATGCTTTCCCCTCCGCCATAAAAATCCTCTCTAAGATTAAGGTCTGCCGACCTTAGAAAAAACGCGACTTACACAGAGATTCTCTTCTCTCAAAGAATAAACCAACCAAAAAATCAGTCAATAATTATCCCATTAAATTCATGAGAACACTAAGTGGAAAAGGACTAAGGCTGTTGACGCTGCTGCTGTTATTGTTCCTTGCAGTCCCGGGCCATGCAGAGCTGATAAGAGTCACCGGTCGAGTGCAGGATGCTGAGGGAGAACCTCTCATCGGCGCTTCCGTGACAGTGAAAGGCAAGCCCGGCAACGGCGTCGTTACCGATGTCAACGGTACATACAACATATCCCTCGAGCGTGGCGCCACGATCGTGGTGAGCTACATAGGCTTCGAATCGCAGGAAGCCAAGGCTAACAAGACTTATATTGACTTCGCGCTCAAGGAAGTCGCAAGCGGCCTCAATGAAGTGGTCGTGACCGGCTTCGCAAAGCAGAAAAAAATATCGGTGGTCGGTTCGCAGACCACCCTCAAGATGGAAGAGGTCAAGATGCCCGTGGCCAACATGACCACCGTTCTGGCGGGTCGTGTGGCAGGTGTGGTATCGGTCCAGCGTTCCGGTCTGCCCGGACAGGACGATGCCGACATCTGGGTGCGCGGTCTCTCGACTCTGACCAACCGTAACGAAGGCCCCCTCGTGCTCGTGGACGGCATCGAGCGCAGCTGGAGCCAGCTCGACCCCTCCGACATCGAGACCATCACCGTTCTCAAGGACGCTGCCGCAACGGCCGTCTATGGTGTGCGCGGCGGTAACGGTGTCATCATCATCACCACCAAGCCCGGTGAGGTCGGCACTCCTAAATTCTCTTTCGACATCTATCAGGGTATCACCCAGTTCACCAAGGTGCCCGAGCTGGTGGACGGCATCGAGTACATGACCGCCGCCAACGAGGCATACCGCCATACCCTCGGCCGCGACTTCTACTCCGACCGCTACATCACCAATACGAAGATTGTGCACGGCTATCCCCTGACAGCCGACGAGCTGGCTTACGCCCAGACCGTGGCCGGTGACCGTACCCTCAACCCCTACCTCTATCCGAACGTCGACTGGATGGGCGCCCTCTACCACAAGCACGGCTACAACGGACGCTACAACGTCAATATCCGCGGCGGCGCTCCCAACGCACAGTACTACGTGTCGCTCTCGTACTACAACGAGAAAGGCATGACCAAGACCGACCCCGTGCAGGACTACTCGACCGAAATCAAGTATGACCGCTACAACTTCCTGAGCAACATCAACCTCAAGGCCACCCGCACCACCAAGCTCGACATCGGTGTCAGCGGCTGGATTACCTCCGGCAACTACCCCGAGCAGAAGCTTGACGATATCTTCGCGAAGGCTATGCAGACCAACCCCGTCATCTATCCCATCCAGTATCCCGGCGGCGAGAACCCCGGCGTGTCGCAGCACAACCGCGAGCTCGACTCTCCCTGGGTGACCCTCACACGCCGCGGCTACAAGAAGCAGACCCGCACCCAGATCAACACCAACCTCAAGCTCTCGCAGGACCTCGGTTTCTGGGAGTGGAGCAAGGGCCTCGACTTCCGCGCACTCGTGTCGTTCGACGTACGCGCCAACCAGGACCTCAAGTACAAGGTCGACGACAGCACCTACGCTCCCTCGGGCACCAAGAACTCCCTCACGGGCGTATGGACCGACGACAGCTACCTCTATGACGAGGACGGCAACATCAAGCTCAGCGAGCAGTACAAGGGCAACAAGACCATGTCCGTCGAAGCCGACAAGTGGGTGTACCGCACATTCTACTTCGAGACAGCCCTCTCCTACAACCGCACCTTCGCCGAGAAGCACAACGTAGGCGGCCTCGTAGTGTTCAACCTCCGCAGCTACCTCGATGCCAACGAAGGCGACCTCTTCAAGACCCTTCCCTTCAAGCAGCAGTCGCTCGCGGTGCGCGTCACCTATGACTTCGACCGCCGCTACTTCGTCGAGTTCAACGGCGGCTACACCGGCTCCGAGAACTTCCTTCCCGGCCACCGCTTCGGCTTCTTCCCGGCTATCGCTGTCGGCTATGTGCCCTCCAACGAATCATGGTGGGAACCCCTCAGCCCCGTCATCCCCTACTTCAAGCTCCGCTACTCCAACGGTACTGTCGGCAACAGCTCTTCGGGCGACCGCTTCTCTTACTTCGCCAAGCTCGCAAACGACGGCGGCGACTACTCCAACTACTGGACCCGCGACGGCGCCTCGGGCAGGTGGCATTACTCAGCCTACGGCTACGAGCCCCAGTGGTCGCGCGTCCACAAGCAGGACCTCGGTATAGAGATGAACTTCTTCCGTCACTCCGACCTTTCGGTCATCATCGACCTCTTCAAGGAGCGCCGCGACCGCATCTTCGTAGAGCGTAAGAACTTGCCCCTCATCAACGGTCTTGAGGCCAATCCCTTCGCCAACGTAGGTGTCGTCGAGAACAAGGGTATCGAGGCTTCGTTCGAGTACAGCAAGCGCTTCGGCAAGGACTGGCTCGTGTCGCTCCGCGGCAACATCGCCTACAATGAGGACAAGGTCATCGAGAACGCCCAGGCCGACCCCGCCTATCCCTGGCTTGACCGCAAGGGTCACAATGTCCTCGCCGAGTGGGGATGGGTGGCCGAAGGTCTCTATGCGAGCGAGGATGAGATCACGGAACGCAACGTCACCCAGTTCGGCGAGACATATCCCGGCGAGCTCGTCAAGCCCGGCGACATCAAGTACAAGGACCTCAACGGCGACGGCCACATCGACGACTACGACCAGATGTGCATCAGCCGCGGCGACCTTCCCCAGATCTACTACGGCTTCGGCGGTGACTTCCGCTTCAAGAACATAGGTCTCGGCATCCTCTTTCAGGGCACTGCAAAGGCCGACCGCATCATCCGCGGCAACGGTATCATGCCCTTCCAGAGCTCGAGCGGCGGCGGCACGCTGTACGCCAATATCTCCGACCGCTGGAGCGAGGACGACCCCACGAACGGCGACGTCTTCTATCCGCGCCTCGCATGGGGACAGCGCGACCCCTCGAACGAGAACAACTACAAGACCAGCACATGGTGGAAGAAGGACATGAGTTTCCTTCGTCTCAAGCAGTTCACCGTCTCCTTCTACTTCCCCCAGGCATGGCAGAAGTCGGTCTTCAAAGGCGGCCGATTCTACCTCATGGGCGAGAACGTCTTCACATGGAGCAAATTCAAACTGTGGGACCCCGAGCTCAATACCTCCAACGGTATCTCGTACCCCAACGTCCGCACATTCTCCATCGGTGTTAACTTCAATATTTAAAGAATCATGAAAAAAAGCATAATAGGCATCGCCATCGCCGCCATGGCGCTCGCTTCGGCCACTTCTTGCGACAGCTACTTCGACGATGTGCCAAACAATGCCACTTCGATTGATGACATCTTCGCGAATCGTGGCATGACTCTCGGCTGGCTCACCAACGTTTACTCAGCCATACCCGACAATACCAACCGCTATGCCGAGCGCACCAGTCTCTACCTCAATGCGGCAAGCATCGAAGGTTATCTCCCCTGGGACTGGGTGGAGCCTAACGACATCATCAAGGGCTCGATGACCGCGTCGACGGGCTTCGTGCAGCGCCTGTGGCAGAACCTCTACCGCGGCATACAGAACGTCAACATCTATCTGGCCAACGTCGACAAGTGCGATCCCATGTCGCAGGACGAGAAGGACATCACCAAGGCCGAGGCCCGCGCCCTCCGCGCCCTCTTCTATCTCAACCTGGTGAAGTACTACGGTCCCGTGCCTCTGTACGGCGACCGCGTGGCCAACAACGACGACGATATCTCGCTCTCGCAGCTTCCCCGAAACACCGTCGACGAGTGCTTCGACTACATCATCGGCGAGTTCGAGGCAATTCTGGCAGACGGCCACCTCATGTCGACCTTCGACGGACAGGGCGCCTACGAGTCGCAGCACAAGGGTAACCTCACCAAAGAAGCCGTGCAGGGTCTTCTGGCCGACGCCTACCTCTTCCGCGCCTCCTATCTCTTCAACGGCGACCCCTACTACAAGGACCTCGCCAACCTGGACGGAACGAAGCTCTTCCCCCAGGAGCGTGACGACAGTAAGTGGACCGACGCCAAGAACGCCGCATGGAACGTCATCAGCTCGGGCAAGTATTCGCTCGTACTCCGCGACATCTACGACAAGAAGGTATCGTCGCTTGCCGACGCCTGCCCCTACAAGTCGGTATTCTTCGCCTCGATGGCCACGTCGAGCAATGAGGAGATGATATTCGGCCGCACCAACTCGTCCAACGACTGCTACGTCCTCGTTCCGCGCTTCGGCAATCTTCCCAGCAGCTATCCCAAAGGCTCGGGCGGTCTCTCGATGCCCCTTGAGTTCATGGACCTCTACTTCACCAACAAGGGCCTGCGCATCGAGGACGACCCCGACTACTTCAAGTACGACACCGACAATCCTCCCACGGCTGCACGCGGCCCCAAGGCCATCATCGACACCAAGCCGTACAACGACCCTCTGTCGGGCTACAATTACTTCTCTATGGTCTCGTCAGGCGGTCAGGTCACATACACCGGCCCGACATCCATCATGAAGCAGTTCTACAACCGCGAGGCACGTTTCTACCTCGGCGTGACCTTCCAGAACCGTCCCTGGGAATTCCAGGGCAACGCTGCCGTGCAGATGCAGTTCGGCGGCAACTCCGGTCCCGACGGCTCTACCCACGACTTCCCCGTATTCGGCGTCATCGCACGCAAGAACTACTATGAGAAGCAGAGCAACTGGGACATGGGCATGGTGCTCCGTCTCGGCGAGATTTACCTTGACTATGCCGAGGCCTGTGCAGAGCTCGGCGAGGTTCAGGAAGCCCTCACATACGTCAACAAGATCCGTACGCGCGCCGGCATCGGCGAATACGGCCTCAACTCCGGCGACACCGGCAACGATTCGCGCAGCCTGACCAAAGTCATCCTTCCCTCCTACGACAAGGAGACCGTCCTGAAAGCCATCTACCGCGAGCGTACCATCGAGCTGGCCTACGAGAACAAGCACTACTTCGACGTACGCCGCTGGGCCGTGGCCTCGGGCAAGTGGCGCGACGGTGCCGACATGACCGACGGCTGGGTATATCCCGCATACCACACCGGCGGTGAAGGCGGCATGCTCACAGGCTTCAACGTCCAGGACGTAGGCCGAACCGACGAGAACAAGAACGTCAATTTCTACAAGCGTGTGGGTCAGCAGCAGCGCATCTACTCCAAGCGTATGAGCCTCTTCCCCATACCTCAGGAAGAAATCAACCGCGACAAACTCGCCGTGCAGAACACCGGCTGGTAATCCCGTATAAATCCGGGGATGCGCACCCTCCGGGAGCTGCGCATCCCCGATTTTATCTTCTCCGGACATTCATCAAAAAAACGATAGAAGTGAAAAGACATCTACCACTCCTTGCAATAACCGCCTCGCTCCTCTCGCTGGCCGCACACGCGGCGCCGCTCGCCACGGACGTCCCCTATGCTCTGAGCATCGGCGGAAAAGCCGTATTCGTTCCCAACGCCGCCACGAACTCCAATGCACGTGTGGCCATGTGGACCGACACCGAGTGCGCCGCACAGCGCTGGATTCTCGGACAGACCGAGTCCGATCCCTCGCGGTACACTCTCCGCAATGCCTACTCGGGCTACTATCTGAGCTACAACGGTACGCGCGTAGGCGCGCCCGTCAATCAGCTTTCGTTCAGCAACTTCAGCTCGTGCTGGAACCTTGTCGCCGACGACAGCGCCCCCGACACGTACATCCTCGTCTCGGCACAGAATCCCGACGTGTGCCTCACGGCTGCCTCGACCGACGACGGCGCCTACCTCTCGCTTCAGGACCGCGCCGATGCTGATGCGTCGCTCGTGCGGTTCACTCTCCGTCAGGACGATACGCCCCTGGCGTTCGGCGAGGCTGTCCGCGACGACATGATGGACGGCTTCCTCGGACAGTACTATCATCCGGCACAGACCGGCCACGTCCTCGGCGGAGGAGGGTGGTGGGGCGACGCCGAGATGTTCGAAGTCATTCTCGACGCCTTCGCCACCACGGGCGACCCGCGATACAAGGAAGTGTTCGACGAACTCTACACCGACTTCATCCGCCGCAATGGCACTGACTGGAGCGGAAACGAATTCAACGACGACATCACGTGGATGGTTCTTGCCTGCGCACGCGCCTACCGCTACTTCGGCACCGAGGACTACCTAACCAAGGCCGTCGAAAACTATACCCGTATGTACAACCGCGCCCGTCAGCGCTTCGGCACCCTCATCTGGAAGCAGTCGCAGGAGAACAAGATAGCCACCAACTCGTGCATCAACTGTCCGGCCACAGTCGCCGCATGCTATCTGGGCGAGCTCACCGGCGACAAGACATGGTACGACAAGGCCCTGAGTATCTACGCCGGACAGCGCAAGCTGCTCTTCAACGAAGAGACCGGCGAGGTATGGGACTGCGGCGCATGGACCGAGGACGGCGGACGCGCCGACGGCGCCAGCCACTGGGTGTCGACCTACAACCAGGGCACGATGCTCGGGGCTGCCACGGCACTCTACGTCTACACGGGCGAGCAGCAGTATGCCGACGATGCGCGCAAGGTCTACGAGCGTGCGCGCGACCATCTCACCAACCGCGACAAAATCATCAGCGTCTGCCAGACCGTCAACGGCGACCTCTGCGGATTCAAGGGCATACTCATGCGCTACGTCCGTACATATGCAGAGACTTTCCACACCGAGGAGCCTCTGCAGTGGCTTGAGAAGAACGCATGGCACGCATGGCAGAACCGCAACTCCGCCGGCGTCATATGGTCGGCATGGCTCACCAAGACCGCCGAGGACCTGCGCCGCACCGAGGGCGACGATGTCAAGGACGTCACCAACGACGCCTTCGGAGCATCGACGGCCGTGTCGGCCGCATTCAACGCCCATGTCAACCGCAAGTTCGCCAAGCCCGCATCAGAGGGCCTGCAGCCCGAGCACTTCGACGACCTCAGCTTCATGCTCCTTGAGCGTGGAGACGACGGCCGCACCGTGACGTCTCCCTCGACGCGCACGAAGGCCTACATCGTGTTCCGCAACGTGGATTTCGGCGCCGGCGGCCTTGACCGCGTCATGCTCCGTCTCAATGCCACGGCATCGCGCTCCTTCGCACAGGTCTACATCGACGGACTCGCCGACGCCAATCTTGCAGGCCGCACCGCAGGCTTCCTCAAGAAGGAATGGGCCGACGTTCCCGTCGACCTCGAGACTCCTCTCACGGGCGTACATGACGTCTATGTGATGTTCTCGGGCACGGGCGTGCAGCTTGCTGAAGTCAGCTTCGGCACACAGGCCGGCGTGGACGCTGTCGCCGCATCGGCAGTCTCTGTCAAGGTCGACGGCAGCATGGTTGTCGTCGATACCTGTGAACCGGCCGTTCTGACGGTGCACAGCATATTCGGCCTGCTTGAACGCACCCTCGAGGTCGGGGTGGGCCGCACTCTTGTCGAACTCTCCAAAGGTCCGAAAATCATTCGCGTAGTCACGCCATCGGCTGCCGAAACCATCAAAACAGTCATCCTTTAAGCATAAAACATACTCCATGAAAACCAAACATCTGTCCGCAATCACTCTGGCTTTGGCCACGGCGCTCTCAGCCGCGGCCGCACCGGTGGATCAGGACGCCGCTCTGAAGAATGTCTTTGACTTCCTGAGCACATCTTCATCGCCGTCGCTGCGCAAGGCTGCCGCACAGCGGCCTGACATCCGCTGTGTCAGCGCCACCGGCGGCCACTATGTATTCAACGTCGGACACGACGGCGGCTATGTCATAGCCTCGGCCAGCGACCGCACGCAGGCCGTCCTCGGATATTCCGACGAAGGCGTCTTCGATCCGGCCAACATGCCCGACGCACTCCGCGCATGGCTCACGCAGCTCGACGACGCCGTGGCTACTCTCGACGCCGGACGCACTCAGGCGAAGGCGCTGAACGGCAGTTCCGTAGCCGCCGCCCCTGCCAAGGCAGCCATAGCTCCGATGGTCACAGCAAGGTGGAATCAGGGCGACCCCTTCAACATCATGACGCCGCCCTACGTCAATCAGGACAACGGCCAGCGCTACGAGCACAGCGTCACGGGATGTGTCGCCACCGCTACCACCCAGATCATGTACTACTGGAAGTGGCCGCAGGCTGCCTGCACGGCCATACCCTCTTACACCTACAACTGGCTGGGCAACAACGTGACCATGCCTCAGTTGCCCCCCGTGGTATTCAACTGGGACGCCATGACCGACACCTACTCGGGCTCGTCGTCGCAGGAGTCGAAGGAGGCGGTCGCACAGCTGATGCTCTATGCCGGATGCGGCATGGAGAGCGGCTACGCACAGGCCACCGGCGCGACATCGGTCAACGCCCTGCGCGCGCTCCAGAACTACTTCGGCTACAGCCGCAAGGCATACAACGCCTATCACCTCAACTACACGTTCAGCCAGTGGGAGGACCTCTTCTACAATGAGCTCGCCGCCGGACGTCCTCTGCTGATGGGTGCCGACAACTATGAGCGCACGGGCGGTCACGAGTTCATCTGCGACGGCTACGACGGCAAGGGCCTCTACCACATCAACTGGGGCTGGGGCGGCTACTGCGACGGCTATTTCGTGCTCACCGTCATGGCGCCCGATTCACAGGGTATCGGCGGCTCGACCGACGCCAACGGCTACTCGATGGGTCAGAACGTGATCGTCAATCTCCGTCCTGCCTACGACGAGGCCGACGAGGAGGTGGTTCGCGCGTCGATTTCGGGCATCCGTGCCGGACAGAGCTCTCTCAAGCGCGACGCCGACGGCAATGTCTCGCTGAACTTCACCTACGACCTGCGCACACTGCTGCTTGACTCCTACGAGCTTGACTTCGGTTTCCGTCTGTCCGACGCCTCGGGTGCCGCTGTCGGCGACGTCCTCGGTGCCGCTTACGCCACCTTCCGTCCTTCCGACCGCTACGGCATGTCGGCTTCGCTCACCTTCGGCGCCGGACTCGCCCCGGGCGAGTATGTGCTGCGCGGTGTCAGCCGCAGGAGCGGCACGACAGAATGGCTCGACGACCACAACTCCGACCGCAGCTATATCAGCCTGACGGTCGACGCCGAGCGTGTCCTCGTGGCTGTGATGCCCGGTGGCGGACGTTCGCTGAAGGTCAATGCTATGAAACTCGAAGGCCGCACTGTCAAGGACCAGTGGCAGCGGGTGGTCTACACCATCACCAATTCGGGCGACGACTTCTACGGCGAGACCTATATGTTCGTCGACGGCAAGCGCCGGTCAGGCAACACCATCAGTATTCCGGCAGGAGAGACGGTCGACGTGTACTACAAGTTCCAGCCCGACGCCGCGCTGGGCACCCACCGCTTCGTCCTCTCGACGACCACTTCGCCCGAATCCGGCGCCATCAGCACTCTCGACCGCATGTACAATATCGACTGCCAGTGGAACGCCGACGGCACAGTCAAGGCGCTTCCCGTAAGTACCGCGACGCAGTACGAGGTGCCTGCCGAGGCATCGGCCGTCTATCTCTACGGCGCGACTCCGCGCACTGTGGTGGTGAAGGATGCCAATCCGAATCTTGTGATGTATCTCGACGCCGACGCCGAAGTCAGCAGCCGCGTGCTCCGCATCTACCGCAACACCATATCGAACATCGTGTACGGCGACACGGCTGAAGTCGCTGTCATCAGGGACGGCCATGCGCTGTCGGTGCCCAAGCCCTTCGTGGCCCGCGAGGCATCGTACACGCGCGCCGACGTCGCCCCGTGGTCGACGGTATTCCTGCCCTTCGAGGTGCAGCGCGTCACCGTCGACGATGACACGGACGCCGACTGGTTCACCTCGGCCGAGGACACAGGCAAATCGCTCTTCATAAAGACCTACTCCGGCTGCCGCCGCGGCCGCATCATCTTTGTGCATGCAGCGAAGGTGCCTGCCCGCACACCCTTATTCGTGGGTGCGAGAGGCAATCTCGGCGGCTCGGCCTTCGACCATACGGGCCACAGCCTGACATTCTCCGGCACTGACGTGACGGTGTCGACTGAAGGACGCACCACCGACAATACCTCGGTCAGCGGCACCGACTTCCTCGGATGCTTCGGCGGCACGACCAAGGCCGGAGTCTTCGGGCTCAACGACACGTGCGACAAGTTCGTGAAGACCTCGGCTGTCGAGCCCTTCCGCGCCTACTTCACCGACAACGGCTATGACGAGTACACCATCCGCTTCGACGAAGGCGAGGAGGAAGCAGGCGTAGCTGTCGTCGAAGCCGTCGCCGGAGACCCCGACGCACCCGTCTACAACATGCAGGGCATCCGCGTGGGCACCGCAGCCGACCTCGGCCGTCTGCCTGCCGGTCTCTACATCTGCGGCGGACGCAAGATACTCAAACGCTGATACATTTCAGTTGCGCGACACTTTAGTATCAGATAGTGACACAGGATTAAATGACACTAAAATGGTCAGACTGTTCACTATTTGATACTATTTATTTAAATAGATATATGTAATTTTGCACTATAAACCAATCACCTTTAGATGATATAATGAAAACAAATCCAAAACTCTGCGTTGCCATGGCGGCCATGCTTGCGGCGGCTGCCAATGCACAGGCCGCCGGACAGACTGAAGACAAGCAGCCTACGGCGTATCTTGTGTCGGATGCACACCTGGACACACAGTGGAACTGGGACATTCAGACCACTATCGGCGAGTATGTATGGAATACTATCAATCAGAATCTGAAACTTCTCGAACGTTACCCCAACTACGTATTCAACTTTGAGGGCGGTTCGAAGTACGCGTGGATGAAGGAATACTATCCGCGCGAGTATGAGCTGATGAAGAAATATATCAAGGAGGGCCGCTGGCACATCTCCGGTGCGAGCTGGGAGGCCAACGACGCTATCGTTCCTTCGATAGAGTCGGCTATCCGCAATGTGATGCTCGGCCAGACTTTCTACCGCAATGAATTCGGTGTGGAGAGCACCGACATCTTCCTCCCGGACTGCTTCGGCTTCGGCTGGACACTCCCGTCGGTGGCTTCGCACTGCGGACTCATCGGCTTCTCGTCGCAGAAGCTCGGATGGCGTCACAATCCCTTCCACGGCAACAGCCGCTATCCTTATACGATAGGTCTCTGGCGCGGTGTCGACGGCTCGGAGATTATGATGGCCCACGGCTTCAACTACGGCATGCGCTGGAACAATGAGGACCTCACCGAGAACAAGGACCTCATCAAGCGCGCCGGCGAAAGCCCCCTCGGCATGGTGTTCCACTACTACGGCACCGGTGACATCGGCGGTTCGCCCACAATCCAGTCGGTGGAGGCCGTTGAGCGCGCCGTCGGCAAGAATGACGGAAAGATAAAGGTGCTCAGTGCTACCAGCGACCAGCTCTTCAAGGATTTCCTCCCCTACGACAAGCATCCGGAACTTCCCCGGTATGACGGCGAACTCCTGATGGACGTCCACGGCACCGGCTGCTACACCTCGCAGGCCGCCATGAAGCTCTATAACCGTCAGAACGAACTCCTCGGCGACGCCGCTGAGCGTGCTTCTGTCGCCGCCGAGATGCTCGGCCTGAGTCAATATCCCGGCGCAAGCCTCACCGAGGCATGGAAGCGCTTCATCTTCCACCAGTTCCATGATGACCTCACCGGTACGAGTATCCCCCGCGCATACGAATTCTCGTGGAACGACGAGCTCCTCTCGCTCAAGCAGTTCTCCGACATCCTCACGCACAGCACCGACGCCGTGGCATCGAAGCTCGACACTCGCGTCAAGGGCACTCCCGTGGTGCTCTACAACGCACTCGGCCACGAAGCCACCGACATCGTCGAGATGGATGTTCCCGTCAAGGGCCGTCCCGGCAAGGTGCAGGCTTACGACCACAACGGCAACGCCGTGGCCGCCCAGCTCCTCAGCTGTGCCGACGGCAAGGCCAAAGTGCTCGTTGAAGCTACCGTTCCCGCCAACGGCTACGCCGTATATGACCTCCGTTTCTCGGGTAGCAACAAGGCAGCCCAGGCCCGTCAGGGTGTCAAGACCGTCGAGAACTCGGTTTACGCACTCACGCTCGACGACAAGGGCGACATCACCTCGCTCATCGACAAGCGCAGCGGCAAGCAGCTTGTGGAGAAGGGCAAGGCCATCCGTCTGGCTATCTTCACCAACAATGAGTCGTACCCCTGGCCGGCATGGGAAATCCTCAAGCCGACTGTCGACGCCGCTCCGCAGTCGATCGCCGAGAACGTGACCACCTCCATCGTCGAGGAAGGTCCGCTCCGCACCACCCTCTGCGTGGAGAAAGGCCACGGCGACTCGAAGTTCCGCCAGTACATCCGTCTGTACGAAGGCGCTCTTGCCGACCGCATCGACTTCGTCAACGATGTCGACTGGGCCACGACCAACGCTCTCGTGAAAGCCGAATTCCCCCTCACCGTCGCCAATCCCAAGGCCTGCTATGACCTCGGTCTCGGCACTGTAGACCGCGGTAACAATGTCGACAACGCCTACGAGGTGTACTCGCAGCGCTGGGCCGACCTGACCGACCGCGACGGCAGCTACGGCGTCACCGTGATGAACGACTGCAAGTACGGCTGGGACAAGCCTGCCGACAACACCATCCGTCTGACTCTGCTCCATACGCCCAAGACCCACCGCAGCTATACATATCAGGACCATCAGGACTTCGGTCACCACACCTTCACCTACTCCCTCACGGGCCACAATGGTGCTGTGGACAAGTCGGGCGCTTCGCGTGCCGCCGACGGCCTGAACCAGCGCATCAAGGCTTTCTCCGCCACCAAGCATGCAGGCGAGCTCGGCCGCAGCTACTCGGCTCTGAGCGTGGACAACAAGGACCTCGCCATCAAGGCCTTCAAGAAGGCTGAGACCAGCGACGAATATGTTGTACGTCTCTACGAGACAGCCGGCAACGGCCGCAAGACCGGCAAGGTGACATTCGCCCGTCCTATCGTGGCAGCTGTCGAAGCCGACGGTACGGAGAAGACCAAAGGCGCGGCTTCGTTCTCCGGCAATACTCTTAACGTCGAGGTTGGACCCTTCGGACTCAAGACCTACAAGGTGAAGTTCGCTCCCGCACAGACTCAGGCTACCGGCGAATACGCCCAGCTTCCTCTTGACTACAACAAGAAGTGCTTCAGCTGGAATGAATTCACCAACGACGCCGACTTCAGCGAAGGCTACAGCTACGCCGCCGAACTCGTTCCCTCCGCACTCACCGCTTCGGGCGTGCCTTTCGCCCTTGAGAACAGCGCCCTGCTGAACGGCGTCGAGTGCCATGGCGACACCATCAACCTGCCCGAAGGCAAGTTCAACCGCCTCTACATCCTTGCCGCCACTGCATCAGAGGACGCCGGCTCGACCGGAACCTTCAGGCACGGCAAGACTTCGACCGAAATCACCGTGCCTTCGTACACGGGCTTCATCGGCCAGTGGGGCCACACCGACCACACCGTCGGATATATGGAAGATGATGAAGTAGCCTTCGTAGGCACGCACCGTCACTCCTCCAAAGGTGACCATCCCTACGAGTTCACCTACATGTACAAGTACGGCATCGATCTGCCTGCCGGAACCCGTCAGGTAGTGCTGCCCGACAATCCCTCGATGGTCATCTTCGCAGCCACCGCAGCCAATGAGGAAGCTCAGAAGACCGTAGCTCTGGCTCCGCTCTTCCGCACCGCCATCGAAGGCAACTACACCCGCGGCGAACTGGCTTCGTCGGTCGACTTCGGCGAGAACCTGCTCAATGCCGACATGATTTCGGCCTGCTCCGGCCATGTCAACGACGGCGAGCATCCCCGCTACCTCACCGACGGCAAAGCCGACACCAAGTGGTGCTGCGTGCAGAGCATCCCCGGCTACGTCGAGTATGACCTCGGCAAGCCCACCACGGTCAAGGCATGGTCGATAACCAATGCCGGTGTCGAGAGTCCCTCGTACATCACCGGAGCCTGCTACCTCCAGGGCCGCAACAGCAAGTCGGAGGAATGGCAGACCCTTGACGCCCTCATCGGCAACACACGCAACAAGGTGAGCCGTCAGCTCTCCAAGCCCGTCGATACACGCTTCGTGCGTCTGCTCGTGGTTCAGCCCGAGCAGGGTGCCGACGGACGCGATACCCGCATATATGAGTTCGCAGTTTACTAATAGATAGGTTTTTTAGGTAAAGGAGAAGCCTCCCGCCGTGCGGCGGGGGGCTTTTTCGGTCCTTCGGCAGGAAATAGAAATCCCCGGACGGGCATGAGTGAAGTGCCGTCCGGGAACATTGCTATGGCGATGACGGCCTGCGGCCGTCAGATTTGTGTCTCCTTTACGACAGTGGAGTGCCGGGGAGAATGTCGGGGTCAGTATCGGCTGCTACGGCCTTCAGATATGTGCCGTCCGAGCTGAAGTAGACGTTGGTGTCGGGCTGTCCTGTCTTTTCGACTTCGAAGATGTAGAAGGAGTCGGCCGTACGCTCGTAGAAGTCGATGTCGTCGATTGTCCACCCGAATCCGTAAGGGCTCTTGACGAATGCTTCGTTGATGTCTGCCGGCAGGAGGAAGAGGTCTTTGCCGCAGTCTGTGACGGTCATGGCCCATGCAGCGTCCGAGGTGTACCACACTTCTGTCCCGGCACCACTTTTCTGCTTGAATTCGGCGATATAGTATGTTGCCCTGCTATCCCAGTCGACTCGTCCGGCATCGGGATATTTCTGCCGGAAAGCATCCCGGACTGCTTCAGGAACGTATGAGGTGGCGGGCTCGTCTTTGTCGCTGCTGCACGAAGTGAAGGCGGCGGTGACGAGCGAGAGGGCGATTACGCCGGCAAAGATGGTGCGGTTCATAGTTGTGCGTTTATTCATTGTAAGGTTAGAACGCTTTCGGAAGTGATATTGTTTTAATGCCATAAAGTTCTTTTTTGTTGGTTGAAAAGAGAAAGGGACAGACGAAAACGGGCTTTCAGGTGTTGTATATGTATTAATCTGTATATTGAATCACGTTATGTACGCTCGCAATAGCTTCATTCATCATATATCGGCCATTCGGCTTCTTGCAGTGGCGGCGCTGATGCTGTTTCCGGCACTGTGCGCTGTGGCTCAGGACGTTGCCGAGACGTCGCCCTCCGAACGGTGGACTCCCGAGTCGGCGATGCCCGCGCCGGAGCTCCGTAAAGAAGTTCCGGCAGACAGTGTGCCCCGTGATACGGTGCACCGCAATCTGATTCAGAAACTGATACACTATCTCAGCCATACTAACGACGTGCGCCCTGAAAAGAAATTTGATATTTCAGTCATAGGCGGCCCGAGCTACTCTGCGGCCACGTCGGTCGAGATAGCAGCGCTTGTGTCAGGACTTTATAAGTCAAGGTCGGACTCGCTCACGCCTCGCAGCGACGTGACGCTCTATGCTCAGGCTTCGGTGACGGGCATGTACGATTTCGGCATACGCGGCAACCATATCTTCCCCGGCGACCGGATACGAGTGGTATACGATGCCAATTTCTGTCATTTTCCGCTGAAATTCTGGGGCATAGGCTACAGTGAAGGCGCCGACAAGAACAACGAGACGAAGTATACGCTGCTTCAGTCGAGTTTCTACGTGAAGTTCCTGTGGAAGCTGCCGCACAATATATTTCTTGGCCCGAGCACTGATTTCGACTACTACAAGGCCACTCGGGCCCGCAATCCCGAGCTGTGGCACGGGGAGGACATGAGAGTGTTCAACTATGGTTTCGGTGTGCTGTTTTCGCTCGATACGCGCGACCTTGCCACCAACGCGTCCGAGGGCTGGTATGTTGGTGTGCATCAGAAGTTTTTCCCTGCGTTCATGGGCAATCACTATGCTTTCTCGTCGACTGATTTCTCGCTGATGCACTACCGCCGGTTCTGGAAGTCAGGCGTTATGGCTTTCAGGCTTCATGCCTCCGGTGCGTACGGCGATGTGCCGTGGTGTCAGCTTCAGACGATAGACAACGGCTATGCGATGCGCGGCTACTATGAGGGGCGCTATCGCGACAAGAATGAGGCCGATGTGGTGGTGGAGCTGCGTCAGCATCTGTGGGGGCGCAACGGTATCGTGGTATGGGGCGGCGTCGGGTCGGTATTCCGCCGCTTCGACCAGGTGCGCTGGGACACGCTGCTGCCGTCGTACGGCGTGGGCTGGCGATGGGAGTTCAAGAATAAGGTGAATGTGCGTGTGGATTTGGGATTCGGCAAGCACTCCATGGCCATTGATTTCGGCATCAACGAGGCTTTCTGAATTTTTTCAGACAGGAGAACAGTAGGAACAGGAGTTTTTCTCCTCTTATGATGCCATGATGGCTGACTCGATGGTGTCGAGGTCGGCCTTGAGCTTTTTCTCGGTGGAGAGGCGGTTTTCGATTGCCGAGCAACCGTAGACGACGGTGGAGTGGTCGCGGCCGAGTTTGTGGCCTATGGCTGAGAGCGATAGCTTGGCGAGCTTCTTGGCGAGGTACATGACTACCTGACGGGCGTCGCTGACTTCGCGCTTGCGGAGCTTGGTGAAGAATACGTCGGTGGGGAGGTTGTAGTGGTCGGCCACGGCGTTGAGTATCATCTCGAAGTTGACCTGACGGCTGTTGATGCGCACTGCGTTCGACATGACGCGGCGTGCGAGGTCGACGTTAATCTCGCGGTTGAGGACTGTAGCGTGCGCCATGAGCGACACCATCACGCCTTCGATTTCGCGGACGCTGTTGGTGACGTTCGATGCGATGTACTCTGCCACGTCGCCGGGAATGGCAATGCCGTTCTGCTCGGCTTTGAGCTTGAGCACGTCGCGGCGGAGTCCGAGATCAGGACGGTTGAGTTCTACCTGCATGCCCCATTTGAATCGGCTGAGCAGACGGTCGGCGAAACCTTCCATTTCGGCCGGCGAGCGGTCGCTTGACATGATAATCTGGCGGTCGTGCTGGTGCAGGTGGTTGAATATGTGGAAGAACGTATTCTGTGTGCCTGTCAGTCCGGCCAGGTCCTGTATATCGTCAATGATGAGTGTGTCGATGCTTTGGTAGAAGTGGAAGAAGTTGTTGATGTTCTTCGCTACCGAGGCTGTGTAGTGGCTCTGGAAGAGTCGGGCCGTGACGTATAGCACGCGGGCACGCGGATTGCGCTCCTTGATGCGGATGCCGATGGCCTGAATCAGATGAGTCTTGCCCACACCTGCGGGGCCGAACACGAAGAGCGGGTTGAAGGTCTTGATGGACGGATTGTTGGCGATGGCCTCGCCTATCGAGCGGGCTATCTTGTTGCTGGGACTCTCGCAGTAGTTCTCGAAGGTGTAGCGCGGGTTTAGCTGAGGGTCGAAGTCCTCGCCGTTGTCCTCGCGGAAGGGGTTGGCCGGGCGGGCTTTGACCTGAGCGAGAATTGTGGGCGACATGGCGGCGCTCTTCTGCACGTTGACCGACGAAGGGTCATTGGCTACTGTGGGGTAGCAGTAGAAAATCTTGACACCGTCCCCGAAATACTTTTTTACGGCCGAGCGTATGATGGGCTGGAAGCGCTCCTCAAGCGCATCGACAAAGAACGACGTCTGAACCTTCAATACGAGTTTGGCGTAGCCTTCGGCGGCATCATAGCTTTCAGCCGTGATGTCGCGAAACCACGTGTCGTATTGCAGGGGCGAAATGTTGCTTTGGATATATTGACAGCACTGCGCCCAAAGTTCTTTGAAGTCTGTTGTCATTTCATCGGGGGGATATTTCGGAATACAAAGTTCGAGGTATTTTTTTATTTAAACAAACGCATTTAAATTTGGAAAATAGAAAATAACTGCAAGTGTGCGGTTTTCAACTACTTAAAGCGATTATTCATCAATATATAAAGCGGTTCTTTATAAATTATTTACAAGATGCTGTCCTATATGAAGTTATGTGGTATTTAAAGTTCCGGGGCTGCAGGCGGCTGATGGAAAGATACTGATGTAATAGCGTTGCCTGTAGACCGTTTGGAGGAAAACGACATGTTCGCTGCTATTTATAATTATTCTAAATAAGCTGAATTTCCGGAGGCGTTTACAAATGCAAATATAGCGCTTTTTTTTGATAAATGTGTGCGCCCGGATGGAAAAATCCGGAGGTCGTTATTAAGAAATAGAAACATATATTTAGACTATTTTGCTGTAATAATGTTGAAAACTCCGCGCTCGATTGAGAATTTATTACTACTTTTGCGTACTCATTGTTGTTATCAATACATGGCACTATCTGAGGTGTCTGATAGCAGTTAAACCGATGCGTGAAACTATAAATTTATACCATAAACTACATCAATATGAGGACAGATCTCAGCAGCCAGATCAAACTGGACCGTATTCCCCGGAGGTACTACAATCCGGATTCGGAAATTGAACTTGCGGCACTCCGCCGTGCCGAGAGGCTGGATACGCGTATATTCGAAACATCAAATGACGGAGCCGATTTTCTGGCCTCAGAAATCGTACGCTATATCAAGCGCTATGTTGGCATGAAGGGTAAGTGTGTGATGGTGCTCGGCGCCGGCAACAGCACTCATCCCGTATATGCGAGTCTTATCCGCCGCTACAAGGCCGGAGAGGTAGACTTCAAGGACGTGGTCGTATTCAATATCTCGGAGTTCTTCCCCCTGAATCCCGGCGGCCCCTCGACGCTTACCCGCCTTGAGAATGTATTCCTCAGTCATGTCAACATCCGTCCTGAGAATATCCGGTCAATCAATCCGGCAATCACGAAAGAGACGATGTACGAGTACTGCCAGGCTTACGAGGAGTCGATAGCCGAAGAGGGCGGTATCGACGTGGCTCTGTGCGAGATAGCTCCTTCGGGCGCCGTGGCGTTCAATGAGCCGGGCAGCTCGTCTGCGAGCTACTGCCGTCTGGTGCTTCTTGACAACGAGACTCGCCGCCGCATCAGCAAGGACTACAAGATTGACGACGCTCCCGCCACTGCGATAACGCTCGGCATATCGAACCTCGCGTCGGCTCACCGCGTGCTGACCATGGCTTGGGGCGAGAATTCCGCCGACATCATCCGCCGTGCCGTTGAGGAAACTCCTTCGAGCACCGTGCCGGCATCGCTGCTGCAGGGTCATCCCCACGTGAAAGTGGTCACAGACCTGGCCGGCGCCGAGGACCTCACGCGCATCTCCCACCCCTGGAAGGTGACTTCCTGCGAGTGGGACGACAAGCTCATCCGCCGCGCCATCGTATGGCTCTGCAACATGACCAAGAAGCCCATCCTGAAGCTCACCGACAAGGACTACAAGGACTGGGGCCTGGGCGAGCTTGTGGCGCTCTACGGCTCGGCATACAATGTCAATATCAAGGTATTCAACGAACTGCAGCATACCATCACCGGCTGGCCCGGCGGCAAGCCCGACGCTGACGATACCTACCGTCCCGAGCGTGCCAATCCTTTCCCCAAGCGCGTGATAGTGTTCTCGCCGCATCCCGACGACGACGTCATCTCGATGGGCGGCACTCTGCAGCGCCTCGTGTCGCAGGGCCACGACGTGCATGTGGCCTACGAGACCTCGGGCAACATAGCCGTGGGCGACGAGGACATGATGCGCTACTTCCTGATGATGGACAAGATAGCTCCTGTCTTCGGCTTTGACAACGAGAACTACCGCAAGCTCTCGACCGAGGTGGAGACCTTCGTGGCCGACAAGAAGCCGGGCGACATCGACGCTCCCGACATCCGCGAGATCAAGACGATGATACGCCAGGCCGAAGCTACCATAGCCTGCAACTACATCGGCGTGAAACCCGGCCACATCCACTTCCTGCGCCTGCCGTTCTACGAGACCGGCACCATCGAGAAGGGCAAGCTGGAGCAGCGCGACGTCGACATCGTGAAGCGTCTGCTCGAGGATGTCAAGCCTCATCAGATATTCGTGGCCGGCGACCTCGCCGACCCCCACGGAACCCACAAGGTCTGCACCGACGCCGTGCTGGCAGCCATTGACGAACTCAAGAACGAGTCCTGGATGGCAGACTGCCGGATATGGATGTACCGCGGCGCATGGGCCGAATGGGAAATAGACCACATCGAGATGGCCGTGCCTATCAGCCCCGAGGAGCTGAGGTCGAAGCGCAACTCGATTCTCAAACACCAGAGCCAGATGGAGAACGCACCCTTCCTGGGCAATGACGACCGTCTTTTCTGGCAGCGTGCCGAAGAACGCAACCGTGCCACGGCACGTCTCTATCAGAATCTCGGCCTTGCGTCATACGAAGCCATCGAGGCCTTCGTAGAGTACAAGCCGCTCTGACGTTTCCAATAATTCCATATGCCTCCGGGGTGTGTCCGCTACGCGATAAGCGCGGAGGACGCACCCCTTCTTTTTCCGGTCAGGACGGTTTTTATTTGCACAAACGGATATTTGTGCGTATCTTTGTAGTGTCTAAACCGACATTCATGAGCATGAACACGATATTGCGCCATATTTCGCATCTCTTGCTGGCTGACGGATATGTGTCTGTCAGCGGAGTGGGTGCGTTCGTGCGTCAGCACTGCGGTGCTGCCGTCGCTGCCGACGGCGCATTGTCGGCTCCGTACGATGCCGTGTGCTTCGACGCGTGCGACACCGGCGCCACGTCGGACGCTCTGTCGTGTTCGATAGCCCGTGCTGAGGGAGTGTCGCCCGATGAGGCCGTGCGCATGATGAACGACGGCATCGCCGCCCTGCGCTCTGCGCTCGGCCGCGGCGAGGAGGTCTATGTGCCTCATGCCGGGCATCTTGCTTATGACCGCGGCTCGGGACGCATCACGTTCAGTGCCGAAGACGGACTGAAGCTGAAGCCTCTTAGCGGTCCGGCTGTGCCGGCTGCGGCAGAGCCGGCGGTTACGGCTGCCGGCAGCGACGAGAGGCTGGAGGAGCGCCGCCGCTCGCTGGCGCGGTCGCTGCAGCGCACCGCATCGAGTGCCGCCGCCATAGCGGTGCTGGTTCTTCTCGCATTTGTCATCTCTCAGATGCCTACGCGGACTGAATTCCGCCGGCAGATGGCGTCGCTCGGATTCGAGCGCTTCGCTTCTGCCGAAGAGCCTGCCGAAGCGCACGATACGGCCGAAGAGCTGTCGTCTTCTTCGTCGTCGCTGGTGCTGATTCTGAATACTCCCGACGACGGCACTGCACCGGCCAAGGTGCGCCGCTCTGTGCCCAAGGCCGAACAAACGGAGGCTCCGGGCCGTTATTGTCTGATAGTAGCATCCCTCGCAAATCAGGATGAGGCTGACCGCTATCTGGCCGCCCACAGCACTGAGGATATGCCGCTGAAGTTGCTCCCGTATCATGACCGAATCCGCGTGTACGCCCTTTCGGGAGGAGATATCGGTGAACTTGAGATTGCGGGCCGCAATCTCGGCGTCTATGAGCGCTATCCGCAGGCGTGGATTTGCCGCCGGTGAGTCCTTCCGTATCGTCCGGGATGCTGATTTTGGTCTGATTTTAAATTTTCCGGATTATGGATTTACATCAGTTATTGCTCGAGCGCCACAGTATCAGGCGCTATACCGACCAGCCCATTGATGCGGGTGATGTCAAGACTATCCTTGAGGCCGGCCTTCTGGCGCCGTCGTCGAAGAGCGCACGGTCGTGGCAGTTCGTCGTCGTGGAAGACCACGATATGATGCTGAAACTGCAGGCCTGCAAGCCCACCTATGCTGCCTCTCTGGCTACGGCTCCTCTTGCCGTAGTGGTGACAACGTCGCCCGGTAAGAGCGCCGCCTATGTGGAGGATGCTGCAGTGGCCGCGTCGTTCATGCAGCTCCAGGCTGCCGCCCTGGGCATCGGTTCGTGCTGGACTCAGGTGCGCGGACGCTTCACCGCCGACGACATGGACTCCGAAGAGTATGTGCGCGAGCTGCTCAATATCCCCGACGATATGTGCGTGGTGTGCATCATCGCGTTCGGCTACTCGGCCGAGACCCGTCGGCCCGTCGACCCGTCGAAGCTGCTTTGGGAGAAAGTTCACCTCGGAACGTGGCGTGATGAGTTCGAGCCTGAGCAGTAGAGATATAGTTCTTGTGGGAGCCGGCAATGTGGCGACACATCTCGCCGAGGCTCTGGCTCCCCGTATTTCCGCCGTCTTCAGCCGCAGTCCGGAGCGTGCCGGCGCGCTGGGCCGCCGCATAGGCGTGCCTGGCTGCTCGGATTTCGCGCGTGTGGCCGAGTTCTGTCCCGGGACTGTCATAGTAAGCGTGGCCGACAAGGCTGTGGCGCCGGTGGCCGCTGCCATCGGCGCTGTGCCGTCAAGGCCGCTGACGGTGCATACGTCAGGAACTGTGGGCATGGAATATCTCTCGCCGGTGAGCGACCGTGTGGGTGTGCTGTATCCCCTTCAGACGTTTTCGGCCGATGTGCCCGTCGACCTCAGCCGTGTGCCTTTCTTCACTGAGGCGGCACTGGAGGACGACCTTGCCCGTGTCGACGCGCTTGCGCGCCTTATGTCGGAGCATGTGCATCACGCTGACGCCGCCCACCGCCGTGTGCTGCATATTGCCGGGGTGTTCTCGTCGAATTTTCCCAATGTGCTGCTGGAATGTGTGGAGCGGATTCTGTCGCCTGCCGGCTATCCTCTTGATGTGGTGCGACCGCTTATCGAGGCTACCGTTGCGAAGGCTTTCGAGGCCGGCCCGCACAAGGCTCAGACGGGGCCTGCACGCCGTGGCGACTATGATGTGATAAGGCGTCAGCTTGTGGCTCTTCCCGATGAGCTTCGTCCTGTCTATCTGGTGCTGTCTGATCTGATTCTTGAGAGTCACGGGCTTGAGCGGTGTGACCGGTCCAAGTTGTGACCTTTTTTTGACAGGAGAACAGTAGGAACAGGAGTTTTTTCTGACTGTCTTTTTTGTATTGATATGAGTAGAATAGATTATAATCTGAAGAGTATACGGGCGATTGCCTTCGATGTCGACGGAGTGCTGTCGCCTTCGACTATTCCTATGTCGGCCGAGGGTGTGCCGATGCGTATGGCCAATCTGAAAGACGGCTATGCCATGCATGTGGCGGCGAAAGCCGGCATCCGCCTTGCCATCATCACGGGTGCCGATGTGCCTGCCATTCCGGGACGCTTCGATGTCATCGGAGTGCAGGATATATTCATGGGTGTCAGCGATAAGCTGCCTGTGTACGAGAAGTGGCTGAAGGACAACGGTCTCGAAGCCAGCGAGACAGCTTATATGGGCGACGATATCCCCGACATCCCCGTGCTGCGCCGCTGCGGTCTGGCTGTGGCTCCGCGTGATGCTGCGGCCGAAGTGAAGGCTGTAGCACGCTTCGTCACCGGCGCAGACGGCGGCTACGGTGCCGCCCGAGAGCTGCTCGAGGAGGTGCTCAGGGCCAAAGGTCTCTGGCCTGCGCATTCGGAGGCATACGGATGGTGAGTTTTTTCTGATATTTCTTATATGATACAGCTTGATACAGCGGCTATGAATATGCAGGGCGGTCCGTCGGTGCTTCCGCCTCAGCCTGCGCCTTGCTACAGCAATGTAAAGGTGCTTCTGGCGTCGAATTCGCCGCGTCGACGCGAACTGCTCGGCATGATTATGCCCGAATTCGGTGTGGCGGCGTCCCGGAATATCGACGAGACTTATCCCTCGACCATGGCGGCTGAGGATGTGCCTGCTTACCTGTCGAAACTGAAGGCCTCGGCTTATGCGTCTGACCTTGAGGCGAATGAGCTCATCATCACGGCCGACACGGTGGTGATATGCGACGGGCACATCATGGGCAAGCCCAAGGACTGCGACGAAGCCGTGGCGATGCTGCGCACGCTGGCCGGCCGCACGCATATGGTGGTGACGGGTGTCACGCTGTCATCGCTGTCGGGCCGCAAGAGCGATACGTTCTCGGTGAGCACCGAGGTGACATTCGGGCCTCTTCAGGATGAAGAGATATCGGCATATGTCGAGCGGTTCAGGCCGCTTGACAAGGCCGGAGCCTACGGGATTCAGGAGTGGATAGGCGCCGCGGCCATCACGGGCATAAAGGGCAGCTTCTACAATGTGATGGGGCTGCCGCTCAATGCGCTCTACAATCATCTGAGGGACTTCTTTGCGTGAGAGGTCGGATTTGTCAGACGAGTCAGACCTGTCCGACCTGTCTGACTTGTCAGACTCCTACCTCAGATACTCCTCCGCCAGGCGCTGATATTCAGGGGTTGTGCGGAAGTCGTCCAGCCATGAGTTGAGCGAGTCGCGCAGCACGGTGTCGCCGGGGGCTACGGCCCAGCACTGGAACTGCGTGAGCGACAGCGGCATGCTTATGTCGAGATTGTCGTAGTCCGCCGCGAGGCGCCGCGCGACGGCTTCGTTGACCACCGTGCGGCCCGCTTCGCCTATGGCTGTCATGATGACGAGCTGCTCGGGAGAGTAGGGCGACGAGACGATGAAGACCGTGTCGCCCAGTTCTTTGTTCATGTTCTGAAGCCGGGACAGAACCGGCGATCCGGCCGGCACGGTGATGGTGTCGCCTATGAGGCCGACGTGTGATGATATGGCGTCGGTGTCGCGTCTCTGCACCAGCACCTGACGGTCGAGGTATACGGCATCTGTGACGGGGAAGTATCGCTTGAGGGTCTCGGTTCCGGGCATGGAGGCGACCAGAATGTCGTAGGTGCCGGAGTTAAGGCGCTCGAAAGCCTCCTCGAGATTGGCTACGGGATAGAATGTCACCGGCCGGCCGTGACGGGCGGCCATGTCGCGCAGGAGGCTGTAGTCGAATCCTTCGGCCGTATCGTTGCGCAGATTGTAGGTCAGAGGGCTCATCTCTATGGCTACGGCGAGAGTGTCGCCGGCTGGTTTCCGGTAGGTCAGAGCCAGGTCTGAGTCGCGGCTGTCGTGCCTGACGTAGCCTATGGCCCCCAGCGCTACTATGATTATGGCGATGACGGCCACCACGCTGTAGTTGGAGTTCTTGCTTTTCATTTTTTACTTTTTATCATTAATAAACAAGCGGGAGAGTGATGATGTTGCGGATAAATGTGTAACTTTGCAGCTACAAATGAAAGTAACGAGATACTACCATATTATAATAGCACTCATATCGGCGCTTGTGCTCCTGCCTGCCGTGGCGGCGGCTCAGGATGCCGAAGCGGCAGCCGACGGCGGCAAGCCGGCGAAGCCTGACATCGCCTCGCTGTCGTACGCGTGGAAGCTGATGGCACCTCTGGGTCTGCGTGAGTCCGCGCCTATGGATACCCTTCCGCTGAACTACTACCGCCAGGCCATCCCCTCGCTGGTGAGCGACGCCTGGGCCACCACGGGCAACCTCGGCGCCGAGGGCATGAACATGATATTCGAGGACCGTGCCCCGATGAGCAAGTTCTTCCTTCAGGACGCCCTCGAGCACTGGATGCCCGCGCACGACAAGATGCGCTTCTACAATACGCGCATACCCCTGACGCAGCTGTCGTTCAACACCGCCGGCGGCCGCGAGACGGCGCAGGAGCGTCTGAAGGGCTTTTTCTCCGGCAACATCAACGCCAAGGCCCAGGTAGGCGCCCTGGTGGACTATCTCTACTCTAAGGGCAGCTACAACAATCAGGCCACCAAGGACCTCACGTGGGGATTCTCCGGCTCCTACATCGGCGACCGCTACGAGATGCAGGCCTACTACAACCACTTCAATCTGCTGAACAAGGAGAACGGCGGCATCACCGACATGCTCTACATCACCGATCCCGCCGAGGTGCAGGGCGGCGTGACGACTGTCGACCCAAAGTCGATACCTACGCGTCTGAGCAATGCCCACACACGCGTATGGGGCCAGGAACTCTACATCAACAACCGCTATAAGGTCGGCTACTGGCATGAAGAGATACTCGAGGGCGACACGACGGTGACACGCACCTACGTGCCGGTGTCGTCGTTCATCTATACGCTGAAGTACAACGGCAGCAAGCATATGTTCCGTGATGACAGCCCGACGGAGATGGCTGACTTCTTCGACCATACGTATCTCAATCCCGATCAGACACGCGACATCACCAGATACTGGTCGGTGTCGAACACCGTCGGAGTGTCGCTGCTCGAGGGATTCCACAAGTACGCCAAGTTCGGTCTGGCGGCATACGTGACGCACGAGGTGCGCCGCTACGACCAGACTGCCGACACGCTCGACCGTGCGGCTCTGGGCGACCGCCTGACACCCTTCCCCGACGGCATCACGTCCATCCCCGGACACCGCACCCAGCAGCTGGCGTGGGTGGGCGCGCAGCTCACCAAGCAGCGCGGCAGCCTGCTCAAGTACGAGGCAACGGGCGAGATAGGCTTCCTGGGCGACGCCGCCGGCGAAGTGAAGGCCGAGGGTTCGCTGACGACACAGTTCAAGCTCGGCCGCGACAGCCTGTACGTGAAGGCTTTCGGCGTCTTCCGAAACGAGACGGCCCCCTATCTGATGCAGTCTTTCCTGTCGAACCACTTCATCTGGGACAATGACTTCGGCAAGCAGCGGACAGTGTCGTTCGGCGGCGAGGTGAGCTATATGCCTACCGGCACACGCTTCCGTGCGTCGCTGTCGAACCTTCAGAACCACATATACTTCGGCGCCGACGGACTCCCCCGACAGGAGGGCGGATCGGTGCAGGTGCTGTCGCTCAGGCTGAACCAGAACTTCCGCTTCGGGCTCTTCAACTGGGACAATACGGTGACCTATCAGACCACGTCGAACGACGCCGTGCTCCCCCTGCCGTCGCTGGCCGTATACAGCAACATGTACCTGCTCTTCCGCATAGCCACGCTGCACTGTCAGCTCGGCGTGGACTGCGACTACTACACCAGGTACTATTCGCCTTCCTATCAGCCGGCCACGGCATCGTTTGTCAACCAGCGCGAGATGAAAACCGGCAACTATCCCTTCTGCAACGTATATCTGAACATGAAGCTCAGCAAGACGCGCTTCTATGTGATGTACACCCATGCCAACAAAGGTCTCTTCGGCGGCACAGGATATTTCTCGATGCCGTACTATCCGCTCAATCCCGCCCGCTTCCAGATGGGCATCTCTGTGGATTTCGCCAACTGACGCCCGTCGGCTACGGAAATAAGGAATTTCACAGTAATTTTTCATATATATTAAAGATTGTTTGGAAAAAGTTTGCAAAGTCACGGATTTGTGTGTGCTTTTGCGAAGTCGTTTCCAGATAATCTGAATATGTCTATGAAAAAATTTGCTACTCTCTCCAAGGCCGCTCCGCGCAAGGCTCCGGTGAAGCGTGCCGCCGTCTCCGCTGATGTACCCGAAATTATTACTGTCCGCTAAACAATAAAAGAGTGAGTCCAACTTCTTGAATGGCAGAAGTTGGGCTTCATTTTTATGTATGACAAGCCCCTTCAGCTGTTTTCAGCGTCCTCCGGCGGCGATTCAGAAGCCTGGGCGAGCATGATTTTCAGGTCTGCATCAGGCTGATTGAGGAACTTTTGGAGATTCAGGTAATACATCAGAACAATTCTGACGATTGTAGCCAGTCCCGAGAAGCTTCAACACCTTTGCAAGGTGCTTTGCAAGACCGAGAGCAGCAGATTTGCGATGAGAGTTACCCATATCTGGATCTTTATGGCATTGGCGCTTTCGCCGTAGAAGTATCTCAGAGGGAAGTTTTGCTTTATCTGCTTGAAAAGCGACTCAATCTGCCACCGGCGGCGGTATGTCGCCACGATTGTCTCCATAGGCATGTCGAAATCATTGGTCAGAAGTGATATAAGCTTAGGGTTCCTGCCTTTCTTGATGTCAACGTATGTGATTATCCTGGCAATGTGGTTGATGTTGTCCTTGCGGAACACCACGACCTGTTCACGGTACTCCATCAGACCTCGCGGATTCTGATGCATACAGTCCGCAAGAACCTCGTAACTGAGGTTTTTCTTCATCTTGGTGACATGTACCACACCTCTGTCTGTCAGTTCCTCAAATTTGGCATAATTGATATATGCGCGGTCAAGTGATTTTATCAGCTGACCATATATCGGCTGTCCGAAGAAATTACTACTTTTGGGCATAGTTT
>DLAL01000036.1 GCA_002493945.1 Porphyromonadaceae bacterium UBA7048
AAATTTAATTCAACCAACGAGTAATATAGATATGAAGATAAAAACAGGACAAGATGAATAAAGACACCATAAACTGGCAGCCCGACCATCTCGGCAAAGGATTCGAGATGACCTACATGCCGCAGCCCGACGACTACAGCGGCCCCGTGCGCAGCACCCTCGTGCGCCTCAATGCCGAGGGCAACTCAGGCAAGGCCGTGCTGTATGTGCACGGATTCAGCGACTACTTCCTGCAGGACGAGATGGCGCGGATGTTCGTCGGTGCCGGCTACACGTTCTATGCCGTCGACCTCCGCAAGTACGGACGGTCGCTCCTGCCGGGACAGCGGATGTTCCAGGTCCGCGACATGCACGAATACTTCGCCGACATCAATTCGGCCATCGACATCATGCAGACCGAAGGCATCGGCGAAATCATACTGACGGGACACTCCACCGGCGGCCTGACCACATCACTGTACATGTCGGAGCATCCCTCTCCGCTCATCAGGGCACTCATCCTCAACAGTCCCTTCCTGGACTGGAACCTGCCTCCCCTGCTGCGCAAGGTGGCCATGCCCGTGGTGAGCGTGCTCGGCCGCTTCATGCCGAATGTGCGCGTACATCAGAAGCCCGACAGCGGATATGCCGAGACCCTCGCCGCCGAGCACGGAGGCGAATGGCACTACCGCCGCGACTGGAAGCCCGACATCCTCCCCGACCCCGACATGGGCTGGGTACGGGCCATACACACAGCCCAGCAGCGCCTGCGCCGCGGCCGCATCCGCGTGCCCGTCCTGCTGATGCACTCGGCCGACTCGGTGCGTAAAGGCGACCCCAGGAAGAAGTATTTCGAGGCCGACGCCATCCTCGACGTCAACGCCATATCGCGCTACGGCCGGCGCCTCTCGGACAACGTCACCGAAGAGACCTTCCCCGGCGGACTCCACGACCTCGCGCTCTCCCGCAAGAACATTCGTGAGAAAGTATACCGCGCCATGCTCGACTGGCTCAAGCAGCAGAAGCTGTGAGCCGGGTAGACGAAACTGCCCGACCAAACCATATCGGAAGAATCAGCCCGGAGCGGCCTCACCGCTCTTTCCGGCGCTGGTTCTTCTTGTATAAGTAAGCGCCGATAAGGCCGCCGGCGACAGCTGCTATGACAGGGACCAGAAGGATGTAGACAGGGAAATTCATAGTGTGTAGTGGGTTAAGTTCATATATTAGACGCAGAAGGCAGGAATAAAATTACATCCCTGTCTCAGAAAAACCGGAGATAATCAGCCGCCGGCGGCAACGCGCCCTCAGGACTCTGTGGGGAGGCTTAGTGAAAATTCACTCACGAAAAAGCGCCGTATGTCATAAAAAATGTGTAACTTTGACAAAATTTTGAGTTTTTGTCAGGAGTGTCAACCGCAAGCTCCGAACCGACCGACACATAAAACGATGAAAAAACGACAACCTATTTTTCGGGTTATATCCGTGCTGCTTGCCCTGGTCTGCGCCATGCATGTCTGGGGTCAGGAGGAATTCAAACGCAAGATAGAGCAAGTATCTTTCGTTCCCCGCGGCGCATGGGCTGCCGGCGTGAGCGTCAGCTACTCACAATCCGATCAGAACAACTACCAGTTCCTCATATTCGAGAACCTCGACGGAGACACGTACTCGTTCAAAGTCAGCCCTACGGTGATGTACTGCTTCAAGGACAACATGACCGCAGGCGGACGGTTCTCGTACAACCGCCAGCGCACACGGCTCAACACCGCTGATGTGGTCCTCGGCGAAGGCACGAGCTACGACATCGACAACCTGTACAGCATCAGCCACAGCTACATGGGCACGGCTCTCTTCCGCTACTACATCAGCCTGGGACGCAGCACGCGGTTCGGTCTCTTCAACGAAGTACAGCTGCAGATGGGAGGCGGACAGTCGAAGCTCGTCAGCGGCAGCGGAAACGACCTGACAGGAACCTACGAGCGCAGCCTTACATTCAACGTCGGACTCGCTCCGGGTATGTGCGTGTTCCTCAACAACTACTCGGCCATAGAAGTGAACGTCGGCGTGCTCGGATTCAACTACAACCATACGCGATCGGTCACCGACCAGATATACATAGCCAACAGGCGCACGCAGCAGGCCAACTTCAAAATCAACCTGTTTTCAATCACTTTCGGTGTAATGTTCTATATCTGACGCATCATGAAACAGGTCTTCAAACTTCTCATACTGCTCATCGCCGTACTCGCCGCGGCACCTCTGTCGGGCGCGCAGACCATCATGCGCAAGAAGAATGTGCTGCACTCCGACTCTGTGCCCACGGTCATCATCGCCGGCGACACCGTCCCGGTCATTCTGCCGGAGCGTAACTTCGGCCGCTTCGACCGCGGTCTGTACAACTATATCTTCGCGCCGAAAGGCAAGTGGGGATTCGGCATCACCGCGTCGTTCGGCGAACTCAAGACGGAGGACATACAGGTGCTGTCCATCCTCAAGGACTTCGACTTCAAGGGCAAGATATACTCCATCAATCCTTCGGTGCAGTACTTCTTCGCCAACAATCAGGCCATCGGTATGAAGTTCAACTACAGCCGCGGCACCATAGACCTCGACAACATGTCCGTCGACTTCGACGAGGACCTCAACTTCTCCATCAAGGACGTAAGCTATTACCAGCAGAGCTTCGGATTCTCCACCTTCTACCGCACTTATATAGGTCTTGACCAGGTAGGCCGGTTCAGCATATTCAACGACGTTGACCTCTCCTTCGGCAGCGGCTCCTCGAGATTCAAGCGCCTCTACGCCGGAGAGCCCAAGGACACCCGCACATCCACCATACAGGGTGCGCTGAACTTCAGTCCGGGCGTGTGCGTGTTCATTCAGGAGAATGTGTCGTTCAACATCTCGTTCGGCGTATTCGGCCTCAAGTGGCGCAAGGAGCATCAGGTCACCGACGGCATCGACGAAGGCTCGCGCGTGACTTCCGGCGCAAATTTCCGATTCAACCTCTTCAATATCAACTTCGGTCTAATGGTTGTCATCTGATATGAAATTCCGACTTCTCTCACAGCTTCTGTGCCTGATATGCGTGGCATCCGTATTCCTCATAGGCGGATGTATCCACAATAATATACCCTACCCCCGGATTCAGGCCAACTTCCTGACACTCGACGTGGCCGGACAGAACGGCACCACAGCCATCGACACCGTCAGCACCACAGCCACGGTGACTTTCCCCGAGTCAGCCGACATATACAGCGCACGCGTCACGGGCTACACCATAACACCCGGCGCCGAAATCACCGACAATCCTTTCGGCTCGCCGCTGGACCTGTCGAGCCCCGTCTACGTATATCTGAAGATGTACGACACGTCGACCTTGTGGAAAATCACGGGCGTACAGAACATCGCGCGCTACTTCGAAGTGTCCGGACAGATGGGCGCCACCGTCATCGACGTGCCGGGACACCGCATCGTGGTCTATGTCAACGACCGCACCGACCTGGCTGCAGTGCCTGTAGTACGCGCCAAACTCGCCGCCGAAGGCTCTGTCATGACTCCCGACCTCAGCGAAGGCGGCACCTATGACGGCCGCAAGGCTTTCACCATCACCACCGAGCGGTTCGGACACACTGACACATGGACAGTCTACACCGAGGTCGTGGCCGAGGCCGTCACCACCGTGAGCGTCGACGCATGGACCTGCGTGGCATGGGTCAACGGACAGGCCGAAGCCGGACTTGACAACGGCGTCGAGTACCGCATAGCCGGCTCGGAGCAGTGGACTCGTGTCCCGGCAGCCGACGTCACCCACGACGGCGGTACGTTCAAGGCCCGTATAGCCCACCTCTCTCCGCAGACCGACTACGAGACACGCGCTTACTCGGCCGACAACTACGGAGCCATACTCACCTTCACCACCGGACAGGAACTCCAGCTCCCCAACTCGAGCTTCGACGACTGGTGGCTCGACGGGCGCATATGGTGCCCGTGGAATCAGGACGGTATACCCTACTGGGGCTCAGGCAACAAGGGCGCAGCCACAGTAGGCAGCTCGAACACCGTGCCCACCGACGATACGCCCACGGGCACGGGCCGTGCGGCCAAACTCGAGACCAAGTGGGTGGTGGTGAAGCTCGCCGCAGGCAATATCTTCACCGGCGACTACGTCCGCACCGACGGCACCAACGGCGTCCTCAGCTTCGGACGTGAGTTCACACAGCGGCCCGTCCGCCTCCAGGGACAGTACAAGTTCACGCCGGCCATAATCGACCACACCAGCACCGACTTCAAGTACCTCATGGGGCAGCCCGACACCTGCATAGTGTGGATGGCTCTCATCGACTCGCCGCAGCCCTTCGAGATACGCACCAATCCGCGCGACCGCCAGCTCTTCAACCCCGATGCACCCGAAGTCATAGCCTACGGCAAGATGGAGCAGTCCGACGGCGTCGCGTCATGGGAGCCCTTCGACTTCGAACTCTCATACCGCTCCACATCGCGCGTACCCCGGTACATCATCGTCTGCGCCTCGGCCAGCAAATACGGAGACTACTTCTCCGGCGGATCCGGCGCCACACTCTACCTCGATGATCTGAAACTTGTCTACGACTACCGATGAACAGTATCTCACGAATCATTCTTTCTGTATTCATGCTTGCGGCGCCACTCTCTCAGGCCGCCGCTCAGACTGAGCCCGAAAGCAAAAAGTGGTCATATATTCCTGACTTCCACGGCACTCTCCGGGCTTTCTACCGCAACTCCACACCCACCGGCCAGAGCCGCTTCGAGGTAGCCAATGCACGACTCTCCGTCGGCGGATATGTCATGCCGTGGCTCGACTACTACATTCAGACCGACTTATGCGCCGGAGGCGAAATCAAGATTCTCGACGCATACGCGTCCGTCAGACCGGCGGAAGGTCTCAGGCTCATGCTCGGACAGATGCGTGTACCGCTGTGCGTCGAAGCAACGCGCGCGCCGCATCAGTACTACTTCGCCGACGTAGCCCTTGTGACGCTATTCGGCAACCTGCGCTCCGTCGGATTCAAAGCCGGATACACCGTGCCGGGAACTAAGCTCTACTTCGAAGGCGGCATATTCAACGCTTCCGACATGACCCGGCACGCCACATGGAACCGTGCCATGACATATTCCGTCAAAGCCAACTGGGCCACACCGTGCGGACTGAAACCCGAAATCGGATTCATGTCGAGGGTGCCCGGAGGCTACGGCAACGGAGTCAGGCTGAACCAGTACGACGCTTCGGTCTCGTGGACTCACGGACGGTTCTTCGCCGAAGCCGAGTGCCTGTGGCGCCTGTATGCCGGCGCAGACCGCGACCCGTCGTACGCGTTCAACGTATTCGCCTCATACGGCATCCCCGTGAAGTGGCGCATGGCCGACCAGCTCTCGGTGCAGGCGCGCTTCGACATGATTGACGACGCATCGAACGGGGTGTACGACGACTCTCACCACATCACCACGACCATACCGGCGCGCAGACGTGTCACAGTAGGCGTCACCGCCTCGCGCAATATAGGCAAACTTTCCGCACACTTCCGCATCAACTACGAGCAGTACTTCTACGACCACGGCATGAAAGCGCCGAGTCTGTCGGAAGACAATGAGCTTGTGGCAGGAGTGATGCTGCATTTCTGAAAAAACTCCGACTATGAAACGTACGTTCCGCCGGGGCGCCGTCCTCCTTGCCGTCCTGGCAGTCATTCCCCTCCTCTCCATGTGCCGCCGCAGCTCAGACGACTCCACATTCGACGACTACGGCGATTTCGCCGACACGCTCACCCACCATGCCCGTCTGCTCACCATAGCCGACATGGGGCACGGCACCGTGCGTGTCGACATAGGCTCTCCCGACAGCGACAACCCGACGGCACGTCTGGCGCTCGTTCACCGCGACTCCGTCATCCCCGACAGCCTCCCGGCTGACATCAGAGTCATCCGCACACCGGTCTGCCGTGCCGCCGTATTCTCGGCGGTCCACACCGGTGCCCTTGACGAACTCGGAGCGCTCGACGCACTCTCGGCCATCGCCGACGGCAACTACCTCGGCAGCACCGACACCGTGGCCGCACTCGTCGCATCGGGCCGCGTCATCGACGCAGGACCGTCGCAGTCGCCATCGGCCGAGCGGCTCGTCGCCAGCCGGGCGGAGGTCATACTCTCCGCCCCTTACGAAGGCATGACCATGCCCAAACTGCCCGAGAGCATGACTGTCGTACCATGCACCGACTATCTTGAAAACACGCCCATAGCGCGTGCAGAGTGGATACTGCTCTTCGGCGAACTCTTCGGCAGCCGCGAGAAGGCACGCGCCATATTCACCGACGTCATCGACCAGTACTCCGACCTGTGCTTCAAGGCTGCCGGAGCATCATCGCCCAAACCGAAGGTTCTCACCGAATCAGAGACTTCAGGTGTGTGGTATGTTCCTGCAGGACACAGCTACATGGCACGCATGCTCGCCGACGCCGGGGCCGACTATCCCTGGGCTTATACCGACGGCACCGGTTCGCTCGCCCTCAACCTCGAGACAGTGGCCGAGAAAGCCATCGACGCCGACATCTGGCTCCTGCGCACATACGGCTACAAGGCTACGCCCGAGTGCCTCAAGAAACAGAATCCGCGCTACGCAGCCTTCAAGCCCGTCAGAGAAGGCACCGTCTACGGATGCGACACCTCTGTCAGCCCCGTATTCAACGACATCGCCTTCCACCCCGAGCGCGTTCTGGCCGACTATGTAGCCATATTCCACCCCGACGTCATGCCGGAATATACCTTACGCTATTTCTCACGGTGAAAGGACGCCGCACAGCAGTCATCGCCGCACTTGCAGCGCTCATACTCATCGTCTTTCCGCTCGGACTGACAGTGGGCGGAGTCGCCATCTCCCCCGCCGACATCATCGGCGCACTCTCGGGCCACGCCCCGGCCGACAGCCTCGCCGCTTTCATCATCATGGACACGCGCCTGCCGGCACTCATCACCGCCCTCCTTGCCGGAGCCGGACTCTCCGTAGCCGGACTGCTCATGCAGACCTGCTTCAACAACCCTCTGGCCGGCCCCTCCATCATGGGCGTCTCATCGGGCGCCAACCTCGGCGTAGCCCTCGTCATCATGTGCCTCGGGAGCATCGCAGGCACAGCCGGACGCCTCTCAGTCATGGCCGGAGCCGCCGCAGGAGCACTGGCCGTGCTCGGCATCATCCTCATCTTCTCCACCGTCATCACATCGGCCGACGTCCTCCTCATCGTCGGCATCCTCATCGGCTATCTCACCTCTTCGGTCATCTCGCTCCTCTATTACTTCTCCAGCGACCAGGGCGTGCACTCGTTCGTCGTGTGGGGACTCGGCACATTCGCAGGAGTGAGCCGCTCCGAACTGTGGCTGCTCGCCCTAATCGTCGGCATCATGCTCGCCTGTGCATGGTTTTACAGCAAAAGCCTCAACGCCCTGCTGCTCGGCACAAGATTCGCCGACAACGTAGGCGTGTCGGTCAACCGCGTCCGCACGGCGCTCCTCTGCCTCGCCGGCATACTCACGGCAGCCGTCACCGCATGGTGCGGCCCGATAGCCTTCATCGGACTGATAGTGCCGCACATAGCACGCATGCTGCTGGCCACGTCCAACCACCGTCCGCTACTCCCGGCCACAGCCCTCTGCGGAGCACTCCTCGCCCTGCTCTGCCAGATACTCGCCGTAGCGCCGCTGGCAGGCAACACAGGGTCAATCCCCATCAACGCCATCACCCCCGTTATAGGCGTACCCGTCATAATATACGTGCTGCTCAACCGCCGCCGAATCCTCTACTTCAACTGATGGAAACCGCAGACACACACTCCGCTCCCGGCACCGCTGGCACCCGTCAGGCGACAGTCCGCACCCGTGCGCTTGCCGCAGGCTACCACGGACGCACGGTGCTCGACGGCATCGACCTCGTGCTGCCGCAGGCCACGCTCGCAGTACTCATCGGCGCCAACGGCAGCGGCAAGTCCACCCTTCTGCGCACCCTGGCCGGAGCACAGGCGCCGCTCCACGGCACCGTCGAAATATGCGGCGACGACATCCGCGCACTCTCGCGCCGGAACCTGGCACAGCGCCTCGCCGTAGTGTTCACCGACCGCAGCGGCGGCGGCGCACTCACCGTCCGCGAGTGTGCCGAGATGGGCCGACATCCCTACACCGGCCTCCTCGGACACCTCGACGAGAGCGACCGACATATCGTCGACAGCGCACTCCGCTCCGTGGGCATGCTCGACAAAGCCGACCGCTACCTCGGCACCCTCAGCGACGGAGAGCGGCAGAAGACCATGATAGCCCGGGCACTCGCCCAGCAGACACCGTTCATCATCCTCGACGAACCCACCGCCTTTCTCGACGTAGCAGGCCGCATTGACATCCTGAGGCTCCTCCGCACCCTCGCCGACAGCGGCCATACCATCCTCCTCTCCTCCCACGACACCGCCCAGGCCATAGCCGCCGCCGATACCCTCCTGGCCATCAGCGACGGCACCCTCCACGGGGGACAGAAAGCCGACATCATCGCCTCCGGCGTCCTCGACGCCACCTTCCGCTCCTCCGGCCTGCGCTTCGACCCCGTCCGCGGCGATTTCACCTGAAAATTTCAAAAAAATCAGCTCCCGGCTTGCAACATTCGAAAAATAGTATTAACTTTGCACTCGCAATCCGATAATTGCAGGTCCTATAGCTCAGTTGGTCAGA
>DLAL01000080.1 GCA_002493945.1 Porphyromonadaceae bacterium UBA7048
TTTAGCGGACAGTAATATTTTTTATATCTCGAGCCGCCCAACAGAAGGATGATGGTCCAAAGCTGTCACCCGATGCCCAACCGACGCGCAGCGAGCTCGCCCAAGCAGAGTGATTATTGCAAGGATGGTTTTACGAAAATAATTATTGCAAAGATTATTTTGATGAAATGATTATTGCAAAGATTATTTTCGTATATTTGCAGTCAAATAAAAGGACTCAAGACATGGAAACACTCAAAAGACGATATCTGCGGCTGCTGAAACTGACTTCGACAGAATATATAAGAGACCTCTATCGCCAGATTTCATGGAACGCACGACTTATAGGCATAAAGGGTGCACGCGGCGTCGGGAAGACCACGATGATGCTGCAACGCATCAAACTGTCATTTCCCGACCCTTCGAAAGCACTGTATGTATCACTCGATGACATATGGTTTGCAAGCCACTCTCTGCTTGACTTGGGAGAGCAGGCTGCGGCCGAAGGCATCACGCATCTTTTCATAGATGAAGTCCACCGGCTCCCCGGCTGGGAACAGCAGATAAAGAATCTGTATGATTTCTATCCTGATATCAACGTCGTATTCACGGGAAGTTCGCTTCTTGTAATAGACTATTCAATCGCCGACCTTTCGCGTCGGTGCCTGCTGTACAATCTGACCGGACTCTCTTTCAGGGAATACCTCGAATTTCAGGGAAAGAAATTCGAGACACTGTCACTGCAGGACATCCTGTACAATCATGCAGAGATAGCTTCCGGCATCTGTGAGAATGCCGGCTCAGGAATACTGTCTGACTTCCACAAGTACCTCCGGCACGGATTCTACCCTTTCTACACCACCGAATCCGAAACCGACTATCTCACGCGCGTGAACAATATGGTTTCGAGCGTAATAGATTTCGATGTTCCCTCGGTAGAAAAGATAGAATATGCAACGCTTATAAAGGCGAAGCATCTTCTGACCATAATAGCCTCGCAGACTCCTTCGCCATTGAACGCAAAAATGACAACGGATATGCTGGGAGTGACAGTGAACCAACTGATAAAGATACTCTCATTGCTCGAACGTTCACAGATTCTACGACTCTTGTACTACAAGACCGAGCGGAACCCCAAATCGATGGCCAAACCTCAAAAGGTAATCTTCGACAACCCTTCAATCCTGTATGCGCTGGGCTATGCCAACATAGGCAAAGTCAGAGAAACATTCCTTGCATCCATGATATCGAACGGCCATGAAGCGGCGTATCCCAAAGACGGAGACCTGCTCGTCGACAACAGATATCTGTTTGAAGTCGGAGGCGCACGGAAGAGCTTCGACCAAATAAAGGATATTCCCGACAGCTTCGTGGCGGCCGATGACATAGAATTCGGATTCGGCAATAAAATCCCCTTGTGGCTTTTCGGCTTCCTCTACTGATCACTCTTCGCCAGCCATCTCGGCGAAGGACGGGATGTCGGGCAGGAAAGCGTAGCCGCCGGGGGTGTAGCGGCAGCAGTAGTGACGGAGACCGTTGCTGACGATAAGATAGCGGGCGCGGATGACGCTGTTGTAGCGCGCTATCTGGTCGAATACCTTCTGCGTGACGGCCACATCGGGGCGCTTGTACTCGACTATGCACAGGGGGCGGAGCGTGCGCGTATATATAATGGTGTCGCAGCGGCGCGCGGTGCCGTTGAGAGTCAGCGCCACCTCGTTGGCCATGAACGAGGGTATGAAGCCGCGGTGCGCTACAAGAAACTCCACGAAGTGCTGCCTCACCCATTCCTCAGGGGTGAGGGCGACCCAGCGCCGACGAAGCCGGTCGTATATCTCCATGCCGCCGCGGCGCGAGTCGGAGTCGGGCCGGAGCTGAGGGCCGTACGGCGGAAGGTTGAGTGCAGGAAAGTCTGTCGCTGACATTTTTCGGAGTGAAAATTGGCAAATCGCCGAAATTTTGTGTAAATTTACGAAATATTTCTCAAAGCGGTAAAACAGCATCAACATGGCACTTCCGTCGACGACATTCGAAAGCATCGTAAATTCCATAAAGAACAAAGACTTAGCCCCGGTGTATCTCCTGCACGGAGAGGAGGGCTATTTCACCGACGTTCTTGCCGGGATGTTCGAGAACATACTGACGGAGGATGAGAAGACGTTCAACCAGTACATCGTCTACGCGCCGCAGACCGAGCCGGCACAGATCATCGACCTCTGCCGCCGCATACCGATGATGGCCGAGCGGCAGGTGGTCATCGTGAAAGAGGCTCAGGCCATACGCGCCGACAAGCTGGCCAAACTCGCACCTTACCTCGCCGCCCCGACTCCCACCACCCTGCTGGTGATATGCTGCCGCGCCGCCCAGGCCAAGGGCAAGGAGCTGATGGACGCCATCGGCAAGGGCCGGGGTGTGGTCTTCGAATCGAAGAAAATCGCCGACTACAACATCCCCACGTATCTGAACCAGTACATCCGCACCAAAGGGCTGTCGGCCGACCAGAAGGCACTCGAGATGCTACGCGACTTCATCGGGTCGGACCTCAGCAAGCTGTACAACGAGATTGACAAGCTGGCCGGACTGCTGCCGCCCAAAGCCGCCATCACCCCCGAGGTGATAGAGCTTAACATAGGCATCAGCAAGGAGTACAACTCATTCGAGCTGGTCGACGCCATAGCCGTGCGCGACGCCGTGAAGGCGTTCCGCTGTCTGGCCTACTTCCAGAACAATCCGAAGGCCGTGCCGTCGGTGATGATTACGGCGGCGCTCTTCAACTTCTTCGCCGACCTGCTGATAGCCTACTATACGCCGAAGCGCGCTGACGCCGAAATCACCGAAGCGCTGAAACTGCGGAATTCGTTCGCGCTGAAGCGCATCCGTCAGGGCATGGCTTCGTACAATCCCTTCCAGATTATCGAGATAATCTCGGCCATCCGCACCTTCGACACGCGCAGCAAGGGCGTGGGCTCGCGTCAGAACGAGCACCGTCTGCTCCACGAGCTGGTCTACCACATCCTCTCCGCTCCGGGACGCATTTAGACGCGGCACCGGCTCACCCCCGTGCGGCCGCGACGGCCGCCCCTCAGTCATGCACAATTCATTCACTTTCAAGGTACAATTATATATATGAACATCACATTGTCACATGCCGCCTCCACGCGGGTGCGGTCGTTCGTATGGCAGCACGTGCTGCTTCTGCTTTCACTATATCTGATGACGCTCGGCGTGGTGCTGTGCATCAGGTCGGCTCTGGGCAGCAGTGTCATATCCTCCCTGCCCTACGTGCTCTCGCTGGCCGGCGCTGAAGGTCTCGCCCCGGCCCTGACGGTGGGCGGCTACACCATAGCGATGAATTTCGCGCTGGTGCTGTGTCAGATACTCGTGCTGCGCCGCCGCTTCGAGTATGTGCAGCTTTTCCAGCTCGTGGTAGGCTTCGTCTTCGGATGGCTCATTGACCTCAACGCCGCCATCCTCGCGCCGCTGGAGTGCACCACGCTGCCGCTGCAGATAGCGGCCCAGCTGGCAGGGTGCACCGTCATGGGCATCGGCATAGCCTTCGAGGTGCGCTGCGGCTCGGTGACGATGCCCGGCGAAGGCATCTCCATAGCCGTGAGCCGGGTGACCGGGCGTCCGTTCGCCAAAGTGAAGATATGCATCGACACGCTGCTTGTGGTCCTTGCCGTAGCGGCCTCCTTCGCGTTCTTCGGCCGCTGGCTGGGCAGCGTCATCGGCGTCGGCACGGTCTTCGCGATGGTCTACGTGGGGATGGTGGTGAAGTTCACCGGCAGCCGCATAGGGTGGTTCGACAGCGTGCTGCACTACGTGCCCGGCTTCCGGAGGTACATCTTCGGACTGGCGCGGTTCGTACGAAAGTAACGCCCGAGCACCGCGGCTTATTTGCACGGACCACAAAAAATTCGTAACTTTGCACGGTCAAGTAGCCTCCCGGCTACTGCCCCACTGCAAAACTTAATATAATCCAAGCTATGCAAGCGAGCAAAGAAGCCGTTCTGACCCTTCAGGACGGCACAACGTTTAAAGGATTCAGCTTCGGCTACGACGGCCCTGCCGCCGGCGAGGTGGTGTTCAACACCGCCATGACCGGCTATCCCGAAAGCCTCACCGATCCTTCCTATGAAGGCCAGATTCTGGTGACCACATTCCCCCAGTTAGGCAACTATGGCGTGCCACCGGCAGGCGGCACCGAAACCCTCGAAGACCACTACGAAGGCTCACGCATCCATTGCCGCGCCATCATCGCACAGGACTACTCCTTCCATCAGAGCCACTGGCTGGCCGACCGCTCGCTGGCCCAATGGCTTCAGGAAGAGAAAATCCCCGGTATCTACGGTATCGACACCCGCGCCCTCACCAAGCACCTCCGCCAGTTCGGCTCGATGCTCGGCAAGATAACAATCGAAGGAGGCGAGGATGTCGATTTTTATGACCCGAACGCCGAGAACCTCATCGCCCTCACATCGTGCCCCGAGCCTGTGGTGTACACGGCCATCGGCATCAAGCCCGAGCCCCTCACACTGCCGCTGGCATCCGACGCCGAAGGCCGCAAGACCGTCGTGCTGGTGGACTGCGGCATCAAGCACAACATCATCCGCTGCCTGCTCTCGCGCGGCGTGCGCGTGGTGCGCGTGCCCTGGGACTACGACTTCACCGCACTGCCCTATGACGGCCTCTTCATAAGCAACGGCCCCGGCAACCCCGACTTCGCATCCGTCACCGTGGACCACATCCGCAAGGCCATGGAGCGCGAGCAGCCCATCTGCGGCATCTGCATGGGCAACCAGCTTCTGGCCAAGGCTGCCGGAGCCAGCACCTACAAGCTCAAGTACGGCCACCGCAGCCACAACCAGCCCGTGCGCCAGTGCGGCACCGACCGCTGCTTCGTGACGTCGCAGAACCACGGCTTCGCCGTCGACGACAAGTCGCTGCCGCAGGAGTGGGAGGCTCTCTTCGTGAACATGAACGACGGCACCAACGAAGGCATCCGCCACAAGTCGCGCCCCTACTTCTCGGCTCAGTTCCACCCCGAGGCATCCAGCGGTCCGCGCGACACCGAATTCCTTTTCGACGAATTTATCAAACTCCTTTGACATGGCTGAAAAAATACAGAAAGTGCTGCTCTTAGGCAGCGGCGCACTCAAAATCGGCGAGGCCGGCGAGTTTGACTACTCAGGCGCCCAGGCCCTCAAGGCTCTGCGCGAAGAAGGCGTCACCACGGTTCTTATCAACCCCAACATCGCCACGGTGCAGACCTCCGAAGGCATGGCCGACCGCATATACTTCCTCCCGGTGACCCCCTACTTCGTGGAGCGCGTCATCGAGAAAGAGCGTCCCGACGGCATCCTGCTCGCTTTCGGCGGACAGACTGCCCTCAACTGCGGCGTGGAGCTTGAGCAGAGCGGCGTGCTGGAGAAATACGGCGTACGCGTGCTCGGCACACCCGTGCGCGCCATCATGGACACCGAGGACCGCGAGCTCTTCGTGGAGCGCCTCAATGAAATAAACGTCAACACTATAAAAAGCGAGGCCGTAGAGAGCCTTCCCGAGGCACTTCGTGTGGCCAACAAGCTCGGCTATCCGGTGATAGTCAGAGCCGCCTATGCATTAGGCGGCCTTGGATCGGGCTTCTGCGACAACGATGCCGAGCTGTCGGCCCTTGTCGAGAAGGCTCTATCGTTCTCGCCCCAGGTGCTGGTCGAGAAATCGCTCAAGGGATGGAAGGAAGTCGAGTACGAGGTCGTGCGCGACCGCTTCGACAACTGCATCACCGTCTGCAACATGGAGAACTTCGACCCGCTGGGCATACACACCGGCGAGAGCATCGTGGTGGCTCCGTCGCAGACTCTGTCGAACGACGACTACCACTTCCTCCGCAGCATAGCCATCAAGATTGTCCGCCACATAGGCATCGTGGGCGAGTGCAACGTGCAGTACGCCTACGACCCGGCCTCGATGGACTACCGCGTCATCGAGGTCAACGCCCGCCTGAGCCGCTCGTCGGCCCTGGCATCTAAGGCCACGGGCTATCCGCTGGCATTCGTGGCCGCCAAGCTCGCCCTCGGCTACGGTCTCTTCGACCTCCGCAACAGCGTGACGCGCTGCACCTCGGCATTCTTCGAGCCGGCGCTTGACTACGTGGTGGTGAAGATACCGCGCTGGGACCTCGGCAAGTTCCACGGCGTGGACCGTCACATCGGCTCGTCGATGAAGTCAGTCGGCGAAGTCATGGCCATAGGCCGCACCTTCGAGGAAGCCATTCAGAAGGGCCTCCGCATGATAGGCCAGGGCATGCACGGATTCGTGGAGAACAAGGAGCTGAACATCGACGACCTCGACGCATCTCTCCGCGAGCCCACCGACCGGCGCATCTTCGCCATAGCCAAGGCCATGAACCACGGCTACACCGTAGACCGCATACACGAACTGACGAAAATCGACCGCTGGTTCCTCTACAAGCTGCGCAACATCATCGACACGGCCGGCGAACTCGAGAAGTTCGACAGCCCCGACGACATCCCCCTGCCCCTCTTCCGTCTGGCCAAACAGCAGGGCTTCAGCGACTTCCAGATATCGCGCTCGGTGTTCAAGGAGCGTCACAACGCCGACACCGACGTCTGCATGGGTGCAGTCCGCACGCGCCGCAAGGAGCTGGGCATCATCCCCGTGGTGAAGCAGATCGACACCCTCGCAGCCGAATATCCTGCAGCGACCAACTACCTCTACCTGACCTACAACGGCACGGAGAACGACGTGGAGTACACCGGCGACGGTCGCTCGGTGGTGGTCCTCGGCTCGGGCGCCTACCGCATCGGCTCGTCGGTGGAATTCGACTGGTGCTCGGTCAACGCGCTTCTGACCGCGCGCAAGCAGGGCTACCGCTCGGTGATGATCAACTACAACCCCGAGACCGTGTCGACCGACTACGACATATGCGACCGCCTCTACTTCGACGAGCTCACCTACGAACGCGTCATGGACATCCTCGAGCTGGAGAATCCGCACGGCGTCATCCTCTCCGTGGGCGGTCAGATACCCAACAACCTCGCCACCCGTCTTGACGAGGCCCACGTCAACATCCTCGGCACCACGGCCCGGAGCATCGACCGCGCCGAAGACCGCCACAAGTTCTCGGCCATGCTCGACAGCCTCGGCATCGACCAGCCGCGCTGGCGCGAGCTCACGGACTTCTCCGACATCGAGGAGTTCGTCGAGGAAGTGGGCTTCCCCGTCCTCGTCCGTCCGAGCTACGTGCTCTCGGGTGCTGCCATGAACGTATGCTTCAACCATGACGAGCTCCACCGCTTCCTCAAGCTGGCCGCCAACGTATCGAAGAAGCACCCCGTCGTGGTGACAGAATTCGTGCAGGGCGCCAAGGAAATCGAGATGGACGCCGTGGCCGAAAACGGCGAAATCAAGGCTTACGCCATCTCGGAGCACATCGAGTTCGCAGGCGTGCACAGCGGCGACGCCACCATACAGTTCCCGCCTCAGAAACTCTACGTCGAGACCATGCGCCGCATCAAGAAGGTGTCCGCCAAGATAGCCAAGGAGCTCAACATCTCCGGTCCCTTCAACATCCAGTATCTGGCTAAGGACAACGACATCAAGGTCATCGAGTGCAACCTCCGCGCATCGCGCAGTTTCCCCTTCGTGTCGAAAGTCCTCAAAATCAACTTCATCGATCTGGCCACACGCGTCATGCTCGGCGAGCACATCGAGAAGCCGGCCAAGAGCGCCTTCGACCTTGACTACGTCGGCGTGAAGGCATCGCAGTTCTCCTTCTCGCGTCTGGGCGGCGCCGACCCCGTGCTCGGCGTCGACATGGCCTCGACCGGCGAAGTGGGCTGTATAGGCGACGACACCGACGAGGCTGTCCTCAAGTCGCTCCTCGCCGTCGGACTCCGCGTGCCCCACAAGGCAGTGCTGCTCAGCACCGGCACCCCCAAGCAGAAAGCCGCCATGCTCGATGCGGCTCATCTGCTCCACAAGGCCGGACTGACCATCTACGCCACCAGCGGCACATGCCGGTTCCTCAACGAGAACGGCATCCCGGCCGTTCAGGTCTACTGGCCCTCAAGCCCCGACTCGCATCCCCAGGCCGTCGAACTGCTGCACAACAAGCAGGTCGACCTCGTGGTGAACGTGCCCAAGAACTTCACCGGCACCGAGCTCAGCAACGGACGCAAGATACGCCGCGCTGCGGTCGACCTGAACATCCCTCTGCTGACGAACTCGCGCCTTGCCTCGGCCTTCATCAAAGCCTTCACCTCCCTCCCCCTCGACGAGATTCAGATCAAGCCCTGGGAAGAGTATTGATTGAATGTTCCCTATGAAATACCACGGGGCCGCACCTCATCAGTGCGGCCCCGTGTTTTTTCTTTATGTCAACGGATTAAACTATAAAATCCCCTTATTAGGCGT
>DLAL01000066.1:0-28737 GCA_002493945.1 Porphyromonadaceae bacterium UBA7048
AAATTTAATTCAACCAACGAGTATATATAACGTAGGACTGACCGAAAATATTCGGTGTCGCCACTGAACTTTCGTCCGCCGTGACGGGTTATAAAAACCAAAAACACTTCATGCAGACTTTTAATTCATCAACCAAAAACGCATATGAAATCATTCAAAACGCTTATTGCAGCTGCCGTGCTCGGCATTTCGTCCGTATTCTCGATGAACGCTCAGAAGGCTGAACTGGCCGTGTCCTATGGCGCATACACCCAGATGGACGCCACAGACATGAAAGACGGCTGGGACCATGTCAACAATGCATGGGGCGCTCTCAACGCAGGCCTTAACTTCCGCGTGGCCCGCAATCTGTGGATAGGTCCGTCCTACACATTCTCCTCGACCACAACCAAGGGTCCGCACCACTCCAATATCGCCTATCACGCAGTCATGCTCAATGGCCGCTACCACTACTACTCGAACAGCATCGTGTCGCTCTACGGCAAACTCGGACTCGGCGTCGAGTTCAGCTACATGCAGCCCCGCGGCGGCGACTCCTACACCAAGAGCTACTGTGCATTCCAGATTGTGCCCTTAGGCGCACAGGTGGACATCAACCGTCAGTGGGCCATGTTCGGCGAACTCGGATTCGGCGCCCAGGGCCTCGTGCAGGTCGGTTTCAAACTGAAGTTCTAATTTCTTGCCAAGCCATAACATCAGGGCCGTCCGCCGACGAGGTGCACGGCCCTTTCCGTATTATGATATAACAAATTATGCAAGAATCATGCCCTGAGATTATCCACCCCCCCCATATACACAGAAAACGGAGCTGTCATCACGACGCCCCGTCTCTAATACACAATTATCTATAAAACAACTATTTAATGTCCATTCTTTTTCTGTACATAAAAAAACCATCGAGGCCACTATGGACCCTGGTGGTGACTGAAGCCGTTTACGATGCCCTTGGAGAGAATCCGTGTGAGACATTTAGTCTGTCGATAAACTAACTTCGGTCACGTATTGTGCTGCAAAGTTAGCGAAATTTTGGATTATGTCAAGAGGTAAAACTGTTAAATTCTTTTAATTTTTAAGAATTTCGATGAATCAACCCCCGTCACACGACCTCTGAGGCCGATTTCGGTGTTATATCTCTATAACGTTTCGACTTTTGAATTATTATGGAAACTCCTATCGAAGACACGCTTCATCCTGCTCCTTCGGAGACGGCTCACACCGTCGCAAGCTGGCTGCTGGACATCATCAACCGCGTCGCGTCGTGGTGCGGCCTGGGCCATGACATCCGCACCGAAGAGACCATATATCTCGTCATCGTCATCGCCATAGCCTTCGCCATAGGCTGGCTGCTGCAGAAAGCCATCTACTATGGTCTGCTCAAGATAGTGAAGATGCGCAAGGGCGAGCTGTGGAAGATGCTTCTGGAGCGCAAGACCCTCCAGAAATGCTGCTACATCGTGCCGCCGCTGGTGGTCATGGCCCTGGCGCCTTTCGCGCTCATCGCCGACCGCCACGCCCTGAGCATACTCTACCGCGTGGCCGGCATATACGTCCTGATAGCCTTCGGTATAGCCCTCTGCGCGGTCTACAACTTCGGATTCACCTACTTCAACACCCACGACAATGCGCGCAAGATACCCATCAAGGGCATCGAGAACGTGGCCAAGGGCATCACGTGGATGGTGATATTCATCGTCGTCGTGTCCATCATCGTGCAGCGCTCGCCGGCCATGCTCCTGACCGGTCTGGGTGCCTTCGCCGCCGCGCTGATGCTGGTGTTCAAGGACAGCATCCTCGGCTTCGTGGCCGGGATACAGATGTCGGAGAACGACATGATACACGTGGGCGACTGGATCGTCGTGCCCGGCACGCCGGCCAACGGTCTGGTCCTCGACATGACCCTCACGGCCGTCAAGGTGCAGAACTGGGACAACACCATCGTCACCGTGCCGCCCTACACGCTGGTGTCCACCTCCTTCCAGAACTGGCGCGGCATGAAGCAGAGCGGATGCCGCCGCATAGCGCGCTCGCTGACGGTCGACCTCACCACTGTCCACCCCATCGGTGCCGACGAAGTCGACGCCATCGTCCGCAAGCATCCCGAGCTGGCGCCGTTCGTCGAGGGCGTGCGCAAGTCAGGGACCATGCAGCAGAACGACGGCGGCCTGACGCCCATCAACGGCACCCTCGAGACCAATCTCGGACTCTTCCGCGCCTACGCCTGCCTCCACATTTTCAACAATCCCTTCATCGACAACACCCAGCAGATACTCGTCCGCCTCATTGACCCGACCACCTACGGACTGCCCCTGCAGTTCTACTGCTTCACCGCCACCACGGACTGGAACAAGTACGAGGCCATACAGAGCCAGCTCACCGAGCACTTCACCACCGTGTGCGCCGACTTCGGTCTGGGCATCTACTCGGGCTCGACCCTGACAGTGTCAGGCGACATCACCGAAAGTGCCCCGCAGCCCGTCATGGCGGCGTCCGCTCCGTCTGCCTCCGCGCCTCAGCCGGCGGCATCGGGTGCGCCTGCGGCAGAAAGTGCTGATAAAAAAGCATAAAAGCCGTCTAAAATTTCGTTGTTTGGGAATTTTACACTACTTTTGCACTCGCATAAGTGTGCCGTGACGCATACGGCCCTTGTGCGATTGCTATTTTTAACCGAAAAAAACGAAAACCGACAATATCAATGGAAAAAAACAATCCTACTCCTGCTGCTCAGGTGGACGAAAGCGAAGACATCCTCGCAAAGGCACGCGCCAATAAGAAAACTATCATGTGGCTCTCGATAGCTGCCTTTGTCATCATCATCGGCGCTTTCGTATGGATTCTCGTGGCACAGTCCGGCAGCCGCAAGGCCGACGAACTCGCCGCACGCGCTGATGCCGCCGCCGGCGACTCCATCGCCCTCGCTCTCTACCAGCAGGCCGCCGAAGCCGGATACAAGAGCGGTCACCGCGCCGCCGCCGAAGCCGCCATCCGCCTCTATCAGGACGGCAAGTACGAGGAAGCTATCAAGTACCTCGACAAGGCATCGCTCGACGACAAGATTGCAGCCGCAGGCGTATATACCCTCAAAGGCGACTGCTACGTCAACCTCGAGAAGTACTCCGACGCCATCTCATGCTACAAGAAAGCCGTGTCGAAGGCCGACAAGAATCCCGAGATTGTTCCCTTCATCCTTGTCAAGGAAGCCAACGTCTACCGCGCTCAGGCCGACTACGCAGCCGAAGCCAAGTGCTACAAGACCATTATCGACGAATATCCCACCTATGCCCGCGGCATAAGCACCGATATCAAGAAGTACTATCAGCGTGCTCTCGCTGCCTCGCAGGCAAAGTAAAAATACAAGCCATAACAACGCGGAAAGGGGTTGCTGCATTTTTGTGGCACCCTTTTTTCGCATAAATCCAGCATAAATGTCGGACAATCCTTCGGATAAGAAGCTCTTCGAGCTATCCACTGTGTCGGTGGGCAGACTTCTGTGGAAGTACAGCCTCCCGGCCGTGGTGGGCATGCTCGTCATGGCGCTTTACAATGTGGTGGACCGCATATTCATAGGCCAGTGGGTGGGGCCGGATGCCATCGCCGGACTCGCCGTCACCTTCCCCGTGATGAATCTCACCACGGCCATCGGCGTGCTCATAGGCGTGGGCGCCTCGGCCCGTGTGTCCATCGTCCTGGGCGCCGGGCGTCCCGACCGTGCGCAGGAGATGCTCGGCAACGCTCTGTCGCTCACCATCATCAACGGCATCATCTACATAGGGTTCTTCATGTACTTCATCGACCCGCTGCTCCTCCTCTTCGGAGCCAGTCAGGCCACGCTGCCCTATGCGCGCGAGTACATGCTCGTCATCCTGCCCGGCTGTCTGCTGACCAACCTCACCTTCGGTCTCAACAACATCATGCGCGCCTCGGGCTATCCCGGCCGCGCTATGGTCACCATGATGATAGGCGCCGTGGTCAACGTCGGACTCGACCCCCTCTTCATCTACGTCTTCGAGTGGGGCATAGGAGGCGCCGCCCTCGCCACCGACATCGCCATGCTCGTATCGGCCATATTCGTGCTGGCCCACTTCATGCGGCGCGACTCCACACTGCGCTTCACGCGCGGCATCTACCGTCTGCGCTGGCGCACGGTGGTGGCCATCATCTCCATAGGCGCCGCTCCGGCCGTGGTGAACGCCGCCTCGTGCATCGTCAACGCCATAGCCAACAACTCTCTGCTGCGCTACGGCGACGACCGCGACATCGGCGCCGTCGGCATCATGGTCACATTCACATCGCTGCTGGTGACCGTCGTGCTGGGCATCTGCCAGGGCATGCAGCCTATCGTGGGCTACAACTACGGCGCCGGGCGCCTCGACCGTCTGCGCCGCACCTACTTCCTGGCCGTTCTCGCCGCCACGTCGCTCACCACCTTCGGAGCCGTCATGGGCGTGTTCTTCCCGGCCGAGATAGGCCGTGTGTTCACCACAGACCCGGCCCTCATCGCCGCCACCGACCGCGCCCTCAGCACCTGCCTTCTGGTCTTCCCCGTGGTGGGCTTCCAGATAGTCTCGACGAGCTTCTTCCAGAGCATAGGCAACGCCACCGAGTCGATAGTCGTCGGACTCCTCCGTCAGGTCATCTTCCTCATACCCCTGCTGCTCATCCTGCCGCGCTACTTCGAGGTCGACGGCGTGTGGATGTCTTTCCCCGTGTCCGACGCTGTGGCCACCATCGTCACCGCCGTGCTGATTGTCAGGACATTCAGGCAGCTCAACCGCCGCTCCGCTGTCCGCACCCCCTTGTCATAAGATGACCGGTTTCAGTCCGGATGTGCGGACTTTGGCCCTCCGACAGTAAAATTTTGAACAGAAAAACATATAGGATATATTTTAGTGTTCAAAATTTTACTATCTTTGCGTCGTGAACAGTCCATTGGAGCAATTCGGAAACGTACCTGTTACGGCTGCCTCCCTGGAATCCATATTCCCGGATATCAAGGGCGGTAACCAGAAAATCAGGCTGCTTGAGCGTGACAGACAGGTCATCAGGCTCAAGAGGGGTCTCTATGTGTGCAGCCCCGAAGTGACAGGCACTTCCTTGTCGACAGAGCTGATCGCGAATCATCTCTACACACCGTCGTATATCTCGATGTCGTCGGCTCTGCGATACTATGGATTGATACCTGAACAGGTATATGTCATGCAGTCCATGACGCTGAAGCACTCCCGCGACTTCGATACACCTGTCGGCAGATTTGAATACACCCGCATTTCCAAAGCTTCGTTCGCCATCGGCTTGTCGAGTATCAGGAAAACTGAATATGCCTTTGTGATTGCAACGCCTGAAAAGGCGCTGTGCGACCTGGTCGCCAACTCTCCCGGAGTGAATCTCCGTTATCCGAAAGAGGCGGCTCTTTATCTGGAGGAGGATATCAGAATGGAATTGAGTGATTTCAGGCAAATGAATCCTGCAATACTGGAAGCCTACGCGCATGTGGGGAAAAAGGCGGATTCAGTCCGGACATTATTGAAACTATTGAGACAATGAAGAATGATATTTATGACGCGATGCTTTCCGCATACGACTTATCGACGGAGCAGCAAAAGCGGAACGCGATTTTCGAGGTCAACCAGCAGGTCATACTTGCCGGACTGCATAATGGCGGATTCTTTGACGTGGCATCGTTCTATGGAGGCACTTGTCTGAGAATTTTTCACGGCCTTCAGCGGTTCTCGGAAGACATGGACTTCTCTCTTCTGGCTCCTGATGCCGATTTCGATTTTACGAAATATTTCCAGCCGATAATTGATGAATTCGCTATTGTGGGCCGTGAGGTGGAGATAGCGAGGAAGGACAAGAAGAACTTCGGGAAAGTGGAATCTGCATTTCTGAAAGATAACACTGATGTATATGACATATCATTCCGGACGGATAAATCAATCAAGATAAAAATTGAAGTTGATACGCAGCCGCCGTTGAACTTCAGGACTGAACAGAAACTTCTGCTGCAGCCCCACTCTTTCATGACACGTTGCTTCACACTGCCTGACCTCTTTGCCGGCAAAATGCACGCTTTGGTATATCGAGCCTGGAAGAATCGCGTGAAAGGACGTGACTGGTATGACTTTGAGTGGTATGTCCGCCATAATGTGCCGCTGGGTTTCGCGCATCTTGCCGAGCGCGCCCTGCAATTCAATAATGAAGTCCTTGACCGCGAATCGTTTATCCTTCGGCTGAAAGAAAAGCTGATGTCGGCCAACATGAATCAGGTAAAGAGCGACGTGCTTCCCTTCGTGAAGAATCCCCGTGAACTGGATATATGGTCAAACGACTATTTCGTTCAGCTTGCCGATATGATGAGGTTTGAATGAGACTTAGTAATTATGCCCCGAGATGTCTTACAAAAGGCTGATGGCGGCAAATTTTTTGCCGCCGCATGTGTTCTATTTATAGAAAAACACTAAATTTGCAGTAGAAAAATCCTTAACGCATACTACTATGATAAGCCCTTTAGCATTTGTTGATCCTTCGGCCCGGCTGGGCAAGGACGTCACCATACACCCGTTCGCATATGTGGATGCCGACACCGAGCTCGGCGACGGCTGCGAGATTATGCCCTACGCATCAGTCATCCGCGGCACCTCTCTGGGCAAGAATGTCAAGGTCTACCAGGGCGCCATCGTGGGCGCCGACCCCCAGGACTTCCGCTGGAAAGGCGCTCCCTCGAAGTGCTCCGTGGGCGACAACACCCTTATCCGCGAGCACGTCATCATCAACCGCGGCTTCAAGACCCCCGAAGGCACCGTCATCGGCCCCGACAGCTTCGTATTCGCCGACAGCCATATCGGCCATGACTCGTGCATCGCCGGCAAGTGCGTCATCGGCAACGCCGTCACCATAGCAGGCGGCGTCACCGTGGGAGAGAGCACCATCCTGTCGTCGAATGTCATGCTCCACGAGAACTGTACGGTGGGCCGCTACGTTCTTATCAAAGGCGGCACGCGCATCAGCTCCAACGTCCCTCCCTTCGTCATCATGGCCCACAATCCCGTGGCATACTACGGCGTCAACGCCATCGTCATGCGCAAGCACGGCGGATTCTCCGAGGAGGAAATCGACAATGTGGCCAAGGCTTACCGCCATATTTACCAGTGCTCGATATCGCTCTTCAACGCCCTCAGGCGCATCGAGACCGATGTCGACGCTATACCGGCACGTGCCGAAATCCTCGAATTCGTCCGTGGAAACGACATGAAGATTGCCGGAAACCGCTTTGACGATATTACAGACTGACAGAAGAAAAAATGATTGTACACAACTTTGCCGAAACTCCCTCCCTCGTCAGCCAGTATCTGGCTGAAATGCGCAACATCGCTCTGCAGAACGACCGCCTCCGCTTCCGCCGCAATCTCGAACGCCTCGGCGAGATATTTGCCTACGAGCTGAGCAAGACTCTCGCCTACCGGCGCGAGGCTGTCACAACTCCGCTGGGAGTCACCGCCGACTGCGACGTCCTCGACAGCGACATCGTCCTGGCCACCATATTCCGTGCCGGTGTGCCGTTCCATCAGGGATTCCTCAAGTACTTCGACAATGCCGGAAACGCCTTCGTATCGGCCTACCGCAAGTATAAGGAGAAGGAGAACTTCGACATCTGCATCGAGTATCTCGCCTCGCCCTCGCTCGACGGCAAGACCCTCATCCTGGTCGACCCCATGCTCGCCACCGGAGCGTCGATGGAGCTGAGCTACCGAGCACTCCTCACCAAGGGCACTCCGGCCGAGGTGCACATAGCATCGGTCATAGCCTCGCAGAAGGCCGTCGACTACATGAATCAGTGCATGCCGGCCGACTCGCATCTGTGGGTGGGAGTCATCGACCCCGAAATCAACGCCCACAGCTACATAGTCCCCGGCCTCGGTGATGCCGGCGACCTCGCTTACGGCACTAAGGAATAAACGTGCCCGCGCAGTCTCATCAGAGCTGTGCCGGACTGCGCATACTCCCGCAGTCCGGCACGGCTTTTTATTTATAGGAAAAATGTGTGATTTAACATTAGGCTATGTTGCACAATGAAAAAAAATATTTAACTTTGCAAAGCATATCGCCTCAGAGGCCCGGTATGGGGCAGGGGCGGGTGCGATGACATAATTGAAAGCGTTACTTAGCGCTCTTTCTTGACAGTTAGAAACTTCGCAACTTTCAATCTCGGTCAGGATAGTGGCAGCGACGGACGCCTTCGTGGATATGTAAACAGCTATTCGGCTGCGATGCGCGAGCATCGTGCCGGACCGCATTACATATTTGCGCGAGGCCTCTGCGTTGTCCGTTCTACCGAGATGGGCAATGCGAAGGCCTCTAACTGTGGAGCGGGCAGGCGGTACGGACCTTGCGCTTTCGTTTTTCTAACCCCTATTCATCAGCCGGCGAGACAGGTCCGCCGGCTGTCAGTCACAGACCGATGCCCGACTTCACGGAGCTTCAGACACATTATCACTACTGGGACAACTTCGTCAGGCTGTGGCGGCTTGGCAGCTATGCCTGTGCGCCATATCTTCCCGAGCCGTGGTGGGGCATGACGCCTGACAGCGGCGAGGAGCTCCACAGCGTGGTGCTGAATCTGAATCCCGGCCCCGGCGGACGGCTTCAGTCGCGCTGCTGCGTGTCGTGCGCTTTAGGAGGCCCCGACAGCTCGGCGCCCTACTCCGGGGCCATGGCCGACGGCACCCTCCGCGACCATCTTGCCGACACCGAGCGGTGGCATCACCGCCGGCGCTACGTGCCGCTGATGAAGGCGCTCGGCGTGGCTGAAAAAGACATAGCGCCTGACACACGCCACCATCTCAGCATCGAGCTTATGCCCTTCCACGACGCGGAGGCCAACCGTATCTATTGCCGCGATAACCGTGACGGCGTGCTTCGTCATGCGCTCCGATTCGCGGCCCGTGCGTCACGGCTTATCTCACCCCCACCGAGTGCGCCCGGGGATGCCGCATCGCTGCGCTGTATGGTGATAGCGCGCTGCGCTGTCGACAGAATCATTGACGCCGCAGGCGAGGACGCCATCATCGGCAGGACGACGGTGTCCGCGGACAAGGGCAAAATCAGGGTAGAGACGTTCAGGCTGAAGGAGGCCGGATTCGACGACGTGCTCTTCGTCAGTCTGTCCGGAGCGCACAACAGTCTGCCGGCTCATAAATCATTGAAAGCGATACTCAAGACAATAAATAACCCGAATTATTAACCAAATCACAATGCAAATGAAAATGAAAAAGTATCTACTTTTCATCGTGGCGGCAATGCTCGCCACTGTCGCCCGTGCAGCCGACTACGACATGTTCAAATATCAGGGATTCTCTTTTATGGTAATCTCTGAAGCAGACCATGAAGTAGAGCTCTTGGGCTATGAGGGCAATCTCTCCGGCGACATTACCATTCCGTCCTCTGCCATCAATGGCACCTCGCGCTATTTTGTCGTCGGGGTCGGCGATTGCTCAGGCGACGAAATAACCTCTCTCACCATCCCTTCTACGGTAAGATATATCTATGGTGGTGCTTTCGAGGACAGCAAGAATCTGAAATCGGTCAACATCCCTGATGGTATCCCTGCAATCGAAGGCAATACTTTCAGAGGTTGCTCGAGCCTGACCTCACTCGACATCCCCGCTTCAGTTACCAAAATCGGTGATAATGCTTTCTGGGGATGCAGCAGCCTTCAATCGCTCAACATCCCCGCCGGCGTTACCAAAATCGGCGAGAATGCTTTCTGGGAGTGCTCGAGCCTGACTTCGGTCAACATCCCCGACGGCGTCACCGAAATCGGAGAGTATACTTTCGCGGGGTGCAAAAGTCTTCAGTCGATTACCATCCCCGGCTCGGTCACCAAAATCGGTGATTATGCTTTCCAAGAATGTTCGGGCCTGACCTCGGTCACCATTCCCGAAGGAGTTACTGAAATCGGTACGAAGGCTTTCGGGAGTTGCTCCGCTCTGACCTCGGTCACCATACCCGGTACCGTGACTTCTATCGGCAGGTCTGCATTCGGCGTCGCCAATAGCTTAGGAGCCAGCGAAGGCTGCTCCGCTCTGGCTGAAATAAATGTAGAAGAAGGCAATAAACATTTCAGTTCAGAAGATGGAGTGCTTTACAATCTTGACAAAACGGTTCTTTTAGCATGCCCCGGTGCTAAAACCGAGTACACCTTTCCCGCATCAGTCACCGAAATCGGTGAGTCTGCTTTCTCGGGATGCTCGAATCTGACCTCGGTCACCATCCCCGAAGGAGTTGCTGAAATCGGTGGAGGGGCTTTCTCGTGCTGCTCGAGCCTGACCTCGATCTTTATCCCGACTTCTGTGACTAAAATCGGCACGACTGCTTTCTGGAAGTGTACGAGCTTGACCTCGGCCATTATTCCCGATAAAGTTACTTCTATAAGCGAGAGGCTTTTCATGTATTGCTCGAATCTGACCTCGGTCACCATTCCCGCCTCGGTAACTAAAATCGATGAGTGGGCATTCTATGACTGCGAGAGACTCAAGGCCATCTATAACCTGAATCCGACGCCTCAGTCTGTCGGAGAGGATGCATTCAAATATGTTCCCAAGGACGCTGTGGTATATGTCCCCAAAGGCAGCTACAAAGACTATTTCGTGAATAGCGGATGGATCTATTTCTCCGACTTCTGCGAAATGGGAGTCCTCGACATCGCTCTGAGCGAGACGGCCCTCAGGCTCGACATCGGCGCCACCGCCACCGTCACCGCCACCGTGACGAAAGATGAAGACATGACCGTAGAATCCGAGGAATGGACCTCGTCCAATCCCGAAGTGGCCACCGTTGACAATGGCGTGATTACCGCCGTGGCTCCCGGCTTGGCTGTAATCTGCTTCACCGCCGTCGACGCCAACGGCATGCACCACATTAAGTCGTGCAATGTGACTGTCATCGATCCGTCGGGTGTCGACGCTGTCATCACCGACGCCGATGCTCCGGTCGAGGTATTCAACCTCCAGGGTGTGGCAGTGCTCCGCGGTGCCGCATCCTCCGAACTCGGCAACCTCCCCGCCGGTCTCTACATCGTCCGTCAGGGCAAGGTGGCCAGGAAGGTCCTCGTCAAGTAATTCCTGAAACGACTCCTGATAATCAATCGGGTGTGCATTCCTCGGCGGAACGCACACCCGAAATTTTTCTTAATAAGACACGATGAGTGTCAGAGTGTCAGAGCTTGAAGAGGCTGCCGGAGAACTCGCAGGTCACCGTGTGGGGTGTCTCTGCATTGTCGGTCAGAGTGGCACGGAGCCTGACATTGTTCCATGAGGTGACATCCTCGAGAATCTCCACTTCGCCTGCTACAAGCGGTGCGGTGATCATGCTGTCGGAGCCTAATAACTTCAGCCAGCATCCGTAGTTGACCACCACGTCGCCTATCACGGTGAATGCCGGGCAAGTTCCTGTCTGTACCGACGAAAGGCTGCCGTCGGTGCGGCTGAATACGGGATATTTTCCCTTGGGAAGTATCTTGCCGGGATATTTGTCGGAGTCGACTACGAGAGCTATGTCGAGCGAATTCTCATAGTTGGCGTCCTCATAAAGCATGATGTAGTGATAGTCGAGGTTGGGTACATCGGCGAACAGATTATTATATGTCGTGACGTAAGCCTCGCTGGTGATGGGCCTGAAGGTGTAGTCAGCCGTGAGGTTGCTGACGGGCAGCTCGACCTCGTCTACGGGAGGCTGTTCATCCGACTGGTTTGACACCACGAATGGACCGCTGTACGACAGTTCGAGCACGTTGCCGTTCTCAAGTTTCAACATTCCTTCCACGGTATACTGCGGGCCGTCGGACTTGATGGTGAACATGCCGTCGGTGGCGAGGATATATTCGGTGGTGCTGTTGTCCGGACGGTTCACCACCACGGTGCCGGCCGCGAAATCCTCTCCGCCTTCCGACATGCGTATGCCGGCGTAGAACTTGAACGGAACGACATCGTCAGGGTTTCCGAGGGTGTAGGTGCCGTCGGCCACGGTGATGTTCTTCAGGTCAGTCACCTTCGGAGTCGATATCTGGAGATACAGCAGTTCCAGGGGCGGATTTTCCTCCATGATGCCTCGGGTCGAGAGCTGTATCTGGAAGAGTCCGCTCTCCTTCTCGGTGCCCAGATATACGGGCGATGCGCTGATGTATTTTTTTGCCAGCACGGAGCCTGCGTCCTCCGAGGGGTCGGTGACGCCTGCCGGGAGGGTGAATGTGGCATAGTCGACTTCGTCGACGCCGTATTTGGCTACGACCGTGTTGCCTTTGATCAGATATAGGGTTTCCTGTGCGATACCCGTCATTGCCATTGCGGCCAGAGCTATCGGGAGTATATATTTTTTCATGAGACTGGTTTTATTTTTTGATTATTTTGACGGGACGGGTGCCTACCTGAACTATCATCATGCCTGATGGAGCGTCCGAGAGGTCAAGAGTCAGCATGGTCTCTGATGTGCGGGCTTCCTTCACCAAGGTACCTCCGAGGGTGTACACGGCGATTCTTGTATCTGCCGGCGCTCCGGCTATGTTCAGCGGACCGCTTGTCACTGACGGGTAGACGGCAATGTCGCCTTGTGCGGTCAGGCCGGCTATGCCGGTGTAGTCGCTGCCGATGATGATGCGGTCGATCTGCGCATATTCCATCGACCCCGAGCCTCCGGTCTTGCCCGTCATCGTCACTTCGGCCTGGCCGAAGTCTATGCGGTCGACATCGTTGAGCGGCAGCTCGTATGTCCGGCCGTCCTTGGCGAGCATCACCACAGCTTTCTCCTGTGCGGAAAGCGCGGCCGGCATGGCCGACAGCAACAGGGCTAAAGTGCCTGCCTTGATAATTTCCGGAATGTGATGTTTCATACGTTTGTATTTGTTAATGGGTTGGATCTTTGAGTGTTATCGGTCCGTGTCAGTCGGTAGGGAAGTATGGGAAGGGATACGGAACGTGCACTGATGTTCGGCTTGATGCGACTGACATGACAAAATTAATAATTTTATTTAATATATTGATTAATTTGCACAGAATATTTCAGCTTTCATGAATTATTGTCAGCGCGTGGGTCGCAGGCCGGCTGCAATCGGCGCCCTCTTGGCTGTGCGCCGTATAATAGCCGTATAATATATGAGCTGCAGCGGTCAGAAAATGAGCGGAGCCGGCGTCCCCGTGCGGGGGGCGTCGGCTCCGTGGATTTATGCTATGGTATTATAGCGTCGAGAGGAATCAGGCTGCCTTGGGAGTGTTCTTCTTTGCGCGGCTGTCGGTCAGGTAAGCCACGGGGCAGGCTACGTAGATGGTAGCGAGCGTACCGATGATTACGCCGAAGAGCATTGCGAAGGTGAAGCTGCGGATGGAGTCACCGCCGAGGATGAAGATGCACAGCAGCACGAGCAGCGTCGAGGCCGAGGTCATGATGGTACGGCTCAGTGTGGTGTTGATCGAGTTGTTGATGGTGGTGAAGAAGTCGTGCTTCGGATAGAGAGCGGTGTTCTCACGCACACGGTCGAATACCACCACGGTATCGTTGATCTGGTAGCCGATGACGGTCAGGATGGCGGCGATGAAGCTCTGGTCGATTTCCATGGCGAAGGGAAGGACGCCGTAGAAGAGGGAGTAGAATCCGATGATGAAGAAGGCCGTGAACGCTACGGCGGCAAGTGCGCCCAGCGAGAAGGCTACGTTGCGGAAGCGTAGCAGGATGTAGAGGAACATCGCTGCCAGGGCGAGTGCTACGGCGATGTAGGCGTCCGTACGCATGTCGTCGGCTACGGAAGGACCGACTTTCTGCGAGCTGACGATGCCCTGTGAGGCGTCGGTGGTCGAGAATTCCTGGGCGGTCATGCCTTCGCGGAGGAAGGGCTTGAGCACCTTGAAGAGCTTGTCGGTGATTTCGGTCTCGGTGTCGGCGGTCTCTTCGGAGATCTTGTAGTTGGTCGATACGCGCACCTGGTTCGAGCTCTCGATGGTGATGACCGAGGTCGATGCGCCGGGGAACTCGTCGGCGATGAGCTTCTGGAGCTCGGCGGTGTCGACGGGCTTCTCGAACTTCACGATGTAGTTGCGGCCGCCCGAGAAGTCGATGCCCTGATTGAGGCCGCGGACGAAGAGCGATACCACTACGATGAGAACCACTGCGGCAACGGCCATGAAGCTGACCTTACGCTGGTCAAGGAAGTTGATGCCGGGGTTGACGAACATCTTCTTCGAGAGCGAGGTGCTGAAGGTGAGCTTGTTGAAGGCTTTGGTCTTGCCGAACCAGAGGAAGAAGAGACGGCTCAGGAAGACTGCCGTGAAGAACGAGCAGATAAGGCCGATGATGAGGGTGGTGGCGAAGCCCTTGATGGGACCTGTACCGAAGAGGAGCAGGATGACGCCGGTGATGATCGAGGTCAGGTTCGAGTCGAAGATGGCCGAGAAGGCGTTGCTGTAGCCGTCGGCGAGGGCGTTGCGTACGTTCTTGCCGGCGCGGAGCTCTTCCTTGGTGCGCTCGAAGATGAGCACGTTGGCGTCGACGGCCATACCGAGCGCGAGCACGATACCGGCGATACCGCTCATGGTGAGGACTGCCTGAAAGGAGGCGAGGATGCCTATGGTGAAGAAGAGGTTGCAGATGAGGCAGATGTTGGCGATGAGGCCGGGGATGACGCCGTAGAAGGCAATCATAAATATCATAAGGAGCACCAGTGCCACCACGAAGGAGATAAAGCCTGCCTGAATGGCCTGCTTGCCCAGCGAGGGACCGACAACCATGTCGGAGATGATGTGCACCTTGGCGTCCATCTTACCGGACTTGAGCACGTTGGCGAGGTCTCGGGCTTCCTCGATGGTGAAGTCGCCGGTGATCGACGACGAGCCGCCTTCGATCTTGTCGTTCACGTTGGGAGCGGAGTATACCTTGTCGTCAAGGACGATGGCCACCTGCTTGCCGACGTTCTGGCCGGTGATGCGTGCCCAGTTGCGTGCGCCTTCGGAGTTCATGCGCATGGACACCTCGTTGCCGCGCAGGGGGTCGTAGTTCGACGATGCGTCGCTGACTGCCTTGCCGTCGAGAGCGGCCTTGCCGCCATTGGCGCGGAGTGCGTAGAGAGCGAAGCCGTAGTTGTATTCCTTGCCCTGGGCGTCGGTGCGCACCATGGGCTTCACGGCCCAGCGCAGACGGAGGTCGGAGGGCAGGAGGTTCTTGGCCTGGGGAGTGGCCAGCACGGCGTCGATGGCAGCCATAGCCTTGGCGTCGGCTGCATAGCCTACGGTGGCGCCGTTGGCTGCGCCCTGGCTCAGGAGGGCCATCAGAGGAGCTGCGTTGACGGTCGAGTCGTTCGACAGAGCGTTGAGCAGCGCGCTGAAGGAGCTTGTGAGCTCGGGAGCCTGATATGTCTCGTAGAATTCGAGGTTGGCCGAACGCTGGAGGAGGTCACGCACGCGGCTGTGGTCCTTCACGCCGGGGAGCTCGAGCAGAATCTGTCCGTCCTTGCCCTGGAGCACCTGGATGTTGGGCGACACGACGCCGAACTGGTCGATACGGTTGCGGAGCACGTTTGTGGCGGAGTTGTCCACGCGGTCCTTGACCTGGCTCTTGAGAGCCTGACGGACTGCGTCGTCGCTCTGGCCTGCCTGAATGATATCCTGGAATACGACCGAGAAGTCGGCCTGAGGTTTTGCCTGACGGTAGAGGTCGATGAACGAGCTCACGAAGTCGTCGCTCTGATGGGTCTCGACCATTTTGTTGGCACCGTTAAGGGCTGCTTCGAAGACAGAGTCGGTCTGGCCGGCCTTCATCGAGCGGAGCATGTCGGGCATGTCGACCTGAAGGATTACGTTCATACCGCCCTTGAGGTCAAGGCCGAGGCCTACGCCCCATTTGCGTACGTCGTTGAGTGTGTAGCCGAGATACACTTTCTGCTCGCCGAGCGAGTCCATGTAGTGCTTATAGGCCTGGTTGTAGAGTTCGTCGTTATTGTCGCCCGATTCCTCGATGGCATAGGCTGCCGCCTCGTTCTCATACTTGCTCGATACGAACGTGAATGAGAGGTAGAAGAGACAGACAAGTACCAAGAAAACGGCAATAACGCCTGCTACAACGCTGCCTAATTTTCCATTGCTTTGCATGTAATTGATATGGTTAAATTATTAATGAATATTCCAAGTATCGATTTGGCTCGCAAATATAGCAAAAATTATCCACATCGCTGTTAAATTGGCGTCGTTTTTTGCTTATATTGGTTATTTTAGGGTCTTTGGATGCTGAAATCAGCGCGGACGGTATATGAGTGTCACCGGTGCCGTGTCCTCGAAGAGCCTGCGGCTTTCGCGCTCTATGTCGGCCGGCGTGAGGGCGCGGCGGTCGGCCACGGTGCGGTTCAGGTCCTCGCCGTGGAGCTCGGCCTGTGCCAGATTGACGGCCTTGCTCAGGTAGTTGATGTTCGAGAAGCGGAAGGTGGACTCGAAGTTGTTCAGTGTCCGCTCCAGCTCGCGGGCGGTCACGTCGCCGGGCCGGGCCATGCGGCGTACTTCGCTCCATGTCAGTTCGATGGCGCGCTCGATGTCGGCGTCAGCGTCGGACAGCACGCTCAGTGTGAGCAGGAGCAGTCCGGGCCCTTCGCTGCCGATGATTGATGCGTCGGCCTCGGCTATGAGTCCGCGTGCCGGACCGTTCACCAGGTTATTGCGCAGGCGCGCCGAGCGGCCTACGGAGAGGATGTCCGTGATGGTGTCGGCGGCGAAGTAGCCGTGCTCTCCGTATCCGGCCATAGGTATGCCTATGGTCACCAGCGGATACGGCACGTCGCCGCGCACGGTCTCGGTGACGGCTTCCGCCGGGAATCCGGGGTCGGGCATCACGCGCGGGGCTATGGCGCGGCAGGGCACGTCGGCGAACCACTCCTCGGCCTTGCGGCAGGCCGTGTCGAAGTCCACGTTTCCGGCTATGGCGAGGATGGCGTTGTTCGGAGCGTAGTGGCTGAAGAACCACCGGCGCGCGTCCTCGGCCGTCACCCGTGCCACGTGGTCAGGCTCAAGACCTATCGTCGGCCACGAGTAGGGATGCGAGGCGGCGTAGGCCAGGCGCCGCAGATGGTGCGGGAGGTCGCCGTACGGGCGGTCGAGGCAGGTCTGCTTGAATTCCTCGATGACCACCGTGCGCTGCACCGACAGGGAGTGCTCGCTCAGCAGGGGCGAGAGCATGCGGTCGCTCTCCAGGTGGAGTGCCGTGTCGATGTTCTGGGCCGGGAGGGTCTCGTAGAAATTGGTGAGGTCGTTGCTGGTCCAGGCATTGCTCTTTCCGCCGGCGTTCTCGAGTTCGAGGTCGAAGTCAGGGACGTGCTCGGAGCCTCCGAACATCAGATGCTCGAAGAGATGGGCTATGCCTGTCAGATTGCGGCTCTCGTCGCGCGCCCCCGTGTCATAAAGGACGTCGACGGCCACCATGGCCGTCGACTTGTCGAAGGAGTGCACGAGCCGCAGGCCGTTCGGGAGGGTGTGCCTCTCTACCGGTATGGGCTGCATATGGCGTGTCGGATTACTTGTCCTCGATGACGTGCATCGACAGTATGCGGATGTCCTCTTTGGGACGGTCAGTGCTGTCGGTCTGGGCCTTCTCAATGCGGTCGATGGTGTCCATGCCGTCGATGACTTCGCCGAATACGGTGTACTCGCCGTCAAGATGCGGAGCGCCGCCTACGGTCGTGTATGCCTCGCGCATCTCGGGGGTGAGGGCGGGCGTCTCCATGCCGGCCACAGTCTTCTCTGTCTCGGCTATGAGCGAGTCCTGAAGGGCCTGGAGGCCAGCGCGGTCGCCGCGCTTCTGCATGTCGATGATTTCGTCGCGGTGCTGCATGGCCAGATTGTTGAACACGTTCTGCATGGCGCTGTTCTTCATCCGTGCTTCAAGACCGGCTATCTGGTTGGGAGCTATTTTGGTGCCTGTCACGATGTAGAACTGCGAGCCCGACGACTTCTTCATCGGGTTCACCTGGTCGCCCTGACGTGCGGCTGCCAGCGCTCCGCGCTTGTGGAAGTGGCGCGGATAGACGATTTCGGCGTCGATCTTGTAGTCGGGTCCTCCGGCGCCGAGGTGCTGTCCGGGAGCGGCGTTCTTCGAGTCGGGGTCGCCTGCCTGCACCATGAAGTCCTTGATGACGCGGTGAAAGAGAGTGCTGTCGTAGTAGCCTTCGTTCACCAGTCTGACGAAGTTGTCGCGGTGCTTGGGCGTATCGCCGTAGAGCAGCACGGTGAAGCTGCCTAAAGTGGTTTTCACGCCGATGCGAACATCGGCCGTATCAGGAGTCTGCTGGGTCATTGCGGTTTCTTGTTTTGTTTCGGTTTGGTTGCCGTTGCTCTCTGCCTTTCCGGCACAGGCCATGGCCAGCATTGCTGTGGCCACGGGTATGAGCATGAATCGAGTAAGTTTCATATGATGTTCACCGGATAGAGGCGCTTGTAGATGCGGCGGAAATTGTCGTCGGCCGCGCATAGTTCGGCCACGCGGTCGAGGCAGTCGGCTCCGTAGAGTCCGTGCATCAGGTCAGGAAGATACTTGTGCTCGCGGTCCTTGTCTATGGCTCCTGCCACCAGCCGGCGTATGGCAGGGCAGTAGCCTGCCGGGTCGATGGCATTCAGATATCGGGCCGCGCTGGCCAGAAACTGTCCCGAGAGGTCGACACGCTCCATATTGTCTATCAGAGCGTCGATTTCACCGGGCCCGCATTCACCTATGTGGTTGGCGAGATATTCGTATGTGAGAAGGCCGTCAGGATCGCGGCGCAATTCTTTTTGGTCTTGTTCTGTCATTGGCGTTAATGCTGTTGATACCGCAAAGTTAAGTCTTTTTGACGGATTAGCCAAATTTCGGCTGAAAACGTGCTGTCATGACGCGCCCACGGGTCACCGCTCCGTGACTGCGGCGCACTCCATCTCCACCAGCCATCCCGGGCGGCAGACGGACGCCAGCACCACCGCGCAGGGCAGTCCGGGATACTCTCTGTCCATATGTTCACGCGCGGCGCGCGCGTCGGTGGGGTCGCGCACATAGAGGATGCCGTAGATTAGGTCGCGCCGCGAGCATCCGGCCTCGCGCAGCAGTGCGTCGATGTTGTCGGACATGCGGCCCAGCTGTCGGCGCGCGTCGCCGGGATGGACTATCCGGCCTTTGTTGTCGATGCTGGCGGTCCCGGAGATGTAGACCCTCCGCTTCCCGGGAGTGTCGACCACGGTGCCGCGCTCGAAGGCCACGCCGTAGTCGGAGGTGCGGTTCATATGCGTCGGGGCGTAGAGGTAGTGTATCTCCGGAGCGGGGTTACCGCGAATGGCCAGAGCGTCGAGCGACACGGTTTTGTCGGCCGATGGCATGTCGGCGCCTATGCCCGTGCTGGCTATGTAGTGGGTGTCGGAGGTCAGTCCGTGGCGGTCGAATGTTTCGTTGCGTGCGCGGACCATTCCGGCGTAGTTGGTGTCTATGTCGCGCACGAAGAACCACGTGCGCACGCAGTTTTTCTCAAGGAAGAGTTGGAAGAGATTCAGCGTAAGACCATATCCTGATAACAGGTCACCGGTCTCGGCATAAGAGTCACGACTGTGGCCGGACCTTGTGTTCGCGCAGCGCACTTCCAGAATGCCGTCGGTGAATTCGACCAGCCCGTAGCTGTTTGCCTGAGCCGAGGAAGAAATCAGGTAAGGGCCGTGGGCGATTCCGCCTTTCATATGTACCCACAGCACGGCTTTGCCGTGGCCGAGCGGCGGCTGGCCGACGACCGAGATGGGACAACATTCGCCGAAGGGCTCGCCGGAGTGTTCCGGCACCGCGGCGGCCTGATTCGTGATGTCGCTCAGAAACCACCGCATGAACACCGGGTCCATCCCGCGCAGGGATTCGTGGGCGTACATGCTTTCGAGAGCCGTCATCGTCTCGGCCGCGGCATCCTCGAAGAGGGACGCCGACGGATAGATGAAGAGGCTCGCTTCCGGAAGTCCTCCGGAGGCGAAGAGCGCCATCCTGACGGGTGTCTGCTGTTCTCCGATATGGTGTGTGCTGTATTGTATCATGGTGCAGAGGGAGTTTCTGTGGTTTCGTCTGTGAGGTTTTCCATGTATTCGCCGGGGGTGAGTCCGAATTCTTTCCGGAAACACTGGCTGAAATATTTCGGGTCGTTGAATCCTACCGAGTAGGCCAGCTCCGAGATGCGTATGCCGCGTTTCTCTCTCATGAGCCTGCATGCGGTGTTCAGTCTGATGCTGCGGACGAATGTCGAGTATGTCATCCCCGTGATTGACTTCAGCTTGCGGAATAGGGTGGACTTGGATATGCCCATCTCCTCGGTGAAGGCCGTCTGGCTGAACTCGGTGTCGCTCAGGTGCGCCGTCACGCATGCGGTAGCGCGGCGGAGGAACAGTTCGTCAAGGCTGAGGCCGGCCGAGTCGGTGTCGTCGGTGTCGGGCTCTTCAGTGTCTGCCGCGGCAGCTGTTTTGACCGCTTTGCAGCGCCGGATGCGGCGTCTGTACCACACGCACAGGGCGCAGCCTCCGGCAATGGCGGCGTAGAGCAGCATGGCCTGCCACGATGCCCACCACGGGGGCAGCACTGTGACTTTGAGCACGCGCTCGGTGCCGGTGTGGTTGCCCGAGGAGTCAGTCGTCTTGATACGCAGGGTGTAGCTGCCCGAAGGCAGATTGCTGTACGCCGCGAAGCGGTGAGTGCAGTCCACGGTGTTCCAGCGCTTGTCGAAGCCTTCGAGCATGTAGGCGTAGCGGTGCTGCATCGGGTCGTTGGCGAAGTCTATCACCGCAAATTCGACGTTGAAGTTGTTCTGCGACTGTCTCAGAGTGATGGCCGATGTTGTCGAAGGCGCCTCGGGCGATATGTCGTGGCGCTGGGAGGCGTCCAGCTCATGCCAGTGATGGCCCGATATGCTGATATCGGTGATGCTGACCGGAAGCGGCTCGGCCGAAACCTCGCTCTCCTTGCCGTCGATGATGTTGATGCCCCTCGGACCGGCGAAGTATAGGCGTCCCTGCCTGTCGCAGGCTGTGGCGCCGCGGTTGAATACGTTGTCCTGCACTCCGTCGCCCTTGGTGTAGAGCCTGTACGCGGCACGGTCCGACTTTCCGTCGGGGGGCGTCATGCTGAATAGCCCGGTGTTGGTGCTGATCCACAGTGTGCCGTTGGAGTCGGAGAGTATGCCCGATATGATGTCGCCCGGCAGGTCCCACTTCAGGTGCACGCAGTCGAAGCGGTCGGCCGTGTAGTCGTAGAGGCTCAGTCCCGAGCCGTTGCTGCCCATCCACAGACGGCCCTGGGGGTCATTGTAGACCACTGATATGTTCGACGAATTGGCGTTGCCGTGCGAGGGGCTGTACTGGTGGATGCTGTAATTGTTCGTGTCGTTGCCCGAGCCGTCGATGCGGAAGAGTCCCTGGTTCTGCGTGGCCACCCATATGCTGCCGTTGGCGCCTTCGGTGATGTCGGTCACTTCGGCGTCCTTGAGTTCGGTCAGGCCGAATGTGCAGCCGCTTCCGTCGGGAAGCCGTACGCCCAGCCCCGGCAGACCGCCGAACCAGTAGCGCCCCCGGCAGTCGCGGAAGATGTCCGACACGCGGTCGCCGCCGATGAAGGGGCAGTTGGTCCTGGTGAAGTGCTCCACGGCATGAGTGCGGGTGTCGATGATGTAGAGTCCGACGTCATAGGTGCCTGCCATTATGCGTCCGTCGGGCATCTCGTGCAGCGAGTAGATGGATATGGGCGAGCGGTAGGAAGCGGCGAAGCGGTCGCGCGGATTGAGCATGTCGGTCTCACCGCTTTCGGGCATGTAGCGCACAAGACCCTTGTTCGAGCCTATGCCTATCCACATGCTTCCGTCCGATGCTATCAGCAGACTGCGCACGTTGTTGCTGCCCGTGGCCGCGCGCACGGCGTCGAGGCGGTCGAGCTGGAGGCCCTCGCCTGTGTGCGACATACAGATGGCCCCGCTGCCGAGGGTGCTGATCCACAGCATCCCGCGCCGGTCGGTCATGAGCGACGTCACTTCCTGGATGCGTGTGTCAGTCCCCAGCGAGTAGATGTTGTCGAAGTTCTGCGCGGATTCGTCGAAGAGACTCACCCCGCGGCATGTGCCCACCCACAGGTTGCCGGCGGCGTCCTCGGCAATCGAGTAGACTATGTCGTGCGATAGCGACGAGGGGTCGGCCGGGTCATTGGTGTAGCGCTCCCAGGTGGTGCGCTCGGGTTCGTAGGGATTGCGGAGCATGAAGAGTCCCTCGCCCCATGAGCCCACCCATATGCGGTGGCGGCTGTCCTCGTAGATGACGTGGGCTGACTTGCGCTCGTTCATGCGCGGATAGGCGTGGACCGTTCCGTCAGGCGAGAGGCGGTACAGACCTTCGTTCCATGTGCCTATCCACACGTTGCCGCGGCTGTCCTTCATCAGCGACTTCACCGAGGTCTGCGGCATGACACCGCCGCTGCGCTCACGGGTGAAGAGCACCAGCGAGTCCGTGGCCGTGAAGTATTCGTAGAGTCCCTGGTCGGTGCCTATGAGCAGGCGGCCGTCGTCGGGCGCTATTATGACGGACAGGACGTTGTTGCCGAACTCGCGGTGGGGAAGCCGGCGCATCTCTCCCGTGCGGAGGTCGTACATGTTCAGGCCCGTGCGTGTCCCTATCCACACCCGCTGCGAGGCGTCCTCGCACATGGTGGTGATGCTGTTGTCGCACAGCACGTCGCCGCTGCGGATGTTGGAGCGGAATACCTCCATGCGGAAGCCGTCGTAGCGCGCCACGCCGTTCAGAGTGCCTGCCCATATGAATCCCTGAGAGTCCTCCATGACCTGCTGCACATCGTCGCACGGCAGGCCGTCGGTGGTGGTCACGGTGCGGTAGCGCGCCGGCGTCACCGCCAGGGCGTCATGGGGCAGCGCGCACCACAGAGCGGCGCACACCAGTGCCGACAGGAGCCGCGCTATGTCACTTCTCCATCGGCACATTTACGGCATCCTTTTCGATGGCCTCCACGAATTCTTTCTTGCTGAATTCGACGGGGCGGACCATGAACTCCGGTATGTTGTATGACTTGAAGCGTCGGCTGTCGGCGTCGGCCGTGGCCTGCGGTATGATGAAGGGCTTGCTGAACCGTCCGTTGTCGCCGAGATGCGTCAGGTACAGGCGTGTGTACGACCCGTCGTCGCGACGCGTGCTGAATATCATCCAGCGGCCGTTCGACGACCACGAGTGGTAGCTCTCGACGTCGGGGCTGTTCACTTCGTCGAGCGGACGCATGCTTCCGTCGGCGGTGTCGAGCATCCACAGGTCGGCGTCGCGGTGCCATATGTGGAAGGTGCCGTAGCTTCCGCGGGTGAAGACCACGTAGCGTCCGTCGGGCGAGGGCCGGGGCAGGGTGATGCTGACGGTGTCGGCAGCGGCGTCGACCACCACCTCCTCGGGCCCGAATGTGCGCGTCTGCGGGTCGAATGTCCTGCGGCACAGGTCGTAGTGGAAGTCGCGGAAGTGCAGGGCCTGATAGAGCTTCATGTCGTGCTCGGAGAGCGAAGGCACTGTCGCCGACACGTACCACAGGCTGCGGCCGTCAGGATGCCAGCAGGGGAAGGACTCGAGGCGGAGCGAATCGTTCGATATGAATGTCGACCGGTCGGCCTCGACGTCGTAGAGTATCAGGTCGGACGAGGCGTCCTGCACCTCGACCTTGTTGGTGCTCCGTGTGTGGAAGCGCTGGGTGGTGGTGTTGGTCGAGTAGGCTATCATCGTGCCGTCGGGGTGCCACGACGGATATACGCCTGACGACACTGTCTCGGGAGTCTTCAGATTGATTTTTTTGAGCTGTCCGTTGCGGCCTATCACGGTGCCGCCGTAGCCCACGCGGACGTGCATCTGCATGCTGCCGCCGCGGTTATAGTCGTGGAAGGAGTGGCAGTTGATGCATTGTCCGGTCGTCTCGGTGCTCAGGGCGGAGTTGTTGAATATCTCCGACTCGTCGAAGTTCTCCAGGCAGCGCTGGCTGATGGACATCTCCTCGAATCCTATGTACGACGGCTCGATGAGGCGGTAGGCTATATAGGGGTCGATGCTGTCGGTGACGGCATTGGCCACGGTGCGGAAGCGCGTCCACTCTCCGTCGCGGCGTGCGTAGACGTCCACGTAGACGGTGTCGGCGTCGGCGAGGAGCCGGTGCCAGCGGCTCACCGGTATCACGGGCGACTGACCTTCGAGCACGAATCCCCCGGCGTCCTTGTCGCTCCGGAAGTGCGACACGTATCCGTCGGCCTCGTCGAGCACGCGGAAGGTCAGCGGAGCTATGTTGCGAGGTATCTCAAGCGACGTGTAGTCCGGCTTCAGCGAGGGCGCGCTGTCCGATTCGCTGTATCGGGCCGGTACGCCCGTGCTGCATGCGGCCGTCAGAGCGGCGGCTGCGGCCAGAAGTATGTTTATGACCGGGGTCTTCATGTGGTCTTGATGTTTTTGACAAAGAAATAGTAGTACCAGAACGTGTCGCCGAACTCGGGGCGGAAGGTCTCGAGGTTCGACTCGTCAGGCATCTTCGAGTACTTTTGAGCCATTGAGAGGAAGCGCCGGAAACGCTTCACGATGACTGGGTCGATATTGAACCGATGCCAGTCATACTTGCCCTCGAGCGAGGAGTAGAGGATGCACGCTTCCTGATAGTGCTTCGGCACGGGGTGCTGCCCGCGTGTGTTGCAGTATCTGATGAAGCGCGGCCAGAAGCGTCCGATGTCTTTCAGCACGAGATTGAACTGCAGCGAGAGCTCAAGCATCTCAGGCGCCCCGCTGGAGCACATGGCGGTGCTCTGTGTCAGGTAAGTCTCTATGAGCGAGTCGTCGCCGGCTATCATGTCGCCGTAGGTCATCAGCTGGCGGATGTGCCCGGTCTCGGGCAGCTCCTCAAGGCGCGCCGGGTCGTCGGCCAGGGCCAGCAGACTGTCGGCCTCGGCGCGGTGGAACCACGTGCGGCCCAGCTTGTGAGCGTACTTGCGCGCCAGCTCGAACTCGCCGTTGAGCAGTGCGGCCTTGGCCATAGTGCGGAGATACTCGGGCTTGGCCCCGTACTCCACCATGTCCTCCATGCACCAGCGGTAGGCGTCGTTCACGCGTCCGAAGCGTAGCAGCACATCGCGCGAGATGTAGTGCCTGATGACGTAGTCCGGCCGCGTGGACACGTGGCGCTCGTCGGCGAAGCCGAACGCGAAGAGGCTGTCGCCGGCCTCGCCCAGACGGTTGAGCGACAGATGTGTCAGCAGTCCGACCACGCGTGAGGGACGTCCTTCGTGGCGGCGTGCGATGTCGGCCGCCTCGCGGTAGTTGTCGGCGGCTATGGCACGGCTCATGCCGTTGGCCGTGTCGAAATTCGGGTCTGTGTGGCGGAAGTGGAAGGCTCCGGCAATCAGAGCGAGCGTCACGATGTTGAATAATAGGAAATTCCGTATTTCTTTGGGGGCGGCTCGCTCTGTCCGCTGTTTCAGTGTCATGATGATGCTCATAACGGCGATGCAGGCGGCTGATATCCAGTAGGGGTAGAGCATGGCGGTCTCGTGCTCGAACACGCGCGGAAGCGCCGTCATCCATTTGACGGATGCCATCAGCCTGTTGTCAGGCACGAGGTAGAAGAATACGGAAGGAACTGCCCACACAAGGAGGACGGCCACAGCGGCGCACACAAGCATCAGACGGCTGCCTTTCAGACCGTCGGTGACTTCGACTGCCGCGATGATGCCGAGGGCGATGACCCAGTACCATCCCATGAGCCAGTAGCCGAGGCTGAGGACGAGGAGCGCCGGAAGCCGGAACGCGAGCCGGCGTGGCAGTGACGTATATCCCCGGATGATGAGTGCCACGGCCGCGAATCCGAGCAGGCCTACATACGGAAAGCCGCGGAGCTTCTCGGTGAACATCAGGTCGCCCGTCATCTCGAAGGCCATGAGCATCAGCGCAGGGACGACGGCTCCGAGGGCAAAGGCCGCCCGCGACAGCCGCATGGCGCGCCACATCACCGGCCACACGGCCAGCATGAGGGCGACATAGACCGCCGTCCCGGCAAGCGGATAGTGGAAGAACTGCGTCAGGAATGTGCCGCACCACGACAGAAATCCGCCCGGCGCGCGCATGCACTCCGCAAGATAGTCGCTTCCGCAGGCGAAATAGTTCAGCTCGGAGACGCGCCAGAGCCATGCGGACTTCCCGTAGAGGAGCGCGAATCCCGAAAAAAAGGCAAAGACTGCCATGACGGCGGCCAACCACCACCATGACAGTCTTTTAGTTGTTATACTTGTGCTACTGTGTGTCATAGGATATGATGAATCGGTAGCACAAAGGTAGCAATAATCTTTGAGAGTGCAAACCTCAGATGCACATTATTTTGCGAATTTCAGCACGGCTGTGCGGCCGTCGATATCGACGGTGGCCACGTAGATGCCTGCGGCGAGGTCGGGCAGGGCAACTGAAGCGCCTGAAGCGTCGGTGGCGCAGGACGTCGCGCAGACAGTTCGGCCGCCTGCGGCTTCGATGACACAGACGCGTGCCGTGCCCGTCAGGCCGTCGGCGGCGATGTCCAGCATGCCGTCCTCATATGTCAGGACGACCTTGCCTGATGCGGCCACGGCGGCTATGCCTGCCTGGCTTTCGTATTCACGCTGCTCCTCGATGGCAGCGAGATTGTGTTCGGCATATTCCTTGGAGAACATGTCGGCTGCTTCGTAGGAGTGGGCCTTGCTGTCGAAGTACAGACCGAAGCTCTGCGAGCGCGTGGAGCCGTCGTTGGCCATGAAAATGGCGCTGCCGGCGGTCTGCGACGAGCCTGCTACGGTGAGGACCTTCTTGCTCTGGCAGCTCTGTATCTTGTAGCATCCGTCTTCGAGGAGTTCAAGCCGCCAGTCCTGTGTGTCGCTGCCTTCGTTGCGCTGTCCCAGACGGATGGAGCCGAAGAGCGATTCCAGATAAAGGCCCGACTCGACGTCGATGATGTGCCATATGTAGGGGTTGTCGGTGGCTTCGAGGCGGAAGTCGACATTGACGGCGTCGTTGTCATCGTCGATGAAGTATCCGTTGCCCTTGCTCGATATCCAGCGGTCGGAGTACTTGTCGAGTATGCGTATTTCGGCTCCGTCGGCCGGTGCGGCTATGCGCTTGAAGCGGTCGGCGTCGTCGAATACCGACAGATTCCATGAATCGTGCCACTTGACCGTGGGGAAGCCCGAGCGTACGCTCAGAGGCAGCCATACGTACTCCGAGCGGCCACCGACGTCGTTTTTGTCCCAGCGGTCGCCCATGTAGATGTAGGCGTTGGGGCGTCCGTCGACGGTGATGATGTATGTGCTCTGGCTCTGATATGTGGTGGCCGCACCGTTGTCTATGGCGAAGTTGGGGCCTTCGGTCCAGTCGCCGAGGATGTCGGTGGAGAAGGCGCAGTGTCCGGGATTGGGGTCCCAGCCGGAGCACTCGGAGAAGAGGCAGAAGTAGGTGTCGTCAACGCGGAGTGCAGCCGGAGCTTCGAGGCGGCGTCCGCGCAGAATCTGTATCTCGGTGACGGGATTCTGCTCGGTTGTCAGGAAGTCCTCGGAGAGGAGGGCTATGTTGATGTCGGTGTTCATGCCCGTGGCGCAGATGTGATAGCCTTTGCCGTCGGGTCCGACGAGTACAGTCTGGTCGCGGCTGTCGTGCTCATTGGGGCGGAAGGTGCTCGAGAAGGTGTAGTCTCCGTTGATTTTGTCGGCATATGCCACGCATACGCGGGCTTCGCCGTATCCGAGGCCGTTCTCCCAGTGGATGTACATCACCCACTTGCCGGTGTGTGCGTTGTAGACCACCTTGGGACGCTCGAGGATGCACTTGCCGGTCTCGGGGTCGTAGGCCTGGTCGGCGCGGAAGACGAGTCCCTGGCGAGTCCAGTCGTAGAGGTTGGTGGAAGTATAGCAGCTGATGCCGTTGCTGGTGCTGCCCGTGCGGTCTTCGCCGAACCAGTAGTAGGTGCCCTCGTCGTAGACCACGCATCCGCCGTGGGCGTTGATGTGCGTGCCGCGGGTGTCGGTCCACGACTTGCCGGGGGTGAAGTCGGTGCGTGCCGACATGGCCGAGGGCGCGAGTATGGCCGCAAGGGCCGTAAGAAGTAATGCTTTCGATTTCATATTTGAGAGGAAGTTGTGAAAAAAAACGGGCGGAGGGAAGTGTGACGTTCCCGCTCCGCCCGTTTTCCATCAGAAATTAATATGCAAACCTAATGGATTCGGAGCCTGCGGCCGTGCGGATGACGGCGATGTAAACTCCGTGACTGTCAAGCGGGATGATGGTGCCTCCGTCGGCAGCTGTCCTGGCGACGAGACGTCCGGGCAGGTCGTAGACCTCGACTGTGCCTGCGCCTTCGAACGTCACCTCGACGCCGCCTGCCACGCCGCGCACTGCTGCGGCAGCTGCAGCCTCGACACCGTCGATGCCGGTGAAGTTATCGCCGAAGCCGGGAGCCAGGGGAGCGTATGCGCCGTCGGTGGCGTAGGTGAAGTACTCGACGTCGGCGCTGCCGTTGCTGAAGCCTACGAGCTGGTCGAGGGTGCGCTGTACGCCGGTGAGTACCATTTCGTCAACGAGGAATGCCTTCGGGCTCGAGCCCCAGCCGCCGCCATTGAGGAAGCGCTCGTTGTAGAGAACGACTTTGATCTGACGGCAGTCGGCCGAGGTGGTGTAGTTGAGTCCGTAAGGCTCGAGACCGTCCTCG
>DLAL01000066.1:29097-30370 GCA_002493945.1 Porphyromonadaceae bacterium UBA7048
TGAGGATTTCGCCGGTCTTGGTGTTCATGCCGCCGCCGGCGAGGAAGGAGAGGCTGTAGGTGGAGTTGGGGGCCACGTCGACGAGCTGCGACACGGTGCCTGCGCCCCAGCCGTCGTTCCAGTTGTAGCGCTGGAGCTTCATGACGTGGTTGTTGTGGTCAAGGTCATTGTTGATTTCCTTGTTGATGACCTCGTAGGTGCAGTTGTAGCGGTCGATGGGATCGAGAATCCATCCTTCTACCTTGTTGAGGAGGCTGTCGGAAGCACGGAAGTTGAATTCGCCCTCGAAGCCGGGATTCTTGAGGAGGTTCTCGACAACGTCGCCGTTCTCGACAGCCCACGAAGCGTCATGACCGTAGTCGGAAGCGCGCACCGAGCCCAGAAGGATGCCGTCGCGCCATGCGTTGACGCGGCCGTCGGAGGTCACGGCGTAGCGGTAGGTGTGATACTTGCCGTCGTTGTTGTAGAACTGCTGGAGACCGCCGTCGCCTGCGGTGGCGGGATTGGTGATGCTGATCTTGGAGCTGCCGTTGTAGTAGCCCATGGCCTGCGGCTCGATGTAGGCGTGGAACGACTCGCCTTCTGTGGTGACGGCGAATGCGTCGAATGTCTCGCTGTCGCGGTCAATCTTCACGCGGAATTCGACCGTGTAGCCGTCCTTGCCTGCCGAGAAGCCGTCGGCTGCGGTGTGCGAGAACGAGCGGTCGGTGCCGCCGGCGTATACGGGATTGTCCTTGATGCTCTTCTCCTGAAGCTCGGTGCCGTAGCCCTTGAGAGTGATGTACTTGCGGATGTCGCCGGCGCGGAGTATGATCATGCCGTCGGTCTCGGGGAGGGTGGAGTTGTACTTCACGCGGATTGTGCCGTCCTTGGAGGCCGAGATGGCCGAGGGTGTCACGCTGAATCCGGCCGTCGCGGTGACGGATACGCGGTCGACAGACACGAGGTTGGCTACGTTGATGCTGATGTCCCTGACAGCGCCGGTGCCGTTGAAGGTGACATATTCTTCGGCGGGAGCGATGACGGGAGTGACGGGAGCGTATGCGCCTGAAGCGTCGTAGGTGAAGTACTCGAGAGTGCCGCCTCCGCGGAGGAAGCCTACTTTCTGGTCAAGCGCGCGCGACTGGCCGGTGAGTACCATCTCGTCGACGAGGAAGGGCTTCGGGCTCGAGCCCCAGCCGCCGCCATTGAGGAAGCGTTCGTTGTAGAGGATGACTTTCAGCTGCTTGCAGTCGGCCGAGGTGGTGTAGTTGAGACCGTAAGGCTCGAGACC
>DLAL01000066.1:30713-82961 GCA_002493945.1 Porphyromonadaceae bacterium UBA7048
CTTCCTGGATGCGTACGGAGCTGAGGATTTCGCCGGTCTTGGTGTCCATGCCGCCGCCAGCGAGGAATGAGAGGCTGTATGTGGAGTTGGGAGCCACGTCGACAATCTGCGATACGGTGCCTGCGCCCCAGCCGTCGTTCCAGTTGTAGCGCTGGAGCTTCATGACGTGGTTGTACTGGTCGAGCTCGCGGTTGACCTCCTTGTTGATGACCTCGTAGGTACAGTTGTATTGGTCGATGGGATCCACAATCCAGCCTTCAACCTTGTTGAGAAGGCTGTCGGACGCGCGGAAGTCGAATTCACCCTCGAAGCCTGGATTCTTGAGGAGGTTCTCGACGACGTCGCCGTTCTCGATGGCCCAGTCAGCCTGGTTGCCGTAGTCACCGGCGCGGAGGACAGCTACCTCGATGCCGTCGCGGTAGGCGTAGACGCGCTTGTCGCTCGACACGGCGAAGCGGTATGTGTGATACTTGCCGTCGGCGTTGTAGAAAGAGGCGTTGCCTCCGTCAGCGGTGTTGGCCGGATTGGGGAAGGCCACTTTGCCCGTGCCGTTGTACAGGCCGATTTCGTTCGATGCGATGTATGCCTTGAAGGCACCTCCGTCGGGAGTGACGGCATATGCGTCGAATACGTCGGTGGCCTTCGACAGACGCACACGGAACTCTACGGTGTAGCCGTCGGCGCCGGGCGTGAAGCCGTCGGCGGCGCCATGCGAGAACTTGCGGTCAGTGCCTGCGTACACGGGGTTGTCGAGAGCTTTCTCGGTCAGTGCGGTGCCGAGACCCTTCAGGGGCACTATGCCGCGGAAGTCGCCGCTGCGGAGTACGACATAGCCTGTAGTGGAGGGACGGGTGCTGAGGAGTTTTACGCGGACGGTGGCGTTCTGCACGTCGGCGGACAGTACGGAGGGAGTCACCTCGAAGCCGTGGGAGGCGGTCAGTGTGATGCCCTCGGGGAGATTGGAGGCATTGACGGTGAATTCACCTGTGTTGCCCGTACCGTTGATTACGATTTCCTGTGTCTGGTACTTCGCGTGGGCAGCGGCGGTGACGGGAGTGGTCCCGAGTGTCACGACCGGTGCTGCTGCAAAGCCACTGACGGCGGCTGACAGAGCCAGCGCGGCGATCAGGGTTCTACAATACTCTTTTTTCATGATGCGGTGTTTGTGTGTTAGAAAAGTTTGTTTTGAAGATTAATCGATGACGAATCGGATGGCGGAGCCGCAGCCCGTGGCCGAAGCTATGTACATCCCTGCGGGAAGAGAGCAGGTGGAAAGCGCCGGTGTGTCCGACGCCCTGAGGCGCTCGGCGCCTGCGGTGTCGTAGACTGTCACTGTGGGCAGATGCGCTCCGTCGGTGCGGTGCAGGCATCGTGCCGCGCTGTCGTAGACGAGCACTGACGTGATGCTTTCGGGAAGGCCGAGCCCTGCCTGTGAGCCGCCGACGGCACACCAGCCGATGGACTCCGACACAGGAACGGCGGCTCCGGCCGAGGCTTCGGCGCTCATGAAGACGGCTGCCGAGCTTCCGGACATGTGCGTGGCGCGGAGCGTGCCGGCCACATCGGCCGCACCGGTCTGGGGGGCGCAGAAGAGCGCGGTTTCGCCGAGGTCGCGGCCGTAGCCGATGGGGGTCGCGGCCGAGGACGATGTGCCGATGGCCGACGGTGCCGTGCGGCCCACGACCAGCTCGCGGCTGCCTATGGAGCCTGTGCCGGTGCTGAGAGCTACAAAGTCGACTGTCGCTGCGGCATCCGGAGCGGCGGTGCGCTCGTACATCAGCCGCACGTCGAAGCCTTCGGCCGTTACGCCGCTGATCTGTGCGGTGCAGGGACAGTTCACGTCGGCGACGCTGACGGTGGCCAGAACCACGGGAACTGCGTCGAAGGGCCTGCCGAAGGCCACGTGGCTCTGCACGGCGGTGACACCGTCAATCTTTCCGGCCGTGGCGCGGAGTCCGCCGCAGTCGTAGGTGCCCGGAGCCGGGAAGACCATGTAGGGGAGCGTGTCGCGGCTGACGAAGGCGTCGGTGGCGTTGTACATCCATGATTCTGGCCCGAAGGCGCATACATCGCTGTCGATGAGGCGCGCCATGACGGTCATGGGCGACTTCATGCGCCAGGTCTGCACGCCGGTCACCAGCACGGGGTCGGTGACCGTGCGCAGCGGATACAGGTAGTGGGTCATCCCCTTGCCTGTGACTGCGCGTCCGACCAGTGGCGTGGCTTCTGCGGCCGGCATATTGGCATATGATGCCTGATTGGACCGTGCGACATCGCGTCCGTCGACCACCGACACCACGCGGCAGGCGATGTCGGCGCCGGGAGTGCGGTCGGTCTCGAGGGTGTACGATGCTGTCCCTGCCGGGCAGTCGGCGACGGCTGTCCATGCGCCTGCGGCCACCGAGCGCTCGACGGTGTAGCCGTCGACCTGCTCGAGATTGTCGTCGGTCCATGTGAGTTCGAAGGATGCGCCGCCTTTGTAGCCTATCGATGCCGTGGCGGCGGAGCTGACATTCCATCCGGGGATGACTTCGGTCTGACGTGAGAATGCCGGAGCGGCCTTGAAGTCGCGGTAGACCTTTCCTGCCGGGGTGAGATTGAGGTTGCCCCAGAACATGGAGCGCTTCTCCTCGACCCAGTTGTATACGGAGTACCGCTCGATGAACGAGCAGGTGTCCATCATCTCGAGGACCTCTTCCATGAAGCGGCGCTGCTTCTCCTGCTGGGCTGCCTTGTCGGAGGGCCATGTCTCGTGCGTCCAGTTGGCGCCGTTGTTCCACTCGGTGATCCACAGCGGACATCCGGTGCGGTCATGGACTTCCTTGAGTTTCTTGTACCAGTCGCGCACGCCCGACACCTGTACGGAGCTTCCGCGTCCGCCCCAGTAGGCGTGGATGGCCACGAAGTCGACGCGGTAGTTGCGGCTGCGGCACTCGTCCATGAAGTGGTAGAGCCATGCGAAGTCGGTGGTGGCCGGGGAGCCCAGGCGCAGACCCGTGGCCAGATGGCGGGGCCACTCCTCGATGGCGCGCTCGACGGTGACGTTCGACTGCTCGCCGTGGTCGGGTTCGTTGTAGCTCAGGAGGTGAGTGAGGTCGTAGTCGGCGGATATGCGGCGCCAGTCGCTGTCGCCTCCGGCGCCCCACTTCTCGGCGACGAATTCCTGATTGCGCCAGGGGGTGCCTTTTGCCTCGGGCGAACGGCCGTAGTCGGCCGATGTGCCCCAGTTGTAGGCCCAGGTGGTGAGCAGTGCGTCGGCCTGCTCCTCGAAGTATCCTTCGGGGGGATTGGTCTTGCTGTTGCCTCCGACCCATCCTTTCTTGGATACCTGCTTCCACGGAAGGACGCGGACGAATGACACCTTGCCGTCGAGTTCGCGCGGAAGGGCGTCGATGTTGAGATTTTCGTTTTCGGCTATGAAGCAGCGGCTGTAGCCGGTGCCGTCGGGATTGGTGGCGAGAGTGGCCATGTATCCGCGGGCGAGGGAGATGGAGTGTATGTCGTCGTCGAGAGCCAGAGGCGAGGCTTCGGGCACGTCGGCGGATGGTGAGTTTGTGTAGAAACGGCCCTGCGCGTAGCGCTCGCTCTTGCCGGAGAGACTCCGTGCTTCAAGCGGAGTGAAGGCTGCGCTGTGCGGAAGTATTTCGGTGCCGTGGAGGAATACCCTGATGCGGGCGTTGATGTCCGGCTCGAGTTTCTCGCCCTTGACGGTGACGGAGCCGGAGTATCGCTCGATGACGTCGCCGGGGCGTATATTGTCGAAGAAGAGACGGCAGTCGTCACCCGACATGTCGACGGAGGCGCCCTGCGCGATGGCGTCGTCTGCGGCCGAGATGTGGAGGTCGTCGCCCTGAGCGACTGTCAGAGGCGATGTGACGCGTTCGACCGTGGACACGGCTCCGAAGCAGGCTGCATGTGCGGCCGACACGGTCATGATGGTGATGAAGAGTTTTGCGATTGTCATTTCCTGATTCTGTCTGAGAGATGGTAAGAAAGGGGTGTGCCGCCGTTCAGGCTGTACTGTGCCGGCGGCACACCCCGTGTTTACGGATTATTGAAGAACTGCTTATTTCACGATTACGGTGCGCGATACGGCGGTGCCTTCAGCGCTGACAGTGACTACGTAAGCGCCTGCGGAGAGGGCTTTGGTGTATACGCCGCCTTCGGCGAGACCGTCGGCGATGACGCGGCCGTCAACACTGTAGATGACTACGCGAGCGGCTGCGCTGACGCCTTCGACAATCACTTCACCGGCAGCGGTGCAGATGACGATGCCTTCGGCAGCCACGGCATAGATGCCGGCTTCCTTGGCGTAGTCGAGAGCCTCGCGGAGTTCGTCGTTGGCTTTCTTGATCTGAGCCTTGGTGTAGTTGTCGGCGTTGGCTACGACGTCCTTGGCGTAGTCGAGGGCTGAACTGAGGACGAAGTCGTCACAGCCTGTCTCGGCGATGAATGTCTCGGCTTCGGCGATGGTGGCGTTGATTTCGGTGAGGTCGTTGGCCGGAATCTGCTGAGCCTTGAAGGATATCATTGCTTCGTTGAGGGCGCGTACGGCGTCGAGGAGCTGGGCCTGAGTTGCTGCGGCGTCGGCGTTGACAGCCTCGGCAGCGGCGATGGCTTCGTTCAGACCGCTGATGGCCGATACGGGATAGCATCCGGGTGTGAGGCCTTCTTCGGCATCGTCAACGAGTTCCTTGGCAGTGGTGATGACAGCATCGAGGCCTGCGCTCTCGTGGAGCTTGGCGGAGAATGTGGAAGTCTCTTCGGCGAGAGCTGCGGCAGCGGCGTCTACATCGGCCTGGCTGATGGCGGCGCGGTTGATTGCTTCGGCCTTGTCGATCTCGTTCTTGAGGGCGTCATATACGGCCTGAGGACAGGCGCCTTCTTCGTCGCCTACTACGGTGGCGCCTGCGAGGGCTGCCTTGGCGGCGGCAAGAGCTGCGTCGAAGGTCTTGAAGTCGATGGTCACGCGAGCCTTGTCAAGGGCCTTCATGGCTTCGGTGAGAGCAGCGGCTGCAGCGGTGACTTCTTCCTGAGTCATGGACATGTCGGTGTCGGCTGCCTTGGCGGCGGCGAGAGCGTCGTTGAATGTCGAGATGGCTTCGGCGGGATACTGGCCGTCGAAGTCGCCGGCTACGAGGCCGGTGTATGCCTCGCCTTCAGCCTTGGCGATGGCTTCGCGGAGCGGAGTGCGGTTGACGGATACTGAACCGCTGATGAATGCCGTGCGTGCGTCGATGAGGGCGCGGAGGTCGTTGATGTTGGCGTTCTCAACAGCCTTGGCGGTGTTGATGGCGGCGAGGAATGCGTCGACCACTTCCTGAGGACGCTGGCCGAAGTTGTCGCCTACGTTGTCCTTCTCGGCTTCATAGAGAGCCTCGCAGTGGATGATGTAGTCGGCCAGAACATCGGCGGCAGCCTGAACTTCGGTGTTGCCCGTGAATTCCTCGACAGCTTTCTCAACTTCGGCTGTGAGTGCGTCGCAGTCTTCCTGCTCGGACACTTCGTTGCCCTTGGCCTGATAGTCGGCCATAAGAGCCTTGAAGTCCTCGATGGCTGACATGTAGAATTCGCCTGCCTCGATACCTACCTGAGCGGCTTCGGCCTTGGCCAGACCTGCGGCGATGGCGGCATTGAGAGCGTCCTTGATGACGGTGTTGGGGTTATTGATGAACTCTGTGCGTGCGGTGTTGAGGGCTTCGGCTGCAGCGTCGGCTTCTTCCTGAGTCATGCCGGCGAGGGTCTCGGCCTTTACAATCTCGGCTTCGAATGCGTCGCACTTGGCGTCGCTGTACTGGCCTATGGCGCTGCCTCGGTCGATGCCGGCGAGAGTGGCGCGAGCGGCTGCTACGGCTGCTTCGAGAGCGCTAAGGTTGGGGTCGTTGGCGGGGTCGACACGGAGGAAGCGGCCCTGATGTGCGGTGTTGCCCTTGTCGAGGTCCTGGAATGCCATGGTCTTGCCGCTGGAGAAGGTGAGCACCTTGCCGTCTTCACCTGCGAGAAGCGCGAAGTAGTCGATGTTGTTGCGTGTGTTGGTGTATACGGTGTACCAGAGGGGAGCCTCGGCGTCGGCTACGGTCACGAGCGAGCCGTCGTGAGCGAGGACGCGGTCGCCGTTCTTGAGGATGAAGGTGTTGCGGGCCACTTCCTGGAATGTCCAGTGCTGAGCGGTGTTGCCTGCCTCGAAGTCGGCTGTAGTCTTGGCGTCGGCGTCGCCGGCGGTGAGGTACTTGGACTCGTACTTGTTGATGGAGAAGCGGTATGCGGTTCCGGCAGCCGGACTGAACCAGGGCATGATGCGTGCGGCGGCGAAGTCTGCTCCGGCCTGTGCGAGGGCTTCGGATGCGGCGTTCACTTCTTCCTGAGTGGTGTATGTGCCGCTCTTGGCAGCAGCGATGGCAACTTCATATGCATCTTTTGCAGCCTGGGGATAATTCCAGGGCTCCTCGCCGATGACGGCTTCTGCCACAGCAGCTTCGGCTTTCTCGATGGCTTTCTCAAGGCCGATGGTGAGTACCTCGCCTTCTACAGCCTCGATAATCTGCCATACGGATGTGGCTGAAGTGCCTTTGTTGGTGTAGATCCACGAACCGGGAGCGGTTTCGTCGGTGGCCATATAGCCCCATTCGTTGAATTTCTTGATGCGGTAGACGGCCTGCTCGAGATCTATGGGCTCGAGTTCGAACTTGGTCTCGTTTGCGGTGTTGTCGGTCGAGACTGAGGTGTCCCAGCCGCCTTTGCGAGTGAGGAAGCTGTCGCCGCACTTGAGGTTGAAGGCGATGTTGGAGCCTTCGACGGGCACGATTTCCCACTTCTGGCTTGCGTCGCCGGAGATGGACATAATCTTGGCGATGTTGCTGTCCAGAGCCATTACACATCCGGTGTATTCGTTGAAGAAGTAGTAGAGCGCGCCTTCCTTGGGGAGGAACACAATCTTCTGGGTGTAGAAAGTGCTGACGGCGGCGTTGAGATCGGAGGAAGCCTGGTTCACTTCCTTCTGGTCTTGCGACGAGAGGAATCCTTTGGCCGTAGCGATGGCTGCCGAGAGGGCGTCGGCTGCGGCCTGGGGATAGAATCCGGTCTCGGCGCCTATGGGAGCTTCGGCGAGAACTGTCTCGGCGTTGGCGATGGCGCTTTCGAGTGCGTCATACACTACGCCTTCGACGGCTTCTACGAAGGCCCAGCAGTGCTTGCCGTCGTAGCCGTTTTTGTCGGAGTATACGCCGGCGCCGGGGGTGTTCTGGTCAGAACCCATGTATGCGCCGCGGCCTACGTTCCATAATTTGGCATAGCCGTCTTCGTGAGATTCCCAGATGGTGTACTGTGCGAAGGGGTCGGTGGGATCGGAGAGGAATACATGGGTGTAACCATTGTCACTGCCTACGTAGCGTCCGTCCTCGGTCTTGATGTTGTAGATGGTGGTGCCTTCATCGTTGGTACCTGCGATCTCGACGGTGTACTTCTGGAGACCTTCGCCGAGCTGGTTGATGCGGAGGCTGTTTCCGTCGACAGTCAGATAAAGCTGGCTGGTGTGTTTGATGTTGTACGTTTTGGTCGGATCCGGATTTGTCAGGGCTTCTGCCTGGGCCTTCAGGGCGAACAGGCTGAGCAGCACTAACAGGATCGAGCAGATTCTTCTCATAATGCTTGGATTAAATTTAGGTGGAGTGAATTATTTAGGTTTTCAGTTAATTTCAGAAGTGATTCGCAGGTTGAATCAAAGGTCATTCGTAGGTCTGAGAGCAGGGTGAGATATATGTCATGTGTTTATTCTCATCCGCAAAATTACTAAGGCATAGATAATTATGCACAATCATCCGAGAAGAATTTGGATGAATTATAATTCAAAAAGGGTGAAAATCAGAAATCCGTCCCTTTTGAGTCGAAAAACGGGTTTGTGGCTCAAAAGGGACGGCAGGGCGGATCAGCGGACGATGAACTTCAGGCGCATGGCAGTGCCGTCGGGGGCGATGGCTGCGGCTATGTACACGCCGGCCGGAAGTGTTGCGGCGGAGAGGACGCCGGTGTTGCCGGCGACGGTCGTGCCGGCGATGTTGCAGACGGTGATGGCGCACCCGGGAGCGGAGAGGACCGTGCCGTCGAAAGTAATGCGGCGGCCTGTGCTGACGGTGCTCACTGAAGACTCTCCGGCCTCCTGCTTCTCGAGCTTCCAGAGGTGGCGCAGGTCGCTTCCGCTCTTGTCGGTGTATATTCCGCCGCCGGCTTCGTTGATGTCGGTGCCGAGGCAGCGGTTGCCTTCGTTGCGGATGATGACGTAGCCCGGTTCGGATGCTTTCTCGATCTTGAAGTGTGCGTATTTGTCGGAGGGGTCTTCGAAGAGCTTAATGTCCCAGCGGTCGTTGCTGCCCAGATATAGTCCTGACGGAAGCTCGACGGAGTACCATTCAGACTCGGGAAGCGCGGAGAAGCTCACTTCGGCGGCTCCGTCCTTGGCTGCCAGGCGGCAGGTGCCCTCTGTCTCTCCGAGGTAGCAGCCGCTGTAGTGGCGTATGAGGTAGGTTGCGGATGTGTCGATGTCGCCGCCCCACGAAGAGGGGTCGCCTTCGGCGAAGCTGTCCGAGAGGAAGCTGACGCGCTCGGTGATGTAGTCTTTGAGGTAGTCGACGCCTCCCTGATAGGTGTCGAAGAGTTCGGTCTCGAGGTAAACGCGGTCGGAGAGTATGGTCCACTTCTCGAAGTTGAGTTTCTGCGAACCGTCGATGAGGGCTGCGTATGAGTCGACGGTGTCGAGGAGGTGCTGTTCGATGCCTGCGTCGGTGAGTTCTTTCCAGCGCTGAGCCACTGCGAGACGGAATGCCGGGTCTTTCCATATGCGTGTTATCCATGTGCGGGGCTGGTGAGCGTGCTCGCGCATGAGCTTGTGCACGGCGTTGCCGAGACGGTTGTCGTTGTTGAAGGCTATGTCATAGTCCCACAGGGGTCCGAAGTGCAGACGTGCGTCGTCGCGCTTCTTATATATGTATGTGCTCCAGAAGCTGTCGCTGTTGCCGGTCAGTTCGCAGGCTATGTACCAGTTGACCAGGCTCTCCCAGTTGACCATGACGGCATATCCGGCCTCGGGGTCGGTGAAGTCTTCGGCGAAGAGGCGGCGTTCGAACTCGCCCACGAAGGCTGTGATGTAGTCGCGCTGCTGCTGATTGATTTCGTCGTCCTTGGGATACTTGATGGTGATTTTGACGTCTTGGGCAGTCTGGAACCACACAGGCTCGCCGTCAGCGAATCCGTCGACTTCGAGGAGATATCCTCCTGTGATGGCGGGCTCGGTGGTGTCAGTGGTTTCCTGCTCTTCGACGGGGACACGTCCGGGGTTCACCTCGGTCTGGTCGGTGACCATGTAGTTGCCGATATACTTGTCGTTGAGCACGACGTCGGCGAATTTTACAGAGGGAGTATACTCGAGCCCGATGAAGCGGCTGATTTCGAAGGCTACGGCATTGCGGATGAGTGTCTTGTCGGCATAGTTGGCCAGCAGGACCCAGTTCTTGGCCTTGGCCGGAAGATTCATGAACTGCGCCTTTTTGTCGAGTTTCATGCGGTAGGGCTTCTTGGCCATGCCCCAGGTGGAGTTGCCGCGTCCGCGGATGCCGGTGCTGACAGCTGTGCAGCACTCTTCCTCGTCGGTGCTGACGACGGTGACTGTGGCGGGAGTGTATGTCTCCTTGCTGTTGATTCCGGCACCGTTCTCGGTGTCGATGTAGATGGTGGGGATGTCGGTGAGCTGTTCACGTGCCGCTGCCGGCATGAGCGCCAGCAATGCCATGGCAAGACCCAATATTCTCGTCTTCATAGAGGTAAGTGGATTTTAAGGTTTGTTTCTGATGCAAAATTAATACGCAGGACTGCACCCGGTGCAATCCTGCGCGATAAAAGAAGTCTAAAATTAATTCAAAAAGGCTGAAAATCAGATTTTCGCCCTTTAAGTGTCAGAAATTCGCCCCTTGGATTATTCGGGACGTGCTATGCCGTCTTTCTCGGCGCGCTGCTGGATGTGCTTGATTCGGGCCTGGGTCTCGGGGTGCGAGGAGAACATTTTCTCGACGTACGACGAGCTGCCTGTCTCGCCTGCGGACAGCTTCTCGAATGCCATGGCCATGCCCCAGGGATTCTTGCCGTTGGCCTTGAGGAAGTCGTAGCCGTAGTCGTCGGCTTCGTTCTCCTGCTTCTGTGAGTACCTGGCGTTGATGAGCGACTCGCCGAGCTGCCCGAGCTGCGACTCTGTGAGGGCTGCAGCCTTGCCGCCGGCTGATGCGATGGCGTCCTTGAGGGCTCCGGTCATGAGGGATGTCTTGAATGCGTTCTTGGAATGGCGCTTGGCCACGTGTCCGATTTCATGGCCGATGACACCGAGGAGCTCGTCGTCGCTCATGAGGTCCATCAGTGCGGCGAATACGCGGACGCTGCCGTCAGGGCATGCGAAAGCGTTGACATCGACGACGTTGTAGACCTTGAAGTTCAGAGGAATACCGTCTACTTCGGTGATGCCTTCGGTGAGGCGGCGCACACGCTGTGTGTAGGGGTCGTCTTCGGGGAGGACGGGGTTGTGGGTATCCATCCATTCGACTGATTCCTTGACGTATTCAGCCATCTGCTTGTCGGTGAGTGTCATGGCTTTTATGCCTTTGGCTCCTGCGCTGATGAGCTTTCCGACCTTGAGCTGAGCGGCAGCGTTGTCGCAGATGCCGCAGCAGAGGATGAGAATGAGAGCTTTTACTATAAAGTGACGCATAATGTTACAGAATGTTGTTGGTGTATTTCAGCACAAAATTATACAATTCTTCGAAGGCGGCCAAATTTACGGCATGAGTTTTCGCTGCGGAAATGGCACTATGCCGGAGAAAATGCGTAACTTTGCAGATTAATTCACGGAAACAGAGCGTAAATGACAGAAACGAAGCAAGAGAGGGGCTTGATGCGCAAGCTGCTGAAATACGTTATCCCACTGATAATCAGCGTGGGACTTTGCTGGCTGCTTTTCACCGGAATCGACTTCGACGAGATGCTCCACATCATCCGGACCGAGTGTGACTTCAGGTGGATTGTGCTGATGTGGGTCATTACGGTGCTGTCGCACGTTTTCCGTGCCATGAGGTGGCGCATACAGCTCAAAGCCCTTGGAGTCTGTCCGCCGCTGTATGCGCTGGTGTACAGTATCTTCGGAACGTACGCGGTGAATCTCGTCTTTCCTCGTCTGGGCGAGGTGTGGCGTACGGGCTACATAGCCCAGCGGCAGGACGCGAAGTTCACGACGGTATTCGGGTCTATGGTGGCCGACCGTCTGTCCGATACGCTCACGGTGCTTATAATCACCGCAGTGACTTTTCTGCTTGCCTCGGGCACTCTGCTCGATTTCATGCGTCAGAACTCCGGGAGCTATGAGCGTATAGCGGCCGTGGCGGCTTCTCCGTGGCTGTGGAGCGCCGTGCTTGTGGCGATTCTCGCCGTCGTGTTGATTTTCCGCAAGGGCGGCGGTGCGATAGGCACGAGTGTGCGCGAGGCCCTGCGGAACTTTTGGTCAGGCTTTGCCGTTGTACTACATATGCCGGGCACGGGCCGGTGGCTCCTGCTGACCGCTGCCATATGGGGGAGCTACTTCATGCAGCTCTTCGTGGCATTCTATGCGTTCCCGTTCACGGCCGTGCTGATACACGAGTACACCGCTCTTGCGGTGCTCGTGACGTTCGTCCTGTCGAGCATCTCGATGGGCGTGCCGTCGAACGGCGGCATCGGGCCATGGCAGTGGGCGGTGATATTCGCCCTTGGCATCTACGGCGTTGACAAGGCGCACGCCGGAGCCTTCGCCAATCTGGTGATGGGCTGCAACACGCTCATCCTGATAGTGCTGGGCATCATCACGTTTGTCGGGATAGCCCTTGACAAGCGCAAGACAAGAAAAAACAACTAAAAACACATACGAAAGAAATGGCAAAAGTTATCATCATCGGCGCAGGTGGCGTGGGCACTGTCGTGGCCCACAAGTGCGCCCAGCATCCGGAAGTTTTCTCCGAGATAGTAATCGCATCGCGCACCCGCTCGAAGTGCGACGCCGTGGCCAAGGCCATCGGCAAGCCCAATGTAAGCACCGACACTGTCGACGCCGACAGCGTCGAGCAGCTCTGCGAGCTCTTCCGCCGCCACAAGCCCGAGCTGGTCATCAACGTGGCTCTTCCGTATCAGGACCTCACCATCATGGACGCCTGCCTGGAGTGCGGCGTGAACTACCTCGACACGGCCAACTACGAGCCCAAGGACGAGGCTCACTTCGAGTACTCGTGGCAGTGGGCCTACCGCGAGCGCTTCGAGAAGGCCGGTCTGACGGCCATCCTGGGCTGCGGATTCGACCCGGGTGTGTCAGGCGTATTCACGGCATATGCCGCCAAGCACTACTTCTCGGCCATGGAGACCCTCGACATCGTGGACTGCAATGCCGGCAACCACGGCAAGGCCTTCGCCACGAACTTCAATCCCGAAATCAATATCCGCGAAATCACTCAGAAAGGCCGCTACTGGAGCGAAGGCGAGTGGGTGGTGACCGGTCCGCTGGAGATACATCAGCCCCTGACCTATCCCAACATCGGTCCGCGCGAGAGCTACCTCATGTATCACGAGGAACTCGAGTCGCTCGTGCAGAACTTCCCCACCATCAAGCGCGCACGCTTCTGGATGACTTTCGGCCAGGAGTACCTGACCCACCTGCGCGTGATACAGAACATCGGCATGGCCCGCATCGACGAAATCGACTACAACGGTACGAAAATCGTGCCCCTGCAGTTCCTCAAGGCCGTGCTGCCTAATCCTCAGGACCTGGGCGAGAACTATCACGGAGAGACCTCGATCGGCTGCCGTATCTCGGGCAAGGACAAGGAAGGCAAGCCCCTGACATACTATATCTACAACAACTGCTCGCACGAGGCCGCCTACAAGGAGACCGGCATGCAGGCCGTGAGCTACACCACAGGCGTGCCCGCCATGTGCGGCGCCATGATGTTCCTTACGGGCAAGTGGAATCTCAAGGGTGTGCACAACGTCGAGGAATTCGATCCGGATCCCTTCCTGACGGCCATCGCCGAGAACGGTCTGCCCTGGCACGAAGTGCTCAATGGCGACCTGGAACTCTGACACACGGCCATGACTTTCATCAGCGCAACTGTAATAACCTACAATGAGGAGGCCAACATCGAGCGGTGCCTCAACTCGCTCATCGGTGTGGCCGACGAAATCATTGTGGTCGACTCGCTCTCGACCGACGGCACGGTGGAAATCTGCCGCCGGTACGGGTGCAAGGTGACCGAGAGAGCCTTCACGGGATACGGGTCGCAGCGACAGTATGCCGTGGGGCTTGCCCACGGCCGGTACGTGCTGTCGATAGATGCTGACGAGGTGCTCAGCGACGAACTCCGGCGGAGCATCATGGCGCTGAAGGAGAAGGGCTTCGACCACCGGATGTACCGCTTCGACATAGTGAACTATGTCTGCGGCCGCCCGATGCACCGCAGCGGCATGCACCCTTACCGGGAGATACGTCTTTTCGACCGCCGCTATGCGTCGTGGAATCTCCACGATGTGGGCGAGCGCCTGACATATCCCGGCGAGGTGGAGCCGCAGCCCATAGCCGGCGAGCTGCTCCACTACCGATGCGCGGACTATGACGAGCTGGACCACAAGGAACTGCGCCATGCCGAAATCCGCGGCCGTCTGATGGCGGCCGCCGGCATCCGCGCGTCGCGTCCGGTGAGCTGGCTGCGTGCCGCCTCGTCGTGGCTGAAGTGCTCGCTGCGCGACGGAGCCATATTCGACGGCGAGGCCGGCCGCCGCATAGCCCGCGCGAAGTTCATGTCGACCTATGTGGCCTACAGGACTGCCGCCAAGTTGGCAGACCGAAAATAATTGTACAATCAGTAAACCAATCTCCTTAAATACCATGAACAAGGTCATCAAAGTGTACTGCAGGAATGTGGAGCGCAGCGTCGAGGTCCCCGGCGGCGCCACCTTAGGCGAGATAGCCGGAATACTCGGCGACGAGCTGCGCATGACTCCCATATGCTGCCGCGTGAATAACAAGACGGAGCCGCTGGACTATGCCGTCTATCAGCCCAAGCTGATCGAGTATCAGGACTGTGCGACGGGCTCGGGTCCGCGCGTGTACACGCGGACGCTGTGCATGCTGCTTTATGCCGCGCTCGAGCATGTGCTGCCCGGTTCGCACCTGCGTATTGAGCACTCTATAGCCCACGGCTACTACTGCCGCCTCAAGGGCGTCGACGATGTGCCTGACGACCTCCTTGCGGCCGTAGAGGCCGAGATGCGGCGTCTCGCTGATGCCGACCTTCCGCTGGAGCGCCATCAGAGGCTGACGAAGGAGGTGGCCGATATGTTCGAGGCGCGCGGTCTGGAATCGAAGGCCGAGCTGCTGCGCACGACCCGCGAGCTCTACACGACATACTACACGCTCGGCGACGTATGCGACAGCTACTACGGCGCGCTGGCTCCGTCGACCGGAGCCGTGAGCGTCTTTGCCCTGCACAAGTACAAGAACGGCTTCCTGCTCATGCCCTTCGACCCTGCCGACCCCTCGCGGCCGGCGCAGACAGTGGAGCAGGAGAAGATGTTCGGAGCCTTCACGGAGTATCTGAACTTCAACAACATCATAGGCGTGCGGGACGTGGGCGAGCTCAACCGCTGCATCCTGCGCCATGACGAGGCCGACCTGATCAATGTGGCCGAGGCCCTGCACGAGAAGGCGCTGGCCCACATCAGCGACGAAATCACGGCGCGCTACCGCCGCGGCGGCGCACGCATAGTGCTCATCTCCGGACCGTCGTCGTCCGGCAAGACCACGACCACCAAGCGGCTTGCCATCCAGCTGATGACCAATCTGCTCAAGCCTCAGATGATCTCGCTTGACGACTACTTCGTCAACCGCGAGAACACTCCGCGCGACGCCACGGGCGACTACGACTACGAGTCGCTCTACGCCCTCGACCTGGCGCAGTTCAACGCCGACCTTGCCGCCGTGCTGGCCGGAGAGCGCGTGATGCTGCCGACCTACAACTTCGAGACCGGCAGGCGGGAGTACCGCGGCAACAGCATCATGCTTGAGGAAGGCTCGATACTGCTCATCGAGGGTATCCACGGCCTGAATCCCGAACTCACGTCGCTGATACCGGAGGAGATGAAGTTCCGCCTGTACGTATCGGCTCTGACGACACTGTCCATCGACGACCACAACTGGATACCGACCACCGACACACGCCTGCTGCGCCGCATCATCCGCGACCACAAGTATCGCGGCACGTCGGCCGAATCGACCATCCGCCGCTGGCCGAGCGTGCGCCGCGGCGAGGACAAGTGGATATTTCCCTATCAGGAGAACGCCGACGCGATGTTCAACTCGTCGTTCGTGTTCGAGCTGGCGGTGATGAAGGACTCGGGCGAAAGCATCCTCCGCGGCGTGCCTTCCGAAGTGCCGGAATATGCCGAGGCATACCGTCTGCGGAAGTTCCTGAGCTACTTCCTCCCGGTGGGCGCCGGACTGCTTCCGTCGACCTCTCTGCTGCGGGAATTCCTGGGCGGAAGCTCGTTCAAGTACTGACGTTTCGCGCGGAATCAGGCCGTGAAGGGGCTTTTTTTGCATAAATAAGCCGAAAATTTGGACATTTTGCAAAATATTCGTACTTTTGTCAGCAAAATAACACATAAAGCAATGGACAAAATAGACAATCTCGACCGACGAATTCTGAAAATCGTAATGCACAACGCCCGTATTCCCTCGAAGGACGTGGCTCTGGAATGCGGAGTATCGCGCGCAGCCATCCATCAGCGCCTCCAGCGTCTCATCGACATGAAGGTCATCACAGGTTCGGGCTATCATGTGAATCCCAAGATTCTGGGCTATGCCACCTGCACATATATCGGCGTGAATCTCGAGCGCGGCGCCATGTATAATGACGTTGTCCCCGAGCTGGAGAAGATTCCCGAAATCGTGGAATGTCACTTCACCACAGGTCCGTACACCATGCTCATCAAGCTCTTCGCACGCGACAACGAGCATCTGATGGAACTCCTGAACAAGAAAATCCAGATGATTCCCGGCGTGACGGGCACCGAGACCCTCATATCGCTTGACCACTCCATCGCACGCGAGATTCCCATCAATATCGAGGGCGATAAATAATATATATAATATATGAAGAAGTTCTTCGGCCTCCTGGCCGCCATAGCATCGATATTCACAGGATGTGCGCCCAAGGCCGCGCAGTCCGACGCCGTCAGCGAGGCGGTGGGTCCTGATACCACCACGGTGCAGCATCCCGACTGGAGCCGCAATGCGGTCATCTACGAGGTGAACACCCGTCAGTACACGCCCGAGGGCACCTTCGCCGCTTTCGGCGAGCACATCGGCCGCCTCAAGGAGCTGGGTGTGGACATCCTGTGGTTCATGCCCATACATCCTATATCGGAGGTGAACCGCAAGGGCGAGCTCGGCAGCTACTATGCCGTGCGCGACTACAAGGCCGTCAACCCTGAATTCGGCACGCTCGACGACTTCCGCGCTGTGGTGGACAAGGCGCATGAGGCCGGCATGAAGGTCATCATCGACTGGGTGCCCAACCACACCGGATGCGACAACGCATGGGTCGAAGAACACCCCGAGTACTACAAGCTGAACGACGAAGGCAAGATGTACGGCCCGTACGACTGGGCCGACGTCTATCAGCTCGACTACTCCAAGCCCGGCACACGCGAGGCCATGACCGAGTCTATGGCCTACTGGCTCCGCGAGGCCGGCATCGACGGCTTCCGCTGCGACGTGGCCGGCATGGTGCCCGTCGACTTCTGGAACGAGGCCCGTCCGGCTCTTGAGAAGGCCGCCGGCAAGCCCGTGTTCATGCTTGCCGAGGCTACCGAGCCCGAGCTGCTCGAGCATGCGTTCGACATGGACTACAACTGGCCGATGAAGGACCTCTTCAACCAGATAGCTAAGACGGCCGGTCAGCGCACCTACGCTGGCGGCGACGACTGGGCTCCGCGCCACGCTACCGACATCGACTCGCTCCTGCGCAGCCAGGCTGCCGGATATCCCGCGGACAGCTACATGATGAACATGATCACCAACCACGACCTCAACTCGTGGGAGGGCACCGAATTCGAGCGTCTCGGCAATCTGAACAAGGCATTCGCCGTTCTGACCTACACCCTGCCGGGCATGCCGCTGATATACACAGGTCAGGAGACTGGCATGAACCGTGCCTTCGAGTTCTTCAAGAAGGACAAGGCACCCGAGTGGACTCCGCGCAATGAGTACTTCACGTTCTATCAGACCCTCAACGGCCTCAAGCACAGCCGCAAGGAGCTGGCAGCCGGCACCGCCGGCGCTTCCCTGCAGATGCTTGACGCCGGCTCGGCCGACGTGCTGAGCTTCGTGCGCGGCGCCGCTGACGGCTCCCGTACGTTCGTGGCCGTGAACCTCGGTGCCTCCGCGGCTCCCCTGGCGCTCGCCGACAGTGTGAAGACCTCGCTCGCCGGCGGCACGGACATCTTCTCGGCCGGCAAGGACGCAGTGCTCCCTGACAGCCTGGCATCGGGCGAGTATGTGGTGCTGACCTATAAATAAACCTCTAACAACCGCGACACGATGAATTCCGAAACGACACGCTGGACCGAAATCGAGCATCTGCCCGAATGGGACGAAGAGTTCTATCACATCTATACGGCGAAGAAATTCGGCAAGTGGGTGATGATCAAGACGCTGCGTCCCGAATATGCCGACGACCCGAAGTATCAGGCCATGATCGAGCAGGAATTCGACGTGCGCTACAGTCTTGCTCATCCCAACATAGTGATGATCAATGACTTCGAGGATATTCCGGGCATAGGGCGCTGCATAGTGACCGACGACGTCTACGGCGACAGCCTCGCCAAGCTCATACGCGAGAAGAAGGTGACGCGCAAGCACATCGAGCAGCTGCGGCACCAGCTGCTGAACGCGCTGGAGTATGTGCAGAACTCGCACATCGTGCATCCTCCGCTGACCCCCGACAATATCCTGTTCACCGAAAACATAGGGAATCTCAAGCTCATCGACGTGGGCTACGAGCAGCGTCCGTCGCTGTCGCATCAGTCGACGGCCGACGACATCTACAACTACGGCAGGGTGCTCGAAGCTGCGCTTGACGCCGCAGACTTCGACGACCCGACTCTGCGACGGGTGATACGCAAGTGCACAGAGTCCGACCCCAGGCGCCGCTACCGCAACATCCAGGAAATACACCTGGCACTGGAGAACCACGGCAACAGGCGCGTGGCCGCGGTGATACTGGCCGTGCTGGTGCTGATGGTGCTGCTCATCGTGTGGCTCAAGTCGCCGTATGCGCCCCGGCCTGTACTGACGGGTGTGCCGTCGCTGCTGAATCTCTTCCCTCTAATAATCTGAATCAAAAAATGTCATCAGTTTACGTCCATCCTATAGCCACGGACTCCGACCAGCTGTCGCAGTACGTGGATTTCGGCATCAATCTCTATAAAGGCAATCCGTGCTACGTGCCGCCGCTGCGCTCGGACGACATGGCCACCCTGAGTCCTGAAGGCAATCCGGCATTCGACTTCTGCGAGGCGCAGTCCTTCATGGCTTTCCGCAACGGAGAGCCGGTGGGCACCATCACCGCCATCATCAACCGCGCCGTGAACGCGAAGACCGGCAGGAAGCAGATGCGCTTCGGCTGGCTGGAGTTCATCGACGACGCTGAGGTGGCCGATGCTCTGTTTGACGCCGTATCCGCCTGGGGCCGCGAGCGCGGAATGACGGAGATAGTCGGCCCGATGGGTTTCAGCGACCTCGACCCCGAGGGCATGCTCATCGAAGGCTTCGACGAGATGGGCACGATGGCCACGATATACAATCCGCCGTACTATCCCGAGCACATGGAGCGCCTGGGCTTCCGCAAGGAAGTGGACTGGATCGAGTACCGCATCACGATTCCCGACGGCATCCCCGAGAAGCACGTGCGCATAGCCGACCTCATCAGCCGGAAGTACAATCTGCACACGGCCAAGCTCACGAGCAAGAAGAAACTCAAGGCGCAGTACGGACAGGCCGTGTTCGAGCTGGTGAACGAGGCTTACGCCGACCTCTACGGCTTCGTTCCGCTGACGCAGCGCCAGATAGAGCACTACATCGACGTCTATCTGGGCATACTCCGTCTGGACGACATCAGCCTGGTGGTCGACGCCGACGACAGGCTGATAGCACTCGGCATCTCTATGCCCTCGCTGTCGCAGGCCCTGCGCAAGAGCAACGGCCGTCTGCTCCCCTTCGGCTGGTATCATCTGCTGCGGGCCATACAGGGCCACAGCGACGTGGTCGACCTGCTCCTCGTGGCCGTCAAGCCCGAGTATCAGAGCAAGGGTGTGAACGCGCTGATATTCGCCGAGCTTATCCCGCGGTATATCGCCAACGGATATAAGTTCGCCGAGAGCAACGTTGAGCTCGAAGGCAACGGCAACGTGCAGAAGCAGTGGGAGTACTTCGAGCGCAGACAGCACCGTCGCCGCCGCGCCTTCGTGAAAGAGCTTTAAGAGCAGGACATATCCACTATACAGGACCCGTCGGACAAGTCATGGTTTGTCTGACGGGTTTTATTTCATTCGAGGTCGGCCGGAATGGAGCGTGCGCCGGGGGGAAGAGTCTCCTTGAGTTTCGGAGATATGCACAGGAGGATGACGGCGAATGCGACGAGGACTGCGAATATGCCCTTCCAGTCGAAGCGCTCGGAGATGAAACCGCCGATGACTGGCGCGCTGGCCGGGGCGAACCCGTTGATGGCGCCCATGACTGCCATGGCTTTGGCGAGCCGGCGTCCTCCGTAGACGTCGGCCGGGATGGTTCGTGCCAGGAAGTATCCTCCGGAGGCGCCGATGCCCTGAAAGAACCTGCACACGAGGAAGAAGTGGATGGTGGGAGAGAATATGCTGACTGTGGCGGCGGCGATGAAGAATAGGATGGATGCCACCAGGACGGGCTTGCGTCCGTAGCGGAAGCTGACGGGTCCGAGCACTATCTGCCCGATGCCGAGTCCGAGCATGCCCATGGTGAGTCCGAGCTGGACCACGGGTACGGAGCAGTGGAAGTAGCGGCACATCGAGGGCAGCGACGGTGTGTACATGTCGTTGACGAAGGAGCCGAAGGCACTCAGTCCGGCCAGATAGAGGACGAGAAAGGTGAAGTTGACCGCGACGGCGGATGTTGGGGTGGAAGTTGAAGACGGTTTCATGAAGATATAACAAACCACGCTGTAGTATGGATTGTAGACAGGAGGCGCAAAACGTGGGTAAAGGGTATAAAAAAAGTCCCGGCGCATTTCGACAACGTGCGAGGACCTAAGCCAAGAGGCATTTGATTTCAGTTGTTCTACAGTGTAATCACAACAATTAATGTAGAGATTATATCATACTTACTTGTACTTGATTACTCCGTGTTTCGTGACACGTGGTCGACTGTCATCACGACGTTGACCGGTGTGCCATATATGCCTTAGCTTAGATCTTGGTTGAATGCGTAAATAATAAATCGGTCTAAGATAATGCACCGGCGTAATAAAGTGCTACAAAATTACGGCTTATTTTGAAATTCTGCAAATTTCTGACAATAAGCGCTTTCTGTGTTAATGATTTTTAACACAAACCTTATGGCATGCCCACTACGCGTATGGTCTGTATCGGATTGGCCGGGTCGTTGGTAATCAGCGAGAGGCGCGCGTTGAGGATATCGCCTGCGAGCGCTTCGGGGTCGACGGTGACGGTGATTGTGGCCGTACGGCCGTGCCTGATATTGTCGGAGTCGATGGTCGCGCTCACTCCGGGGTCCTGAGTGTAGATACGGCGGACTTTGAGGTCTTTCTTGCCGGTGTTGGTGAGTGTGCATGTGCGCACGAGCGGACCTGCGGAGAGGCGGTCGAAGTCGATGCTGCGTGTGTCGAGGGCGGCCTGCGGCGCTTTGGCCAGGTCCTTGGCTGACAGAGATGAGAAGTCTTCGTTGACGAGGGTTACTACGGGTACGGTGCACGCGTTGGCGGAGCTTGGGTCGGGCCTGATGGTGACTGAGTCGGTGACTACGCCGTAGAGCGGACACTTCGATGTGCGGACGTAGATGATGAAGGAGAACTGCTGTCCGGGGGGCACGGCGGCGGGTTCGGCCGTGGCCTCGATGTAGGCCGGAACGTCGGAGACGACCGGCCGGATGGTGTCGGTGGTGCCGTTGTAGCCGTCGAGGAAGGCTGTGCGCATCTGTCCTTTGAGGACTTCTCCGGCCATGACTACGCCCTTGGAGAGTCGGAGCCCGTCGGTGCATCCTGCCGGATAGCGCTGCGCCACGGTGGCGGCCGAGCCTACGACTATGCCTTTGATGTACAGTTTGTCGGGCCTGGGGCTGTCAGAGAACTGTATGGACACGGTCTTGGTGAAGGAGCCGGGGCGTCCGGCCGGGTCGTAGCTGACGTGGACGCGTCCGGTGTCGCCGGGCGCGACGGGGGTGCGGTCGTAGACCGGCGAGGTGCATCCGCATGAGCTGCGTGCGGCCACGATGGATAGCGGCTCGGAGGAGGTGTTGACGTAGAGGAAGTCGCACGACACGGGTCCGAGGTCTTCGTCGAAGGCTCCGAAGTTGTGGGTGGTCCCGAGCCACTTTGCCGATGGTGCGGCGAGTGCCGATGCGGCGGAGAGGAGGAGGGTGCAGAGTGTGATGAGATTTCGTAGCATGATGCAAATTTACGGATTTTCGGGGACGTGACGGCGCTTTTTCTGCAATATGTTTGATGCAGGGCCCAATCTATTGCAGAACAAGCTCTTCGGGGACTTGGTTCGCTCTGTGGTGACAAAGGGATTTCCCGGCGCGGGGGAAACTGTGGAAACGGAGATTCGGAAGCGGCTGTAACTTCGCGGCGTAACTCAAAAACTTTTTGCTTATGGAAGAGACAGACAATCATGTACTTGAGGCGGCTCCGCCTCCATGCTCGCCCGAACACGACGGAAGCGCCGATGCGGCGCTCCTCAGGGCGATAGGTGCCAATCAGCAGTGTGCGAGGATTCTGGCCGAAATTGCTGCCGGGGGTGATGCGCGCGAGCTGCTCAGGGAGTTCCTTGAGCCTGAACCGGCGCCGGATGCTACGTCTGAGCCTGCTGTGGCTATGTATCAGTCGCCGTCGCTGGCTGTGCCGCAGGGGGATGACGAGGAGTCGGAGCCTGCGTTTCTGGCCAATATGCGGCCTGATTTCTGGGACGGCTTTCTCCTTTGACCTGATTCCTTCGACCGTTATTTTTCGACAAGTTTTTTTGACAGGAGAACAGGAGGAACAGGAGTTTTTTGACAGGAGTTTTTTCGACCATTTTTTTGACAGTGTTATAATTAATTTTTTGAGACTTATGGAAGAGAACAACAGCAACATCGTGGCCGGAACGGCCGGCGGCCGTCATGTGGGCGGTGTCGCCACAACCGAGAAATACGAGCAGGCGGCTCCGGGTCTGCTTAAGAATTCAATCGACCGGCGCATAGTGAAGGTGCGCCCTATGTCGACCCCTATCGACCAGCTGACCCGCTGCGCGCATACGCGGGGTGCGACGGCGATGACCGTGGAGTACTACTCGGTCGACACCAAGCTCACCGAGGCCAGGCTGACGGAGGCCTATGAAGGCACTCCGGGGATAGACCGCGGCGGTCTGACGAGTTTCAGACTCAAGACTGACCACGACAATATCTTCGATGTGTCGGAGACTGTGCTGGTGCCTGAGGTGACGGGCGGAGGCTCTCCTGCGGGTCCGCTGGTGCTCTACGTGCTCTCGCGCAGCGACGAGGGGGGCCTGGAGGTGACTCCGCTCAACGGTAAGGTGTCCGTGTCGATGGGAGAGGAATATGTGGAGCTGCCGCATATCCCTGCCGGAAGCCGTCTGGTGCGCATGGGGCGTGCGGCCACTGAGCTCGACGTGCAGACGGCGCAGTTCTCGGCGCTGCCGCGCAAGGCGTCGAACAACTGCCAGATATTCAAGATGCAGGTGGAGCAGAGCACGCTTGCCAAAATCGCCGGCAAGGAGGTGGGCTGGAATTTCTCCGACCAGGAGGAGGCGGCCATCATCGACATGCGCCTGGGCATGGAGAAGAGTTTCCTCTTCGGCCAGCGCGCCAAAATCTACGATACGCTCAAGAAAGAGTATGTCTACTTCACGGGCGGCATCTGGGGGCAGGCGCCCCGGAGTGTGGAACTCGACCTTGACTCGCTGACCGAGAGCGACCTGGTGGGGCTGTGCAGCAAGGCTTTCACGGGCAACAACGGGTCGCGACGCAAGATTCTCGTGGCCGGTACGGCGCTGGTGGAGGCGCTGAGCCGTCTGCAGTACTCTAAGGTGGTGACCTCTGCCGGAACACGCGTGAAGTGGGGCATAGAGTTCAAGGAGATAGTGTCGAACTTCGGCACGCTCTACGTGGTGCACTCCGAGGTGTTCGACCAGTGCGGACACGCTTCCGACGGATTCGTCATCGATCCGAACTATCTGACCAAGTTCGTGCACGTGCCCTTCTCTGCCGAGAAGCTGGACCTGCGTGCCTCCGGACAGCGCAACACCGACGCCGTGGTGCTCACGGAGGCGTCGTGTCTGGTGCTGAGGTATCCTGCGGCGCACATCAGGGTGCTCGGCAAGACTGCCTGATGAAAGTGACCTACTCACGCGCGGAGCTGCTCGGGTACCGCCGCCGCATCGGCGGTCTCGAGCCTCTGCGCTCGGACTGTACCGTCGTGAGCACCGACGGCATAGATGTGGATGCGATACTGGAGGCACAGCTTCGCCGCTGGTATCTTGAGCTGCTCGACCGCGGACCGCGCGAGCTGATAGCGCCTGACAATATTCCGGCTACGACGACGGTGTCGCGGCCCGACCCTCCCCTTGGCGACGCCTCGGTGGTGCGCGTGCCTGACATATGCCGGCGCGTGTTCGACATCCGCCTCAAGGGGTGGAGCCGTGCCGTGGAGCCGCGTCCGGCATCGGAGATAGATGCGGTGGTGCGCCGGCAGCTGAATCCCTTCACGGCGGCCACCCCGGCCTGCCCGGTGGCGGTGCTGCTTCCGCCCGGCTCGGGTCAGCGCGTGCGCGAGATTCTCGTGTGGCCCTCGGGCACGCAGGTGACGGTGCTCCATGCCGCCGTCGATACGGGCGAGGACTCGTACAGCTTCGACGAGGCGGCGCTGGCCACCATTCCGGCCACTGACATACTCACACAAATATAATCATTACCATATGAATCCTGTACTTGAATCAGCCTACAAGGCATGGGAGCGGGCTGCCGACCTGCGCACGCGCCGCGACCGCTACAAGCGCTATGCCTACGGCGACCAGTGGAGCGACATGCTCCCCGACAGCAAGGGACACCTCAGGCGCGAGGACGAGCTGATACGCCGCAGCGGCTCGAAACCGATGACCAACAATCTGATACGCCAGATGGTGAAGTCGGTGGTCGGCCGCTATCGGGCGCAGACTGCCGAGAGCGGCCGCTACACACAGGGTCCGGTGGCCGAGATAGCGCGGCGCAACAGTCTGGCCGAGCTTGACAGCCGTATGCTCGAGGAGTTCCTCATCTCGGGCTGCGCCATACAGCGCATCACCGACGAGCGGCGCTGGGGCGGCTGCGGAGTGTGGATAGACAACGTCGACCCGCGGCGCTTCTTCGTCAACAGCTTCACTGATCCGCGCGGATGGGACATCGACATGGCCGGGATGCTGCACGACATGTCCATGCCCGAGATCATCAACCGTTTCGCCGCCGACTCTCCGCGCCGGGCGGCCGAGCTGCAGGCCCTTTACAGCTGCATGGACATGACCGGTGCCTTTCAGGCTCCGGCGCTGGGCGCCGCCACCGACGGCGACAGTTTCTTCTGCGCGGCCGATGCGTCGCGCTACCGCGTCATAGAGGTGTGGTCGCTCGACTGCCGCGACAATGAGGACTCTTCCCGGGCGTCGAAGCGCTTCGTGTGGCACTGCCGCTATCTGGCGCCCGACGGCACTGTCCTTGCCGAGCACGACTCGCCCTACAGCCACGGGTCGCATCCGTTCGTCGTGAAGTTCTATCCGCTGACTGACGGCGAGGTACATTCGTTCGTGGAGGATGTCATCGACCAGCAGCGGCACATCAACCGTCTGATAGTGATGATGGACCGTATGCTGGCCACGGCGGCCAAGGGAGTGCTGCTCTATCCTATGGACCAGATGGTCGAAGGCTTCTCGTGGGACGACATCACGTCGGTGTGGGCGCAGACCGACGGTGTGATTCCCGTGTCGGGCCGCGGAGAGTTCCTGCCTCAGCAGGTGGTGACCAATACGTCGGACACGGGCGCGTATCAGCTGCTCCGGCTGCAGCTGAAGCTCTTCGAGGATATTTCGGGAGTGGGAGCGGCGCTGCTGGGACGGTCGGACGTCGGCGCCCGCGGCGTCGATATGCTCGACAGCCAGATACGGATGGCCTCGATGGCGCTGACGGACATCTACGACACTTTCGGCGCGTTCACCGAGGCTCGCGACGCCAAGGCGCTGGGGTGAGAATCATACTTTCATCCAGCGGCCGTTTCTTGCTGTCCCTGAGCGGACGAGCCGTCCGTTTTTCTTCAGAGCGGATATGACTCTGTCAATACTGCTTTTTGACTGTCCGGTTGCTTTAGCCAGCTCCGCGATGGATATTCTGTTATTAGCGTCAATCAACGTCAGGACTCGCTCAGATAGTTCAGAATCAACCTCCTTGACGTTGATTGACGTTGATTGACGTTGATTGACGTTAATCGGGAGTTTGAATCTGACCTGAGATTTAGTGATGTCGCTGTCAATAGTAACGTCACATCCTGTAATATTCTTCCAGTTCAGAATCTTGTCAATCCCGTATCCTCCGTTTTCGGATATTTTCGCCAGTTTGAAGAATCTCAGCAGATTCGGGTTGCGTGGCTGTGAGACTATTGTCTGTCCTACGATGTCGAGATTTACGGGAAAACTTCCTGCATTCTGAAAATCGATGTAATCATCATAAACACGGACCGTCGAATGTATTTCGCTGAAATAGTCTGCGTGAGCAAGCATATTTACTAACGCCTCGCGGATGCAATAGAGCTGAGTGTTGTCATCGGGGGCGATTCCGTCAGTCCTTGGTGAATATGGATTGTCGACCCTTGTGCGCAATTTTTGTAATATCGCCTTATAATATTCCCAGATATTCTCCAGTTCGTTCAGTCGAAATGTGTACCTTATAGATGCATCATGTATTGAAGAGCCGGGAATCTCAATATAATCGATAAGAAAATCCGGATTGTAGCGCAGAATGGCGTCGATATTTCCGAACATCAGCAGTCCTCCGACAGATAGCAGTCCGTTGAACATGATGCCGGTTTTGACTGCAAAATCAGTGTCCGTCAGTGTGTTGTAGGGCAATTCGGGGTTAAACGCTCTGAGGTACGAGCGAAAATCCTGAAAGGACGCTTGATTTATGTCAGAGTACGAGGAGCCGAAAACGGCTTCATTCGACTTCTTGCCGAATGCCTGATCGCGCTGCATGGCGCGGATTTCATATTCGGTCGCTCTCTGGTCGCCGCTACCAACTCTCAAAAACGTGTTGGATGGTATACCGATATATACAGGTTTGTGTTCTGACATCGGTATATAGAAGGCCAAAACAGTTTTGTCGTCTATGACGAACTTCGCGGGTTGCACAGATATGCGCTGATTGAATTTTCCGTTAGAGCGCAGTACTCCGATAAAATCCTGTTCGATTTTTTCGGGGTGCTCGACTCCTTGTATCAGATACGCGGTTTTTCCTTCAGTTTTCTTCTCTCGAATGCCGAATACTATCCAGCCTCCATAAGAATTCGAAAACGCGCTCACCGTCTCCCATGCACTTTTGGGTACACCGGTTCTTGCTTCTTTGACTTCGAAGTCAGTCCATTCGGTGCCGTTCAGGCTCCTGAGCAGTTCGTCCTTATACGCTATTTCTTCATCTTATACGCGGCGGCGTAGGCCCGCATCTGCTTGACCATGGCCACAAGGCCATTGCTGCGGGTGGGGGAGAGGTGCTCGGCCAGGCCGATTTCCCTGATGAAGCTGAGGTCGGCGTCGAGTATCTCGTCGGGGGTGTGGTCCGAGAGAACGTCGACGAGCATCGAGATGATGCCTTTGACTATGATTGCGTCGGAATCGGCGCGGTAGTGTACCCGGCCGTTTTCGTCGAGGGCGGCGTCAAGCCATACGCGGCTCTGGCATCCTTCGATGAGGCGGTCGGGAGTCTTCTGAGAGTCGGGGAGGGGTTCGAGTGCGTTGCCCATGTCGATGATCATGGCGTACCGGTCCATCCAGTCGTCGACTTCGGAGAATTCGTCGATGATGTCGCGCTCTTTGTCCTGTATGCTTTCGGGGGTCATGTTCAGAAAGTTTTTTCGTTGTATGCCACGTTCAGGACGGTCTGTCCGACGGCGTCGAGGACGTGGGGGTCGATGTGTTCGAGGTTGTCGTCGAGCGTGTGCCACGTGGGAGGGAACGACGATGTGACCTCGTTGTTCAGCTCGATGATGTCGGCAGTAGGGATGCCGGCACGTGTGAGTATGACGTGGTCGTCGATTATGGCTCCGCCTATGGTGTTGATGAACATGTCGCCGTATCCGAGCCGTTTTGCCTCGCTCCATACTTTCAGACAGGGAGTGGGGGCGTTCTCATGCGCGAAAGCCTCATAGTGGAAGCGGGCGTCGCGTCCGCCGACCATGTCGAGGAGTATGCCGTATACGGGCAGGTTCCCCGAGGTGTACGGCACTTTCGTCTCGGCCCAGTGCTGGGAGCCGAGACACCATGTGTCGTTGTGGTTATAGAAACCTCCGCTGCGTCCGTAGTCTTCGGCGTCGAAGAAGATGAGGTCGACGCCGACGCCGGGCTGCCGGGCTGCGAAGTTGCGCGCGATTTCGAGTAAGACGCCGACTCCGCTTGCGCCGTCGTTAGCGCCCGGGATGGGCTTGTCGCGGTCGGCGGCATTGTCGTCCTGATCAGCCCAGGGACGGGTGTCCCAGTGCGCGGCCAGGAGGATGCGCCGGGTGTTGGCGCGGTTGTACTGCGCTATGATATTGCTGATTGGCAGCATGTCGCCGGTGTATGCCTTTACGGTGGCTTCCTGAACGATCACTGTGTCGGCGCCGTACGCTCTGAGGCGGCCTATGATGTATTCGCGGCAGGCATCGTGGCCCGGGGTGCCGGGGACGCGCGGCCCGAAGGCTACCTGAGCTGCGACATGCGCATAGGCGCTGTCGCCTCTGAAATCACCAATGCGCGCAACGGAGGGCGCAGAATCGGCATTGGCTGACGAATCCTGCGTAGAACTTTTACATCCCGTAGCGGCCAGGAGCGTGGTCAGGACGCAAACTGCAAATACTTTCCATTTTCCCATGGTAGGGTAGTTGTTTATTAATTCGGTACAAAGTTACAAATAAGCTACAAATCTGCAAAATATTTGTGAAGAAAATTGCGCCGGCAGCCGGGCCGCACGTCGGGGCGGATGTAGGAACGGTACATTGGTGTCGGAATTACACTATTGAATTGTTGGCGTGTTTATTTGAACAAAAAGTCAAGCCGTGGTGTAGTGAAGTGTCACTTTGTGCCTGCGGAAGTATACAAGATGCAAGTTTCTGTGCCCGTTCTGTGAGGTCCGAAAGTGTCAGAGTGAGCAATAAAAATGTTAAATATTTGCTTTTCAGCATAAAAAAAGTGCGAAAATTCAAAAAAATTGTATTACCTTTGTTCCACTAAACATATGCATACTGTTGCTCCATCGCATATGCCACGTATAAAATTCTGAAAATCAATCAATATTATGTCTAATTAAAAAAAGTATGAAAAAGCTGTTTTTATTACTTTTGACAGTGCTTGCCATCGGCTTATGTGCGTCGGCGCAGACGCGCACGGTCACTGGTACTGTCGTAGACGCCCAGACTCAGGAAGAGCTGACCGGAGTGTCGGTCACCGCGGGCCCGGGTATCGCCGTAGCAACCGACGCATATGGCAAGTTCAGTCTGAAGGTTCCCACTTCAATCAAGACGCTCGACATATCCTATGTGGGATATAAGTCAGAGAAAGTCGAGATCCTTCCCGGCGATATGCGTATCGAGCTTCATCCTAACAGCGAGATGCTCCAAGAGACGATTGTGGTAGCCTATGGCAAGCAGTCGAAGGCGTCGTTCACCGGTTCGGCAGCGACGGTAAGTTCTGCTTCTATCGAGAAGACGCAGGTCACCAATGCTCTTGACGCTCTGTCGGGTAAGGTAGCCGGTCTGCAGCTCTCCAATGCTTCCGGTGATCCGGGCGGCAACACTCCCACCATCCGTGTGCGCGGTTTCTCCTCGCTCATGGCAGACAACGGTCCTCTCGTGATCGTTGACGGTTCGCCCTATTCGGGTGACATCTCGTCGCTTAACACTAACGACATCGAGTCGATGACAGTCCTCAAGGACGCCGCATCGAACGCTCTCTACGGTGCCCGTGGTGCCAACGGTGTCATCCTCATCACCACCAAGCGCGCCAAGTACGGAGAAGCTGTGGTGACGGTCGACGCCAAGTGGGGCCATAATGCTCGTGCTACTCAGGACTACAAATACATCAAGGATCCCCGCCAGTACTACGAGGCATACTACCGTGCTCTCTACAACTTCGCCACTATGCCTTATGAAGGCTATCTGGCTCCCAACGCCACTGCCGAGCAGAATATCGGCGGTCTGGGCTATACGCCCGAGCAGGCCACCGCATGGGCCAACGCCCAGCTGTGCACCAGCGGCACCTACGGCCTGGGCTACCAGACCTACTCTGTGCCCGAAGGCCAGTATCTCATCGGCTATGACGGCCGCATGAACCCCAACGCCCGTCCCGGCTATCTGGTCAACGGCTTCCTCATGCTTCCGGACGACTGGTTGGCTGAGACTTACAAGTCAGGCTTCCGTCAGGAGTACAACGTGAACATCTCGCAGGGCACTGAGCGCAGCAATCTCATGCTGTCGGCCGGATACCTTGACAATGGCGGTATCGTGGCAGCTCCGTCGAGCTTCCAGCGTTTCACCGCTCGTGTCAACGCCGACTTCATGGCCAAGAGCTGGCTCAAAGTGGGCGTGAACGCCGCATACACCCATACCAAGTATGAGAACGGCAACTCCGGCGAAGGCAGCGCCGTATCTACGGGCAACATCTTCGCTGCCGCTACCGGTGTGGCTCCCATCTATCCTATGTACATGCGTGACGCCGAAGGCAACATCATGGTCGATGACCTGGGCATCACACGCTATGACTACGGTGCAGGTCTGAACGGCGGCATGCGCCGTCCGGTGTTCGCCGGTTCGAACGCTCTGTCTGACGCCAACCTCGGCGTGGGCAAGTCGACGGCCAACCAGTTCACCGGAACGGGCTTCTTCGAAATCCGTCTTCCCTACGACTTCACCTTCACGTCGAACAACTCCGTAGGTATCGACGAGACTCGCTCTAACAGCATGTCGAACCCCTTCTACGGACAGTTCGCTCCCCAGAACGGTATCGTCGGCGTCGGCCACAGCCGTCTGACTGACATCACCTACCAGCAGCTCATCAACTGGAACCACTCCTACGGCGATAACAACATCAGCGTCCTCCTCGGTCACGAATACTACAAGCGTATCTCCCAGAGCCTGTCCGGCACCAAGTCGAACATGTTCCTTCCGTCGAACGACGAACTCGCCGGCTCCATCACCGAGCAGAGCTCGAACTCAGGCAAGTCCATATATAATGTTGAAGGCTGGCTCGGCCGCGCGCAGTACGACTACGCACAGAAGTACTTCGTCAGCGCCTCTGTCCGCCGCGATGCTTCGAGCAACTTCCACCCCGACCACCGCTGGGGTACATTCTGGAGCCTCGGCGGCGCCTGGATTATCTCGAAGGAAGACTTCTTCAACGTCGACTGGGTGAACCAGCTGAAGTTCAAGATTTCGTACGGTGAGCAGGGCAACGACCAGATCGGCTCGTTCCGCTACGTGGACACCTACTCTCTGATCAACGCCAGCGGTATGCCGGGCGCATCCCCCTCTGCCAAGGGTAATGAGAACATCACATGGGAGAAAGGCGGCAACTTCAACGCAGGCTTCGAGTTCACGCTCTTCAACAGCCGTCTCGACGGTGGCATCGAAGGCTTCTACCGCAAGACCACCGACATGCTCATGTACTTCCCGCTTCCCGCATCGTCGGGCTTCATGGGCTACTACGACAACGTGGGCGACATGATGAACGCCGGTCTCGAAGTCGAACTCAACGGCGACATCATCAAGACCCGTGACTTCCGCTGGTCGATGGGCCTCAACCTGACCTACTACAAGAACAAGATCACCTACCTCCCCGAAGAACGCAAGGGTATGACTGTCGAAGGCTACCGCGGCTATCAGGGTTCGGGTATCTTCTACGGCGAAGGCCTCCCGATGTACACCCAGTACCTCTTCAAGTATGCAGGCGTAGACCCCAACAATGGTCTTGCCCTCTACTACAAGGACGTGCTTGACGCCGAAGGCAACCCCACCGGCGAAGTGACCACCACCCACGACACCAGCCAGGCCTCGCGCTACCTGAGCAAGTCGATGCTCGCTCCCGTATACGGCGGCTTCAACATGTCGTTCGACTACAAGAACTTCGACCTGTCGCTGAACTTCAACTATCAGATCGGCGGCCACATCTACGACAGCAACTACTCCGGCCTGATGGGCGTGCCTACCGAGACCAACAAGGGCGGCAACTTCCACGAAGACCTCCTCAACGCCTGGAGTCCCTCGAACCCTAACTCGGAAATCCCGCGTTTCCAGTTCGGCGACCTCTACACGACTGCTACCTCGACCCGCTTCATCGTCGACGCATCGTATCTGTCGCTCCAGAACATCAACTTCGGCTATACTCTCCCGAGCAAGCTCGTGAAGAAGATGTATCTGAACAAACTCCGCGTATATTTTGCTGCCGAGAACGTATGGGTATGGAGCCAGCGTCAGGGTCTCGACCCGCGCCAGTCGTTCACCGGCGGTGTGAACAACACCTACAACGCCCCCGTTCGTACTCTCTCGGGCGGCTTAACCGTTACATTCTAATAAACAGGACCATCCACAATGAAAGCGATATATAAAGGCATAGTTGCCGCACTGATGGCGGCACCGGCTCTCACAGGATGTATTGAAGACTCCGTGCCGACGACCATCATCACGGCCGACCAGCTTCAGTCGTCGCCGAAGGCTACCGAGGCACTTCTGTGGGCTGTGACGGGTCACTACAATCAGATAGGAACCCTCGGTACGTCGGAACACTTCGACTTCGGCTATCCGTCGATGATGCACATCCGCGACGTGATGACCGAGGATATGTACGTGCGCGACGCCGGCGGCTACAACTGGTTCTCCTCCTGGAGCTCGAACTCCATCGCCCTCGGCGAGGACTACCTCGTGGCTCAGTTCCCCTGGAACTACTACTACGAGCAGGTGCTCACCACCAACAACATCATCGGCAACATCCCGCGTGCCGAGGCTGACGAGAACGCCACTCTGGCATATTATCTGGCTACGGGTCTTTCGGCCCGCGCCTTCATCTACCTCGACATGGCGCGCTGCTACGAGTTCCTCCCTACGGAATTCAACAAGGGCGTGTCGCGCGAAGGCAAGGACATCCTCGGCCTCACTCTTCCCTGGGTCGACGAGACCACCACAGAAGAGCAGCAGCGCAACAACCGCCGTCTGACCCACGACGAGATGGTGGCCAAAATCAAGGCTGACCTTGAGGAAGCCATCCGGTATTTCGGTGACGAGAAACTCATCGCCGAGAAGACGATGCCCAGCAAGGCCGTGGCCTATGGTCTGATGGCCCGTCTCTACCTCTGGGACGCCAGCTACAAGGCTGAGATCAACAACGACGCCCAGGCCGCTTCGGACACCTACAAACTGGCTGCCCAGTATGCGCGCATGGCCATCACCGAATCCGGTGCTGTGCCTCTGACCCAGGAAGAGTGGCTGAACACCACCACCGGCTTCAACGACTCCTCCGTATCGTCGTGGATGTACACCGGCCGCTACGTGGCCGAGGACGACGCCGTGGCATCGGGCCTTCTGAACTGGACCTCTTTCTGCTGCAACGAGCAGGAGTTCGGATACTCCGGTTCTGTAGCCGGCGCTTACTCCGAAATCGGCGCAAGCCTCTACAAGAAGATAAACGACCGCGACTTCCGCAAGCTCTCTTTCAAGCCCGAAGCAGGCAGCCCCCTGGAGAAGCGTATCCCCTATCTTGACGCTACATTCGCCGAAAAGAACTTCGACGGCCCCTACATCGCCATCAAGTTCCGTCCGGGCAGCGGCGAGATGAGCGACCCGAAGATTGCCGCAGCAGTGGACTATCCTCTGATGCGCGTCGAGGAGATGTACTTCATCGAGGCCGAAGCCACAGCCCACACCAATGTGGCAGCCGGCAAGCAGCTCCTCATCGACTTCATGCGCGCCCACCGCTACGCCACCTACAACACCCGCGCCACTTCGGCCGACGCTGTCGTGCAGGAAATCATCCTTCAGAAGCGTATCGAGCTCTGGGGCGAAGGTCTGTCATTCTTCGACATCAAGCGTCTGAACTACTCCGTCACCCGCTACTACGACGGCTCCAACTTCGAGCCGGGTCTTGACAACTTCAATACCAACGGCCGTCCGGCATGGATGAACTTCGTCATCACCCGTCAGGAAGTGGACAACAACACCGGCCTCACAGGCTTCAACAACCCGTCGCCCGCCGGTCTCTATGACCCCGTCAATTAATCAACGCTAATACGACATAACGATGAAATTCACAAAGATATATTCAATCATTGCGGCTGCCGTCATCAGCGCCGGAGCGTGGTCGTGCAGCGATGATGTGAAGTACGATCCCACGCCCGAATACCAGGGCGACGAGGTGTACTTCTCGCCCGAAGGCACTGAAGTGGCCATCCCCAACGGCGCCACTTCTGTCAGCGCGAAAATCTACCGTGTGAAGGCCGACAAGGAACTCACCGTAGGCCTTCTGAGCACCGTCCTCAATGGCGACGGCTCCGAGTGCGTGGGCATATTCGACCCCACCACACAGGTGACATTCGCTGCCGGCGAGACCGTGGCCGAAATCCCCGTGGGCGTGACCTTCTCTGCCGTAACTCCCGGCGAGGACTACTCCATCACCTTCAAAATCGACGGTGAGAGCCACACCCCCTACGGACTGAGCGAGCAGACCTTCATCCTCTCGTACTCGCCCTACGGCGACTACAAGCGCATCGGCGGAACCGAGTACGGCTCGGCCACTCTGTCGGCTTTCGGTGTAACCCAGGAACTGGCTGTCTATGAGGCTCACTCGATTCTCGACGAGAACATGATCCGCTACCAGTTCGGCGACTACGGCGACACTGAGCTCAATCCCGACCAGAATGACTGGACATGGTACGTCAACGGCTACAACGCCGTCATCACCGTGGACTCCTCGCAGGATGCGGCTTTCCTTGAGCCGATGCCTACCGGCGACGACAACACCTTCGGCGAGATGCTCATGATTACCGATGCCTACACCTACGTAAGCCGGATTAATCCCGATGCGCTTCCCGACGGCGCCACCGCCCAGGATTTCTACCGCTCGTCGCGCTACAACGCCGAGACCGGTGAAATCAGCATCGATATGATTTACTACACATCCGGCGGCATCCTTCAGCAGACACGCGAATACTTCCAGCTTCCCGGCTTCACCAGCTTCAGCATCGACTTCACCTATCTCGGCAACTTCTACTACAAGGCAGAGAAGGAAGAGGCCATGCAGATCGAGGCATACCGTTCGGAAGGTCTCGCATCATACGTCTACAAGCTCTATCCCGGCACGCTGACCAACGACGAGATTCTGGCCAAGGTGACCGAGCTTCAGAACGACACCAACCTCGAGCCTGTCTACGACCAGCAGACCACTCTCGAATTCTTCCTCCGCGAACCCGCTGACGCTCCCTACACCCTCGTGGCCGTTGGCTCCAACGAGGCAGGCGAACCCAAGGCTTACGGCTATCTGCGCTTCACCTACACCCCGTCTGTTCCCTACCGCTGGGTATCGCTGGGCTACGCCGAGTACTCTGACGGCATCGTTGCCGGTCTCTACCGCGTATCCTCGATGACCTGGGACGTTGAAGTTGAGCAGAGCCTCGACAATCCCGGCAAGATCCGTCTTGTCAACCCCTACAAGGCCGGCAACGGCTGGGGCCACGCCGACGAGTCGAACGACCTCAAGGGCAACTACTACCTCAACCTCGACATCTCCGATCCGACTCTGGTGTACATCGAGCAGAGTGAGCTCGGCATAGCGCTCAACTCGTCGGAAGGCGCCATCTCGGCATGGTCGGAAGCCGGCGAGTGGCTTGAGCAGGGACGCTCCCCGGCGCAGATTCGCTCCGGCCGCCGCAACGGCACGATGAACGAAGACCAGGAAATCACCTTCCCCGGCTCGACGCTCTACGGCGCGCTCTCCAACTATCCTGAAGAAGGCTGGATGAACACCAACTTCAACCCGAATGTCGACAGCAGCAACCTGACCGGCCAGCGCCGTGTGAAGGGTCCGTTCTTCCTCGGTCTCTATGACATGGATCTGTCGGGCAACACCAAGGTATCGGCACGCAAGCAGGCTGCCATGAGCGCAGGTTACACCGGCCGTCAGGCAGTCACCACGAGCCTCGACCACACTGCAGCTCCCGCACGCAAGGTCGCCCTCCGCAAGTAAATCCGCTCTGAAAAGGCCGTCCGTGGATAAACGGCTTGTTTTAAAGAATATAAACGATTATTCACGGACGCCTTAAGTATTTTTACGAACCTCTGAGACAGCAAACTACGACATAATTCGTACTTTTGTAAATAATTCTCTCCAATCACGGCCTCTGCGGAGGTGAAACAATTCAAAAAACTTACAATGAAAAAGATAATAGCATTAACACTGGCAGCTACAGCCCTGGCAGGCGCAGTCTCGGCACAGAGCAAGCTCGACGGCCCCGCCGCCCAGCTTGTGGCTACCATCGGCAGCCCCTCTATGGGACGCAGCGCTGACGTTGAGACTCTCAAGCCCGCCAATGTCGACGTCGAAGAAGCCGTGGCTGTCATCATCAGCATCACAGACGACAGCGCCCTTGAGGCTCTGGAGGCTCTCGGCGCCGAAATCATCAACGTCCGTGCCGACATGGCTCTGGTGCGCATCAGCCCCTACAGCCTGCAGGCTGCCGCCGAGATTCCGGCAGTACGCACCGTATCGCTCGGATATGAGAACAAAGTCATGATGGACCACGCACGTGCCACCACGCACGTGGACGACATACATGCCGGCTCGGGTCTCCCCCGTGCGTATGACGGCACCGGCGTCATCGCCGGCCTTATGGATACGGGCATCGACCCCAACCATGCCAACTTCCTCGACGCTGACGGCAATCCGCGCATCAGCCGCATGTGGGTCATCACAGGTTCCAACGGCGCTATACGCACCATGAGCACACAGGAGGAAATCGCCGCTTACTCCACCGACGACTCTGAAGCCACCCACGGCACCCACGTGCTCGGCATCATGGCCGGCTCGTACAAGGGCAAGTCTGACCGTCTGACCACCATCAGCGAGCGCACCGGCGGTGTGTACGTACGCCGTAACGCCAACGTGCCTTTCTACGGTGTCGCTCCCGGCGCCGAACTGGCTCCCTGCTGCGGCACACTGACAGGCAACAACGTCCTCATCGCAGCCGAGCATATCCTCGAGTACGCCAAAGAACGCAATAAACCCGCCGTGATGAACCTCTCGCTCGGTCACAACTACGGCCCGCACGACGGCACGACCGACGCTGACCGCTATCTGGCCGAGGTAGGCAAGGAAATGCTTGTGGTGGTATCCGCCGGCAACGAGGCAGGCGAACCCCTCCACATGCGCAAGAACTTCACCGCCGAAGACAATTCGATACAGTCGTTCATCTGGCTCCAGCCTGCCATGAGCGGCGCCTGCGATATCTGGGGCGGCGACGACAGTCCTCTGGACATCACCTTCCTCGCCATCGACGCCAACACCGGCAAGGAGGTATACTCGCACAAGTTCGACCTTTCGGAAGGTTCGGTCACTCTCACGGGCTCGGGCTACAATGCTCCCGGATACATCCGTGACGCCGAACTCGACAAATACTACGGCAGCCGCGCCGGCATCATCGTCAGCGGCGGCGTCAACGCCAACAATAACCGCTACAACCTCACTATCCGCGTCACCACCGGCACCGGCACAGACAAGGAAGTGACAGCCCTCCCGGCTATTCGCGTCGAAGGTCAGGCAGGCAAGATGGCCGACTTCTACGCTATGGGTAACGTTTACTACATCAGCGGCGAATATATGTACCGCGCCGGCATCTCGAAGGTACAGATTCCGGGCTTCACCATGGGCGACGACGACCAGTCCATCAGCGACATGGCCTGCGGTGACAACACCCTTTCCGTAGCCGCTTACACCAACAAGTCGACCTGGGCCGTCCTCGGCGACACCGACGTGGTATACTACCAGGACCAGAACGGCAACCCCTCGACCGAAGGTGATATAGCATCCTTCTCGTCGTACGGCACACTCCGCGACGGCCGCACCCTGCCTCACATCGCAGGTCCCGGCGAAGCAGTAGTGTCGTCGTACAGCTCCTACTATGTGAACAACCTGAAGAACTCCGGTTCGCAGGAAGCTGCTCTGATGGTTGCCGAGAAGGTAAGCGACGAGCGCAGCGAATACTGGGCCGAAATGTCGGGTACGTCGATGTCGGCACCTTTCGTGTCAGGCGTCCTCGCTCTCTGGCTGCAGGCTGACCCCTCGCTCACCATCGACGACGTCAAGGACGTCCTCAAGCGCACCGCCCTCCAGGACAAGTTCACACAGGCTTATCCCGACCGTTTCGGTATGGGTAAAATTGACCCGATGGCCGGTCTGAAAGAGATTCTCTCGCGCAGCTCCGTGGCCGACGTGAAGGTTGAAGGCGACTTCCTCATCACCGACGCAGGTGTCAACGCTTTCGAGGTTTACGCTCCCGGCGCCGGGCACGTATCGGCAGCCCTTTACTCGCTGGCCGGCGCACAGGTAGCCGCAGTTGAGGCAAACGGCGACTCCGCTGTGCTCGACGGCTCGCAGGCAGCAGCAGGCGTCTACATCCTCCGCGCCACCGCCGACGGTCAGACCAAGTCGCAGAAGGTCGTAATCCGATAAGCATTTCTTTTACCCTCGCATAATAAGCGGGCCGGCAGACATCAGTCTCGCCGGCCCGCTGTGTTTTCATCGCCCGCAGTCGCTGCGGACGTGCCGGGAGCGAACCGCAGTGGGGTGGGTATGTGTTATATTGTCAGAACTTAGAGGTTGTTTAATAATGCTTGTTAACAGCAGGGCCGAAAATTTTGAGATGGATTTATTCCTGCAGCGAAGGAGCATAGCGGGCTATGTGACTGAAGCAAAGGGATAAAGACGCTCAAAAGTTTCAGAGGCGTTACTAACTTCATTATTGTCAGCCTTAACATGAATTTAAAATTACTTCTGTCTGGTGTCTTTTATGTTAATGCGCATTTATTCGTCGGTCACAATGGAACCCCATTGCTCCCTCCTCATAAAGTGCACCTTAGCATAAAATACACCACCCTGCAGTTAACAATGATTATTAAACAACCTCTTAATATGTGAATCGATATGGATACGACAGTACTCTTCAAGCTCACCTACGGGCTCTACGTGGTGGGCGTCATGGACGGTGAGCGGCCTGTGGGCTGCGTCATCAACACGTGCTTCCAGGTGACGAGCAAGGACCCCGTGCTGGCGGTGTCGCTCAACAAGGACAATTATACGACGGAGGTGCTCAGGCGCAATCCGCGCTTCTCGCTCTCGATAGTGGCCGAGAAAACCGACCCTATGGTCATCCGCATTTTCGGCTTTCAGAGCGGCCGTACGGCCGACAAATATGCCGCGTTCGGCTACACACTCGTCGACGGTGCGCCGGCAGTGAACGGACTCTTCGCCGGACGGCTCGTGCTGGACGCGTTCGACTTCGTGGACTGCGGCACGCACGATGTGGTGCTGGCCCGTCTTGTCGACACGGTGCCCGGCGAGGGTGTGCCGATGACTTATGACTACTATCACCGCGAAATCAAGGGAACTGCGCCTAAGAACGCTCCGACCTACGTTGAGGCGCTCACAGAGCCGGTCACGGCTGAAGCGCCGGAGGCTCAGCCGGAGTCAAAGAAGTACCGGTTCGAGTGCGATATCTGCGGATATGTCGTGGAGTGGGACGAGCCCGAGCTGCCGGCTGACTTCGTCTGCCCGCTCTGCGGCGTGGATGTGACGCATTTCCATCGGATTCAGGCTTAGTCTCTGTAGAGGTCGGAGATGACCATCGAGGCCAGCGCGAGGCCGAAGGCGGCGGTGGTGTGGGCGAATGTGCCGTTGACTCCTGCAGGGCCTTCGGCGCGGTGCTCGAGCCGCTCGGGGCTCCACACACAGCGGAAGCGCGGCAGCCGTCTGAGGCCGTTGCGGCGGAAGTATGTGCGCAGGGCGCGTGCCAGCGGGCATCCCTCGGCCTTCTCGAACCATCCCGTAGTGATGCGCGTGGGGTCGAGCTTGCGTGCCGCTCCCATCGACGAGTAGAAGGCGCGGCGCGGTGCCGTGGCGCGGTCGGTGCAGCGGAGGATGAGGTGTGCCTTGTCGTGGAGCGAGTCGATGGCGTCGATGACGTAGCCGTAGGTCTCTATGGCGAAGTCCGCTGCCGTCTCGGCCGTGTAGCGGCACTGCATGGTGCGCAGGTCAAGGTCGGGGTTGATGTCGCGCAGACGGCGCGCCACAGCCTCGACTTTCGGCATGCCTATGGTGGAGCGCAGGGCCGGCATCTGACGGTTGATGTTCGAGGGCGCCACCGTGTCCGGATCGACTATGGTGAGATGCCCTATGCCCGAGCGCACAAGCGCCTCGACGCACCATGAGCCTACGCCTCCGGTGCCGAAGACTATCACTCCTGTATCGGCTAAGGCGGTCATCATGGCGTCGCCCGCGAGCATGGCGGTGCGGCCGAAGTATTCGTCGTCGGTGTGCATGGTTCAGCGGAATGTATAGGTGATGCGTGCCGTGGCCGTCTCGGGGGCGTTGTCGTCGCGGCGCGTGAATGTGTGGCGGCGTACCTCGGCCATGCACTTTTCTACGAGTGCCGCGTTGGCCGATGCCGGAGCCTTGCCGCCGGTCTGCACCACGGAGGTGATGCGTCCCTGACGGTTGACCGTGGCCTGAAGAATGATGCTGCCCGTCTGCCGGGAAGCCACTTTGTCGTATTTGGGCATAATCCATCCGCCGCCTACGGTGCCCTGTCCCGTGCCTGCGGCGTCGGAGGGCTGTCCGTCGGGGCGTCCCGTGTCGCCGGGAGTGTCTCCCTTGGATGCGGTGTTGTCGGCCGGAGTGTCGTCGGCGGCCTTGAAGGCGTCGGAGATGCCTTTGCGTGCCTTGCGGCGCGCTTCTTCAAGGCGCTGCTGCTCGCGGTCGGGTCCGCTCTTTACGGGGACGTCCTTCTTCGGACGGGTGAGTTCCGACGGCCGTTCCGACGTCACGTCGGGAGCTGCCGGAGCCTGCTCGCCGGCGTCTGCGAGGTCGGTGCCTCCTGCCGGGGCAGGACGCGACTCGCGGCGCACTTCCTCGGGCGCATATGCCGGAGCCGGATTGCGGTGTACGGGGACGGGGTCGAACAGTTCGACGAATTCTTCCTCCATCTCGACCAGCTCGGTGGCTTCGGGCGGCTCGGGCGGCCACTGCGATGCGCTGATGCTCAGGCGGCACCATATCAGCAGGAGCACGATGACGGCGGCGGATAGCGCCGTGACCAGGGCCGATGTGATGCGCGGATTCATCATTGCTGTGAAGGGTTGTCGTCGGTGGACCCGGACGTGGTCTGTTCGCTGCCGGAGGGCTTGGTGGCGAGTACCATCTTTATGCCTGCCTCGGCGCCTGTATTGAGCACCTCTACCACTTTGCCGTAGGGCACGGCTGCATCGGCATATACGGCCACGGCGCCGAGCGAGTCGGCCGGGGCGAGGGAGCCGATGAACACGGCGAGCGAATCCTTAGCCACCGCCACGGGCGCGTCGGCGTCCTGCGGAGCCACGAAGTAGGTGCCGTCGGCGTCAATGAACACGCGCACCGAGGGCTTCAGCGCCGTCTGCTGCGTGCTCTGCGGCAGGTCGATTTCCAGCGCCGTGGGGAAGACGAACGATGACGTGACCATGAAGAACACGAGCAGGAGGAATACCACGTCGGTCATCGACGCCATTGAGAATGTGGCGAGCATGTCCTGCTGTCGTTTCAGTGCCATTATGCCGCCGGTTCGTTAAGGAGGTCCATGAAGTCCATAGTGCGGGCTTCGAGACGGTTCATTATCTTGTTGATTCGTGCCACCAGATAGTTATAGGCGAAAAGCGCTATGATGCCCACGATGAGACCTGCCACGGTGGTGACCAGCGCGGCGTAGATGCCCGATGCGAAGGAGTCGATGGTGGCCGACGAGCCTGCCTGGGCTATGGCGTAGAATGCCTGCACCATGCCTATGACAGTGCCGAGGAAGCCTATCATGGGCGCACCGGCGGCTGTAGTGGCCAGCCAGGGGAGGCCGCGGCTGAGCGTGGCCACCTCGAGGTTGCCCGTGTTCTCGATGGTCACGAGGACGTCGTTCATGGGGCGGCCTATGCGCGAGATGCCTTTGGCGATTAGGCGCGCGTAGGGCGTCGGGGTGGCGGCGCAGAGGTTGAGGGCGCTTTCGGTCTCGCCTTCGTGGAGGTATCCGCGGATGCGGTCCATGAAGTTCTCGTCCTCCTTGCCGGCACGGTTGATGACGATGAGGCGCTCGACGAATACGTAGATGCTCAGCAGGAGCAGCAGCGCCATGGGTATCATGGTCCATCCGCCTTCGAGGCAGAGGTCCCAGAGACTGAGCGACGGGGGGGGGCTTGCTATCTCGTTCATGACCGGTTAACGCAGACACTGTTTGTAGCGGCGCACGGTCTCCTCGAGTCCGAGGTAGAGCGCGTCGCAGATGAGGGCGTGTCCTATCGACACTTCGCTGAGGAAGGGGATGGACTTGTGGAAGAAGGCGAGGTTCTCGAGGTTGAGGTCATGGCCGGCGTTGACGCCAAGGCCGAGACGGCGTGCCGCATTGGCGGCCTCGACGAAGGACGCCACGGCCTCTTCGGGCGATGTCTCGTAGCGGTCGGCGTAGGGCTTGGTGTACAGCTCGATGCGGTCGGTGCCCGTGGCGGCTGCCGCGCGGATGACGTCGGGGTCGGCGTTGACGAAGATAGACGTGCGTATGCCGGCTTCCTTGAAGCGTTCCACCAGCGAGGAGAGGAACTCGGTGTTCGGCGCCACGTCCCAGCCCGACGACGACGTGATGGCGTCAGGGGCGTCGGGGACGAGCGTCACCTGTGTGGGACGCACCTGGAGGACGAGTCTGACGAAGTCCTCGGTGGGATGACCCTCGATATTGAATTCGCTCCTGAGGAGCGGCTTGAGGCGGTATACGTCGTTGCGGCGTATGTGCCGCTCGTCGGGGCGCGGATGGACAGTGATGCCGTCAGCTCCGAAACTCTCGATGTCGAGCGCTACGGCCTCGACGTCGGGGCGGTTCTCGCCGCGCGCATTCCGGAGAGTGGCTATTTTATTTATATTAACGCTAAGGTTTGTCATCAGGTAGTGGAAATCCTCAGAATTATTTGTAAATTTGTACTTGCATTTCATGCACGTGCCCTGCGGCACGCGGTTTTGATAATGCAAAAGTACTGAGAAATTATAAAACGACGAAAGATTTTGCCCGCAAATAACAACAAGTTTCCGCAAAACGATTACTTCTACCCTCCGGTGGCCGAGAGTTCGAGACTTCTGATAGGGTGCAGCCGGGAGGATTACTCGGCCTCACGGATAGCCCGTGCGGTGGAGGACTGCGACGCGCACCTGCTGAATCTCAACATCACCGCCAGGCCTGACAAGACCGGCGACGAGGAGGGTGAGGCTTTCCGCCTGCCCTACCAGTATCTGGTGGATATACGCGTGAGCCACCGCAACGCCTCGGGCGTGAAGCGGTCGCTCGAGCGCTACGGCTACGACGTGCTCGACATACTCTCGGCCGAGCACAGCGAGGACAGCGAGATGATGCGCAAACGGATCGACGAACTTTTCAGATACCTCGAGATATGAGAATAGCAATCTACGGCAGCCGCCGCCAGCAGGGGGCGTTCGACTATGTGGCCCGCTTCCTTGACAAGCTGGCGCGCCGCGGCGACAGCATAGTGATGCACCGCAAGCTCTACCGCCATCTGTACGAGTTCATCCCGGCGTCGCTCGCGGCGGTGGGAACGGTGGTCGACGGCCCAGACTTCGAGGCCGACATGGCCGTCAGTCTCGGCGGCGACGGTACTTTCCTGCGCACGGCCATGTGGGTGGCCGGCAAGCAGATACCCGTCGTGGGCGTCAATACGGGCCATCTGGGCTATCTGGCGCCGCTGCCCATAGAGTCGCTGCCCGACCTGCCCGAGATGATAGCCGCTGACTTCTTCAGGATAGAGCGCCGCAACATCCTCGAGGTCCTCGAGCCCGAGCTGCCGCCCGAGACAGGACGCTATGCGCTGAACGAGGTGGCCATCACCAAGGAGGAGTCCGCATCGATGATACAGGCGTCGGTGCGCATAGGCGACTCGCCCCTTGCCGAGTACCGTGCCGACGGGCTGATTGTGTGCACCTCGACCGGCTCGACGGCCTACAATCTTTCGGTAGGCGGCCCGATAGTGCAGCCGACTCTCGACGTGTGCGTCATATCGCCCGTGGCGGCCCACTCGCTGTCGATGCGACCGCTTGTCATCGACGCGTCGGTGCCCGTGGGCATCGTCCCCGACAGCCGTGCGCGTCACGTGCGCATAGCCCTCGACGGTCGCTCGACCCTCCTCGACGTGGGCACGGAGGTTGTCGTGGCCAACGCTCCCTTCAAAGTATTGCTTCTTCAGCCGTCGGGCCACGACTTCGCCGAGACCCTGCGCGACAAACTCCACTGGGGCGAGGCATGACCGGGTATACCGTGGCTTCGGGGCGCTTCAGCCATCCTGTCTACGGGACGGTGCGCGTCCGCACGCACTCCACCACACGCCACATATCGGCGCGCTGGGAGTGCTCTGAGCTCGTAGTGGTCGTGCCGCGCAATATTCCTTATGACGATTTCATCCGCTTCATCGACGACCGTGAGATACAGCGCAAGGTGCTCGCACGCAAGCCTGCGGCGCGCCTCGAGCCGGGACGCCTCATCGAGGGCACGTTCTGCGACTTCCTCCTGCGCTACGGCACTCCTGACCGTGCCGGCACGCTGTCGTCTATCCGCGAGGAGAGGAGTCCTTCAGGCCGCGACATGATGGTCGTCGTCCTGTCCGGGAACGTGCGGCTTCAGGCCGCCACGGAAGCTGTGATGCAGACCTTCCTCAACAATGTGCTCACGCAGGCTGCCACCGCGGCGGCGTGGAAGTATCTCCTGCCCCATGCCGCCGGGCTTGCCGCGCGCATAGGGCGCGCGCCTCAGCGCTGGGACGTGAAGAACACGCGCCGCGCCCTGGGGCAGTGCTGCTCCGACGGCTCCATCTATCTGTCGCCCAAAGTGGTGTTCCTTCCCGAAGAACTTGCCGACTACATCGTCTACCACGAGCTGGCGCATCTGTCGGAGATGAACCACTCGGCGGCTTTCCACCGCCTGTGCGACGCCTACTGCGGAGGCCGTGAGGCCGAGTTTGTGGCGCGTGTCCGCGCCTTCGATTTCCCTATACGATAGTCAGTACATCAGCGCCGTGACGATGTGCAGCCGTGGCGGAAGCATGCCGTCGCGTCCCCATTCGAGCTTTATGCCGAAGAGGCGCTCAAGCGTCAGCGATATGTCGAAGCCTAAGGCCTCGAGCGACGGCCGCACCTTGTCGGGATGCAGACAGGGCAGTCCCGACGCGCGGCGGCAAGGGGCGTCGCCGCAGTGCAGGCAGCGCCCTATGGTGGCCGACGCGCGTCCGCCGGTGGTGTGCTCGGCTTCGAGCAGACGGCTCTCCATGGCCCGGCGCACGGGTGCGAGCAGGGCCTCGGCACGGTCGGCCGGAGTGCCCGGCGGCACGTCGACCGGCGTGACGTAGACGGTGATGCGCCGGTAGCGCGCCGGCATGTCGCCGGCGTCGGAGGCCAGCGGCGGACATGACCAGCTGCGTCCGTAGGCCGGACAGGCGCGGCAGCACGCCTCGAAGCGGGGCACGTCGCGGAAGTCCCTGATATACTCGGTCAGGTCTATGTCGGCGGAAAGGGTGTCGGGGAACATAAATGGCACTTAAAAAATATGTTTTTCAGCAAAATTACGGTTTTTGCGCTTTGTCGGAAAAATTTTTGGTGAAAATTTATGCCATTCGTGTAATAAATCTTTTTTTCACGCGTCTTATGAATAAAACGCTAAACCTCTAAACAGTGTTTTCGGCAATCTACAATCAATCGTATGATAAAACTTAGGAAAGTAAACAAAACCTACCCCGGCGCCGTACCCCTGCACGTGCTCCGCGACATCGACCTCGACATCGCGCGGGGCGAGCTGGTGTCCATCATGGGCGCATCGGGATCGGGAAAGTCGACGCTGCTGAACATCCTCGGCATCCTCGACAACTATGACAGCGGCGACTACTACCTCGACGGTGTCCTCATCAAGGACCTGGGCGAGAACCGCGCCGCCGAGCTGCGCAACCGCATGATAGGGTTCGTCTTCCAGTCGTTCAACCTCATCAGCTACAAGAACGCCCTCGAGAATGTGGCGCTCCCGCTCTTCTATCAGGGCGTGAGCCGCCGCAAGCGCAATGCTCTGGCCATGGCCCAGCTCGAGCGCATGGGACTGGCCGACCGCGCCCACCATCTCCCCGGCGAGCTCTCGGGCGGCCAGAAGCAGCGTGTGGCCATAGCACGCGCGCTGGTGACTAATCCGTCGATAATCCTCGCCGACGAGCCCACGGGCGCCCTCGACTCCCACACCTCGCGCGAGGTCATCGAGGTATTCCGCCGGCTCAACGCCGAGGGCATGACCATAGTCATCGTCACCCACGACCCCGGAGTGGGCGAGTCGACCAACCGTATAATCCGTATCGTCGACGGACAGATAGTGAACGACAATGCTTGACCTATTCCGCGAAATAGCACAGAGCATGCGCAACAACAGGCTGCGCACCGCTCTTACGGGCGTGGCCGTGGCATGGGGCATATTCATGCTCATCCTCCTTCTGGGCGCCGCCCGTGGTCTGATCAACGCGCAGGACGACAGCTTCACCCGGCAGATGTCGAACACCATCACCTTCTTCAACGGCCGCACGGGCATGCCCTTCAAGGGCTATCCCGAGAACCGTCTGATCAACTTCAGGGAGTCCGACATCAATCCTATCCGCAAGGAGATATCCAGCGTGAGCAACGTCGAGGTGACCGGCTCGGTCGACACCGTCGTCATCACCACCATGAAGGGGGCCATCTCGCGCGGCTTCAATGCCGTCTATCCCCGCACCGCCACAGACCAGCGGCTGAAAATCGTGGCCGGCCGCTTCATCAATGACCGCGACATAGCCGAGTGCCGCCGTTCGATGGTGATATACCGCGGCTATGCCGACGAGCACTTCGGCAGTCCCGGGAAAGCCGTGGGGCAGACCGTGAAGTGCTGGAAACTGGCATGGACCATCGTGGGCGTCTACGACAATCCGTGGCGCACCGACACCTACGCCCCCTACACCACGTACAAGGCCCTGACGGGATTCAACGATCAGGCATACCGCCTCACCGTCACTCTCGACGGTCTCCGGACAGAGGAGGACGCCACCATGGCCGAGGACAGCGTGCGCGCACAGCTGGCCGAGCTCCACGAGTTCCATCCCGACGACCGCCGTGCCGTCTGGGTGTGGAACCGCTTCAAGGACTATCTGAGCCAGACCAAGGCCATGATGATGCTCAACCTGGCCGTGTGGGTCATCGGCATATTCACCCTCCTGTCGGGCATCGTGGGCGTGAGCAACATCATGTTCGTGAGCGTCCGCGAGCGCACCCACGAGATAGGCATACGCCGCGCCATCGGCGCCAAGCCGCGCAGCATCCTCGTGCAGATACTCGCCGAGAGCGTGGCCATCACGGCCATGTTCGGCTACATCGGTGTGTTCCTCGGCATGGTCTCCCTTCAGATTCTCGACTACTTCGTGGGTGAGACCGAGGCCTTCGTCAATCCGACGGTCGACATCTCCATAGCCCTCCAGGTGACCGTGGCTCTGATTATAGCCGGAGCCATAGCCGGACTCTTCCCGGCTCTGAAAGCAATCAAAGTGAAACCCGTAGAAGCACTCCGTGACGAATGAAACTGACAATATTCGACATCGAAAACTGGCGTGAGATAGGGGCCACCCTCGCCCGTAACAAGACACGCACACTGATGACGGCGTTCGGCATCTTCTGGGGCACCGCCATGCTGGCCATGCTCTGGGGCGGCGCGCAGGGCTTCCGCGGATATATGAGCCGCAACTTCGCCGGCCTGTCCACCAACATGGGCCTGATCTTCCCCAACCAGCGCACGGTCTCCTACAAAGGCTTCAACAAGGGCTCGTGGTGGTCGATGACCACTGACGACGTCGAGGCCGTCCGCCGCACCGCGCCGGCCATCGACGACATGACCAGCATCATACAGAGCTGGGGCCTGGCCTCCCACGCCGACCGCTCGGCACGAGGCACCATTCTCGGCGTCGACGCAGAGTACAGCAGCATCGCCAACCCTATCATCGACAAGGGGCGATACATCAACAGTTCCGACGTGGCCGCCTCGCGCAAGGTGGTCGTGGTGGGCCGCAACCGTGCCGTGGACCTCTTCGGCGCCGACGACCCGATAGGGCAGTACGTGAGCATCAACGGAGTCAACTTCCTCTGTGTCGGCGTCATGTCGCAGCTCGGCGAGGCATCGGTGATGGGCCGTCTCGACGATTCCTATCATCTCCCCTCGTCAATAGTCCGGGTCATGTACAATAAAGGCAACCGCGTCGACGGCATCCTCTTCACCGCTCCGCCGGGACACCGCCCGTCGGAGAACCGCGGCGCCATACAGCGAGTCATGTCGCGCAACCACTCCATAGCGCCCTCAGACACCGACGCGATGTGGTTCATGGACATCTCGGAGACCTTCGAGATGATAGAGAAGCTCTTCACTGGCATCTCGCTGCTGGCCCTCTTCGTGGGCGCCGGTACCCTCATGTCGGGCGTCATAGGCGTGGGCAACATCATGTGGATCGTGGTCAAGGAGCGCACGCAGGAGTTCGGCATACGGCGCGCCATCGGCGCCAAGCCCCTCGACATCACCGTGCAGGTGCTCTCCGAGAGCATCCTGCTGACCCTGGTGGCAGGCACGGCGGGCGTATGTTTCGCCGCCATAGTGCTGGGCATAGCCGACAAAGTGACATACGACCCCCTGATGGGCAACGCCGGATTCGAGCTGCCGTTCGCCACGGCCACCGGCATCGTCCTGCTCTTTTTCGTCCTCGGCTCGGCCGCGGGAACCCTTCCGGCCGTAAGGGCCATGCGCATACGCCCCATCGAGGCTATCCGCGACAAATGACAATCTACAATCAACATATTTGAAAAAACAATAAAGTCACTGCATAAAACTATGAAAAAAGTATTCCGCATCGTGCTCTGGGTACTGGTAGCCGCCGTATTCGTCGGCACCTTCGTATTCCTCTACAAGAACTCGCAGGAAGAAGAGGTGCGCTACGCCACTTCGCAGCCATTCACCGGCTCGGTCGAGAAGTCAACCGTCCTCACAGGCAAAATCGAGCCCCGCGACGAGATAGAAATCAAGCCCCAGATATCGGGCATCATCAGCGAAATCAACGTGGAGGCCGGCGACATAGTGCACGAGGGCGACATCATAGCCCACATCAAGGTCATCCCCGACGCGTCGTCGCTCTCGTCGGCCGTCAACCGCGTGTCGACCGCCGAAATCGAACTGTCTGACGCTCAGGTGAAGTATGACCGCGACAAGGCCCTCTACGAGAAGAAAGTGATATCGCGCGAAGAGTACGAGACATCCAAGAAGACCCTCGACAAGGCGCGTCAGGAACTCGAGGCCGCACGCGACGCCTACGCCATCGTCCGCGAGGGCGTATCGCAGTACAACGCCGGCGAAAGCAACACCCTGGTGCGCGCCACCATCGACGGCCTCGTCCTCGACGTGCCCGTGAAGGTGGGCTCGTCGGTCATCCAGGCCAATACGATGAACGCCGGCACCACCGTGGCGACGCTCGCCGACATGACCAACCTCATATTCAAGGGCAACGTCGACGAGACCGAAGTCGGCCTCCTGCGCACGGGCATGCCCATGAAGATAACCATCGGCGCCGTGCCCGAGGTATCGCCTACGGCCGTCATCGAGTATATATCGCCCAAGGGCACCGAGAACTCGGGCGCCAACAGCTTTGAGATAAAGGCCGCCCTCCAGCTCGACACCCTCGTGTCGCTCCGTGCCGGATACAGCGCCAACGCCGCCGTCATCCTTCAGGAGGCCCGCGACGTGATGCTCATCCCCGAGGCCGTCACCGAATTCAGCGGCGACAGCACCTTCGTGTATGTCCGCACCGACACCGTGCCTGAGGTGAAGTTCGAGCGCCGTTCCGTGGTCACCGGACTCAGCGACGGCATCAATATAGAAGTGAAGAGCGGCATCGACTCCACGGCCGTGCTGCGTGCCGAACGTCTCAACTGATCATCTGTGCCGCATATGAAAAAGATAGCCATCATCATGGCGGCCGCTCTGACCGCCGCCACGGCTTCCGCACGCGAGTGGACCCTCGACGAATGTGTTGACTATGCCGTGTCCCACAACATAGACGTAGCCCGTCAGCGCCTCAATGCCGATAACGGCGAAATCGCCGTCACGGCCTCCAAGGACGCCTTCCTGCCCAACGTGAGCGGATATGCCTCGCAGGGATTCAGCTTCGGACGCGGTCTGACGGCCGACAATACCTACGTGAACCGCAACACCTCGTCCTTCTCCATGGGCGCGCAGATGTCGCTGCCCATCTTCCAGGGACTCCGCGCCGTCCGTCAGCTCGACTACTCGCGCACGAGTCTCCGTGCCATGCTCGAGCGCTGCGAGGAAGCGCGCGACAACGTCGAGCTGAACGTCATCAGCCAGTACCTTCAGGCGCTCTATGCCTCCGAGGCAGTGCAGGTGGCGCGCCTCACCCTGAGCATATCGCAGGGCGAGCTGCTGCGCCGTCAGGCACTCCTCGAGGCCGGCAAGATACCCGAACTTGACATCTATCAGGCCAAGGCGCAGGTGGCTCAGGACGAGCTGAGCGTGGTCAATGCCGCCAACGACAGCATCCTGGCCCTCCTCGACCTTTCGCAGCTCCTCAACCTGCCCGACGCCTCGGACTTTACCATAGCGCCGCTGCCTGACTCGCGCATGCCGCTGCTCGAGCCCGGCGAGGTATTCGCCAACGCCATGCGCAACAACCACACCATGCGCGCCGGTATGCTCGAGGAAGAGGCCGCGCGCAAAAACATCGCCGTGGCGCAGAGCGGCTACATACCCACCATATCCTTCAGCGCCGGACTCGGCACGAACTACTACCGCACCTCGGGCTTCGAGCAGGAGAGCTTCGGCCAGCAGCTGCGCCACAACTTCTCCAAGTCGCTGGGCTTCTCGCTGAACGTGCCCATCTTCGATGCCTTCAACACGCGCAACAGCGTGCGCCGCGCACGTGTGCAGGCCGTGTCGGCCGCCCTCCAGCTCGACGACTCGCGCAACCGCCTGTACAAGTCCATCATGCAGGCCTACACCCAGGCCGAGGGCGCGCACAAGAAGCACGAGGCCGCGGCCAACACCGTAGAGTCGACCCGTGCCGCCTTCGACGCCATGCAGGTCAAGTACGACAACGGCCGCGCCAACGCCACCGAGTACGACAAGGCCAAGAACGACTACACCCAGGCTCTGGCCCAGCAGCTCCAGGCCAAATACGAGGCCATCCTCCGCGCCCGCATCCTCAACTTCTACAACAAGGCGGACTGAGCGCAGTACTGAGAACAGGATAGATATAAAATAATCAAGCCCCGTCTTCCATGTAATGGATTGCGGGGCTTATTGTTGTGGAATCACGAAATTATTCTTAAATTTGTGGCTTAGAGCCACTTTGCCAAATAAGGATACAAATGATTTGTATCTACAACAATTGCAAAGAAACGTCCTGTGGCGGTGAGTGCTCTGAGGGAAGAGAATGTAGTGGACTATCCTTCCTGGGCTATACGAGAACTGTTGATGAATGCGGTGTGTCATCGGGACTACGAAGGAAATGGCCCCATACAGTTCTATCAGTATGATGATAGAATCGAGATTCTTAATCCCGGTGGATTGTATGGAAAAGCGACTCCAAAGAATTTTCCGTGGGTAAATGATTATCGTAATGGGGTTATAGCCGAGGCTATGAAGGTGATAGGTTTTGTGAATCGTTTTAGCCGTGGTGTCCAAAGGGTTCAGGAAGAACTGACTCTTAATGAAAACGGCGAAGCGGACTTTGAATTAAACCTCGAGACAGCCTTCCTTGTAAAGGTAAGTATCTCTCGAAAATCTATTGCTTTAAACAGTGGCGAAGCAAAAGAAGCAAAAAGCGAAGCAAAAGAAGCAAAAGGCGAAGCAAAAGACGAAGCAATTCTGTTGAGCGACGCTGCGAGAAGTGTTTATAATGAAATGCTTGCGAATCCGGCCATTACCCGCGACCTGATGATGGTAAAATTAGGATTATCAGCGTCAGCCATATACAGGGCAATTCACGAGTTGAAGCAAAAGGGAATCATTACCCGTGTAGGTGGGAGAAAGATAGGATATTGGGAAATACTCAAGCCAATAGCCTTTGATGAATAACCCCGTGATATATAGCCGCGCCCGCAAGGTCCGAGAAAGACCTTGCGGGCGCGGTGAAATCTCAGAATGACTATTAAATCTTTTCTGCGGCCATTTTTTTCTCAAATTTCATAAAAAAAACGGGCAGGGTATTGCAGGAATGAAATAAATGTCGTAAATTTGCAGCGCAAAAGCCCGGAGGGGCAGTGCAATTGCTTCAATAGCTCAGTCGGTTA
>DLAL01000027.1 GCA_002493945.1 Porphyromonadaceae bacterium UBA7048
ACGAATTGATTGTATTTGTGAAAAAATTATAATTTTACAATGAAACCGATGAGTTCGTGGCCTGTCGCTGCGTTCGGGTTCCGCTTCCCGGCTTTCGTCGTCGCGATATTTCTCGTGGCGGCACTCGGCAAGGCTTATGCCTCCGACACGGACAATATCCATATCCTCGACGAACGCCGCTCCTATGTGGTGCAGCCATCGGGGCAGGTGAAGATGGTCGAAGAGACCACCTATGAGGCACTGCGTGCCGACGGCCGTGTGATAGCCACGACGATGTTCAATGAAGACATAAGCATCGACAAGGCTTCGGCTCCCGGGGCCAAGCCGTACTATCGGTCGTGGGAGGACGGGGACCTGTTCTACACGGGTTCGCGCATATGTCTGATGGCTGTTCCGCTGAAAAAGGGGAAGCCTGCCAAGGTGACGTTCGAGCAGACCTACCGCGCTCCCGAGCAATTCTGCAACGTATTCCTCACAGCTCCTTATGCCACGGAGAAATCGCTGATAACGGTCGAGGTGCCGGCATCGCTTGCCGGCCGATACAAGGTCGTGCCGAAGAATCTTGATAGCAGCATGACGTTCGATGCGGAGACGGAGCGCAACGGCAATGTCACTTACAGCGTCCGTTCAGAGGGGCGCCTTCCGTACAGACATGAACCCGAAGCTCCGTCGGCTTCGATTGACGCTCCGCAGCTTGTGGTCACCGGTGTATTCGCCGATGTCGGTGAGCTGTACGGTTTTTTCAGGAATTACAGCAAGCCGTATGCAGATGCTACGGGCGCGGTGGCCGACCTTTCTGCAAGGATAACTGCCGGATGTGAGTCGGACATTGAAAAGATTGATTCAATCGCATCGTGGGTGCGTCAGAACATCCGCTATGTAGCTGTGGAGCATGGCGAGTACGGCATCCGTCCCGAGCCTGCGGCCGATGTGCTTGCCCGGCGCTACGGCGACTGCAAGGGGAGCGCCAGTCTCCTCAAAGGTCTGCTTCTCGAGGCCGGCATAGACGGACGGCTGGTGTGGATAGGTACCGCCGGAGAGGTCGCGAGCCGCTGGGACAGCGTTCCGTCGCTCATGTCGGGCAATCATCAGATAGCCGCCGCCGTCCTCGGGGACAGCATCATATATATCGACGGCACTACGACGTGGGCGCCGGCAGGCTATATACCGCCGTCGCTCCGAGGGCAGCAGGCTTTGATCGAGGATGGCGACGGGTATATGCTCAGAACAGTGCCCGAGGCATGCCGTCAGGCCGATACGGACACTGTGACGGCGCATTTTACCATAGCGGACGGCGACCTGCGCGGCTCGCTGGCACGTGATATGGGAGGGGTGTTCAAGATGTCGGCGGCCGGAGCCTTCTATGGCATCGCACCTGCGGACCGCCGCCAGATGCTGGGACGAATTCTGGCATATCCGAAGAAAAACATCAGCTGTCAGGACGTGCGGCTTGACCTCGAGACTCCTTCGGCACAGCGGTGCCGCATGGTGTGCGACAGCATCATCGACCGAGGAGCCGCCCGTGCGATGGGCGATAAACTGATAGTCGACCTGCGCCCTGTGCGCGATATGTATCTCAATACGGTTGACCTTAAAGACCGTCGTCGCGGAGTGGCTAAGCCTTTCGGCTATACTTATGTAGCCGGATTGGCTCTTGAGATACCCGACGGCTACGAGGTGGAGACACTTCCCGGTCGTCAGGATTTCGACAGCCCGTGGTACGGCGGATTCATTGCCTATCGCGTGTCTGACGGACTCATCGAGTGTGAGGCCGAGGTGCATACTCGTCGCACCGAAGCACGGGCGGACGAACTTACTGACCTCAATTCTGCTGTCAGGAATATCATCAGGGCTTCAGAGAGCAAAATCATCCTTAGAAAAACCATCAATCAATAGACCATGAAACAGAACATCGTCAAAACATTACTTGCAGTGCTCATAGCGGCGTCACCGCTTCTGACTGCCGAGGCTGTGTCCGACAAGAAATTCTTCAAAAAGGCAGCCGAGCGTGTGTGGAGCGTCCGCAACGAGCTTTTCGATGTCTCGGTAGAGATTTCGGATTCCGTGAAGGAGGGCATGTCGGCAGTGGTGCTTGCCGACTATAACTTCGTTGACGCCGACTACGAATACCAGCAGAATCTCTACGGCGCCATAAACCGCACCAAGCGCTGCTACTGGACGCGCCGTATGGTCAAACTTTTCGACAGCAAGGCAGTGGAGGACTTCTCGGAGTTCGAGTTCGGACAGCGTGAGCGTCTCGATGCCGAATTCTATACCTACGGAGGCTCGGACAATGCCTTCGGCGCACGTATCCACAAGCCCGGCGGCGAGGTGACTGACGTCGACCTGTCGCAGGCGGTGGATATGAAGGAGGGCAAGAAGGACCGAGCCAAAGACGTGGTGAGCCGCAAGATAGCTATTCCGGGACTGGAACCGGGCGACATACTTGAGTATTTCGACTACACGGAGGAGTGGATTGACGAGTTTGACCTTCCGGCGCTGGACTTTGTGCCGGTCGACAGATATCCCGTGATGGCCTATCTCCTTGAAGGCGAGTTCTCGCCGAAACTCACTGTAGAGTACCGCACGTATAACGGAATCCCGGCGCCGCAGCGTGGCAGCACCGAGAAGGGAGACAATGGGATATTCCTCACTCTGTCGTACGTCGGTGTGGTGAAGGACCGTCAGTTCCTGCGCCGCTTCAGGCAGATACCCTTCATCCGGCTCAATACTCTCAACAATACGTCGCAACACCGATTCTATCCGCAGTCTCGCCGCGCCGGTGGCATGTACAACCATATGAGCACAGGTACCATCTACCGCGATATAAAGTATGCGCTGGCCGCGTCGACCTACGACCTGCCGTTGCCGGGCAAGATTGTGAGCATGGTCAACGGTTTCCGCAAGGCTCATCCCGAAGCCGGACGCCGCGAGCTGATTGATGCCGCATGGCTGGCTGCCGTGTATCTCAATACGACGGACAAGAAAGATGTCATAAGCGACTACTGGCTTGCGCTGGTATTCTGTGACGCACTGAAGAAACTCGGACTGACCGACGGATCGGATACCGGCGTTGGATTCATCAATTCACGTCTTGACGTGCCCACAGACATGATAATGAGCTGGCGCCATCCCGACTTCGGCGCGCTCGTCGGCGACTCCATATATCTGCCGTCGACTCTACTGCATTTCCTCCCTGGCGAGATGCCGGGAGAGTATCAGGGCGAGAAGGGCGGAGCATTCCCGGGCGACCGCAAGGAGCTGACCACGCGCACGGAGCCGTCGATTTTTGCCATTCCCACGAGTCGCGCCACTCAGAACAAGCTCATCGCCAATGCGCGCGTGAGCCTTGACCCGGAGGCCAACACCGCCGACGGAAGTGTCGAGTTCACTCTGACCGGAGCCAATAAGAACGCCGCCGGAAGAATGACCGACTTCAACGACTGGACCTGCGCGGTGGAGGATTACTTCGGTATTCCCGACAATAAGCGCTACAAGGATAAGAAATATGATGAGATAGAGCGGAACAAGGAGCTCAATGAAGTAGCTCTTGAATTCGGCAAGCAGGTGTTTAGCAAAAGCCTCTCGGGAGCGGAAGACTTCACGATGAACCGCCGCGGAATCGTGCCCGGCGCTCCGGATGTGCAGTTCGGCATGAAGTTCAAGGCCGAAGGATGTCTCTCCGATGCCGGCAACGACCTGCTGCTGAATGTCGGAGGATTCACGGGTAACAATCAGCGATTCGAAGGCGACGAGCGGCAGCGGCAGCTCGATGCCTTCCTGATGGCGCCGCGGCAGTACAACTATGCCGTCACATTCGCCATTCCTGACGGTTATGAAGTCGATGCCGCTTCACTCGAAGCGTTGCAGGTGAATGTCAACAATAAGTTTGGGGCTTACTTCGCATCAGCCAAAATGGAAGAGAACGGAGACGTGACCGTCAACGTGCGTGAGCGTTACAATGCCTATATGGTGCCGGCAGACAACTGGGACCAGTATCTGCAGATAACCGATGCCGCCGCTACATTCAATGACGCGGTTCTGCTGCTGAAGAAAAAGTAAGGGAGCAACTTTCGGGTCTGTCAGGTGTTCTTGGTTTATATACTATAAGAACGGACAATCATGAAAATCAGCAATACAGTCCCGGCTGAATTCAATACGAACGCAGCCTATCAGAATATTCTTACGCGTGTCAGCGTCCGTCGCTATGACGCGCGGCCGGTGACCGATGAGCAGATTTCGGCCTTGCTTCACGCTGCCATGAGCGCACCGAGCGCGGTCAACCTGCAGCCGTGGGAATTTATTGTTGTCACTGACTCTATTCTTACCGCTTTGTCCGATGGACTTCCGTATGCAAAAATGACGGCACATGCTTCGGTCGCAATCGTCGTTTGTGGCAATAAGGAGCGTTTTCTTGACGGCATCGACAGCGTTCTTTGGGAACAGGACCTCTCTGCTGCCTCCGAAAATATCCTACTGGCTGCACATGCCATCGGGCTCGGGGGCGTATGGACCTGCATATATCCGCATGAAGAACGAGTCGCACCCGTGCGTACCATCCTCAATCTGCCGGACAATCTCATTCCCTTCAACCTCATTCCCCTTGGTTATCCTCTGACAGACCACGCTCCTATGGACAAATGGCATCCGGAGCGCGTGCACATCAATCGGTTTAAGTAATCACGTCAGAAGCATTATATAACAGCACTACGGGCAGAACGGAACCTTGCGATTGGTCCGTTCTGCCCGAAGCGTTGATTCGATGCATTTATTTTAGAGGATGGCGGCTTTTATCTGCTCTACGATGTAGCGGATGTGATTGTCGGTCACCCATGGACCGGCCGGAAGGCAGATGCCGACTTTGAAGAGGGATTCG
>DLAL01000024.1:0-10430 GCA_002493945.1 Porphyromonadaceae bacterium UBA7048
GCTAATTTTTGCGAGTTACTTATGTATTTAATCTGTCATCCGCAAAGGTACGAAAAAAACCGGAACTTCCGGCGTGAACCAGAGTTCCGGTCTTTTCAGAATCGGCTATATCATGTCAAGGGACGGCTCAGAGCGCACCCTTGATGCCTTCGATGAGCTTGCTGTGGTCGCGGAAGTCGGGATGCCCTACGGCCTTGCCCGAGCGGTCCACGAGGATGTAGTAGGGGATGCCGTCGACGTCGAAGCGCTTGCGGATGGCGGCTATCTGGTCAGCGGTGAGCATCATATGGTTGCCCTTGATGTTCTTTATCATATCGGCATAGGTCGACATATTGGACGACTCATCGGCGAGATAGAGCCATACGATGTCTGGATCGGAGAGTTCGCCGGTCTTGAGGGGCTCGTTGGCGGCAAGGGCTGCGCGGCAGGGACCGCACCATGTGTTCCAGAGGTCTACGAGAACCACCTTGCCCTTGTAGGGAGCCACGATGGCGTCGAAGAGGTCGCCGTCAGTCTCGGGCACGGGAAGTGTGGCCTTGCGGAGTTCGGCGAGTTCCTTTTCAGCCTGCTGCTGACGGAGCTTCACGGCCTGAGCGTAGAAGGGAGTCGAAGCACCTTCGAGGGTCTGCGCGTCGGCCTCGGTGAGCCGGCCGCTCTTGGCTTTTCTGAACATTTTCAGATAGTTGCCCACTTCGGCAGCCACGGGCGATTCGAGCGAAGGCACGGCTTCCGAATAATCGGAGATGATAAGATTGACAGGAGCGTCAATGTCGATATTCGCAGCGAAAGCCCTGATCTCGTCATTCCCGGGTACGGTCTGAATCGAATCGTTTATGCCTTCGACGGTCATCTTCTCCATATAGTAACCGTTGCGATAGACGTCGCGGGCATTTGCAAGGGTTGCGAGAGCGGACATATTCACCTCCGAACTGAGGTAGGCGCGTGCTGCTTCGGGGATGTCCATGGCGGCTACGAGAGCAAGGGCCTCGTCGCGCTCCTGGGTCAGCGAATCGACAAACTGCGCCGGGGTCATACGCCAGTCGAAGCGGTCATTTCCGTAGATATTAAGTTCGACGGGATGTGAGCCGCGCACACGGTTGAGGGCAGCGTAGCGGCCGTTGTCAAATATACGGTTGATATGATCCAGATCGGGGAACTCATCGGAACGGGTAACGGCAAGGTTGTTGTCGCCGATGACGGCAGCGTCAAGATAGATGTCGACGTTGTCGCCCGGAGCCAGCAGCACTTCGCCGCCATCGATGCGGGAGTCCTCGAATACGGGGACAAGGGCCGTCGTGCCATAGAGCATGGGGCTGACGGTTCCGTTGCCGTTTTCGTCGGGTACAATGGTAAATTCGCCGGTGCCGGCGAGATCCTGAGTGTATATCTTCACTTTGCCGTACTCCGGACGATAGCCGAGCACATGAAGACGGATTTCGGCGGGAGCTGCCTCAAGGACAGGCTCGGTGAAGACGGCGGTCGTGTCGAGGTCGCGGATTTCCTTGGGCAGACCTTCGGCGAACCGGGGTGCAGGAGCGGCAGGAGCGCCGGTGACGTCGATGCCGTAGATCTTCCATGAGCTTTCGGGACTCTCGATGAAGTCGATGGAGCGGGTCTCGAAGGGCACGGGCCGGAATGTGAGGGTGAAGACGGTGTCGCCCGATTCGCCCATGGTAATGTGCTCGTTCAGCGCGATGCTGCTCGAAGTCATGGCATAGGTGCGGCCGTCGGCGCTGATGACGGCACCGGAGTCAACCTCTATCCACCAGCCGGGACGCTGGACAGAGCGGAACGTTACGATGGTGGCGGTGTCAGTCAGCTCGACAGCCTCGGCGAAGAGCTGGTTCGAGGTCTGTGCTGCCACGTAAGGCTTCTCGACCTTGCGAGGACCCTGCTTGGAGCAGGCGCACGCGAGGATGCAGACGACTGCAGCGAGAGTAAGGAGAATTTTTTTCATGAAACTAATCTGTTATGTAATGAATATGGATGAATCATGGTGTCATGCGCTTGATGAGGTTGTAGGCCGGAGCTATGCCGAGCTCGCCAGCTTTGCTGAGGTCGGCGATGCCGTCGTTGCGGCGGCCTGAGCGGAGAGCGAGATAGCCGCGGTTGTAGTATGCCTCGCCGAAGTCGGGCTTCAGCTCTATGGCCTTGGTGAAGGCCTTGACGGCGTCGGCCACGTCCTCCATCTCCATGAGCACATTGCCGCGGTTGAAGTATGCTATGGCCATGTTGGGCGACAGGCTGATGACCTTGTCGTAGTCGTCGATGATTTCCTGAAGGGCGCTCCGTGCGGCAGCGGCGCGAGCCAGAGGGTCGAGCTTGCGGTCCGCTCCGCCGTCACGCTCAAGCAGATAGCGGCTGTAGCGTGCCTGCGCGCGTATCATGTAGGCCAGCGCCAGGTCAGGTGTGAGCTGGATGGCGCGGTCGGCGTCCTTCTCGGCGTTGGCGTAGTCGCGGACGGTGATGAAGTCGAGGGCGCGGCCCAGCAGGTCGACGGGACGCGGAGTGTGCGAGGCCAGGTAGGAGTTGTAGTAGTCTATCGACTGGAAGTGGCGTTCGGCCGTGGCTTCGTCGATGCTCGGCACGACGTTGGTGACCACGAGGATGTAGCGGAGCATGCGCGTGGCGTTCAGGTCGTCGACCTCGCGGATATAGTAGGTGTTGCGGCGAAGTTCGGTGGGCGAGGAGTAGAACGAGAGCATCATCATCGGCTCGGTCTCTATGTTGAGGTTGCGGTCCTGGACGCGTCCGCGGATGGCGGTGTTGTTGTACTCGTCGCGGAAGTCCACCTCATTCTCGACAGTGAGCAGCTGGGCGAATCGGCGCGATACGGCGGCGTCCGGTGCGTCGCCGCCCTGCTCTTTCTCCCCGTTCTTGGGACTGTCGTCGCTGTCAGGCACGATGTCGGGCGCCGAGGCGGCAATCTCGCGGTTGTAGCGCTCGGCCACTTCAGGCGTGAGCGACTTGGAGAGACGCTCGCCTTTCTTGAAGTCGGCCTCGGCCTTGGCGAGCTTGCCCTGGTCGCGGTAGATGCTGCCGCGGAGGTAGAATGCGCCGGGGAAGTCGGGGTACTGCTCGGCCACGGCCGATATGTCGGCAATGGCCTCGTCGTAGTTGCCCTTGGCCCGGTGGATGACGGCGCGGTTGTAGAGCGCGCGGACATCGTCGGGCTGGAGGCGGAGCACGCGGTTGTAGTCCTCGAGCGCAAGGTCGTTGGCGTTCACTTCCGAGAGCAGGAGGGCGCGGTTGAAGAGGGCCGCCACGTTGAGCGGGTCAAGCGTGATGGCATAGTCATAGTCGGCCATGGCGCCGCTGTACGAGTCGAGGCGATAGCGGAGATATGCGCGGTTGATGTACAGGCCGGCCAGACGGGGCTGCAGGCGGATGGCGCGGTCGATGTCGGCCAGGGCCTGCTCGTAGTCGCCGTGCGAGTTGATGGCGATGTCGGCGCGCATCATGTAGGCATTGAGAGCCTTGTCGTTGATGCTCAAAGCCTTGTCAATGTCAGCCATGGCCGCTACGGTGTCCTGACGCTCAAGCGACACACGGGCGCGGCCGAGATATGCGTTGTCGAACCCGGGATAGAAGCGTATCAGCTCGGCGAACACGTCAGATGCGGCGTCGTAGTCCTTCAGCTGATTGAGGGCGAGAGCCTTGTTGAACATGATCTGACGGTTGCGCGGCAGGAGCTTGAGCGCCTCGGTGTAGTCGGCGACGGCCATGCGGTTGCGTCCGGTGTTCTGCCGGGCGACACCGCGCACCTCCCACGCGTCGGTGAGATAGGGATTCAGCTCGAGAGCCTTCGATGCGTCGGCCTCGGCGCCTTCATAGTCGTCGAGGTTGAGCTTGGCGATGGCGCGCAGCAGATAGGGCTGGGCCAGATACGGCTTGGCCTGTATGGCCTGATTGAAGTACTGTATGGACAGCATGTAGTCCTCGAAGTAGAGCGCATTCTGCCCTACCCGCATCACCTGGTCGGTATTGACCTGGGCGTATGCGCCGGACAAGGACATCGTGAGTACACACAGCAGTATGATCGGTCGGAGGAAATTCATCTTCATAACTGTCGACAAAAGTAGCGAAAATTTTTGAACTTCCGACCAATATCTTACAGTGCCAAAGGCCCTGCGGTGTTAAAAATTAACAAAACAAAGAGTGTGTCACACGCCTGAACGGCATCTGACACACTCTGTCATATATCTGAAGTGATGGAATTACTTCGTCTGAGCCTCGTCGGCGGCTTCTGCAGCCTCAGCGGCCTGGTCTTCGGCTATCTCCTTGTCCTTGAATTCGGTGATACCGGCTGCTACGAGCTGATTGTACCAGCTGAAGAGCTTGCGGATATCGGTGGTGTACACGCGGTCGCGGTCGAAGTCGGGGATAATCTCACCGAAATAGTCGCGGATGGCTTCGTCATTGGCGAAACCCTTCACATCGATGGGCTGGCCGCCTGCATGTGCATAAACCTTCTCGAGGATGTCGGCAAGGGGGTCGTCGCCATGCTCGGTGTACATGGTGACATCGGCGAGCGAAATCACCTTCTCGTGGGGATAGGTGGGGGTGCGCTTGCCCGTGGCGAGGTTTTCGACGATGAGGGCACCACGGCCGCGGCTGAGCAACTTGTAGAGACCGGGCTTGCCGGCGATTGACAGTATTCCTTTAATCATTTCTTTCGTGTTTTTTGTAGCTTGCGCCTGCAAAAGTAACAAAATAAATGCTATCAGAGTTCGTTTTTACATTTTTTTAGAAGCCGTGCAGTCAGCGGATATAGCCCAGGGCCTCGCGGCACTTCTCGGTTACGTAAGCCCAGTCGCCGGCGGCTACCTTGTCCTTGGGGAAGAGCTTGCTGCCCATGCCCACGTAGTCGGCGCCGGCGGCCATCCAGCCGCGGAGGTTGTCCTCGGTAGGCTCCACACCGCCCGTCACCATAATCTTCGACCACGGCATAGGCGCCTTGAGGCCCTTGACGAACTTCGTGCCGAGCACATCGCCGGGGAAGACCTTGCAGACCTCACAGCCGACTTCCTGAGCTGCGCCTATCTCGCTGACAGTGCCGCAGCCGGGGATGTAGGGCACCTGACGGCGGTTGCACACACGCGCCACTTCGGGGTTGAAGAGCGGACCTACGACGAAGCATGCGCCGAGCTGCATATAGAGCGACGCCGTACCCGGCTCGACCACCGAGCCTACGCCGACGGCCATGTCAGGACACTCTTTGGCGGCAAACTTGACCACAGCCTCGAACACCTCGTGGGCGAAGTCGCCGCGGTTGGTGAACTCGAAGCAGCGCACGCCGCCCTCATAGCATGCCTTGACCACGGCACAGGCCGTGGCGGCATCAGCGTGATAGAACACCGGCACCATCGGTGCGGCGTCCATCTTGCAGAGAACTTCTATCTTCTTGAATCTTGCCATAATGAATTACGTTTTCAGGGGTTCAACGCTGTACGCGGCCGTTGGCCGAGCCGCCTGCGAGGGCCTTGACCTCGGCCTCGCTGACGAGATTGAAGTCGCCGTTGACGGTCTGCTTGAGAGCCGATGCGGCCACGGCGAACTCGAGAGCCTCGCCCTGGGTGGGCATGGTGAGCAGGCCGTGGATGAGGCCGCCGGAGAACGAGTCGCCGCCGCCCACGCGGTCGATGATGGGGTTGATGTCGTAGCGCTTGCTCTCGTAGAACTCCTTGCCGTCGTATATCATGGCCTTCCAGCCGTTGTGGGTGGCGGAGAAGGACTCGCGGAGGGTCGATGCCACATACCTGAAGCCGAATTCGCGGGCCATGGCGGCGAAGATGCCCTTGTAGCCTTCGGCAGCGGTGTTGCCGCCCTCGACGTCGGCTTCGGGCTTGAAGCCGAGGCAGAGCTCGGCGTCTTCCTCGTTGCCTATGCACACGTCGACGTACTGCATGAGGGGACGCATGACGGACTGAGCCTTCTCGCTGGTCCAGAGCTTCTTGCGGAAGTTGAGGTCGCAGCTGACGGTGACGCCGTGGCGCTTGGCGGCCTCGCAGGCCAGACGGGTGAGCTCGGCGGCCTTGTCGCTGATGGCCGGAGTGATGCCGCTCCAGTGGAACCAGTCGGCGCCTTCCATGATGGCGTCGAAGTCGAAGTCGGCGGGGTCGGCCTCGGCAATGGCCGAGTGCGCGCGGTCATAGATGACCTTGGAGGGTCGCATCGACGCGCCGGTCTCGCAGTAGTAGATGCCGACACGGTCGCCGCCGCGGGCTATGTGGTCGGTGTGGACGCCGTAGCGGCGGAGCGCGTTGACGGCAGCCTGACCTATTTCGTGGACGGGGAGCTTCGAGACGAAGTAGGCGTCATGGCCGTAGTTGGCGCACGACACGGCCACGTTGGCCTCGCCGCCGCCCCAGATGACGTCGAACGAATCTACCTGAACGAAGCGTTTGCAGCCTTCGGGCGAAAGACGGAGCATGATTTCGCCCAGTGTGATGATTTTGCTCATATTGGAGTGTGTGGTTTGAATATTCAGTTTACATTTTCTGATTGCCTGATATGCTCGATGAGCTTGATGGCGTCGACATAGCGCGCTATGCCCTCGGCCACTTCCTTGGCATCGCGCATGGCGTGTACGACAGTTGCCGGACGGTTGGTGACATCGCCTCCGGCGAAGACGCCGGCGCGCGAGGTCATGCCGTAGGGATTGTCGGTGGTGAGGACGTAGCCCTTGGCATCGGTGCGGATGCCTTCTGTGGTCGACACGATGCGGCCGGCCGGCGTACTGCCGACAGCCATCACGACATGCTCGGCCTCGAAGCGCTGCTTCGTGCCGTCGGTGTCGATGATGATGGAGCTGAGCTTCGGCGCACCGGGTTCACCGAAAAACTCAGTAATCGACGATTTCCACATGAAGCGCACGCCCTCGGCCACGGCATCGTCGTACTCGGCGCGGAGTGCCGCCATCTCGTTGATGGTGCGGTGGTAGACCACCGTGACCTCACGGGCGCCCATGCGCAGGGCCGTGCGTGCGGCGTCGATGGCCGTATTGCCGCATCCGACCACGAAGACGCGGTCGCCCTGCCCGATGATGACCTCCTCGCGGCTCAGCAGGCCGTTCTCGAAGAGGCTCACACGGCGCAGGAAGCGTATGGCCTGACGCACGCCCGGATGCTCGATGCCCGGGATGTCGAGGTGCCTGGGGACACCCGTACCCGTGCCCATGAATATGGCGTCGAAGCCTTCGGCGAAGAGGTCGTCGACTGTGTGGCCCTCGCCGATGGTAGTGTTGAGATGGAAGACCACGCCGAGGCGCTCAATCTTGCGTATCTCGCGGCGCACCACCTCCTTGGGCAGGCGGTACTCGGGAATGCCGAACATGAGGACACCGCCCGGCTCGGGCTCCATCTCGAATATCTCGACGGCGAAACCGCGGCGCGAGAGGTCGCCGGCTATGGTGAGTCCGGCAGGACCGCTGCCGACCACGGCCACGCGTCCGCGCGACTTCTCGGGGATGGCGTCGTGGACCAGTCCGGCCTCGCTGTCGAAGTCGGCCACGAAGCGCTCGAGCTTGCCGATGTTGATGTGCGCGCCCTTCTTGCCCAGGACGCAGTTGCCCTCGCACTGGCGCTCGTGGGCGCACACACGGCCGCAGACAGCCGGGAGATTGCTGCGGTTGTTGATGATGGCCACCGCGTTGCCGAAGTTGCCTTTGGCGAGTTCGGCTATCCAGTCGGGGATATCGTTGCTTATCGGGCAACCCTTCTTGCACGAGGGCACCTTGCAGTGCAGGCAGCGCTGCGCCTCAAGGATGGCCTCGGCAAGGGTGTAGCTTTCGTTAACTTCTTTGAAGTTATTCTGCATCAAATCTTATGGTTAAGTATCACTTCATGTCGAGGTAGCTGACCTTGTCCATATCGCCGTAGTCAAGGTTCTCGCCGCCCATACCCCAGATGAACATATAGTTCGACGTGCCTGCGGCAGCATGGATGGACCACTCGGGCGACATGATGGCCTGCTCGTTGTGAAGCCATACGATGCGCTCTTCCTGGGGCTGGCCCATGAAGTGGCAGATGGCATTGCCTTCGGGGACGTTGAAGTAGAAGTAAGCCTCGACACGGCGGTCATGCGTGTGGGCGGGCATGGTGTTCCACACCGAACCGGGCTGAAGCTCGGTCAGACCCATCTGAAGCTGGCAGGGACCTTCCTCAAGGACGTTGGCCACGATGAGCTGGTTGATGACGCGCGCGTTGCTCTCCTCTGCCTTGCCGGCGGCGAAGGAGTTGGCCTTGATGGAGCCCTTGCGGCCGTCGATGGTGATGAGCTGGGTCTTGTAGGCCTTGTGGGCCGGAGTTGAGTTCATATAGAAGCGTGCCGGACGGGAGTTGTCCTTACTGCGGAATGTCACCTTCTTGTTGCCGCGGCCCACGTAGAGCGCGTCCTTGAAGTGGAGCTCGTAGTCCTTGCCGTCGACATTTACGATGCCGTCGCCGCCCACGTTGATGACGCCGAGCTCGCGGCGCTCAAGGAAGTACTCGGCCTTGAGCGGGTCGATGGTCTCGAGTTCGACCACCGCGGTGGGCACGACACCTCCGTAGATGATGCGGTCGTACATCGAGTAGGTGAGGTTGATGACGTTCTCCTCCATCACCTTGGGCATCATGAAGTGTGAGCGGAGCTGCTCGGTGTCGTACTTCTTGACGTCGTCGGGATGACAGGCGCGGAGGATGGTGTAGTTGGTCTTTGCAGTGCCGGCGAGGGCCATGAGGGCGAAGGCGGCTGCGAGAAATATCTTTTTCATAAATGCTGATTTATTCTGTTGTCTGTATACGGTCCGAACCGCGTTCGGCCATGAGTTTCTGGTTGCGGATGATGTGCACGCGGTTCCACCACATCAGGGCCATGGTGCCCACGACGAGGATGCCCGAGCCTATCCACTTGAGCCAGTAGGTGCACTGGAAGATGATCCATGCCAGGGGCGAACCGGCGAAGTCGAGGCTGCCGCCGGCGAAGCCTTCGGGGATGGCCACGGCCGCGTCGCCCGTGTTGGCGTAGACGTCCTTGGCCGCAAGGGTGAAAAAGCCCGAGAGGTTGGTGACGGCATAGAGCGCCAGGACTATCACCACGAGGCCGACGATGAAGGTCTTGAGCACGTTGCCCTTGGTGTAGGGAAGCACGAGGGGAAAGACATAGAACATGCCGGCGAGCGACGCCAGGGGCAGGAACTGGTTGCCGGGCAGGAGCACGGCCAGGAAGAGCGTGACGGGGATGAGCAGCAGCGACACCACGAGCGTGGTGGGGTGTCCGATGACGAGCGCCGGGCTCATGCCGATGTTCAGACCGTCGGCGCCCTTGAACTTGCGTGCTATCAGGCTGCGCGTGGCGTCGCTGATAGGCTTGAGGCCCTCTATGAAGAGGACGGTCACGCGCGGGATGAGTTCCATCACGGCGCCCATCTTGATACCCAGGCCGAGGATGTAGGGAATCTTGTCGACAATCTCGGCCCACGATGTGCAGGTGAGACAGCCGATGCCGATGCCCACGATGACGCCCAGAAAGAGCGGCTCGCCGAGGAGGCCGAATTTCTTCTTCAGTCCTTCGGCATCAATCTCGAGCTTCTCTATGCCGGGAATCTTGTCGAGCCCCTTGTTGATGGCCCATGCGAAGGGCACGAAGCCGGCGCAGAAGGGCTGGGGTATCGAGATGCCGTCCATGTCCTTGTAGTAACGCTGGAACTTCATGGCCGTAATATCCGCGATTATCAGGGTGATGATGTAGCAGATAATGGCTCCGAAGAAGCCCCACGCCAGGGAGTCGGAGGCGAAGTATATCACTGCGCCTATGAAGGCGAAGTGCCAGTAGTTCCACAGGTCGATATTGACCGTGCGCGTGGTGCGTGTCAGGAGCATGAGCAGGTTCACTCCGAGGCAGACGGGGATGATGAAGGCTCCGACGGCGGTGTTGTAGGCCACGGCGGCAGCCGCGGGCCAGCCCATGTCGAAGACTTTCAGCTGGAGGTCGTAGATGTCCACGACGATGTTCAGCGCCGGACCGAGGGCCGACGTGAGCAGCGCCGTGACTATCGACAGGCCGATGAAGCCGACGCCGACCTTGAGGCCGCTCTTGAGGGCGTCGCCGAACTTGATGCCTATGCACAGTCCGAGGACCGTGAATATCACAGGCATCATGACGGCCGCGCCCAGTCCGATGATATAGGCGAATACCTGTTCCATCGCTTACTTGGGCTGTTTGCCGATGTAGGCAAGAATACCGCCGTCGACGTAGAGCACGTGGCCGTTCACGAAGTTCGAGGCGTCCGAAGCCAGGAATACGGCCGGACCCATGAGGTCCTCGGGGGTGCCCCAGCGGCCTGCGGGAGTCTTGGAGATGATGAACTGGTCGAAGGGATGACGGCTGCCGTCGGCCTGACGCTCGCGCAGGGGTGCGGTCTGCTCGGTGGCGATGTAGCCCGGGCC
>DLAL01000024.1:10740-73381 GCA_002493945.1 Porphyromonadaceae bacterium UBA7048
GCCGTTGCACTGGATGTTGGCTTCGCCGTACTCGGAGCAGATGTTGCGTGTGAGCATCTTCAGGCCACCCTTGGCGGCGGCGTATGCCGAGACGGTCTCGCGGCCGAGCTCGCTCATCATGGAACAGATGTTGATGATCTTGCCGTGGCCTTTCTTTATCATGCCGGGGATGACCGCCTTCGACACAATGAAGGGAGCTACCAGGTCAACGTCGATGACACGGCGGAAATCCTCGACGTCCATCTCCTCCATAGGGATGCGCTTGATGATGCCGGCATTGTTCACCAGGATGTCGATGGTGCCTACGGTAGCCTCGATGTCGGCCACCATGGCCTTGACGGCTTCTTCGTCGGTGACGTCGCAGAGGTATCCCTTGGCGTCTATGCCGAGTTCCTTATATGCTGCGAGACCGCGGTCTACGGTCTCCTGACGGGAGCAGTTGAATACAATCTTCGCGCCGGCTTCGGCGAACGCGCGTGCGATAGCAAGCCCGATTCCGTAAGCGGCACCGGTGACTAAGGCTACTTTGCCTTCAAGTGAGAAGTTTACCATATGGCTGTGTTTTTAGGTTTTTCGTTTGTTTCGTCTTTTAAATACGGTTAAGTCAGTGAGAACACCTAAACGGGTGAAAAATCATAGGCCGGTGTCCTGTGTGCGATGGTGTGTGTGAATCTGTGTCTTTCTCTGTGATGATTTTGAAGTGAATATAAGGTTAATGAATAATGTTGATTGTCAGCTTATGCGGCTCCAGTCGGTGTTCCGGCTCAGAGCCTGCCCGAGCGCGGTGGCGAAGTAGCGGTTCTCCGGAGCAGCGAGAGCCGGGTCGGCGTCCAAAAGCGCCTCGGCGGCCCGACGGGCCATGCCGATTATCTGTCCGTCGCGCGCCAGATTGGCTATCTTCAGGTCGAATGGCAGACCGCTCTGCGCCGTGCCCTCGATGTCGCCGGGGCCGCGCATCTCCATGTCGGCCTCGGCTATGACGAAGCCGTCGGTGGTGGAGGTCATCAGCTCGAGGCGCTTGCGGGTGTCGGCGCTTATCTTGTGCTTGCTCATCAGGATGCAGAACGAGCGGTCGGCGCCGCGCCCCACTCGTCCGCGCAGCTGATGGAGCTGGGAGAGGCCGAAGCGCTCGGCGTTCTCGATGACCATCGTAGTAGCATTGGGGACGTTGACGCCCACCTCTATAACGGTGGTTGCCACAAGTATGGATGCTTTGCCCGAGGCGAAGAGCTGCATGGACTCGTCCTTGTCGGCCGGACGCATCTTGCCGTGGACCAGAGCCACGGAATAGGGGCTGAAAGTATGAGCCGCCGTCTCGAAGCCCTCGGTGACGCTGCGGAGGTCAAGCTTCTCGTTCTCGTCCACCAGAGGATAGACGATGTAGACCTGATGCCCGGCACGGAGCTGCGCCATGATGCCGGCATTGACCTGCTCACGCTGCTCGTCGAAGCGGAGCACGGTGCTGACAGGCTTGCGGCCGGGAGGGAGCTCGTCGATGACGGATACGTCGAGGTCGCCGTAGACGGTCATGGCCAGCGTGCGCGGGATGGGCGTGGCGGTCATGACGAGCACATGGGGCGGAACCTGACTCTTCTTCCACAGACGCGCGCGCTGCGCCACGCCGAAGCGGTGCTGCTCGTCGATGACGGCGAAGCCGAGGTTGCGGAACACCACCTTGTCCTCGATGACGGCGTGGGTTCCGACAAGTATGTGTATGGCCCCGTCGCGCAGACCCTCGTCGATGATGCGGCGCTGCTTCACACGCGTGGAGCCTGTGAGCAGCTTCACGTTCAGTCCTATCTTCGAGGCCAGCGACGAGATGGTCTCGTAGTGCTGGGTGGCGAGAATCTCGGTGGGGGCCATCAGACATGCCTGATAGCCGTTGTCGATGGCCAGCAGCATGCTCATGAGAGCCACCAGGGTCTTGCCCGAGCCTACGTCGCCCTGCACGAGACGGTTCATCTGCCGGCCTGACATGATGTCGGCGCGTATCTCCTTGATGACGCGCTTCTGGGCGCCGGTCAGCTCGAAGGGGAGACAGTTGTGGTAGAAGTCGTTGAACCACTGCCCTACGCGCGGCATGATGTAGCCCTGCACCTGCGCCTTGCGTTCGCGCGAGCGCATGAGGATGTCGGTCTGTATGTAGAACAGCTCCTCGAATTTCAGCCGCTGCCGGGCGCGCTCGAGGCGGTCGGGCGACGTCGGCATGTGCACCGTGCGGATGGCTTCGTCGAGCGACATCAGTCCGGCGGCACGGACCACCGACGGCGGCAGCGTGTCGCGGAACGGATGTGTGTGCGACTGGAGGAATCCGACTATGGCGGCATGAAGCTGGCGCGAGCCGAAGTTGCGCTGACGCAGTTTCTCCGTCAGCGGATAGACGGCACGGACGCCCGGAGCGCTGTCGGCGGTCTCGGGAGGGTCAACCTCCGGATGGGTCATCTGCAGCTGCTCGCGGAAGTAGCCGGGCTTGCCGAAGAGCACGTATTCGCGGCCCGTGGCCAGACGCTTGCGCTGCTCGCGCACGCCCTTGAACCACACGCAGTCGATGGTGGCCGTGCCGTCGGTGAAGAGTCCGACAAGGCGCATGGCCGCGCCTTCGCCCACGACGTTGAAGCTCACGAAGCGGCCGCGCAGCTGGAGCATGGGGAACTCGCCCGTGGCGCCGTGCAGGCTGCGGATGTTATAGGTGGTGCTGCGGTCGATGTACGACGTCGGATAGTGCCGCAAAAGGTCGAAAGCCGTATGCAGCCCGAGTTCGCTCCCGAGCAGCTTGGCCCGCTGGGGGCCTATGCCTTTCACATATTGTATGTCGTACTTCTGCAGCGACAGCACTTTTCAGATTCCTTTACTTATCGGTCAGTGGCGGAGAAGGCCCCCGGCTATGTCGAGGTCGCGTGGGTGAGTGATCTTGATATTGTTCTCAAGGCCTGCGACGGTGTGGACCGGGCGGCCGGTATATGCGGTGAATATCGAGGCATCGTCCGACATGACGCTGCCGTCGAGCGCGTCATAGGCTTCGAGGAGACGGATGGCCCGGAAGGCCTGGGGCGTCTGCACGCTGCGGTAAAGCGAGCGGTCGACCGGACGGACGGCAGCGTCACCGTCGGCCATGCACAGCGACTCGGTCAGCGGCATGACAGGGACTGCCGAATCGACGTCGGGCCTGTCGAACTCACGGGCTATGCGGCTGATGAAGCCGGGCGTGAGCATCGGGCGCGCCCCGTCGTGCACCATCACCACCGACTCCGTAGTCAGTTCGGGCGCTATGGCGCGGAGGGCGTTGTGCACCGACTCGCTGCGGCTGTCGCCGCCGATGACTATGCGCGGAGAGTCGATGCAGTGCAGCCTGCACAGGTCGAGCCACATGTCGCGGCCCGTGTCCGAAAGCACAAGCACCACTTCGGTGTCCGGACACGCTCGGAACGCGTCAATCGAGCGGCACAGCACGGGCTTGCCGCACAGGGGCAGGAACTGCTTCGGCACATCGGCGCCGAAGCGGGTTCCCTTGCCTGCGGCGACAATCACGGCGAAATACCGCGGATGTCTGTCGGATGCGTTTACCATGCAAAGATAGGACGGTCAGCCATCATCTGATTGACCTTGCCGCGCACTGCCTTGATGACCGATTCATCCTCGGGAGCGCGGAGCACCGTGTCGATGAGTTCGGCGATGACGGGCATGTATTCTGTAGTGAGGCCGCGGGTGGTGATGGCCGGAGTGCCCAGACGGATACCCGAGGTCTGGAAGGGCGAACGGCTGTCGAAGGGCACCATGTTCTTGTTGGCGGTGATGTCGGCATCGACGAGCACGCGCTCGGCGACCTTGCCGGTGAGTTCGGGGAACTTGCTGCGGAGGTCTACGAGGATGCAGTGGTTGTCCGTGCCGCCCGACACGATGTTGTAGCCCATGTCAACGAGAGCGGCGGCAAGGGTGGCGGCGTTGTCGCGCACCATCGTCTGATAGGTCTTGAACTCGGGCTGAAGGGCTTCATTGAAGGCCACGGCCTTGCCGGCGATGACGTGCTCGAGCGGACCGCCCTGCACACCGGGGAAGACGGCGGAGTCGAGTATCGACGACATCATGCGCACCACGCCCTTGGGAGTCTTCTTGCCCCAGGGATTCTCGAAGTCCTTGCCCATCAGGATGATGCCGCCGCGCGGACCGCGGAGGGTCTTGTGGGTGGTCGAAGTGACGATGTGGGCGTACTTGACAGGATTGTCGAGAAGTCCGGCGGCGATGAGGCCTGCGGGATGAGCCATGTCGAACATGAAGATGGCACCGATTTCGTCGGCTATGCGGCGCATACGGGCATAGTCCCATTCGCGCGAGTAAGCGCTGGCACCGCCCACGATGAGCTTCGGACGCTCGCGGCGGCAGGTCTCCTCGAAGGCGTCGTAGTCGATGCGGCCTGTCTCGGCGTCGACATTATACTCAAGAGCCTGATATACCAGACCCGAGAAGTTGACAGGGCTTCCGTGACTCAGGTGGCCGCCGTGGCTCAGATTGAGACCGATGAACTTGTCGCCGGGCTTGAGACAGGCCATGAACACGGCCATGTTGGCCTGTGCGCCCGAATGGGGCTGGACGTTGGCATACTCGGCGCCGAAGAGCTGCTTGATGCGCTCTATGGCCAGCGACTCGACCTGATCCACCACCTGGCAGCCGCCGTAATAGCGGTGGCCGGGATAGCCTTCGGCATATTTGTTGGTAAGGCACGAGCCCATGGCACGCATCACTTCGTCGCTTACATAGTTCTCGGAAGCGATGAGCTCGATTCCGTCTTTCTGACGACGGTGTTCGGCTTCAATAAGGTCGAAAATCGCTTTATCAGTTTGCATAACAGTAATGGAATTATGTGTATGATTGATTATTTCTTTTTTACGGAGAAGCCGAAGGTACCCAGCTTCCCGCCTTGTGCGTAGTAGCCTCCGTGGCTGTAGCTCATAAGGCCGGCGCGCTCGAGGTCGAACTTGCCGGTCGCGGGGTCGAGATAAGCCTCGTCGGCCAGGACGTTGACCACCTCGGCAATGAACATGTCATGGCTGCCCAGCGGCATGATAGCCTTGACACGGCACTCTATGGAGATCGGCGACTCATCCACCGACGGACACTCCACCGCCTCTCCCGGCCGGGGATGCAGACCGGTGGCGGCCCACTTGTCGATGTCGCGGCCCGAGCGGACGCCGCACAGGTCGGTGGCGCGGACCATATCGGCAGTGGTGAGATTGACGGTGAACTGCATGTTCGACCGTATGATGTCGTAAGAGTAGCGTTCGGGGCGTACCGATATGTAGAGCATGGCCGGATTGGTGCATATCGTACCAGTCCACGCCACCGTCAGGAGGTTGGAGCGCACGGCATCGCCGCAGCTCACCAGCACCGCCGGGAGCGGATAGACGAGAGTGCCCGGTTTCCAGCTCTGCTTCACACGGCTCATCGCTCTATCTCGATTTCGTCGCCGCGGTAGACGTGGTTACAGTAGAGACAGCGCACCGTGATGGTGTCGCGGTCAGTCACCCTGAAGCGCGTGTGCATAGGCTCGTTGTTGGTGATGCACTTGGGATTGGTGCAGCGTACGATACCCGTCAGCTCGTCGGGGAGAGTCACCGGACGCTTCTCGACCACCTCGTAGTCGCGGATGATGTTGACCATAGCCGTGGGAGCGACTATGGCGATGCGGTTGAGGACGTCCTCGGCGAATTCGACATCGGCCACCTTGATGATGCCCTTGCGGCCGAAACGGTGGCTCTCGAGGTTGTAGCCGATGGTCACCGACGTGCTCATCTCCTCGATGCCGAGAATGCGCACCACGCGGAAGAGCGCCTCCGTAGGAATATGGTCTATGACAGTGCCGTTGCGCAGAGCTGCCACGGCGAGTTCTTTCTTATCGTTTCTCATAACTTCAAAGGATCTATGCCGAGGGCACGTGTAAGGATGGCCTGACGGGCGAAAACACCGTTGCGGGCCTGTTCGAAATAATAAGCCTTGGGATTATCGTCGACGTCAGTATTGATTTCGTTCACACGGGGCAGCGGATGGAGGATGCGCACAGTGGGCTTGGAGCCGTCGAGCATGGCGTTGCGGAGCGTGTAGAGATTCTTGACGCGCTCGTACTCCATGATGTCGGAGAAGCGTTCACGCTGCACGCGGGTCATGTAGATGATGTCGCTCGAGTCGATGACCTCCTTGGAGAAGTCAGTGTACTCATGATACTCGATGCCCTCGCGGTCGCACAGCCGGATATACTCCTCTGGCATGCGCAGTTCGGGCGACGACACGAAGTTGAACACCGGCTTGAAGTGGCGCATGGCCATCAGCAGCGAGTGGACCGTGCGTCCGTACTTGAGGTCGCCCACCATGGTGATGACCAGACCTTCGAGGCGCCCCTGGGTCTTGAGGATAGAGTAAAGGTCGAGAAGAGTCTGCGAGGGGTGCTGGTTGGCGCCGTCGCCGGCATTGACGATGGGCACGTCCGTGACTTCGGTGGCATACTGGGCGGCTCCTTCGAGGAAGTGGCGCATCACGATGATGTCTGCGTAGTTCGACACCATCTTGATGGTATCCTTGAGCGTCTCGCCCTTGGAAGTGCTTGACGTAGAGGCATCGGAGAAACCGATTACACGGCCGCCGAGGCGGTTGACCGCAGTCTCGAAACTGAGGCGCGTACGGGTCGAAGGTTCAAAAAAAAGCGTCGCAACAACACGACCGTCGAGAATCTTGCTGTTGGGATGCTCTTCAAAATAGCGGGTACGCTCGAGCAGGTCGAGCAACTCCTGCTTGTTGATGTCGTCAATGGCGACGAAGCTGCTACTGTTCATAGAGTGTGTAGAGATTATTTGCAAAATTACAAAATATTTTCGTCAAAGCCGCTCTATGAAGCCAAATATTTTTTCACCTTGTGCCGCCCGGACGTAAAAGGACGGCCGGAAAACACAATCCGCTAAAAAATATCCGTTCCACATTGCCGTGTGTCACAAAAAAATTCGTAACTATGCCGTAATTGATGCCTTATTCCTAAACATGAGGACTCAACGCAAGTAAACCGATAGATCGACTCTATGCATAAATTCAATATTTATACAACCCCTTTCAGCAACAGTATTCCATCGCTTAAAACTGTTCTGCGACTGCTAGTCACGGTTATGATTATCGGCTCTTGCCCGACAGTTGCAAAAGCAGCCAAGCACTACATCGTGGCTTTCGACCGGGCCGTGCCTCTTTATTCAAGCACCTATACGAGCACTTCCATGCTCAGGAATCTCAACGACTTTCTCGAGCAGGCGCAGTTCAATAAAAACAAGGATTATATATCGGTCGTCGGTTACTCCCTGTCGCTTCAGAATCCTGACATGGCAGCCTTCGTACGTCCTTACCACGACGACAACAGGAAGCCCGTCATCTGGAGGACCTGCCCGAACAAAAGTTCGCGGATACTAAATCAGTTCTTCAGCGACTGGCCTTATTCGCATGACCCGTCGGTGGGCGAATCGCCGGCATCAGTCCAGTCTCTCGCCAGACCATATCTTGTAAAAGCGGCCTCACTGAGCGCCGGAAAGGAAGCGAACGGCGATGTCGAGCCGACCCCTGCCGACCGCACATTCATCATCATGGTGACCGACGAGGCGGCCAACGGCACCGAGGACTACACCAAGGAGTGGGCCACGATAGCGAACGCAGGCTACTGCGAGCCTTCCGTATTCGCTTCAATCAAAGACGATGTATTCGGAACGGTAAGCAAATTCTACGATAATTTCAAGGTTGTCGACACCGGACTGCGCAAACTGCTATCAGCCGACGGCAAGTATAAAATCGTTCTTTACGAGCTGCTGCCCAACGCACGCCCGTCGATGTATTCAGTGACCAATATACCTTCGCAGGTGCTGTTCAGCCGCGTATACCAGGGATGGGAAGCATCTTTCGAACCGTCCTCGACAAGTCCGGACTACGAACTGCTGAGCGTGCACTCCTATATGAAGGGCGACAGCTCCACGTACAGAATATGGACCAAGTTACAGGGCACTTCCAAAATGGAAATCGCGCTGAAAAGCCGCGATATACGTCCGGGCGACAGTCTGCTGCTGGAAACGCGCATACGTTTCGTCGACGGCATATACGACGGCGCCGTGCTTTTGGCCGACGTCCCGGCGTTCAGGAGCGGCATGCAGACGGCTCAACGGCTCCAGCTGCTTTCAGACACCAAAATAATGGGAGTATGGACGCTGTCGGATTCGTTCTGGTTCTGGTTCCATGACGACCTTGTCACGGCCGTTCTCATCTGGGACCTCATCATTATACTCGCGTTCATCGCCTTGATAGTCATAATGGTAATACGAGTCCTGAACCGCATAAACCACTACCGGCCCTCCAACCGGGTACTCAAAATCGAAAAAATCTAACTCTATATGCAGATAAAAATCAATCTCAAGAACCGCCCGACAGGCAAAATCAACGTTGACCTGCAGTGGAACATCAGGGTGACAGAGCCGAAGAGCGGCTTCCTCCCGAGGCTTCTGCGCCAGTCGAACCGCGTCGAGCGCCGTGTCAGACTTAATATCAGGGACATCAAGGTCCCCAAGGAACTCGTCTGTGACAAGAACGACCTCTTCGCCGTGCTGTACGACGGGAAGGAGTACCGGCAGGCCGAGTTCCCGGTCGACATGACCATCGAATCGATGTCGACGCCGTTCCAGCTGCTTTTCAACCAGCATCACATCACCGACTGCACCCGCACGCAGGATGCCAATCCGCGGTCTTACACGATAGACTTCACGGTCGAGCTTCTTGAAGAGAAGAAAGACACCGTCATCGACAGCCACTCCGACAAAATCGAGATAGCACTTGACCCTCTTGAGATAGCTCCGCGCATCACCCCGGTGCTAAACGAGGACGAGATACAGTATTCGTCGTCGCTCAAGCGTGAGAACGTCGGTGAAATAGGCGCATGGATAGCCGAGGAATTCAGCTACACACCGTCGCAGGAATGCAGAATGTCGCTGAAACTGTTCCGCGACGATAAGGAGGTGCCCGGGCTGCTTTCCTTCGAGGACGGCACCGCGGCGTGCGCCTTCACTCTGAAACCCGGCAAAAAGAATGTGCAGAAACTGCCGATATTCATCGACTTCACGACCATAGCCAATCCGGTGACCGAGAAAGAGAAATACCGTATCGAGACCACCGTGTACACTTCTCCGTCATACAGCCCGAACAAGCGCGATTCCAAGGTTATCACCACACCGTTCACACTCCGCAAGGACCTGCAGGGGACGGAGCTGTGCGTCTTCACATGCAGCGCAGGCTCTCAGGAGAAGCAGTATCATCCGAATACATCTGTCGTATCGGACACGCTGCGCTTCATCCCCGGCACTCCTATCACTACCAACATCGCCGTCAAGCTGGCCAACATCGCCACCGACGACACCAATCCGAAGGCCGGCCTGACCATATGCAACATGACCCTGACGGAGGAAGTGCTCAACAACGTGTCCGTCCAATACGGCGGGACCAAGCGCAACCATGTCCTGACGAGCGTCGACGGACGGGACCTCGATGCCATGAAGACAGCGAAAGGTCTTTTCATTCCCAACGGGCACAATGCCTTCACGATGCTCAAGGCGGTGTTCAACCCGACTTCGATCCGGAACATCTACAACGCCGCTGACCCCACGAGCTATGACCTGCAGGTGCGGTCGGTGCTGACGTTCGACTACTATGAGGACGCCGACGGCACTCAGGATTTCAGCACCGACAACCGCAAGGAAGGCAAAGTGTCGATATTGTGGAAAATGCACCTCGAGCCCAACGCCCAATGGCTCTGCGTGGACTACGGCTCGTCGGCCATCGTATGCCAGTACGATAATGCCATCATAAATCTGAGGGAGCGCAAGAACCTTATCTTCCGCGAGGCAGAGAGCGGAACATTCAAGCGCGACGAACTTGAGAAAGGGACTCCGTTCCTCTCCTCGGACATCGTGCTCCACGACGTGAAGGATGCACTGGGCAGCCAGCGCATAAACATCACCAAGGGAGCCAACACGGCGTCCGTGCAGACATCGTCGCTGTGCAGCCAGCTTGACCCGACCGTAGGCAGCGAGCCGAAAGAATACCTCAACATGTCGGTATGCCTGTCGCCGACGTCGAGTCTCATCAAAGACGAGGTGCACCACCAGCTGCCCTGCCTGAAAATACTCATGGGCAACGAACTCCTCCCCGAGAAGCCTGACTTCGCCACGTTCCGCTATACACGCATAAAGGACGGACAGCTCGGCACCATAGAAGCCATGCAGGCACATGATGCCGACGAAGAGACAGCCCTGATGCGCATCAACTCGATATTCCGCGAATCATATTCGTCGCTTTTCAGATTCTTCATATCTCCCGAGCTGCAGGGTCGCGCGGTGAACAAACTCGTCCTCACCTACCCCAACACCTATTCGCCGGCCAACCTGCGCACGCTGGAGAAGATTGCCCGTCAGACCTTCCCGCAGGTTCGCGAAGGATACCTGCGCTTCGTCAGCGAGTCGGATGCTGTGGCAGCCTACTACGTCCGCAACTGGGACATGCTCAACGAAGGGCATAAGAGCATAAAGTTCGACGACGACGAGAACATCCTGATATTCGATATGGGTGCCGGCACACTCGACCTTACATTATTTAATAAGAGGAAAGACAAGGACGGAAAGTACATCGTCGAAATCCTCGGGAAAATAGGCACGGGCAAAGCCGGCAACTATCTCGACTTCCTGATAGCCGAAATTCTGAAGGAAAGCCTGCCGGCACTCCCGCTCATGGAAACGACCGTATCGACCGCCCGCGAGTCGGACAACACCACCCGCGCGCAGCGTCTGTCGCTCAAGGATGCCATCAAGCAGACCGTCAAGCCGGCTCTTACACCGGGCTCGCAGATTACGGTGAACGGCGTGACATTCGATGCGGACCTGATACTGACGCACCGCAAATTCGAGGAATACCTTCGCCAGATTACGGCAGCCCTCATCTCCAGACTGATGGAACGCGCCGGCAAGAAACTGAAAATCGACGCCGTCATCCTCTCAGGCCGCAGTTGCCGTCTGATTCCGCTTCAGGCACGTCTGCGTGAGGCTCTGAAGCCGTTCGCGGCCACCGGGTTCCGCCTCATCAAGAAACTGCTTGAGGGAGAGACCGTGCGCAGGCCCGACGGCACCACCTTCACGGACCACGACCTCGAGAAGACCGTAGTGGTGAAGGGAGCGAAAGTGCTCGTCGACAATTTCGCCACGGCAGAGTCGCCGGTGCGCATTCGGTCGAAACGCTTCTACGCGTCCTACGGCATTGCATATCAGGCCCTCGGCGGAAGGTATGTCTACCGAGAACTGCTCGACTGCACCCGGCTCGAATCCCTCGAGAACGGCGTGCGGCTCGAGGACTTCTGCACCGAACCGCTCGAAATCACCGATCTCGGCGGAGCTGAGAAGATTCTGCTCGTACAGACCTATCTTCCGGTCGACGAGACAGCCGCGAGCATCAACCGTCTCGACTACGAGTTCGTGTCGATTATGGAAGAATTCCCGATGGCGGTATTCAACAATTCCGCTCATCTGACACTCAGTCTCAACGTAGATTACCGCAACCGCATATCGCTGCGGAGCGGCAATCTCGAAGCCGTCGGCAACACGCCGCTCGGCACCGACCTTATGGGAGAAATCACAAAACGCAGTATCTGGCCAGTAACCATATAATCATTATGAAAATCAAGTGCATCATCAGTGCGCTGCTCCTCGCGGCAGCCGCCGTGCCTGGAAGCGCCGCCACCGGACAGGCATCCAACGTGCTCAAACTCGGCGACAACAACCGCTGGGAACTGTTCACGACAAAATCCGATACTCTGACGGGAACTTCGGGAGAGTTCTCCAAATCCCTCGCACAGGCTCCCGACACTCTTTCCGACCTTATCGTAGAGAGTATCGTGCTGGACTATGAGGGACGCAAAAGCGACACCATCCGGATTGTTGCAGACGGCACTCAGATATTTCTGGGAAAAGCCATGAATAGTCTCAACGAAAACGAAATTGCAAAATTGACCGACAATCAGGGCATCAGGCTCCGCAGCGGCATCATGTATAGCGTCACACACGGCGACAAGGAGTGGGCTGTCGGATATGAGGAAAACGTTCCCGAGACAGCCGTCAAGCCTGCCGAGGCAGAAGCGACTGAGGCGGTCAAGGCCGAAACCGACGAAGATATGGATAATCTCAAGATTATCGCCGCTGCCGGATGGGCACTGGCAGTAATCATGATTATACTGCTCATAATTGCAGCATACCGGGCCGGCTCCAAAAAATCAAAACCCGACACACAGCCCGATGCCGCCGACGGAAATCAGGAACCGGGAGCAGATGACGCTCCTACCCTACCGAATCCGGCAGAGCCGGCAGACGACCTGCAGACCAGATATAACGATCTGGAACTGACCCACAACGGCACATTGGACAAGTACAGGAAGCTCGAAGAGGGCCTTGACAGAATTCGCGCCGCTGTCGGCGTAAAAATCGAGGCCGGACTTAACGAAGACACCCTCCCTGCATATATACTTCAGGGCATCGAACGACTGAAGACTCAGACGACAAGTACCACGCAGCTTCCGCCGGCTATCACCTGCAGCGAAGCCGATGTCCTGCTTGCCAAAGCCAGGGATGAGAAGGAACTCAAGAAGTATATCGACGATGCCGAAAGAGAGGTCAAGACAGGCTCCGCGATGGAAATCATGGTGCGATTCTTCAGAATCATAGCATCCCGACTTCTCAGTGCCGGCGCCGGACCGACCGTGGTCTCCAAGACCATCAGCCTCAACTCACCTGAAGGCCGGAAGCTGGTCAAGGAATGGCTGCGCGAACAATACGGCCCGATAGTCGGCAACAGCATCAGCTGGAGCGCACTCGATTCGACCGTATTCCAAAGAATCGGCGACCTGCTGAACGAAGGCGCCAATCCCGAAGCCAAGCAGATGGCTGTCAACACCGCCATAGCTGACATCATCGCCAAGGTCAACGAAAGCCTTCCCGAAAACGACCGTCTGCCGACAGCCGAATCCGCCGATGCTTTCGCAGACGTGCTGAGCGCGCGTCTGACCGTCCCGGAAGACATAGCCGAAGTGCGCCTGAAGGCTCACGAGGAAGACCTTCGCACTGTCAGCGCCGCCATCGGACAGCCCGTGGCGTCGATGTCGCCTGACAGTATCAAGGATGCTGTGAGCCGCGCTGTCGTCGCCTACCTCGGTTCGGTGATTCCGGCGTTCAAGGACTGCAAGACTACCGAAGAAGCCTCCGCACGTCTCGAGCAGCTCAATGAGGCAGAGGATTCGCTGGGACTGATACGTCAGGACCTCGACTCGAAAATCAAAAACCGCGACGAAAAGCACACACAGGGAGCGACGACTGACGTCATCGAACTTATCGACCGCTACCGCGCCCTGCTCGAGGACAGCGAAAAGGCCAAGGACGAGAAAATCAGGACCACCGAAACGGCACTTAAAACAGCGGAAAGCACCATCGCCGAACGCGACAGAACGATTGCCGAACGCAATGCGACCATAAAAGCCGACAACAGACGCATCAGCACACTGATGGCCGAAGGCGCGGCGCTCACAGATGCTCTGCACAACGGTGCGCGCGCCATCGAGAAAGCCGCAAGCGCCGCGATACTGAAACCATGCCGCAACGCCTCGTTCGACATGTGCGACGACATCGAGAACCGCCTTGCCGACGGCGTCAGCGCCCTCTGTGACAGACTCTCGGCCTACGCCGCTCCGAAGGATGCCACGCCGGCAGAAATCCGCACGGAAATCCGCACACTGCTCACCGACGCGCTCAACGCCGACCACAGCGCCTTCAACACCATCTGTCGCTACTACGCGTACAGCCGCCTTCCCTTCATGACCGACGAGACGCGCAACTACGGTCTGGCATTCAACCGTCCGAACATCGAACGGCTCTTCCACGCCCTCAACGACCTTATGGTGCGGTTCGGCATATCGCTGAACGTGCCTATGCTCTTCGTGGCCTCATGCACTCAGGAATACGACGACATCCGTGGAGAGGCATCCTCGGACCTCGACAACCTCTGCCCCAACTCACGCAATTTCCGCAGCGACATAGCTCCGGATGATGCCGGAAGCGCCCTCATTGTTGACATCGTCGAGATAGGCTACTCCATCGACGGGGAACAGGTCAAACCCACTTCAGTATTAACAGCTTAACTCCAAATATCATGCGAAAGACCCTGATCTTCATAACTGTACTCACGGCCGGACTGCTGTGCTTCACCTCCTGCCGGAAAAAGACCGAAGTGCTGAACGACAACACCATCTATGCCGGACCCGGGCAGGTCGACGAGACCGCCGCCCGACCGGCGAGCGCCGAAATCATCATCGACGCCTCCGTCAGCATGAAGCCGTATTTCAATGCCGCCGACCCCGGCATCATCCAGAGCGTATCGGCACTGCGCGATGTAGTCGGCGTCAACACACCGGTATTCTTTCAGGGCAATCCGAAGCCTTTCACCGGTCTGATGGTAAACATAGCCAAAAGCGTCAACGCGCAGGCCAACAAGTCCACCTCGACCTTCGAGCAGTACTTCAGCAAGGCTGCCGCGCGTATAGACACCTGCGACGTGATGATGTGCCTCGTCACCGACGGCATCATGAGCCTCGGCAGCGGTGTCGACACCAAAGTGGCACTCCGCGAACTCCGCGGACGTATCGCCGCGTCACTCTCGGGACACAGCAACCTTGCCGCAGCTGTTCTCCGCTATACGGGAGGTTATCAGGGCAACTACTGGAACAGCCTCAACCACTCCAAGCCCACGGCCAAAGGCGGAATACAGCGCCCGTACTTCATCATCGTGCTCGGTCAGAAGCAGGCTCTCCGCTGGCTGGCCGCGCAGCCGCTGACCGAACTGAACAATCCGACGGAGCTGTTCTTCGGTATTCAGGATATCGAAGGCTATAACCGCACCTCGCAGCGCTCGAAAGTTCTCCCCAAAGCCAATCCGACAGCTGAGCTCAAACTGAATGTCAAGCTGCCTGCCGGACTTGCCGAAGTCGATCCCTCGACGATAATATTCACCAACAACGGACGGGTACTTCCCCTGAACCCCGAAGTCACCAACGGAGTGCTGAAAGTGACCGTACCGACCAACGTACGCCTTTCCCAAGCCAAAGGCGGCGACAAAACGGTAACCGTGAACGTGGCCATACCGAAAAACATCGACAACCGCTGGACCACGGCATGGAGCATCGACAATGACACTGAGGACTACGACCCTGCTTCCGGCAATACTTTCGGTCTGGCAGAACTCATTAAAGGCATGGAGAAAGGGCTGCAGACTGACACACTCATGAACATAAATCTCTCATATTTAGCAAACTAATAAATCAACGTAAAAACCTTAACAATCTACAGCAATGGACTTCTTCTATTTCCTTGTCACCGGCAGTCCGGACTATGACAACGTCTATCACCTCAACTTCTTCGAGAACTGCGGAGGCTTCAGCCACGGCATAATCGCCGCACTCATCATCGGCCTTATCATCAGCGCCGCCTTCTACTTCGGATGCTGCAACAGCCGCACATCGCAGAAGTCGGCCAACATCGGCATGTGGTTCATCTTCATGGCCATCGCCGCTCTCATCGGTTACTTCTACGCCGACTTCGTGATAATGGGCGAGACCAATGCCGTCGACAACACGGGTATATTCCGCGAATACTCCTTCTACAAGGCTAACGAAGACTACTACACCGAGCAGAGCCGCGTGCAGTTCGAGAACGAGCAGCTCCTCGACGAGCTCTTCAACAAAAAAGGCGAAATCCAGGCAGCCCTTGACCGTGGCGAAGACGTTCGCTTCGACTTCGACCTGACCACGGCCCTCCTCGCCGCACTTTTCTTCTTCTTCCCCTGGAGCGTGCTTCTGAAGCGCTTCACCATCAACGGCAAAGCCGTTCCCTTCCTTAAACCTTAATTACCGAAAAAGATGCCAAAACTATTCATCTTCGCGATAGGCGGCACCGGAGAGCGCGTCATGCGCTCTACGGCGATGCTGCTTGCATCCGGCGTACCGGCGTTCGACAATTATGAGGTATTCCCCATAATCATCGACTATGATAAAAAGAATGCAGACAAGAAGCGCACGGTCGAACTTCTGCAGACATACAACCAAATCCACACGGCAGCCTACGGACGCCACACAGCTCAGGGTGACGCCGTGAAACTGGTGAACGAGTTCTTCGCCGCACGTCTGCGCAACATCGATGTGCTCGAGGACTACGTATATCCCTTCCATCCTGCGCAGGAGAACGAAAAATTCCGCGATTACATAGGCTACAAAACCCTTTCGGGCGTCAATCTCAGCACAAGCGACTTCCTCGAATCGCTTTTCGACAAATCATCGCGACCTGACACCGAACTGAACCTCGACATGACTGTGGGCTTCAAAGGCAATCCCAACATAGGCAGCGTGGTCTTCCATACCATAGCCGGGACAAAGGAATTCAACCAGATTATGACCTACTTCCAGCCCGGAAACGGCGACAAAGTAGTAGTGATAGGTTCGCTCTTCGGCGGTACCGGCGCATCGGGCATACCCGAAATCGTCAAGGCCATAAATACTGTCAAAGGCAACAAGGCCCAGATTGCCACCATACTTGTACTGCCCTACTTCAACCCCGAAGCATCCGACGGAGCCGCCATCAAGGCCGAGCGCTTCAACGCCAAGACCAAGGCTGCCCTCGACTTCTATGAGAAATCCGGCATCTACGAATATATCAAGAATGTATATTACGTGGGCGACCCAAACCCCACCATAATCCCCTACTGCGACGGCGGCGACAAGCAGGAGAACAAGGCCAACTTCGTGGAGCTCATCTCTGCCATGATGATAGAGCACTTCGTGGCACAGCGTGACGAAGACAAAAAGTTCTTCAAATTCGCCGTAGACGACAAGTTCATCTCCACCCCCGGACAGAAAGCCCCCAGGGAGCGCCTTTTCATCGCCGACTTCGACAAGGTGTCGATTCAGACTTCGCTGAATCACCTTGTCACCCTCGGTATCGCACTGAAGTTCTTCCATGAGGAAATCTTCGAAAAAGACAAGAAAATCGAGGGCAAGGATTTCTATGATATCCTTCAGGCCGCTAAAAAGAAAGATAGCGACGCAGCCCGGCGGATTAAGACCCTTTACGATGAATTGGACAAATTCTACACGCTCTTTCAGGACTGGCTCAAGGAACTTGACTTCGAAGGCAACGACAAACATGCGCCGAACTCGCATCGCGTAGCCCTTACGGACCTGTCGCGCAAGAAGTATTCGGACTTATTCATGGAAGAAGCAAAAACGACAGAAGATGATGGAGGCATTTTAGCCGCTATCGGAGATTTCATCACTTCAAGAGGCTCGTCACTGAGCGAAGACAACCTCTTTGCTTTCATGAATTCAGCCATAGGGAAGCACCTTCAGGAGAAAATCAAAGTTCTCAAGGATAACCACGAAGCCGAGTGGGTATTTGCTGACATTCTCCACGACGCAGCTTCAAAAGGCTTCGACAGAATCAATCCTCTAACGCCTAACAAAAAGTAATCTACATGAGCAAATTCATGACGCCCGAGAATACGTCTCCGGCAACTACTAATACCGGGATTCTGTATCAGAAAGACCCACTGGATCCCACAATGATTGACGACGGTGTATTCTCACACGGCACCGACCTCAATAAGCTCGGCTCGTCCATGCCGACAGCGCTGGCCCGTCTCTTTCTCTTCTCAAGCGCGCTCAAGGAAATCAATGCTCTTGAAGCTCAGGCTTCGCATAAGGGCATCGCGCACAGAGGTAAAATCGACAGCGACAGCGGACACATCGTGCCTACGGCCTACCACAAGCTCGTCGACGACCTGCTCGACATGCTTGAATTCATCTACAAATACGGCGACGACTTCAACTTCAAGGCAGAGCGCTGGGATATCGACACCGAGTATGACAACCTCAAGCAGTCGAACGAAACCGGCCACCACAGACTGGCCGAGGCTCTGAAGGCTGCGTTCTCCTACCCTGCCCTCCAGGGAATCAAGCAAGTATATGTCTTCAAGTGGGGTAAGATGGTCATCGGCGGCACATCGCCCATCTCGCTTGTCTACACATCGCCCAACCTCATAGACGAACTCAAGCCCGGCACTCTCGTGGGTTACGGCGGCCGCAATCTTTTCACAGGGAAAACAGGAATAACTCCTCTGTGCGAACGTGAGCCGGCGTTCCGCGAATACCTCTACCGTCTTTCATTCGCCATGGGCAACAACTTCACCGACCTGAAGCGCTTCCTTCAGGACAGCGGATCGGAATACGACAAGGATCTGTATGATAAGGTCAAAGTGAATCCTGCGAATTTCGGCACCGCCAAGAAACTCGCATCGAAGCCCGACAACATCGATGTGATAGTCAACGGCGTGCAGCTGATGGTGACCGACAACACTGTCCACATCAACAGCAGCACATCGGACTATCTGATGAAGACGACATCCGACAACTTCCGCCACAATCATCCCGACCGCGAGACACCACTGGCACTTACCAAGGCCGGCATACCGGGAGCCAAGTTCGTGGAACCGCTTCAGTGGAATCCGAATATGTGGACTGATTGTCCGGAAAAAGACGTCTTCGACCGCCAGCTGATGGGCTTCGGCTCAAAGGTGCCGTATCCTCAGATTGTTCCGTACGATTTTCTCGAGGAACGCATCATCGAAGTCAGCTACAATCTGAACGACACAGCCTTCTTCACCGGTTCGAAGAAGCCCTGCCGCTATCTACTCCCGCTCAAAAAACTTTTCTTCGACTTCTTCAAGGTATCTGACCTCATTAACGAAAAAGGCGAGTCAACAGGCATGCTTACGATGGACTGCGACGATGACCACGAGATAGTCACCGTCACCCTGCGCATACCTCTTCTGAGCGACAAGACCATCGAGTTCAAAAAAACCTATGATACTTCCGCCAAGAGCAAGCAAAAAGTCGACGCCGTCGACCAATCGAACACGTTCGACTTCGCCATGTTCCCCTGTTATCGGCTTTATGCCGACAACCGTCCGACCGAACTTGAGAATCTCCAGGCCACCACAGAGCACAATGTGTACAACATCATGCTCGGCACCACCATCAAGAATGTCGGATTCAAGTTCTACGAGCCCGGTCTTTTCCATCCCAAGGCCTCAAATCCGCAGGAAGAAACTGACGAAGTATCGGCAACAAATCATCTACGCACCGAGCGCGGTGTGAACGGCGCCACCATATCGACTGACCACATCCACGTTGACGGATCATTCTCATTTGCGGAAATCTCTGTTCCGACAGGTAAAGACCTTCCGGCGACCCACGCCCTCATCATTCCCAAATTTAGAATGATTAACGCCGACCGCACCAAAGCCACATTCAAGATGTCGTTCGCTATCGACTTCGGCACCACCAATACGCATGTGGTACAGGTGAAGATTCCCAACGGAAAGAGTTTCGACCCGACATTCATCGAGGCCTTCGAGTACGGCACTCCGAACAGCCCGAACGACTTCCAGATGGTGACGTTCAACTCCGCCTCAGGTATGGGCGACTTCGGAAGTTTCGACAATATTCTCCGCCGCGAATTCGTGCCCGTCAAACTTGGTCACGACATAAAGTTCCCGATGCGTACCGCCACCTACCAGCAGTCGGGCAAGCTGAACAAGCTGGAGATGTTCTTCAATACGAATATCGGCTTCAATTACAGCCGTGACCTCGTGCTCAAGTCATCGAACGACTACCGCACCAATATCAAATGGGACAGCTTCGACGGACTCTCGGAAGAGCGCATGAGCACATTCTTCGAGCAGATATTGTGGATGATGAAGAACGAAAGCGTGCTTAACGAGAGTTCGGACGCATTCGATGTAGCAGTGACGCTGCCTATCTCGATGAGCGAAAGTGACCGCACCACCTTCGAAACGGCATGGAACGATGCCTGTCAGAAGGTCCGCTGTCAGGCCAACATCATCTACTGCACCGAAAGTATCTCTCCCTACTATGAGTTCAGCCGCAACCTGAAGTTCGCTCAGCCCTACGCCAATATTGACATCGGCGGTGGTACGACAGACTTCGTATACTACGACAAGAACACCAAGGAATCAATCGTTTTCTCCGCATTCTTCGCCGCCAACGACCTATGGGGCGACGGCATCGAGAAATCGGCGCAGGGCCTCAAAGAGAACGGATTCGTTCAGTTCTATAAAAAATCGCACTACTGGACCGACGATCAGGAGGTGAAAGACGTCTATCAGGATGCCAACTCATCGGCCGACATCATCAGCTATCTCTTCTCGAACGACAGCAAGACGCGTTTCTCCAAAGCCATCCGCGAGTCGCGCGACGGAATGCTCCAGCTGCCCGTGCTCCACTTCACATCGCTCATCTACTACCTGGCATACTGTGTGTACATGGCCGAGGTGAGCGTACCTACCGAAATATCGTTCACCGGTATGGGCAGTAAGTACATCCAGCTCATCAGTCCGAACAAAGACGTCATAGCAAAAATCATCGAGGCAGTATTCCACTACTTCGGCAAGAAATTCAGCCACGAAGAACTGGAGAAAGCGAAAGTCACCGTACACTTCGCCGACAATCCGAAGGAAGTCACTGCCAAGGGCGCTCTCATGAGCATCCAGGACGATCAGGGCATCCATCCGGTGGAGCAGGTATACCACGTATATGAAGACGAGGACACCACGCACGCCCTGCGCTACAATCAGGTGACCGAGCAGACCATCGCATCTGTCGGCAAGATGTTCAACGGATTCATCGACATGCTGGAGGACTCCGATGTCGTGGCTGTGCTGAATGACCTGAGCTGTGACGTGTCGCTGATTCCGGCGTCACTGCGCGGCTATGCCAACAACTCTCTGCGCCAGATGCATACGAAGAAATCAGAAAGCAATCCCCCGAAGACCCGTGTACGCGAACCGATGTTCTTCTGGCCTCTGAAGCAGTCGCTGTATCTGCTCGGCAAGGACATTGCCGGAAGCGTCAAATCCGAAAAAAAGTAACGGAAGTCAGCCATGGCACAAGCAGACCATAACGTACAGCAACAGCCCGTTAATCCTGCCGCGGACAACACCGCGGCAGGAACGGCCACTGTCACGCCTGACGGGGTGACAGTGCCTGTCGATATGCCGGACGTCGGAGAACTCGCGACGGCCGACACATCGGATGCGCATGCCGCCATCGTTGCGCCCACGGCGCAGTCCGCACGCATCTCATCGTCAGCCTCTGACACCCGTACAGAAGTCCCCGAGACTCCCCGGCAAAAATCCGGCAGCCATACCCACCAGTTTATCGGTTTTGCCGGCCTGGGGCTTGCAATCGTGGCAATCTATCTGGTGACCAAACTCCAGAAAGAATGTCAGGAAGCCCTCGGACACACAAAAAAGCTCGGTGACGAACTTCGGCAACGCGACAGTCAGATTGCCGACATGCAGAACGAACTTGCGTCCGTCAAGACGCAACTGAGCTCCGCTACCGACAAGCTGAACACTCTCAGTACAGCCGTAGCCGGTCTTAACCGGAAACAGACTCAGGAATCGCGTCAGCAACGTACCACAGACAGCGCTCTCCATCCCGGCGCCAAGACCGCCACGACCGAACAGCAGCACACCGCGCCCGCACCTGTGCCCGTAAAAAAAGGAGATGTATACTACGCTACACCTCAGCTCGAGAACGGCGTGGCACGGTTTTGGACGCGCACTATGCGTTCGGAGGCAAGTCCTGAAAAGATGTTCTGTCTTGAAGTACTTGACAACACGGGGACTTATACGGTCAATCCGGCTGCGACGGATATGATTCAGAACGATCTGGAGATGTTCAGCAAATTCGTAAAACCTTTTACGGCACCTTCAGGAAGCAACTCCCGCACCATCTCGGTCATCAAACCGGGTAAAGTGACTCTTCAAGGCCAATATTGGGTCATCACGGATAAACTCGAAGTAACCATTCAATAAACTGCGTGACTGTGTCAGAATGTGTATCACGGGCTTGACGCCGATGCGTAATTTACAGTAACGTACGGACATGCCTTTGGCATGTAAGCCCGAAACTGCCATTCTGACACAGCCACACTAAAAACAAACAACTATGGCATACAATCTGAACAGCCCTGAATTTGCCCGGGCATGGCGCATCGTCTCCGAGTCGCTGCTTGCTCACTTCCAGGGCGCCGCATACAGCGCGACAGACGTACAGCCGTCGCAGGACGTCCCGGTTGCCAATTCCGGCGCCGCGCCACAACATGCACCACAGCCTGCACAAGTTCCGGCTGCCGAGACTGCGCGGCCGGCAGCGACAGCACAGCGTGAAGAGTTAGCCAAACTCTTCGCCGCCAATCCGGTCCCTCAGGCCGACGGTGGTTATCTTTTCAAGAATCTGGTTGACGAGATACAGGAAAAATCGGTTTTCACCATCACTAAATATTCCGACGGCACAGCCACCTTCACCCTGTGTCCTCTCACAGGTCTGAAACTGACAAGTTTCATCAACGGCCACAACGACCTGATGCCGTCGAGTGTGGGCATCCTTGAAGGCACACCGACGGCCGGATGCTCCATCGTGGTGACCGAACCCGGCACAGGCAAGGCCCAGGGCAAAAGCATAAGAGTACTGACGCCTCTGAGAGCCACGGTGACAGGAGCCGCAACAACTGAATAATAATCCGACAACCGTAAGATATGAAACGAGTTCTGATTATAGCGGCGGTAATTCTCATCGCCATCTTCCTCTTCCGCCGGCACAAGACGCAGGGAGAGCGTGGCGGAGGCGGCACTTCGGGCGTAGCCATCGAAAACTATCGCGGAAAGGTAGCTGCCGCCGAAGGCAATGTGCTGACCCTGACATCAGGCGTAAGAGCCCGGCTTATCGGCGTGGCTCCGGACCAGCACATCGAAAGTTTCCTGAAGAACAACGCCATCGGCAAGCGCGTGCGTCTCGTGCCCGACTCGCATGACCGGAAAAAATTCCTGCAGACGGGTACTGACACTGTGAATGTCTATGTGTCGTACGACGACCGCAATACATACTGCATCAACCGCCTGGCAGCGATGCAGAACCGCAAGTCGTACCGGCCCATCGAGATTCCCGATTCGATACAGGCAGGATGGGTGAAGAAGAAGCCTCAGCCCGTCTACGACCTGGCGCTCTTCATGAAACCGCGTACATTCGAGGTGCGCACACCGAACGGTCTCGGGACCGGTTTCTTCATCAACGAGAACGGTCTTGCCGTGACCAACTACCATGTGATGACTCCGGCTCAGGCAGCCTCATGCGCAGCGATACGGTATAAGGACGACCCGCACGACACGAATCTCGACCTCAACAAGGTTCATGCCATCAAGAGTGTGAAATACTCGTCGCCCGACAATCAGCTTGACCTGATAATCTTCGAGGTCGCGCTTGACAACAACCAGACCGTGCCCTACTTCGACATCTCCGACGAACACCCGCGTCAGGGCGACTTCGTGGCCACCTACGGTAACCCCAAAGGACTGCCGGCCAACCTGACCAAAGGCTATATCACAGCCTTCCGTGAAGATGAAGGACGACGCGTGAAGCTCATCCAGTACTCCATCGACACCAACGGAGGCAACTCCGGAGGCCCCGTTGTGGATGAATCCGGACAGATAGTCGCTATCCACGAACTCGGCGACAAGGACGGCCAGGCCCTTAATTTCGGTATCGACGCGTCGCAACTCCGCGACATCCTCGACCGGCTCGGATTGCAGTATGGCGGTCAGTAACGCCGACATAGCTGAAATCGTACACAACTGTTGCAGCCCGCTGGCTTATGACATCGAGCTGCACCAGTTCGTGTTCGGCACGCAGCCTGACCTGAGGCTGCGCGTGGAGCGTCTGCGGTCAGCATTCGCAGCACAAGGCCGGAAAGTCTATTCGGAGGATTTCAATCTCATCCTTCGCCATGCCGGAAGCCCTGGCTTTCAGGGGCCGACCGTTTCCGTCAACAATCTTGCCGAATCCGACGTAATGACAGGCGAAATAATCTGCATGACTTTCGGCTCTGCCGAAAGGCCACTGATGATGGTGAAGATGTCGGCGTCGGAATATCTCACGCGTGAAGGCCGGCGCTACTGTTACGGATCGGGAAATACATTCCGCATAGGATCGAGACTCATCGACTCCGACGGACACGAGACACCGGTGATACGCTCGATTGAATTCATAATGCCTTCGCAACCAATGATTGCTGCCGGAAGCGAATTCATAGGCAATTACTACCGCCTCCCTGTCGCAGACTCGCTGTGGGAACTGGCCGACATAGCCGACGAAATACGGAGCAAGGGACTTCCTGCCCACTGCCACCGGCTGTGCCGCACGGCCCGCAGTCTCGGCGCCGGCCCGCTCACCTTGCTGTCCATCATCAACGCCGCACATATCTCATGACCGGAATAGAAGAAACACTTGGCCGCCGCACAAAAGAAAACGAGGATCTGTTCTTCGTAAAAGCCGTCCCTGTCACTCAGGCAGGGAACTACACCATCGTACGCCGCCGCAGGCTCTCCGGCCTGACCGACAGTGCCGGGACCGAGATATTGATTCCCATATATGACGGTATCGAATTTCTTGACGACGGTATGGCATTTGTGACTGTCGGCACAGAAGGGGCATTGTTCCGTCTGCCGTCAGGAAAACGACTCACGGAATTCCGATACAGCAAAGCCGGATACGAGAACGGACTGCTCGTTCTCTTCTCGTCCGACGGCACCCGTTCGTACTTCAATCCCGACAACGACTGCTGCATCTGCTCCGGATATGACCGCGTCAGCAGCCGTCCCAACGCTCTTGGCTTCCGATGGGCCATGCGCGGACGCTGCTTCGACTACATCTCCGACAACGGAGGCCGCAAAGTGAGCCTGCCCACTGTCACGATGGCCTACGACTGCGACGAAGGACTCTTCGGTCTGGGCGAGTTCGGGACCGTAAAATGCTTCACTGACGACGGCACCGAAGATTTTCTGAAACTCCGCCGCATAGTCATCGAAAACGGCGGTCACCTCTCTCTCCAGAACATAGATCTGGCCATAGAACATATCATCGATGTCTACGGCAATATTCTAAACCCTCAATAAACCAATTATCATGTTAGGACTTCTCATACGCACACTCGTACAATGCGTCATAGGCTGGTTGCTTATCGACCGCGTACCCTCCTGGCTGGGCCTGACCGGCTTCATCGCCACTATTGTGAAAATCATAGGTGTACTGATCATCATCTCCGCTCTGCTGAGCTGGCTATAACGGCAGAGCTCATCCATTATCCGTCACCGGCCTTCATCCCCGCGTGAGCTTATCGCCTCGCCCGGAGATGAAGGCATATTTTATATGGCTGACGGACTTCGGAATACGGCGTTCAGCGCTTCCGCGTGTACTTGGCCCGGACTGTCACGTAGGCGCGACTGACGAGGTCGCGTATTTCTTGCGCGGAGAGGTCACCGCCGAAGTTGAGCTGAATCCAGTACTTCGGGTCGAGGTTGAAGGGAGCACTGACGGACGAATGGCGCGTCTGCACGTCCTCGACTTCTTCGGGCGTCAGACGGACCGTCACATATGTGAAGTCGTCCATGTCCGTCAGGCAGAACATGTGGTCGCGTACATAGAACACGAGGATGGAATCGAAGCGGCGCGCGAATCTGCCGAACGGCGTCTTCTCTGTCACGCCGTCCATCGAGAGGCAGTAGTCCCTGAGTCCGGTCAGGTCCATGGCTCAGTGCTCGATATTTCTGATGAACCGTGCTGGATTGCCTGCGACAAGGGTGTAGGGGGCGACATCCTTGGTCACTACGCTGCCTGCTCCGACCACGGCTCCGTCGCCGATGGTGACTCCGGGAAGGACGACGACATTCGACGCTATCCACACATTGCTGCCGACAGTGACGGGCCTCGCACGCATGATACCGCGGTTGCGCTCGTCGGGCTTGAACGAGTGAATGACCGTGCACAGACTCGTGTTGGGACCGATGAACACATTATCTCCGATGACCACTTCCGCCTCATCGAGTATGGTGAGGTTGAAGTTGCCGGTAAAATTGTCGCCTATGCGTATATTCGAGCCGAAATCGCAGCGGAACGGCGGATTGATGGTGCAGTTCTCGCCGACCGAACCAAAGATGCGCCTGAGCACTTCTCGGCGTTCGCTTTTCCGCGAGGGAGGGATGGAGTTGAACTCAAAGCACAGCTCCTCGCATATGTCGAGATAGCGGCCTATGCCTTCTTCGAATCCGTTGACCCACTCTCCGGACCTTAAGCCGTCCAGCACAGCCGCTTCGGCACCCTGACGGACTCCGCCGTCAATACTGTCGTCAATAGTCTTTTTTGTCATAATCTATGTAATTACTGATGCCCGGACGTCAGCGTGCCAGTGAGAGGTTGAGCGACAGGCCGTAGGATGAGTTGGTGGTGGGATAGGCGCTCGTGGTGACAATGGGGCTGTTCACCTGATGATCAAAGTAGGCGCCTACGGTGATGCGCTTGCTCAGGATGTAGGACGCGGAGAAGTTGATGTTGAGAGTGTTGGTGCCGCTTGTGGCCTGCGAATAGTTGCCCTCGATGCGGCGTATGAGTGCCTGGTTGTGCTGATATGAGAAGTCGGCGTTCAGAGTGAGGTCGTTGCTGACGCCCACCTGCGAGCCCTTCATCTTGAGCACGGAGTTGAATCCGACTATCTTGTAGCCGAGCCCTACGGTGATGCCCTTCGACGTGGCCTCTACTATCTGGCCTGCCGAAGAGTTGAGGGTCAGTGTGCGCTGGTCGCGGTACTCAGCGCTTACTTTCAGCTCGTTCTTCAGCGTGACGTTCACGCCGAAGAGCGGAGCGAAGCGCTCGGTGATGGCCACGGAAGAGATGTTGTAGGGCGTCGAGGGGACGGGCTGTCCCGAGAGTTCGTCGAGGGTGAAGCCGAGGTCGCCGCGTCCCGTTCCGGCCCAGTTGAGATAGGAGGAGAAGGAGCCGACGGAGTAGGTGCACTGGTATGCGTGGCTGAGAGTGAATGTCTTGAATATGTTGCGGAGATTTCCGAGGTTGATCAGGCCGTCGTAGGTTATGCGCCAGTTTGGCATGACGGATGCGAAGGAGGGGAAGGGATTGAGATTCTCCTTGTGGGCCGACCGCTTGGTGTATGCGGCGACAAATGCCGGGATGAGGACGTCGGACGAGGTCTCGCTGACGGTGCCTACAGCCGGGTCGAAGGGCGCACCGGCATGGGCGTTGCCGTCCATGAAGCCGCTCTCGGGATAATTGAGTCCGGCATACTGTGCCTCGACACGGTTGCGGATGACGGGGATATTATCGAGGAACTGCTGGAACGTGGGCGAGTAGTAGCCGTCGTCGGCACTGGAGCCGCGGAGAGCGGTGAGGATGGCGCAGTGGGTGCGCGTATAGGAGCCGGAGTAGGTCTGCGGCATACCGGCGTACATGAACTGCGTCTGTGTGTTGCGGTTGTCAGTGCGGTTGAATGTCAGCTGCACCTTGAATCCCTTGAAGAGTTCGAACTGAGCCTCGATATTGAGCTCGTTGGTGCGTGCGAATACCGACGGCGACGTCTGTCCGTCGTCGGTGAGGAGCCAGCCGCGGTCAAGAGCCTTCTTCACATAGCTCTCGTCAGTGAAGCCGAACGCGAAGTCAAGACCGGGCGACATCGGGCCGTAGTTCTTCGACTGGCCGAAGACATCGCCGATGTCGGGACGGAAGAGCGGCAGGCTCAGCGACTTGGTGTTGCGGTATTTGATTGATATGCTGCGGGGCGACAGGAGCAGACGCAGGGCGTATTCGCCGATATCGCGGGCTATGGACTTTTCTTCCTTTATGATTTCTGTGACGGTGAACTTAAGGTTTTCCTCGCCGCGTGTGAGCACTTCGACGGTGTTGTTGTCCACCGGACGGGTCTTTACGGCAAAGGGCTTGCCGTCGAGCGTGGTGGCGGTGACCTTCACCTTGTTGGCACGGAGATTGTGCTTGATGGTGACGGTGGTGTCGGGCTTTAGCTGGAATGTGCGGTCGAATTTCTTCGGTTTCTTCTGTGCGGTCGAGCGCGAGCGTGTGTTGGCGAAGCGCTTGGTCACCTCCTTGAAAAGTTTCACTTTGTTGTACAGCGTCTCGAAGTTGATGCGTCCGTCAGCAGTCCACGACGCCTGGTTGGCGATGGAGTTGCCCAGAGAGATGCCGTCGATGGTGGCGCCGCGGTCCCAGCGGTAGGTGGCGTTGTAGCTCACCGAACCGGTCAGGAAGTCGAGGAAGGCAATCTTGTTAAAAGGCGCCTTGTACTGTCCGGTGAAAGTCTGATTGTAGGCCCAGGGCGTGCCGAGCGACTTGATAGACTGCCATACGGTGTCCTTCCACTGCTCGTACTTGTCAGGGAAGAGCTTGCGGTTGACGGCTCCGACGGTCTCCTCGATGCGCGCCGATGTATTTGAGTTGAAGGTCAGCGACAGGCTCTTGGTGAGGTTCCACGACAGCGACAGCTGACGGTCCCAGAGCCAGCTCTTGCTCACCGAGACGGGGAGCTGGAACATGACGTCGGTCTCCGAGCGTGTCTGCTGCTCGTAGTAGTTGCGGTTCATGGAAGTGAGGAAGGAGATGTTGTTCGGCAGCCACTGCAGCTCCCACTCCTTTAGAAATTTGGCGTTCTTGCTCTTGCCCTTTATGTTCTTGAACGGCTTGAAGGGCTTGATGAAGGGCGAATAGGAGTATGCGAGCGAGCCGCGGTAGTCGTTGGTATTCTCGTACTCAGTGGTGGGGTCAGACTTCGACTGCTTGGTGAATGAGAAATTCACCGTGAAGTTGGCCGGATCCCACGGCATCGGGTTCTTGCTCTTGACGTCGAACTTGAATCCCGACAGCGAGAAGTTCTGTATAGTGTTGCGCTCTATAGCATAGGCACTTATGGAATCGCGCTCGGCATCGGTCTCGCACTCGTCGAGGGCATCCTTCAGAAGGACGTCCTGGTCGAGCGGATTGTACTTGGGCGAGGTCTTCTCCTTGCTCACGGAGTAATATATCGGAGCCTTGAGAGCTGCTTTTTCGGGAAGGAAACGTCCGAGGTCGGCCTGCACGGCCACGTTGTACTGCTCATAGTCGTCAAGGCGGCGTTCGTTCAGACTCTGGTCGACGCTGCCAAAGCCCGAGGTCTCGATGTGCGCGCCGAGGTTCACTGTGGCGATGTCGCTCATCGACAGGGTGGCATTGGCCTTCGCCGCCCAGCCGCCGGCCTCGTTGAAGTCGGTGACTTTGAGCTCGTTGACCCATACTGTGCCGTCCTTGGTCACGGCCGAGTTGTTGCGCACGCCGATGAGGATGACGCGGACGTCGCTCAGCGACGGATTGCCCATGACGGATATGCGGTTGCGCTCGTTGTCGGGGTCGCGGCCGGTGTAGAGCGTAGCGTACCCTACTCCGCTCTCCTGCTGACGCTTGGCGCGGTTGCGCTCGCGCTTGAGGTCGATGAGGTTCTGGAGGTTGAAGTCAAGGTAGTTGTTCAGAGGCCATACGACAGCCCGCTCGGCCGGCGAATAGCGGTCGTAGTGTCCCGGAGGGGTAATCTCGAGGGGCACCTCGTACTCATAGAAGTTGTTCTTCACATCCGAGCCGAGACGGATGAACACCGACAGGTCGCCCGAACGGGTATTGGTGACGTTGTCTATCGGAGCTTCGGCATGAACCCACATCTGCATGCGCTTGTAGTTGCGGAGGTCCTGCTGCGTATTGCGGTACACGCCGCGTGCATCGCCGGCGGTAAGACCGGTGAGCTTGAGCGACATCGACTGCTCGTTCAGCTGCGTAATCTGGCTCTGACCGGGGTCAGTGACACGCGTCACGCCGGGAGGGAGGACGTAGTTGACGGGCTCGCGCTCGGCGTTCTCCTCGATGTTGACCACTGACATGTCGAGTTTTCCGGTGGCAGGAGCGTCGCCGCGGGTGTTGAGATTGAAGTCGTAGCTGCGCCACTCGCCGCGGACGAGTTCGAGCGTGGCGAAACGCAGATGAACGGGCTTCTTGAATCCCGTCAGGAACATACGTGCGAAGCGGATGGTCGAGAAGTCGTTGATCGAGCCTACGATTTTCTCATAGTCTTTCAGAGGTATCTTGAACTGATACCATTCCACCATCAGAGGAGTACCCTCGGGAGTAGGCTGAATCGACACCTGCTTGTCGGTGATGAAGTTGCGGCCCACCTCGAAATCCTCGGGACGAATCGACACGCGGTACTGGAAGTAGCGCTCGTATTCGTTGAGCGTATTGTCCTGATTGATGTCCTCCACATCGGGCACCGAGCGCGCCGACTGATAAAGAGGGTCGGGCGCATCCTCGGGCGACAGGGAGTTGCCCTCGACGCCATTGTAGCGCTTGTAGCGCTCGAGCACGCCGAGGCGCTGCTCGTCGTAGTCATAGCCGAGATAGAAGTGGTAATTGTCGCCGGCAGGGTCGTTCAGTGCCGAATAGCGGTCGCGCTGCATGGCCTCGATGGCCGTCGGCGAGAGCTTGGTCATCAGCCGGTCGACATAGTCCTTATATGTCGGGAACTCGAACTCCATGTCGGTTGATAAGCCGTCGAGACCGAGGTCCTGACGAAGGCGCGCGCCGGTGGCGTTGTCGAACGAATATGTCAGCGAGTTCTGCGACGATACACGACCCCACACGGTCTCCTGAAGATACTCGGTGCTGCCGTCGGCCGGGATGCCGTTCTCATAGCTCTTCAGACCGTCTTTGAGGATATCTTCCGAAAGTTCGCCGAAATTGATGTACAGGTCACCGCCTTCGGGATTGGGATTGTCGGGGTCAAGGAAGGGATTGAGAAGCCAGAACTGCACGTACTCGATGTTGGACTGCTCGAAGTTCGTATTGTCCATCTTGCGCATGATGCCGCCCCAGCGTTTTTCGGGGAGCTGAAGAGCACCGGCGTCGTCAATGTTCACGTCGTCGACGTTGTAGGGACCGCGCTCGGTGGGATAGAAGGAGAGGTTGAGGGTCTGGATGAGCGACGATTCGCCGTAGCCGATCTCACGTCCGGGGAATATTTCTTCCGACGTCACCTGACGCACGTAGGGGTTGGATAATTGCTTTAAATCGCTCTTGATATATCCCGGACACATCGACGAGTTACGCTGCGTGAAGAGGCGGTCGATGTAGTACCAGTTGAGCAGTGCTCGGTTCTTGCCGTAGTCGGGATTATTGCTCAGCGCCGCTTCGGGGAAGAGTGCGTCGGGCGAGGGGTCGTAAGGGGTCGACGACAGGAACCACGAATACGGCGAGCGCAGGTCGATGCCCGTCTGCGTGGCCTCGAAGTCGTCGATGTACGACGAGCCGCGGTTCGAGCCGGATTTCTGCTGGTGCGGAAGTATGGCGGCATACTCGGCCGTCAGGCTCAGCCGCGAGGGCTGAGTGGCATTCACGGTCGGAATCTTGTTGAGCAGATTGGTCAGCCACATGAATTCGCCATTGTATGCCAGGTTGAAACCGAGCATGGAGTTGTTGACCGTCTCGTCGCCGATATTCACCTTTTCTATAAGCGCCTTCTCGGAGAAATGCAGGACAGTGGCGCCGATGTTCAGGTTCTTGTTGACCTTGTACTGAAGGTCAAGGCCGAGGAGCGTCTTGCGCTGGGTCGAGAACATAGACTGGTTCTCGAGTGTCACCGATATGCTCTGCCCCGAGTCGATGATGCTCTGATTGGTGATGGTGACTATACCCATCGCATAGTCGACGGTATAATCGGAGTTCTCGGTGAGCCGCACTCCTCCGGCCATGACGACGACCGACCCTCGGGGTACGTTCATAGCGTTCAGCCTGATCTGCGAGCCTGACGAGGCCTGATATTCGCCCGAGAGGATGAACTTGTTCTTGTCGGCATACTGACGGGCCACTACGAGAGTAGAGTCGTAGAGTTCCTGATAGACATACTTCTCGGCGAGAGCTGGATTGCCGATTTTCTCGGCGAGATGCTGACCGAAAGGCTCGACAACCGGGAAGATAATCTTACCCGTGGACGGATAAATCGTATAGTTCTCGATGAAGTCGAAGAAGCCGTCGGGATTGCTCTCCTGATTGGAGTCGATGCGGTCGAGATTCATCACCTGCAGAAGCGACTGGTTGTTGAGACCGGGCACGGGCAGATAGTTTATCTGTGTGCCGGTGGTGTCGGAGAGATATTTGATGTTGAGCTTGAACTTCGACTTCTGAATCTGGTATCCGCCAATATTATACACGTTCTTCATCATCAGGTCCCACATCGGGAGATAGGGCGAAGAAGTGGTGCTCTTGAGCATCTTCAGATACAGCGACTGGTCGGTGGTGGTGATGTCGCCCGAGAACTCGCCGACCTGAAAGACCTGGCCATTGTACGTATATTCGTAGGCCACGGCGAGGACTTCGTCGGCGTTCAGCGCGCTCTTGAGCGATATATAGCCCAGCGTGGAGTTGAGGGTGTACTCGCTCGACGAAAGCAGACGGGCACTCTCGACTTTCTCGAAATCGCGGCCGCCCGTTATGCCATAGGCGCTCAACGGCTCGAGCACCTGGGTGACCTGGCTGATGTTGCGCGCTCCGGGATATTCGGTCTTGATGATCTGAAGAAGGTTATTCGAGGCATTGGCCGGATTGGGGAGTGCGGGATTCGGCGTCCAGTAGTCCGACGCGAGAATCTCGTTTTCGCCGAGATCCATGAATCCGACGAAGTTGCGCGCCTGCTCGTACTTGCCCGTCTTGTTGGTGATCCACACCTCTATACGCGTGATGCTCACGCCCGACGAGACATACGGGAGGCGCGAGGCGAAGCGGTCGTAGTTGTTGCGGAAAAACTGCGCCAGGAAGTAGTGGCGGTTCTGGTCGTACTCGTCGGCATTGATGGTGAACTGCGTGGTCTGCGCGCCGCCGCGGGTGTTGACGGACTTGGACTCGGAGTTCTGCTGCGACACAAGCGCCGTGGCGGTCAGGCGGCCGAACTGCAGCTGGGTCTTGATACCGAAGAGCGCCGTTGAGCCGCGGATGAGGCTCGAACCCGTCGTGAGCGACACGTTGCCGGCCTCGATGCTCTTCACGATATCGTCTTCCTCGCCTTCGTAGGCCAGCTTGAGATTCTTGGAGTCGAAGTCGAAAGTCGCGTCGGTATTGTAGGTCATGTTGAACTTCATGCGGTTACCGACAGACGCGGCAATCGTTGCCTGTATCTTCTGGTCGAAATCGAAGTATGTCTTGCGACGTGCCGAAAGGCTCAGCGAGGGATTGTCGGTCTTGTTGCTGTTGATGCCCATCTTCAGCTGCACCGAGCCCTGAGTCTTGAGCGAGACACCGCCGGGGCCGAAAATCTTCTCCAGCGGTCCGAGAGCGAAGTTCATGTCGAGCACATTGAAGGGCTCCTTCTCGCCATCGGTCACGAGTCCGAGATTACGCTCGCGGTAGTACCGCTGCATGGAGCGGCGCAGCTGCCAGTTGTTGTACTGCTCGCGCGTGATGATGAAGGGAGGAGCTATCTCCGTATCGCCCAGACGGGTGCGCACCACGTAACATCCCGTGGCAGGGTCGTACTCAGCAGAAGTGACGATGTTCGACGGCGTGGAGAGGTCATATGCCAGCTCGTCGCGCATCAGGTCGTCATAGCTCTGAGGCACGGTCGGGAATATCGGCATGGGAAGGGGCACGGAGTCGCCCGGAGCAGCCGGAGGGATTGCCGACGGCGGCGGCGGCGTGAGCTGCGGCTCGTAGTACTGAGCCCCGGCGCGTTCGGGCACGACAAAAGCCGTCACCACCAGTACTGTAAGCAGGACGGCAAGTCTCGATATATGTCGTGCGAACACTTTTTCCATTTGCAGCGTACTCCGCCGCGGCCTACATGATGGAGAGAGCTTTCTTGACAGCGACCTCGACTTTCATCGCAGAATCTTGTCCGAAGAGCTTTTCGAGAGCCTTTTCGCTGAGCTTCTTGTCGAACCCGAGAGCCGTAAGGGCGGCGAAAGCCTCGTCGAACGCGTCGTTGCGCGAGGGAGTACTGATAGATAACGTAGATTCACTCGCTTTTATTTTGTCGCGGAGGTCTACAATTATTCTTTCGGCCGTTTTTGTGCCGATTCCCTTGATGGCTTTCAGCCTCCTGACATCTCCGCTGCCGATGACTGAGGCCAGTTCATCGCCCGAAAGCGACGACAATATAATCAACGCCGTGGCAGCTCCGACGCCCGACACTCCTATGAGCGCACGGAAGAGTTCGCGCTCGCGGGTCTCGGCGAATCCATATAGTACCCAGGCATCCTCGCGTATGCTTTCGTGCACGTAGAGAGTAGCTTTCTGCTGCCCCTCCAGTGCGCTGTAAGTGGGAAGGGTGATATTCAAAAGATAAGCCACGCCTCCGGCCGTCTCCAGGACAGCCGAAGCCGGTGTAAGTGCGGTCAAAGAACCGCTGATGTATTCAATCATTTATTCTTCAATTATTTGACAATCCACTGCCCGAGCGTACGGGTCGACGCGTCGAAGTTGGCTCCGACTTTCACCACCCTGCGGCCGTCGAGGACAAACGGCAGCGCGTACTCCTTGCGCTCTATCTGGGCGAGCGCATCCTCGGCAGTGCCGTCGAGCTTGAATTCTATTATATATACGGTAGTCTTGGTGCCCAGCACAAGGTCGATGCGTCCGGCCGACGTGCGGTACTCCGCCTGCACGTAGAAGCCCAGCAGCCTGCCGACGCAGTACATCACATTCTGGTAGAAGTATTCATTGCGGCTCTCCAGCTCGTAGGGTATACCGGCATAGAACGATTTCATCGCGCTCATGAAGCCCTCGATGTCGTCGGCAGCGAGCAGGCTGCGCAGAGTCATCACGTAATTCTCGGCCGTGTCGCCGCTCATGGACGTGACCATCGGCAGAAGCAGATTGACGAAGCCCTTGGCCACCTCGCGGTTGGGATAGCCCAGCGTGTAAGTGACGTCGCCCCAGTCATCACATTCCGAGGCCTTGATGGTGAGGTAGCCCGTATAGAACATGAACGGGACCGGCTCATACTGTATCACATCTGTCGAGAGAAGCTTGGCTTCGGATATTTTAGCGCCGTCCAGCCTTGACAGGTCCGCGGCGGAATTCCGCAGCACCTGTATCAGATGGGTGGGAGTGCCGGTTTCGAACCAATAGGAACGGATTCTGACATCCGCCAGGCAGTTCAGGATGCTGTATGGATTGTAGACATCCTTCATGTCGTCGGCGAAGTGATAACCGTCATATGTGTTCTTCAGCAGCAGATATGTCTCTTCAACAGATTTGCCTCTGCTGGCGGCAAGTTCCGATATTCCACTCTCGAAATACTGATGAAGTTCGGTCTCGGTGATGCCGCATATGGTCGAGAATTTAGGAAGTATGGATATGTCGCGTATGTTGTTCAGTCCGCTGAACACGCTCAGTTTGCCGAGCTTGCCTACGCCTGTGAGAAGGACGAACCGCAGCTTGGCATCCATAGCCTTCATCACGCCGTAGAAATCATGCAGAAGCGCCTTGTTGTGCTCTAAGAACTCAGGCTTGTCCATACAACGGATGATAGGCACATCGTATTCGTCGATAAGCACGACCACCCGACGGCCCGTCGCCTCATAGGCACGGTTAATCAGGCCCGAGAAACGCATCGGCAACGACCTGTCGGATTCATCCTGACCGTATATCGCCTCATACTCTCCGAGACAGCGTTCGAGGTGGTCATCCAGTGCGGTCAGAGTCGTATAGGTCTGCGGACTCATGTCGAAGTGCAGCACGGCATGCTCTTCCCACGGCTCGGGCATCAGAGTGTCTATCGCAAGACCTCTGAACAGTTCACGGTTGCCTCGGAAAAATTCTTCAAGAGTCGACACAAGAAGACTCTTTCCGAACCGCCGCGGGCGGCTCAGAAAGTAGTATGTTCCGTCATTGACGAGGTCATATATGACGGCAGTCTTGTCGACATATATACATCCGTCTTCACGAAGTTTTCTGAAATTCTGTATGCCGAGAGGATAAACCGAAGTTTTCATATCTAATCGCCTTTAATATTTGACAATCCACTGCCCGAGCGTACGGGTCGTCGGGTCGAAGTTGGCTCCGACTTTTACTATCGTGCGGCCGTCGAGAGCAAACGGAAGCGCATACTCCTTGCGCTCTATCTGCGCGAGCGCATCCTCGGCAGTGCCGTCGAGCTTGAATTCTATTATATATACGGTAGTCTTGGTGCCGAGTACAAGGTCAATACGACCGGCCGACGTGCGGTACTCTGCCTGGACGTAGAATCCCAACAGCTTGCCGACGCAGTACATCACATTCTGATAGAAGTATTCATTGCGGCTCTCCAGCTCGTAGGGTATACCGGCATAGAACGATTTCATCGCGCTCATGAAGCCCTCGATGTCACCTGAATTGAGCAAATCGCGCAGTTCGCGGACATACACCGCAGCCTTGTCGCGGTTCAGAGCGGTCACAGCAGGCACAAGCTGGTTTATGAACCCGCGGGCAACTTCGCGGTTGGGATAGCCGAGGGTGAATATGAGGTCGTCCATATCGTCCCAGCCCTCTTTCTTGAAGGACTTTATGGTCAGATAGCCTGTGTAGAACATGAATGGCACCGGATGATACTGTATCACATCGGTCGAACTGAGCCTACCGGCAGACACAGTAGCGCCCTCGAGCCGTGACAGCTCCTCATTAGACGATGTCAGGACATGCAGGAGGTGGGTCGGTGTTCCGGACTCGAACCAGAAGCCTGCCAACTGCTGTGTAGCCAGACAGTTCAGGATGCTGTAAGGATTGTAGATGTCTCTGAGGTCTTGGGCGAAATGATAACCGTCATACATCTTCTTCAGCAGCACGTAGGCCTCATCTACGGTGCACTCTTTTTCCTTAGCGAGGTCGGACACGCCTTCTTCGAAGTAGCGGTGCAATTCCTCTTCCGTAATGCCACATATAGTCGAATACTTCGGCGACATCGATATGTCGCGTATGTTGTTCAGTCCGCTGAACACACTCAGTTTGCCGAGCTTGCCCACGCCGGTCAGAAGGACGAACCGCAGCTTGGCATCCATAGCCTTCATCACGCCGTAGAAATCGTGCAGAAGCGCCTTGTTGTGCTCTAAGAACTCAGGATTGTCCATACAACGGATGATCGGCACGTCGTACTCGTCGATAAGTACGACCACCTGACGGCCCGTCGCCTCATAGGCGTGATTAATCAGACTCTCGAAGCGGTGAGGCGACGATCTGTCGGAGTCATCCTGACCGTAGATGGCTTCATAACCCCTCAGACACCGTTCGAGGTGGTCATCCAGCGCGGTCAGAGTCGTATAGGTCTGCGGACTCATGTCGAAGTGCAGCACGGCATGTTCTTCCCACGGCTCAGGTATCAGAGTGTCTATCGCAAGACCTCTGAACAGTTCCCGGTTGCCTCGGAAAAATTCTTCAAGAGTCGACACAAGAAGACTCTTTCCGAACCGCCGCGGACGGCTCAGAAAGTAGTATGTCCCGTCATTGACGAGGTCATATATGACGGCCGTCTTGTCGATATATATATATCCGTTTTCACGAAGTTTCCTGAAACTCTGTATGCCGAGAGGATAAACCGAAGTTTTCATATTCACCTTTTTTATCTGACAACAAAGGTACGGAAAATATGGATTATCTCCAAATCCACAAGAGCACCAGAGAAGGCGAAAAATTTTTAAAGAAAAATTTCCGTAATCGTTTTGCAAGGTGCGGTAAAATGCTTAACTTTGCACCAGTATCCGGCGTAGCCATGGAAGAGCAGAATATACGACATTCAGCCAAAGTCATCACATCGCATAGAGGGTTCTCAACAGTCGAAATCGTTCCTGAAAACGGAAGCCAACGGTGTTCGGGCTGTCGTCTTTCCGCACTATGCGGGACAGATCAGGAAGGACGGCTCACAGTTGATGCCGCCGTAAGCCGTGATGTCGATTCGAAAGATCTGAAGCCCGGAGTGACGGTCGAGATATCCGCCCGTGCCGGCTCCCGTACCAAGGCATCGGCAATACTTCTGCTGCTTCCTCTTGTCATATTTCTGACTGTCGCCGTCGTGCTTGTTTCCATAGGTGCAAGCGACCTTGCCGCCGGCCTATCGGCCATAGCGGTATCGGGTCTATTCTATACGGGCCTCTATCTGAAAAGAGGCACGAAAACTCCTCTTTGGACCATTGAACGCATCATATCTTAATACAACATATGCTTCTGTTTCTATATTCGATTCTGCTTCTTGCCGGACTGGGGCTTGCAGGTGCCCTGGTGCTTTATGCCACGGCACGGCGATTCCATATCGATGAAGATCCACGCATCGACACCATAACGTCGCTCCTGCCGGGAGCGAACTGCGGCGGTTGCGGGCTCAAGGGCTGCCGCGACTTCGCCACGCAGTGTGTCCGGCAGGGCTCGCTCGACGGAATCCACTGCCCCGTATCCTCTCCGGCCGCTATTGGAGAAATCGCTAAAGTCCTCGGAGTCGAGGCCGTGACCGGTGTCGAGCGCCGCATCGCCGTGCTGAAGTGCAACGGCACATGCTCTGCCCGGCCGGAACTGTACACTTACGACGGAGCCCGCTCGTGCGCCGTGATGGATGCCATCGCAGTCGGCACACGCGGCTGCTCCTACGGATGTCTGGGATGCGGCGACTGTGTGGCCGTCTGCCGTTTCGGAGCCATCAGCATCAATCCCGAGACCATGCTTCCTGTCGTGGATGCCGACAAATGCACGGCCTGCGGCGCATGTACAGCCGAATGTCCGCGTCATCTGCTCGAACTGCGACCCGTCGGACGCCGTGACCGCCGAGTGTGGGTGGCATGCTCCAACCGCGAACGCGGAGCCGTGGCGCGCCGTGTCTGTCAGGCCGCATGTATCGGATGCGGAAAGTGCGCGCGCGAGTGTCCCTTCGGAGCCATAACCGTCGCCGACAACCTTGCCTACATCAACCCGGATACGTGCAAGGCCTGCGGCAAATGCGTCGGAGTATGCCCCACAGGAGCCATTCACGCGACATTTACCATCGTTCCACCCAAGCCCAAAGCTGAAACGGAGAAGCAATGAAACATACATTCCGAAAAGGCGGCATCCATCCCGATGCCCACAAGACAGCCTCGCGGCGTATTCTTTTCCAGCCGCTTCCACTGACAGCGTGGCTACCTCTGTCACAGCATATCGGCGCACCTTCGGTCCCGGTCGTGAAGAAGGGCGACAAGGTGGTCCGCGGACAGCTTATCGCCGAGAACAGCTCATTCGTCTCCGCAGGGCTGCATGCCCCGATATCAGGAACGGTATCCTCCATCGAACCTGTCGTGATGCCGTCGGGCAAACCGGCGCAGGCCATCATCATCAAAGCATCCGACGAGGAGCACGCCTCCGACGAGGCAGCCCGTGCCGCCTACTGGGACACGATGATACCCAACGTCACTGACCGCACACTCTCCGAGAGTCTTACATCTGAGGAAATCGTGAAGCGCATACTCGGCGCCGGCATCGTGGGACTCGGCGGCGCCACCTTCCCCTCCCACGTGAAGCTCTCGCTGAAGCCCGGCATCAAAGCTGAGATACTGATACTCAACGGCTGCGAATGTGAGCCGTATCTGATGTGCGACGACGCGCTGATGTGCACGTGGCCGGCGCGCATCGTCGAAGGTGTCGAACTGATGATGAAAGCCACAGGAATCCCGAAGGCCGTCATAGCGCTCGAAGACAATAAACCCGAAGCGGCGAAGGCTCTGCGCGACGCCCTCGACCCGGCATACGACATCTCTGTCATGACGCTGCGCACGAAGTATCCGCAAGGCGGCGAAAAACAGCTCGTCGAGGCAGTGACCGGACGACGCATAGCCTCAGGCGCGCTTCCGCTGTCAGTCGGAGCGATAGTGAACAACGTGGCCACGGCTTTCGCCGTATGGCAGGCCGTCGCCACCGGTCAGCCGCTGATTGAGCGCGTGGTCACAGTCACGGGCGATATCCCTGCCGAACAGCAGTGCAACTACATGACAGCCATAGGCACTCCGCTGTCCGAACTGCCATTCACACTTCCCGAGGAGTGCCGCGCCATAGTAGGCGGCCCGATGATGGGACGCTCTGCCGTGCGGCTCGACGCCCCGGTGATGAAAGGCACGTCGGGACTGACCCTTCTCAAAGGCAAAGGACGCCGTCAGCCGCAGCCGTGCGTGCGCTGCGGAGCCTGTGTCGACGCCTGCCCGATGGGACTTGAGCCCTATCTGCTGTCGACCTACGGACGGCTGAGGATGTTCGACGAGGCTCGTCAGGCCGATGTCGCAGACTGCCTCGAGTGCGGTGCCTGCTCATGGTCATGCCCGTCGTCACGTCCGATTCTTGATTATATCCGTATTGCCAAACAACGTTCACGCAAATGAATACGAATACTATGATCTTCTCGCCGTCGCCGCATCTGCACACGGGCCGCACCACCCCGGGAGCCATGCGGCATGTGCTGGTGGCCCTGATACCGTCGGTCGCAGCGGCACTCTACTTCTTCGGACTTCCGGCGCTCGAAGTGCTGCTTGTCTCGATAGCCGCCTGCGTGGCTACCGAATGGCTCATCACACGCTACATGCTGCGGCGCCCGTCGACCATAGCCGACTGCTCGGCCGTGCTCACCGGCGTCCTCCTGGCGCTCAACCTTCCGGCCAATCTACCGCTGTGGATGGTCGTAGCCGGATCGGTCATGGCCATCGGCATAGCCAAGATGGCATTCGGCGGACTCGGCTGCAACATCTTTAATCCGGCGCTTGTGGGCCGAGTATTCCTCCTGATATCCTTTCCCGTAGCCATGACCTCGTGGCCCCTGCCGTCGGCAGGCTTCGGCGATGCCGACGGCCAGACCGGCGCTACCCTCCTCTCACGCATTTCAGAAGGGGCCGTCGACCCTGCCACGGTCGACTCGCTGCAGCTCTTCCTCGGCAATATCGGAGGCTCGATGGGCGAAGTCAGCGCACTGGCCATCCTTATCGGTTTCGTCTACCTGCTGACAGTGCGCGTCATCAAGTGGCACATTCCTGTGGCAATAGCCGTCGGACTCGTGGCCGTAGACCTTCTCGCCGGCTATCCTCCGGTGGTCGACCTGCTCTCGGGCGGTCTGCTCTTAGGCGCCGTATTCATGGCCACGGACTATGTGACATCGCCGATGACATCGCGTGGAATGCTGCTTTACGGCGTTCTCATCGGCATCATCACAGCCTCGATACGGCGGTGGGGCGCATATCCCGAAGGCATGTCCTTCGCCATACTCATCATGAACGGCGCCACGCCGCTGATCAACCGCTACATACGGCCGCAGCGCTTCTCGCCGCGCAGAAAGGAGGTGCCAGCATGACCTCCTCGCTCCGCAACATGGTTCTCTCGCTGACAGGACTGACATTCGCCGCGGCGGCCATCCTCGCCGGAGTCAATCTCGTCACGGCCGAGCCTATCGCCGAGGCATCGGTCAAGGCTCGCGCAGAAGCTATGGCTGCCATACTTCCGCCGTTCGACAACGACATAGCAGCTACGGCCACCGAGCTGCCTGACGGCCAGACAGTCTACACCGCCACTCTCGGCGGAGCCGCTGCCGGCACAGCTGTCGAGACATACAGCGATAACGGCTTCTCGGGCCGCTTCACGGTTCTTGTCGGATTCGATACCGAAGGAATCCTTACAGGCTACCGCGTGCTCGAGCATGCCGAGACCCCCGGACTCGGAGCACGCATGACCGAATGGTTCTCCGACCCGACACAACCGACCCGATACGTGACCGGCCGCACAGGCACACTTGCCGTGAAAGCCGACGGCGGCGACATCGACGCCATAACGGGTGCGACCATCACATCGCGTGCATTTCTGGAAGCGCTCAACAGGGCGCGCAAGGCCATCACTGATTAACTGCTACAACGATGAAAGCACTTCATACAATACTTTCGGGCATCTGGCAGCGCAACCCGACCTTCGTACTCATCTTAGGCATGTGCCCCACGCTGGGCACCACATCCTCGGCCATCACCGGCATGTCGATGGGACTGGCCACCATGCTCGTACTCATCTTCTCGAACGCGGCCATCTCGGCCATCAAAGGCATCGTGCCCGACAAGGTGCGCATACCGGCCTTCATCGTCGTGATAGCATCGTTCGTCACAGTCGTGCAGATGGTCATGCAGGCCTGGTTCCCGGCGCTTTACGCCGCCCTTGGCATCTTCATACCGCTCATCGTGGTGAACTGCATCCTGCTCGGCCGCGCCGAAGCCTTCGCCTCGAAGAATCCCGTGGGACTCTCCATAGCAGACGGCCTTGGCACGGGACTGGGATTCACGCTGTCGCTCACCGTGATAGGCTGCGTACGAGAGTTTCTCGGTGCCGGCACCGTATTCGGCTGCCGCATCTACAGCGCCGACTACGGCTCTCTGCTGTTCATCCTCGCACCCGGAGCCTTCATAGTGCTGGGACTGCTCCTCGCACTGTTCAACATCATCACCGACCGTAAGTAACCGTCTATGCTCATCTACCTCGCCATCATCTTCAACGCGATACTTGTCAACAACATAGTATTCTCGCAGTTTCTCGGCATATGCCCTTTCATCGGCGTGTCCCGCAAAATCGATTCGGCCGCCGGCATGGGCATGGCGGTCACATTCGTCATGGCCGTCGCCACGGCCGTCACATGGCTTCTGCAGCACTATGTACTGGTGCCGCTGGGCCTCGTGTACATACAGACCATCGCCTTCATCCTCGTCATCGCCGTGCTCGTGCAGATGCTCGAGATTATCATGAAGAAAAGCGCACCGGGACTTTACGCCGCTCTGGGCGTATTCTTACCGCTGATAACCACCAACTGCGCCGTCCTCGGCGTGGCCATTATCGTGGCCAACAAAGACTTCGGCTTCATTTACTCAATAGTCTACGCGATAGCCACCGCCCTGGGCTTCACGCTCGCACTGCTGCTCTTCGCCGGCATACGCAGCCAGCTTGAGCTCGCAGACGTGCCCCGGCCTATGCGCGGCGTCCCCGTGGCACTGCTCACGGCCGGAATCCTGGCCATGGCATTCATGGGATTCTCCGGCATCAAGATAGGCTGAAACACTTATCAATATGAAATTAATATCCTGGAACGTAAACGGCCTTCGCGCAATAGCAGGCAAAGGCTTTGACAAAATATACCGTGACTTCGCGGCAGACATCTTCTGCATACAGGAGACAAAGATGCAGGAAGGACAGCTCGAGCTCGCCTTCGAAGGTTGCGAGATATTCTATAACTGCGCCGAGCGCAAAGGGTACTCGGGCACATCGGTCATCACGGCCATCCGTCCGCTCAATGTGACCCGCGGAATCGGTGTCGAAGAGCATGACCGCGAGGGCCGCGTGCTCACTCTCGAATTCGAGGAGTTCTTCCTGGTCAACGTCTACGTGCCCAACTCGCAGAGCGAACTCGCCCGACTGAGCTACCGCATGCAGTGGGAAGACGCATTCCTCGACTACATCAAAGGACTCGATGCACGCAAGCCGGTCATCGTCTGCGGCGACATGAACGTGGCCCACAACGAGATAGACCTTGCCAATCCGAAGTCGAACCGTCAGAATCCGGGCTTCTCAGACGAAGAACGCGCCTGCATGACGCGCCTGCTCTCCTCCGGGTTCTCCGACACATACCGCAAGCTGCATCCCGACGCCACGGGAGTCTACTCCTGGTGGAGCTACCGCGGCCGCGCCCGCGAGAAGAACGTGGGCTGGCGTATCGACTACTTCATCGTGTCGGACCGCCTGATGCCGAAGGTGACAAGCGCCGAGATTCACCCCGACATCCTCGGCTCGGACCACTGCCCCGTGGCCATAGAGATTGAACTGTAATGAAACGAAAGCAGCCCGTCGGACACCGATCGGGCTGCTTCTGTTTCATATCACAGGCTTCATACATATTCGTCGCTCATCCTGAAGGTGAAGCTGTGGCGCTTGACGACCACGAGGACGGCGAAGATAAGGGTGAGTATGCCGTTGAACAGGAACGGGAAGTGGTTGCTCGTCGTGTGGAACAGATGACGGGCAGCATCGATGATGAAGGGAGTCAGGGTGATGGCGATATAGTTGACCGACAGCACGATGGCCAGTGCAAGCGTGGACTTGCGTCCGTCAGTGACGGTGTAGGTGGCCTTGTCGTAGATGACCGGCTGGAACACTCCGTAGCCGAATCCCATGAAGACCGCTCCGAAGTAAAGGAGCCAGTCGGCACGGGCAAGTGCCATCAGGAAGAGACCGCCTGCAGTAGAGAGAGCCGCAAGAAGCGACGTGCGCTGCCCCATGACCTTGATGAGATACGGAAGGCAGAATCCGGGCAGGAATACTGCGAGATAGAACAGCGCCGTGACCGAGCCGGTGATATCACTGCTGAGACTGTCGCCCTGAATGAGGAAAGGCAGATAGTAAGAGATGATACTGACGGCAAATGTCGTGAAGGCGTACAGTCCTATAATACCGGCCATACGGCCTACTATGAAGCCGTCGCGCACCTTCTCGCCCGGGGTAGGCACGGCGAAGTCGGTCTTGGACTGCGCTTGCGGCGACCCAGTGGCGGCCGGAGCCGCGCTCATCTTCTGAGAGGCTTCAGGATTATTGTTGCGGACGAATATCATCAGCGCCAGCGGGATGGCCGGAATCAGATACACCAGAAAGGGCGTGTGCCAGTTCCCGTGGTTAAGCCATCCGACCACGAAGGTGGCGCCCACAAGGGCCATGTTGGAGATGCCGCTCTTGATGCCGAGCTGCTGCATGCGGTATTTGCCGGCGAACGTGTCGGCAATCAGTCCCGCAGCCAGCGGAATGACAAGTCCGCAGCCGCAGCCGAGCAGACAGCTCACTGCGATAAGCATCGGCATGCTGTCAGCGAAGAAATACAGGATGCCGGCCCCGAGGTAGACGGCAAGTCCGATGACCACTATGCGTACCTTGTTTTTCGACTCCGACAGTTTTCCCGAGAAGAGCACGAAGGGGATTATCAGCAGATTGGGGAGAACCGTGAGCATCTGTATCTCAAGGTCGCCCACATGCGGAAAAATCTTGTCGAGATTGCCGAGCATAGGGCTGACGGCCAGCCCCGGGAGGTTGACCACCAGCGAAATCGACCATATTGCCAGCAGAGCCGGCAACGTGATCGATCCTTTTCCGGTGGGTATTCGCATCATAATCGGAGAAGTTATGCCGTTATACTCACTTTGACTGATTCTCGCGCCCGATGGCGGATTTCACTTCGTCGTCGGTAGGCTGATAGCCGGCCGGCCACTTGGAGACTTCACCGGGTTTGCGGCCCTCTATCTGCCAGTCAAACGGATAGAAGTCTGTACTGGCATCGCGCCATGATTTCTTACGCTTTGCATAGAGTATCAGAGGGAGGGCGATGAATATGGCTACACCCAGCACGAGGATGCCGACGTACATGACGGGGCTGCCTGTCTTGATCTGCGTGGGAGGCACGAAGCTGAGGACGCCGGCTACGACGGCACCCAGAATGCCGAGACCTGCCACGAACCACATGCCGAAGCGGCCGCCGGGCACGCGGAATCCGCGATACTTGTTAGGAGCTGTATGACGCAGACGGATGAATGAGACGTAGATAATGACAACCATAATCAGGTAGATGATAGTGGACATCTGGCTCAGTATCTGATATGCCGATTCGACCGAAGGCAGGAGCACAAGCACGAGCGACAGTATGGTCACGATAGCTGCCTGAATGTAGAGAATGGTGGTCTGGACACCGTTCTTGTTGGTGTGCTGCAGCCCCTTGGGCAGATAGCCAGCGCGGCCTACGGCAAGCAGACCGGTCGAAGGACCTGCGATGACGGCGCTGACCTGACCGAGCACACCGAAGGTGATGAGCACAGCCATGACATTGCCGAGCCAGGGCGCTCCGATGGCGGCCCAGAGGTCGTCGTAAGCCACAAGCAGACTCTGCAGGAGGTTGATCTTGCTTTCGGGGATGACCACACCGATGGCAAGCGTTCCGGCCACGAAGATGACCAGGATGATGAGAACGGCCACAAGCACAGACTTCGGGAAGTCGCGCGCAGGATTCTTCATGCCCGGTACATGGACGGCCTGAATCTCCATGCCGGCGTAGAACAGAAATATACTTGCGGCGAGAACTATGGTGCCGAAGTGCTCGAAGTCAGGCCAGAACGGTTTGTCAAGAGGCAGGTTGATCGGTTTGCCCATGATGACATAGACCACGCCCATGACTATGAGCACTGCCGCAGGAATGATGGTGCCGCAGAGACCGCCGGCCGTACTGAGCATATTGGCATACTTCATGCCGCGGAAGTTGTTGAAGGTACACAGCCAGTAGACGCCCAGAACAATCAGAAGCGTGTATATGCGGTTGCCGGCCAGACGGGCGTCAAAAGCCTCGGGCCAGAACACATAAGCCAGCGACACAGCCCCGAACATAAGCACGGCCGGGAACCAGATGACCACCATCTGCCAGTCGAGATACATGCTCAGCCAGCCCGTACGTGTGCCGAAAGCCTCGGAGACCCAGCGGAATACACCGCCCGACTTAGTATACGTCGAGGCCAGCTCGGCGCAGACGAGGGCGTATGGTACGAGAAAGACAAGTGCCGCGAAGACATAGTAGAATATCGAAGTCAGACCGAATTCGGCCTGAGAAGCAAGACCACGCATACTCACGATGGTCGTCACAATCATAATGGCCATCGCCATCATGGTGAGCTGCTTGCCGCCGGACGCATGAGTCTGGGGAGTGCTTTCTTTTGATGTATTATCAGCCATAGAAATCAAATATTCTTATAGATGAAACGTAAGGAGGCCGATACCGGACAAGTCCGGCACCGGCCCCGGTAAACTATATCTCAGACCGTCGGCATGCGGCGGATCAGCGGATTATCTTGCGGGATAAATGACAGGGTACGCCTCAGCAAGTTTCGTGCCGTATTTGTAGTGTACACCGGGATGAGCTGTGAAGCATACGTTGCTGGCTGCCACGAATACCATGACGATATCCGAACCGCCGAACTGGAAGTAGCTGATTTCTTCACCCTTGCGGAGCACGCTTCCTTCCTCGGCAGTCATGACGACAGACGACACCTGACCCATACCCATAGGCAGGACTGCCACAAGACCGATAGGACTGTCGATGACAATCAGACCGCGGTTCTGCATGAATTCGTAGCCAGGGGTATCAGGAGCTCCGAACTGGCCCACACGTCTGCCGTCGAGTTTGTTACGTCCGGTAGCGGGATCAGGCACGGCGGTAACTTCGAGGTATACGGTGCCCATGATGTCGCGCGATTCGAGAACACGGCCACCCACAGGTGCATGCTGACGGTGATAGTCGGCCGGGCCCAGGAACGAGTGCATCCATTTGCCGCCTGCGAAACGGTCTTTATAGGGGCTGCCTTCGAGAAGTTCGGATACCTTCCAGTGGATACCCTTGATCTCGATGGTATCGTCGCCGCGGACCTCCCATTCGCCGTCGAACGTTGCGTCGGCAGGCGAAGTGATGATACGGCTGTCCTCAATAGCGGCCACAGGACGGCGTCCCGGTTTGCAGTGGCGTGCGAAGAACTGGTTGTATGACTTCCATCCGCCACGCGGCTCCTGATATTCGGCCATGTTGAATTCGGGAGAGTCATAGAACGACTTGACCGATTCGGGAGTGATGGAAGCAGGCGAATCGAGGAACTTGCCGAGTTCCTGTACGTATTCCTTCATCCATGCCGACAGAGGAGTGAGGGGAAGAGAGTTATCGTGAGGCACTACAGCACTCTGGAGTTCCTTGACAGGAGACTGGTCGAGAATGAAGTAGAACTTGCAGATGTGGTTGAACATCGCGCGGCCGAACTGATTCTCCACCGGAATCCATGTAAGATTGGCGTCAAGCCAATTGTAGTAGTCATCCAGAGTGTTGATGTCGTCCATTTCCTGAACGTCATACGATTTTGCTTTTACCAAAGCCTGCTGGAATTTATCCTGCCAGCCTTTTTCTGCGATCATGTCGAGAAGTTTCTGCACGACCGGCTGATGAGTTGTAGTAGCCATATATTATAATTTTTGGGAGTTTTATTGTTGTTGCTTAGATTCAGACGTCTGACATGAAAACATTCGCTGATGATTTAAGTTTAATATTTCGCTATCATTAACATTCATTAATTCAATATATAAAAATCGGGGCATCTCTTCGGATTTTCAGTCCGAAGAGATGCCCCGGCTATGGGAACGATGGAGAATGTCTTATTTCTGCTCGGCCTTTACCTGAGCGTTGCGGTCGAGCTTCTTGCCGTTACGGTTGTGTCCGCGGAGGTCCTTGGGAGCCTTGGAGCGGAGGTCAGCCTTACGTCCGTCGATACGCATGTTCTTGGCATTACGGGGCAAGGGAGTATTGAGATAGTAGTTCTCGAGGAACTCTACGTACTTCTTGTCACCGATTATCGACTTTACGTCGGCAAGATACTTGCGGCGCGCTTCCTGACGGGCCTTGCGGATGTCGTCGCCGGCCTTGGCCTTGTCTGCCTTGGCTTTTTCTGCCGCAGCCTTGCGGTCTGCGGCAAACTTGGTGTCGAGGTCCTTGAGCTGCTGCTTCTGTGCGTCGGTGAGGTCAAGACCTTCGAATATGCAGGGCTTCCGGGCGCGCTGTCCGCAGGCTTTCTTTGCCACGGTGCACTCGGAGGTCGCACAGTTGGTGCCTGAGCAGGCGGTGCTGTTGTCACAGGTGGTCTGAGCGGATGCCGAGAAACCGGCGAGGGCGAGTACGAGAGCGGCAAAGCCGAAGATTGTCTTTTTCATCATTGTATTCTGTTTTTAGTTTCGTTTTTCTTTCGTTTCGTTGATTCTTTGACACAAACGGAAGCGCAAAGTTTAAAACATGGCAAATGTTTAACAGAGCATTAACAAAAGGAGCGGTATATTGCAAAAAGAAATTAACGAAACCTACGTCAATTTCACATTTTGCCCTCGTCGTGATAGGAGAAGTACTCGTTGCGGCCCACGATGATATGGTCCAGAACGCGCAGCTCCAGCAGCTGTGCGGCCTCGGTGATGCGCGTGGTCAGGCTGTCGTCCTGTGCGCTGGGCCGCAGATTGCCTGACGGATGATTGTGGAAGAGCATCAGGGCCGTACAGCCCGGACACGCCAGCGCCTGACGCATAATGACCTTGACATCGACCACCGTGGAGGTGACCCCTCCCCGGCTGGCGCAGAAAGCGCTGGCGGGCGTGAGGTTCTGTTTCAGACAGACCACCCAGAATTCCTCATGGTCAAGATTGTAGAGATGGCGGTGGATATAGTCGAAGGCTTTCTGCGACGACGACAGCGGAGTCTCGGTGACGGCATCGGCCGCCGCACGGATGCCCAGTTCTATGCCGGCGAGAAAACACAGCGCCTTGGCAGGACCGATGCCCTTGGTGCGGCTGATGAAGTCGGCCGGAGAGGTGGCGGCAATGCGGCTCAGGTGGCCGTCGTGGCTGTTGAGGATGTCCTGACACAGAGCCGTGACGCCTTTGCCCTTTATCCCCGTGCCGAGAACGAGGGCCAGCAGCTCGGCGTCGCTCAGCGACTTCAGGCCGAAGCGCAGAGCCTTCTCACGCGGACGCTGCTCGGGCGGCGTGTCGGCGATGAGCTGTGTCGAGTCAGAGCTTTTCATTCTTCCCTTGGCGGATGAATACTTCCTCGGAGATGTCGCGTCCGCGGCCAAGTATGATTTTCGTGGTATATGCCTTTATGAAGCCCAGCCCGTAGCCTCCGAGCTGGATGACGGCGGCCGGCACGGCCAGAGCGCCTATCTTCAGCGATTTTGTGGCGACAAGCGCGCCGATGAACACTGCAGCCAGATAGATGCCGAGCGGCAGGAGAAACCACGGCGACACGAAGATGCCCAGCAGGATGAGGGCAAGCGTGCCTATGACGAAGCAGGCCGGAAAGAGATGCACGAGTTTCAGCGAACCGGGATAAAGCAGTTTGAGCGTGACGCGCGACATGCCGAACACATACACCTGACGGAAGAATCGCCTGAAGTCGACGCGCCGCTTGTGCCACACGTAGACCTGACGGAGAAGGACCGGCGAGAATCCGGCCTGACGGATGCGCGTGCTCATGTCGATGTCCTCGGAGAACATCTCCCGGAATCCGCCCACAGCCTCGTAGACCCTGCGGCTGAATCCCATATTATATGTGCGCGGAACGAATTTCTCGAGCTGAATCTTGCCTCCGCGTATGCCGCCGGTGGTGAGGAAGGAGGTCATGGAGTAGTTGATGGCCTTCTGGACGTCAGAGAATGATTCGTGCGCGGCATCAGGACCGCCGAAGCAGTCGATGCGCGAGGCGCCGAGACATGATTTCAGCGTGGCTATATAGTCGGGAGGGATGACGCAGTCCGAGTCGACGAATACGAAGAAATCGGCACGTGCGCGCTCAAGGCCGTAATTGCGCGCGATGGAGCGTCCCTCGTTGGTCTTATAGTAATAAGAACACGTGAGTCCCTGCGAAACGGCTTTATCTACTACTTCCCGGCAGGGAACGGTGGAGCCGTCCTCGACGATGACAAGCTCGAAGTCGGGGTCTGTCTGCGCCAGGAGGCTCTCGCAGAGGTCGGAGACTTCGGCGGGACGGTTGTAGACGGGAACTATGATTGAGACGGCAGGCATCAGCTCATACGGTTTTTATAGTCCTCGTAATCGAATCGGCGCAGATACTCGCAGGAGCCGTCGGAGTGACAGAATACGATGTCGGGGTGCTGGACGCCATTGAACATCGTGGTCTTCACCGTGGTGTAGTGGTTCATGTCGCGGAGCGTGATGCGGTCGCCTGCGCGGAGAGGGCTGGCGAACCAATATCCGGCCTTGAAGTCGCCGCTGAGGCATGAGTTGCCTCCGAGGCGCCACTCGGGCTGTCCGGGAGCCTCAGCCTCACCGACACTCTCGGCAACGGCCGGAGTATAGGGCATCTCGAGGGTGTCGGGCATATGGCAGGCGAAGGACACGTCAAGTATGGCCGTGGGGATGCCGCGGTCCTCGACCACGTCGACCACGGAGCTGACCAGGTCGCCTGTCTGCCAGGTGAATGCGCTGCCGGGTTCAAGAATGACTTCAAGTCCGGGATGGCGCTCGCGGAAGCCGCGGATGACTTCCACGAGATGGTCGGTGTCGTAGCCCTGACGCGTCATCAGGTGGCCGCCGCCCATGTTCACCCACTTGAGGTGCGGCAGGAGATGGCCGAAGTCGCGCTCGAACGACTCGAGAACTTTGGCAAGGTCATGCGACGTGGACTCGCACAGAGCGTGGAAGTGCAGTCCCTCGACACCTTCTGGGAGTCCGTCGGCGAGGTCTTCCTTACCCACGCCGAAACGCGAGCCGGGGAGGGCCGGGTTGTAGAGGTCGGTGTCGATGACCGAACACCGCGGATTGACTCTAAGCCCGACCGACACGCCTGCCGCACGGGCTTTGTCGCCGAAGCGTGCGAGCTGCGACAGGGAGTTGAAGGTGATGTGCGTGCTCAGCTCGACGAATGTGTCGATGTTGGCGTCTGTATAGGCCGGAGTATAGCTGTGCACCTCGCCTCCGAGGCACTCTGCGCCGAGCCGCAATTCATTGACGGAGCTGGCCGTGCAGTCGCGGCAGTACTCGGCTATGACGGGGAATGTGCGCCAGAGAGCGTTGGCCTTGAAGGCCATGATGATTTTGGCTCCGCTGCGCCGAGCCACATCGGTGATGAGGCTGAGGTTGGCACGGAGGCGGTCTTCATATACGATGAAGAAGGGAGTGGGCAGTTGGTCGGGTGTCAGCATATGCGGCTTGCTTAGGAAAGTATCTTGAACCTTGCGAATTTGAGAAGGAGTGTGCGGCGTGTGCCGTCGGAAGAGAATTCGACGACTATGCGGTCGTCGGCACGCGATGTGTCGATGTCGCGGATGACGCCGAGACCGAATGTCGGATGGGCTATGCGCATGCCGCCGTTAAGCTCTGCGGCTTTGTGGACGGCGTAGTCGCCCGAGGCAGGAGCGGCGGCGCGGGGGGGAGCCGGCTGCTGAGGTGTCGGGCGCTGCGCTGTGGGTTGCAAACCCACAGCGACTCGGGAAGGCTGTGCTTCAGCGCGCTGTGCTCCGGGTTGCGGTGCCGGGCGCTCCGGTGTGGGTTGCAAACCCACAGCGACTCGGGAGATTCCTGCTCCTGTGCGGGAATCAGTGTAAGGACCGTCGTCGCGGCGGAAACGCGGAGCCGCCTGCCGCGGCGGGATGCCGAGGTCGGCGCCCTGGACAGGACGGAGGAACTTGCGCTCTATGTCGTGGAGGAAGCGCGAGGGCATGGACTGGACGTACTTGCCGTTCAGCATGCGCTGACGGGTGTAGGTGACCATGCAGTAGTTCTTGGCACGCGTGATGGCCACGTACATGAGGCGGCGTTCCTCCTCGATAGCGGAGATATTGTGTGAGCTCCTGGACGACGGGATAATGTCGTCCTCCACTCCGACTACGAAGACTATGCCGAATTCGAGGCCCTTGGCGGCGTGTATGGTCATGAGGGTCACGCAGTCGCCGTCGTCCGAGCCCACGTCCTGGTCGGTCAGCAGCGACACGCCGGCGAGGAAGTCGGACATGCCGGTGCTGCTGTCGGTCTCCTGAGCCGTGCTGACGAAGTTGTCGACAGCCGTGACGAGTTCGAGCATATTCTCGTATTTGGATACATTCTCGGGCGTCTTGTCGGATTCATACTCGCGCATCAGCCCCGTCTCTTCGATAATCCTGCGTGCGACCTCGGAGGCCGGCTTGCCCTTGCGGACGTCTTCGTTGAAGCCGCGGATGAGCTCGGCGAAAGCCAGCAGCTTCTTGGCAGTGCCCTGATTGACCGACAGCCCGTATGCGCCGGGGTCGAGGGCGACGGCATACATGCTCGCCTTCGACGCTATGGCGGCGGCCAGGAGCTTCTTGACCGTGGTGTCGCCGATGCCGCGCTTGGGAGTGTTGACCGCGCGGCGGAAGGCCTCGTCGTCGTCGGGATTGACCGCCAGACGGAAGTAGGCCACAGAGTCCTTGATCTCGCGCCGTGCGTAGAAGGCCAGACCGCCGTAGATGCGGTACGGGATATTGCGTCCGCGCAGTGCTTCCTCGAGAGGACGGCTCTGTGCATTGGTCCGGTAGAGGATGGCCACATCGTTGTAGCGCAGGCCGAGCTTCATGCGGACGCGGTTGAGCCTGTCGGCCACCGAATAAGCCTCCTCGATGTCATTGAAGCAGCACATGACCTCGATGCGGTCGCCTTCGGAGCGGTTGGAGAACACCTCCTTGCGTATCTGCTCCGTATTGGCGGCGATGAGGGTGTTGGCCGCGCCGATGATGTTGCGGGTTGAGCGGTAATTCTCCTCGAGCTTGAATGTGGCCAGACCGGCGAAGGTCTTTCGCATGTCGAGGATATTGCGGATATTGGCGCCGCGGAATGAGTAGATGCTCTGAGCGTCGTCGCCGACCACGCACAGGGCCGGCTGGCGGCCGCACAGCTGCAGCATGATCTGATGCTGGGCGAAGTTCGTGTCCTGATACTCGTCCACGAGGATATATGAGAAATAATCCTGATAGAAGGCGCGGATGTCGGCATTGTCGGCCAGCAGGCTGTAGGTGTTGCACAGGAGGTCGTCGAAATCCATGACGCCGGCTATGCGGCAGCGGTCGACGTAGATGGCGTAAATCTCGGCCGTGCGTCCGCGCCGGGCGCTCTCGTCGGCCTGCATGAGGTCGCGGTCGGCGGCATATGCCTCGGGAGTGAGGAGGTTGTTCTTGGCAAGCGATATGGCTGACAGGACGGCGCCGGGGGTATAGAGCTTGTCGTCAAGGTTGAGTTCCTTTATGATGCTCTTGATGAGCGACTTGGAGTCGGTCGTATCGTAGATGGTGAATGACGACGGATAGCCTATGCGGTCGGCATGTCGGCGCAGTATTCGCGAGAAGATGGAGTGGAAGGTGCCCATCCACAGCTGTGCGGCCACTTCGGTGCCGGCGAGAGCCTCGATGCGCTCGCGCATCTCGCGTGCGGCCTTGTTGGTGAAGGTCAGCGCGAGGATATGCCTGGCGTCGTAGCCGCAGTGCAGCAGGTGCACTATCTTATATGTAAGGACACGCGTCTTGCCGGACCCTGCTCCGGCGATGACCAGTTCGGGGCCTCCGAGATACTCGACGGCGGCGCGCTGCGCGTCGTTGAGCTGACTGAGGTAGTCGGCGTTCATCTGAATTGATTGATGGCGGGCATGTACTCGAATCCTGCGGCGGCCAGTGCGGCCACGAGCGCGTCGCGGTCGACACCGCGGTCGGCGCACAGCTCGTCGAGCGACGGATAGCTGTCGCGGAGCCAGGTGTTGACGGTGCTCAGAAGTATGAAGGGGTCTTTGGGAAGATTTTCCATAATCATTCGGTGATGTGTCGGCGCCGGGCGATGATCTTGTTGATGTTGTCACCGGCCCAGAGTCCGAGAAGTATGAGGAATATGCCGATATAGCCCACCAGAGTGACATGCTCGCCCAGGACTATGGCCGAGACGATGAGGGTGACGATGGACTGGAAGTACATGTAGTTGTTGGCCTTGACAGCCCCGAGGCTCTTGACCGAGACTGCCCATAGCACATAGGCTATGGTGGAGGCGCCCAAACCGAGGAAGAGGAGGTTGCCCCACACTGCCGGCTGCACGATGACGGTGAAGATGTCGGCGCTGTCGTGCTCGAACAGAAGGAACGGCACGGCCGTCACCAGACCGTAGAAGAAGGTCTTGCGCGAGATGAACCACACATCATAGTGGGCGTTGAGACTGCGGAGGATGAGCGAGTAGACCGCCCAGCTGAGAGCTGCCGCGAGCGAGAGTATGTCGCCCAGAGGTCTGACTTCAAGCGAGGTGGAGCTGTTGAACACCACACAGACGACGCCCACGATGGCGATGAACGAGCCCAGCCACGTGCCGATGCCGAATTTCTCGGTCTTGTAGACCAGTCCCACGAGCATGACCGTAATCAGAGGCGAAAGGGACGTCAGAAGCGATACGTTGGTAGTGAGGGTGTACCCGAGAGCAGTGTTCTCGGCTATGAAGTAGAGCGAACCGGAGCATAGACCGCACAGACAGAACATACCCTCCTCTCGCCATGTCGACGCCCACAGCCGCTTGTGGCTCATGAATATGACGACAAGATATGCCAGCAGGAAGCGGCATACATAAATCTGCACAGGCCCCATGCCGTTCTCGAGAAGGACTTTCGACGATACGAAAGAATAGCCCCACATCGTCACGGTGACGATGGCGGCGATATGTCCCAAAAAAGCATTGCCTGTCGGCTTGGTGTTCGGAGTGTTTACTTGCATGGATAGCATCCTTTGGTTCGTATCACAAAATTAGTTAAATTATTTGGCATCCTCCAAACTTATCAGTACTTTTGAACGTAGAAATTATGAACTTTTAAAGGTTGCCGTATCATTTTTAAGGCAAAACTTACTAATAACTAAATACTTACAACGATGAAATTATTTAAGACAGCTTGTATCGCCCTTATAGGCGCCGCAATGCTCGCAGGAGAATGCGGATGTTCGTCCATGACCAATACCGGTAAAGGCGCCCTCATCGGCGGCGGCGGCGGCGGTGCTCTCGGTGCCGGCATAGGCGCGCTGATAGGCGGAGGTAAAGGAGCTGGCATAGGCAGCGCCATCGGTGCGGCAGTAGGTGCGGGCGCGGGAGCGCTCATCGGCCGCAAGATGGACAAGCAGCAGAAAGAACTCGAAGAGCAGCTGGGACAGCAGGCTCAGGTCGAACAGACAACTGACCAGAACGGTCTCCAGGCCATCAAGGTGACCTTTAACGGTGGCATACTCTTCCCCACCAACGGCACTACCCTCTCGGCCAACGCGAAGAAGGACCTGACCAGTTTCGCCACATCCCTGCGCGAGAACCCCAACACCAACGTGCAGATCTACGGCTTCACCGACAATACGGGCTCGTATCAGGTGAACGAGCGTGTGGCCACCGGCCGCGCCGACGCCGTGCTCACATATCTGGCCAACAGCGGTGTGGCCGCCAACCGCCTCGCTGCACAGGGCGTGCCCATGGCCGATTACGTGGCCTCCAACGACACCCCCGAAGGCCGCGCACAGAACCGTCGTGTCGAGATTTACATCACAGCCGACAAGACGATGATACAGCAGGCCGAGGCCGGCACGCTGCAGTAATAGCCGACATACAGCATACACTGCGGGCCGCTACCCTACACCGGGGAAGCGGCCCGTATTTTTATCTGCGGCACAGTCACTTGCGCTGTGAGGTGCGGTACTCCGACGGCGTCATGCCGAATTCCTCGCGGAAGCACTGCCGGAAGTTGCCGGGATTCCCCATGCCCACCATGAAGGCAATCTCCGAGACGGTGTAGCGGTCGTTCTCGAGCAGGACTGCGGCCTCGCGTGCGCGGAGCTTGCGGACGAGCCCGGCTATGGTCAGCCCGGTGATGGCCTTGATTTTGCGGTAGAGGGTCGAATGGCTCATGCAGACGGCATCGGCGATTAAGGCCACGTCGAGATTCTCGTTCGATATATTGTCCTTGATGACCGACTCGACCTTGAGGATGAAGTCGGCGTCGCGGCGGCTCATCTCCGACACGATGACGGAGTCGTCGCGGTCCTTCGTATCCGGCGCATCAGTGGCTTCGGAGGTCTGCGTCTGAGCTGCGGAGCCGAGTCCGCGTGCTATGACGCGCCCGGCCAGACTGCGGCGTATATCGAAAATATTGCGGATGCGCGAACGGAGCATGACCGCCGAGAATGGCTTGGTCAGGAAGGAGTCGGCTCCGGCCTCGTAAGCCTCGCGCCTGGCCTCGTCGGCAATCTTGGCCGTGACGAAGATGACGGGAGTATGCTCGGTATCAGGATTCTCCTTCAGCGCGCGGACCATGCTGATGCCGTCCATGCGCGGCATCATGATGTCGCTGATGATCATGTCGGGGAATATCTCGCTTGCCTTGGCGAGGCCCTCGGCTCCGTCGGGCACAGCTACGGTGCGGTAGGAGTCTGCCAGAGAGTCGCTGATGTAGTTGACTATGTCGACATTGTCCTCCACTATGAGTATGAGCGGACGCTCGTCGCCCGGCTGCGCCGGAGCTTCGGGGGCCGGAAGGCCGGCCGTGTCCCTGACGGCTTCCAGACGTCGCCCGGCTTCGGGATAAGTGCTGTCGGTGTGGATGCGGAAGGTGAAGACCGAACCGCGGTCGAGCTCGCTGTCTACGAATATCTCGCCTTCGTGAATCCGTACGAGGTTGCATACCAGGGCGAGACCTATGCCGGTGCCGAGCCGTGTCTCGGCGCGGTGGTCGCGATAGTAGCGGTCGAATATGTGGCGGAGTGTCTCCTGCGACATGCCGATGCCGGTATCCTCGACAGATATCTCTGTGAATGTCACGCCCGACTCGCACGAGTGGCGCAGCCTGAGAGTGACGCGGCCCGACGAGGTGTACTTGCAGGCGTTCGACATAAGGTTGTCCACAATCATGGATATGACCTCGGGGTCGAACCACTGGACGTAGTCGCCGGGGGCTATTTCGGTGCCGACGGTGAGTGCGGCGTTAGTGTTGAGGTCACTGTAGCGGCGCCCTATCTCGGCGACGGTGGCGGCAAGGTCGGCATGCGTCACCTTGAGGTCGCGGTTCTGGGTCTCGGTCTTGCGGAACTCGAGGATGGTGTTGATGAGCTGGAGCAGATGCAGAGCCGACTTATGGATGACGGTGAGACGCCTGGTGTTGGCCGGCGACATGGTGCGGTCGGCCTTCATGTCCTCTATCGGGCCGAGGATGAGCGTCAGAGGTGTGCGGAGCTCGTGGGTGATATTGGTGAAGAAGCGCATGCGCTCGGCGTTGAGCCGCTCGGTGTGGCGGTTGTTGCGCCGCTCGAGAGCAAGCTCGTACTCAAGGGCAAGGCGCTTCTTATAGAATCGGAAAGCGACGAGCGCCACGATGACGGCGATGATGAAGTAGAAGAGCCGTGCCCACCACGTGGCCCACAGCGGAGGTACCACGACGATGTCGAGGCTGGTGGACGCGGCCACCTCGAAGCGGTTGCGGAGCGATGCCTCGACAGTGACAGTGTACTCGCCGGGGCTGAGATTGCGCAGGGAGAGTCCTGTGCCGGGCGTGACGGGATACCAGCGTCCGTCGATACCGTCGACCCGGTAGCGGTAGTTGACAGCCGACGTGAGCGAGGGGTCGAGGACGTTGAAATCGAGCTGAAGCGAATTCTGATTGTACGGCAGAGTGACCGTCCGGCCGGGCGAATATATCTCGTACGGCTCGTCCTTGGCGTCGGCGCCGTAGACTGTGATGCCCGAGATGACAGGCGCCACGATGCTGCTGTCGGTGCGGAACTCCACCGGGTCGAATGAATACACGCCCGAGTGCGAGCCGAAGGATATGCGGCCGTCGGGAGTGGCTGCCACGGAGCCGCCGTAGAAGTCACCGCCGAACACGCCGTCGGCCGGTCCGTAGTTGCTGAGGCGTCCGGTGGTGTCCAGGCGGCTGATGCCTGAGGTGGTGCTCATCCACAGATTGCCGTCGAGGTCGTAGCACAGGGCGCGCACGCAGGGATCGGTGAGGCCCGCAGCCATGCCTATGACGGTGTCGACCCTGACGGAGTCGCTCACCAGAGCGAGCCCGTCGCCCGTGGCCGCCCACACTCCCCCGCTTTCGGCCTCGACCATGTGGTAGACGGTATTCGACGGCAGGCCTTCCCAGTCGTGGAGGGTGCGGATGAGGTGGAAGTCGCGGTCATAGACCGATATGCCTCCGCCGAAGGAGCCTACCCAGATGCTTCCGTCAGGACGCTCGTGGATGGTGCGTATCCAGTCGTCGACGATGGCTCCCTCGGAGCGGTAGAGCGTGCGGCGTATGTGTCCGTCGGGGGCGTAAAGCACGAGTCCGTCGCTGCATCCTGCCAGCACGTCGCCGTTGCGGAGGACCTTGAGGGCGCGGACGTCAGACACGCCGCGCGGCGATATGTCGCGCAGCTGTCCGCGCCGGTCGACGATGGCCACGCCTCCGGCATAGGTGCCCACCCACAGATTGCCCGCGGGGTCGGCGGCCAGGGAGAGGACGGCATCGCCCGGAAGGTTGGATGCCGACGGCCGGATGTTGCCCAGACGGCGGTCGCGGCCGAATATGTCTATGCCGGCGCCGTCGGTGCCGGCCACGAGGGTGTCGCCCAGAGAGCATAGCGACATCACGGAGTTGAAAGTGGCCGTCACGGGCAGCGAACGCGTATGGATGCGCTCGAAGGGGACGTCACGGTGCGCGATGACGTCGAGACCGTCGCCGTAGGTGCCTATCCATATGTTGCCGAAGGAGTCCTCGAAGACGCAGTGTATGGTCTTGTTCGACACGCTCATGCCGTCGAATCCGTCAGGCTGCACGTCGATGCGTGCGAAGCGCACGTCGGCCGGTCGCCGTCCGAGGCTTGAGCGTATGTCGAGGATGCACACACCGCCGTTCTCGGTGGAGACCCACAGACGTCCGTCGCGGGTCTCGGCCAGGTGCATGATGTTGTGGGGCGCCGAGGTGCCGAGGCGCCTGTAGTCATCGGGGACGTAGCGTGTGAAGGTGCCGGTGGCGTCGTCGAAGAGCGCGAGCCCCTCGTCGGTACCAACCCATATGTTACGGTACGAATCGATCAGCACTGTCCGGACCTCATTGCCGGGAATCGAGCGCGGGTCAGACGGATCGTGGCGGTAGTTGCGCACCTTCCGGCGGACGGGGTCAAGGACGGTGAGTCCGGCTCCGACGTGGCCAGTCAGGACGGTACCGTCGTCGCGGACGGCCACGCACCACAGCTGGTTGTCCGGCCAGTCGCGGAGAGTGCGTGTGTTGAAGTGCTCGAATATGCCGGTGGCCGGGTCGAAGCGGTCGAGGCCGTCGGTGTAGGTGCTCACCCACAGTCCGTGGCCGGCCGGGTCAGGGGCGACGTCGGTGACGCCGTCGCTGCATATCGAGGAAGGGTCGGCCTCATCGTGGAGATAGTTGCGGAGCTCGTATGTGCCGCAGTCGAGGCGATCGAGGCCGTGGCGCTGGGTAGCTATCCACAGCACGTTCCCGACAGTGTCGGCATATATGCGGTTGAGCTCATTGGCTGACGGAGCCGAGCGTCCCTCCTTCTTGAAAGCCCGGAAGGACGAGCCGTCGTAGCGGTTGAGACCCGACTCGGTGGAAATCCAGACGAAGCCGTCGCGGTCCTGGGCTATGTCCATGACATAGTTGTTGGACAGTCCGCGGTCGAAACCGAGACGGATGATATTGCGTGTGGCGCCGGCGTCAGTGACGACGGCGAGAGTCAAAATCAGCAGGAGGAGATGTGTGCGTAGGTTCATGTGCATGGTATGATTCTCTGCAAAGGTAGCAAATAAATGGCGAAAAAGTGGCCCTGACGGTGCTGAAAGGGCGGTTTGACGGATTTTCGGCCGAGAATGACGAAAAACTGAGCGCGACAACGGCGGCGAAAAAGTAATTTTGCACAGATTTTAATTTTGACCCGCATAACGGCAACTTTAAATTTATTACCAAACCAATCAACACACATCAATTGTCTTTCATGAAAAGAACGCACCTTTACCCGAGCGCACTTGCAGTGATGATACTTGCAGGAGCCTCATTCGCGTGCAGCGACGACAATGACACGTGGCCGTCGGTCGACGGGAAGAATCCCGAGCTGGCGATAGAACGTCCAGTCATCGGAAGCCGCCCCGGCCGGACGCTGCACATCACAGGCACGGTGAACGATGCCGACGGACTGAGCCACATCACACTGGAATGTCTGCCGCTGTACCTGGACAAACGTATCGACCTTATCTCCATCTATGGGGAACCGCTTGAGACGTACGCCCTGGACTACATGCTCACATCTGACCTGACAGAGGCCGGCGACAAGTTCGACATCCGCGTTTCGGCCTTCGACGTGCTGGGCAACTCGACTTCGACCACCGTGTCAGTAGACATGAACGGCGACATCGACGCCCCGACCTTCGCCGTGACTCCCGCCGACGCCGTGACAGTAGTACTCACGGACAAGGCTCTTCTGGACTTCAGCTTCACAGTGAACGATGACCGCGCCCTCGGGTCGGTAAGCGTGACAATTCCCGAAATAGACTTCAGCACGACGGTGACGGAATTCGAGAATCCGGCATCGTACACGTTCAGCCGCCAGATAGAGTTCCCGGCACACAACGGCGAATACACCATCAACATCGCAGCCGCCGATATGTGGGACAATGTGACCGAAGCCACGACCATCGTGCACGTGAGCGACACTCCCGACTTCGCCAAGATGTGGCTCGCCGACGTCAGGACGGCCGCCGAGCTCAACTCCGACGTGATGGGCGTGCCGATGCTCATCACCCGCACAGCTCCCTTCGAGTACGAGGCACGGTACTATAATGAGAAGGCAGGCACCGAAATCTTCTTCCTGCCCCAGCGCAACGACTTCGCTCCGCTGTGCATCGGTCTCGACCCTGAGGACAACACCCGTCTGGTGTCCGATCCGGCACTGGCCAAGCCGCTGGTGCTCGACAAGGCTCAGGTGTACTACCTTATCAAGTTCAACACGGCCACCCGCACCTACAGCATGGACACCTACAGCATCGCCGATGCCGTCGACCCCATACCCCACCCCTTCGGCTCGATGGAGCTGGACCGCTGGAAGTCAGGCGAAGAGTACATTGAGTTCTACTTCGGCTACACCACCGAAGGCCCGGGCAACATCATGCGCTTCGAGCAGGATCCGGTGAACCCGCACATCTTCCGTCTGCCCGAACCCCTGAAACTCAAGGCAGGCCGCCACTCGGGCTTCATCATACACAACTATCATCCCGACGGCTGGTGGAACTACTGCACCTGGCGTGCCGACGACGAGCAGGACCCCGAAGTCTGCGGATGGTACGGCGAGGTGACCAATCCCAAGTGGAACGGCGACCGCGCGGAAGACAAGTGGTTCAAACCCGCAATCCCGGCTGACGGCGAGTACGACCTCATCATGGACGCTCACCTGGACCGCATGAAAATCATACCCGTTAAAAAGTAATCAATGCTATGAAACGATATATCACTCTTCTGTACGTAGCTCTCATCGCCATATGCGCCACGGCACAGATCAAAGTCAGCGGCACGGTGACCGACAGCACCGGCGAACCGCTCATAGGTGCCAGCGTTCAGACAGGCACCACCGGTGTGACCACCGATATTGACGGCAACTACACGGTGACCGTCGACCCCAAAGGCACCCTCACATTCTCCTATATAGGTTTCCAGACTCAGAATATCAAAGTCGAGGGCCGTGAGCGCATCGACGTCGTGCTCTCTGAAAGCTCCGAAGCGCTTGACGAACTCGTGGTCGTGGGCTACGGCGTGGTCAAGAAGAGCGACCTCACCAGCTCCATCTCCACCGTCAAGGGCAGCCAGATCACCGAAGTGACCACCGGCAACCCCATGGACGCCCTGCAGGGCAAGGTGAACGGCGTGCAGATATCGTCGGGCGGCGGTCCGGGCAGCGCTCCGAAGGTCATCATCCGCGGTGTCTCGTTCTGAAAAAAGTT
>DLAL01000068.1 GCA_002493945.1 Porphyromonadaceae bacterium UBA7048
ACGCGTCTGCTGAACAGTTACCAGCTCAGCTATGCCCTGTACCTGACGCTGTACCGCAACTTCATCCGCCGCTACTCCGTATTCACGCTGATGAAGTGGATGTTCACATTCGCGGCCTTAGCCTCCGCGCCATTAGTACTCCCTGAGGCCGCACGGCTCAATTGGCATGCCATGACTTCCACCGACATCCTCGGATCGGTCTACGTGGTCGTGTGCGGCACTTTCCTGGCCTATATATGTATAATGGTCGGACAGAAGAATCTCCGCCCGACCATGGTGGGTATGTACAATTATGTGCAGCCGATCGTGGCCATGGGTGTAGGAATCGCACTGGGTATGGACAGTTTCACCCCGGCAAAGGCCGTCGCCGTGGCGCTTGTCTTCGCCGGCGTGTTCATGGTAAACACCAGCAAGAGCCGTACTCCTGCTCCGGCAAAATGAATGTCAGCATTTAGCGGCGAGGACTGACTTCCAGCGCGCATACGCTTAAGTCACAGCATCATGCGCCGTAAGGTCAGGCTCGTTGTCACGCACCCATGCCAGCTTTGATGCCGTGAAATTGCCTGGAGAATTGAGCAGACGCCCCAGACAGACGTCGGCGCCGAGGTCGCTGAAAGCACGTTCGCCATAGGGCACACCGCGCGAGTCGCACCAGATGATGGAGTCACGCAGAACCTGTCCCCGACGGTCGATGAGAACCAGCCCGTGCATCTGATAGGAAAATCCGACAGCCTTGATATCGGCCGGATTCACGTCTGACTTCTCAAGTACGGCATGAGTGGCTGCGCAGAGATAGTCCATCCAGTCATCCGGACGCTGCTCCGCCCAGCCGGGCCTGAGAGTCTTTATAGGTGCTTCAGTCTTCGGACAGTAGTCCGAGGCTACACAGCGCCCCGTCTCCGCCTCGACCAGTGCGGCCTTGACGGACGATGTGCCTATGTCATATCCTAATAAATACATCTTTACGGTATACGTTTTTCATGAATTACTTATTATAATACGGAATCTCGCCCCGGGACACTCAACCCAATCAATGACAACGGCGGCGCCACAGTTGCCCGTAGCGCCGCCGATATCATTATAAGCTGACGGAATCAGCTCATGAAGTACATATTCATGGGGCTGACCTCTGCGAGGTTGAGCAGGCTGCTGTAAACGCAGCTTACCAGACCGAGGAGGAGGATGCCGCCAACGGTAATCCAGAGACCGAGGCGCTCGCTGAACGAGCTGCGGAACCAGCCGATGACGCACTCTTCTTCACTGATGAACATAGCCTTGACCACAAGGAGATAGTAGTACAGGGAGATAATAGTGTTGATGAGCGCGATGAGCACGAGCACGTAGATGGCCACGCTGCCCTGGTTGATGGCTCCGGTGAAGATGAAGAACTTCGAGAAGAAGCCTGCGAAGGGCGGGATACCTGCGAGCGAGAACATGGCGAGCATCATGGCCACGGACAGACGGGGGTTGGTCTTGTAGAGACCGCGGTAGTCGTCCATCGAAACCTTGCCGGTAGCGTTCTCGATGGCGCCGATGACGCCGAAAGCTGCCAGGTTGGAGAAGATGTACACGAGGATGTAGTACATCATGGCTGCCATGCCCATGGCGTTCATTGCGATGACGCCGAGCATGATGTAGCCGGCCTGCGATACCGACGAGAAGGCCAGGAAGCGCTTCATGTTGCGCTGACGGATGGCGAAGAGGTTACCGACAGTGATGGTGAGGATGATCAGAGCGTAGAGCATCCACTCCCACACCTTGCTGTAGACAGGACCGAAGACCTGTGCGAGAATGACAAGGAAGGCGAAGGCTGCGGCACCCTTGGAGATAACCGAGAGATAAGAGGTCACCGATGTGGGCGCACCCTGATATACGTCGGCGGTCCAGAGGTGGAAGGGAACGAGCGAGAGCTTGAAGCCGATACCCGAGATAACAAATGCTATGGCGATGACAAGAAGCATGTTGAGCTGGTTGGTCAGGGCGAAATAGATGTTCTCGAAGTAGAGCGAACCGGTGAGACCGTAGACGAACGACAGACCCATCATGAACACTGCCGACGAGAACACGGCTGTAAGGATGTACTTGACAGCTGCCTCGTGGCTTTCGTAGCGGTTCTTGTCGAGTGCCACCATGGCAGCGAGAGGCAGCGACGCGCTCTCAAGACCGATGATGAACACCAGGAAGTGACGGGCCGAAATCATCAGGTACATGCCGAAGAGTGTCACCAGCAGAAGTTCGTAGAACTCGCCGCGGCGCATGAGCATCGACTCGCCGTTGGCCCACTTGATGGACTGGAGCAGGACGATGACCACACCGATGTTGAGGATGCCCTTGATGGCAGCGATGACGGCCGAGGTCTCATACATGCCGGCGAAAGCCACCACTGTGGTGTCCGAGCCGAGACAGTGGCTGCAGAAACCGGCTGCCGTGGCCAGGAGCATCAGGATGATGCTGAAAGCAGGCAGAGCCTTCTGCGTTGACTTCGGCATGAAAGTATCGTAGAGGAATACCAACAAGAAGACCACCAGCAGGGCAATCTCTTGCTTCATAGCTAAAAATTGTGAGTAATCCATTGCAATTATTCCTTATGGTTTACATGCCGAGAACGGTGAATATCTCGGGGGTAAAGGTTGTTTTGATCAGATTGGAGAAGAAGTTGGGGAAGCAGCCGATGGCAGCCACAGCGATGATGAGTGTGGCGGTCGAGAGGCGTTCCCACCATGTGGCGTCGGTGAGGCTGCGGTGATGGTCATCGTAAACCGGACCGAGAAGGAGCTTGCCGACAACACGGAGGATGTAGACCGCGGTGATGACAATCGAGCAGCAGGCGATGATGGTGAATACCAGTCGGAGCGAGCCTTCACCGCCGAGGTAGTCGGCCATACCGGCCTGGAACGAACCGACGAAGATGGTCATCTCAGCCACGAAGCCGCTGAGGCCCGGAAGACCGAGCGATGCGAAACCGGCTATTACGTAGCATACCGAGAGATACGGAAGAATCTGCATCATGCCGCCCATCTGGGTGATTTCACGGGTGTGCGTACGTCCGTAGATCATACCGATGAGTGCGAAGAAGAGTGCCGTCATCAGACCGTGCGAGAGCATCTGCATGATGGCGCCGGTCATAGCCGTGGTGTTGAGCATGAGGATGGCGAAGAGCACCAGACCGCAGTGCGACACCGACGAGTAGGCGTTGATGTACTTGAGGTCGGTCTTGACACATGCGCAGAAGGCGCCGTAGACCACCGACGTGCCGGTGAGGATGAGGAAGATCCAGGCGAGTTCCTGAGCGGCCCAGGGCATCAGATAGATGGCCACGCGGAAGCAGCCGTAGCCGCCGAGCTTCATGAGCACACCTGCGTGGAGCATCGACACTGCCGTGGGGGCCGAAGCGTGACCGTCAGGACTCCATGTGTGGAAGGGGAACATGGCGCCAAGGACACCGAAGCCCACGAAGGTCATCGGGAAGAGGAAGGACTGCCAGCCGTGGGGGACGGCGTCGTAAGCGGCGATTTCGAGGAGGTTCCAGGTCAGTTCGTGACCGGCGGGAGCCGAGTGATAGTAGATGCCGATGAGGCCGAGCATGAGGAATGCCGAGCCGCCCATGAGCATCAGGGTCAGCTTCATGGCCGAGTAGTTCTTGCGGCCCGAGCCCCATACGCCGATGAGAAGGTACATTGGGATAAGAGCGACCTCATAGAACATGAACATGGTGAAGAGGTCGATGGAGATGAAGAAGCCGAAGACGCCCGTCGACAGAAGGATGAGCCAGAGGAAGAATTCCTTGGGCTGGGGGATGTTCCACGAAGCGAACGAACCGGTGAAGAGGATGATGGACGACAGCAGGAGCATGGCTATCGAGATGCCGTCGACACCCACAGCGAGATGGATGTTCAGGGGCTCGAACCACATCCAGGAGTCGGTATAGAGCATCGGGGCGCTGTCACCCGCGGCACGGAGGCCGATGTAATCGACGAGGAGGTACACCGACAGTGCTATCAGAGCTATCGAACCGGTGACGGCGACGGCGCGTATACCACGTACGCCCCGGCACAAGCCCGTTCCCGCCAGCATAAGCAGGGGGATTATAACGAAATAGATTAATATATTCGAAAACATCTTGAATTACTGATTTTATGTGTTTGCACCGTTGATGTTAGAATCATAACAGACAAAGTATGGTGACAACACCCAGTGCGAGAGCGCCGATCAGATAGTACCATACATACATCTGAATCTGGCCGGACTGCAGGGGCTTGATGGCCTCGGATACTTTGTTGGTGACCGTTGCGAAGGCATCCATTGTGCCGTCGATGATGTGACGGTCAAACCATGCCAGGGGACGGCAGACGCTGCGGAAGATGATGCTGTGTGTGATGAACATGTAGAGTTCGTCCCAGTAGAAGCGGTGGTAGCACCATGTCCACAGAGCCGGAAGTGCGTTGCGCATCTTCGAGGGCAGCGGATTCTCCTTGCGATACATAACCGTTGCGAGGACAATGGCAGCGACTGCCACACAGAGGCTGACGGCGGCCACGCTCCAGTCGAAGTGTGCCATAAAGTCGTAAGGATGTCCGTTCCAGCTGACGAGCTCGCCGAAGGGGATGAAACCTGCCACACACGATACGGCGGCCAGGAAGATGAGCGGGAGGCTCATGGTCCAGGGCTGGTCGTGGGGAGCGTGGTGACCCTCGGGAGTCTCATGCTCTTTCCACCAGAAGATGAGGTAGTAGAGGCGGAACATGTAGAAGGCGGTCATACCGGCCACGAGCGACATCCACAGGTAAGCCACCCAGCTGTAGCCGAGGCAGCTGCTGAGAATCTCGTCCTTGGAGAAGAAGCCCGAGAAGGGAATGATGCCGGCGATGGCGAGACAGCCGATGAGGAATGTCCAGTGAGTGATGGGCATGTACTTGCGCAGGCCGTGCATGGCGGTGTAGTCGTTCGAGCCGATGGCGTGGATGAGAGCGCCGGCACCGAGGAAGAGCAGAGCCTTGAACATGGCGTGCGTGAAGAGGTGGAACATCGAAGCCATGTAGCCGAGACCTTCGTGGAATTCGGGACGGGCTACGCCGAGCGAAACCATCATGAAGGCAATCTGCGAGATGGTCGAGAAGGCAAGCACTCGCTTGATGTCGACCTGTACGCAGGCCACCATAGCGGCGTAGAAGGCAGTGAGGGCGCCCACGACAGTGATGATGTCGAGAGCGGCAGTCTCCATCAGATAGAGCGGGAAGAGACGGGCTACGAGGTAGACACCGGCCACGACCATGGTAGCGGCGTGGATGAGTGCCGACACGGGAGTAGGACCTTCCATAGCGTCGGGAAGCCAGATGTGCAGAGGCATCATGGCCGACTTACCCATACAGCCCATGAAGATGAGCACCAGCGCCCAGGTGAGCACCGAGGCACCCATGAATACAGGAGCGGCCGAGTTGGTGAACATGGCCTTGATGCCTTCGGCGGTGCCGAGGCTTACCTGCGATACGCCGGCCAGACCTTCGACGGGAGCCGAGGTGAGCTCGGCGAAGTTGAAGGTGCCGCCGTAGTACGAGAGCACGAGGATGCCGATGAGGAAGCCGAGGTCAGCGAAGCGGGTGACGATGAACGCCTTCTTCGAAGCCGACACTGCGGAGGGCTTGGTGTAGTAGAAACCGATGAGGAGGTACGACGAAGCGCCCACGAGCTCCCAGAAAATATATGTCTGGAAGATGTTGGGAGCAACCACGAGGCCGAGCATCGAGAAGCTGAAGAGCGACAGGAAAGCGTAGAAACGCTGGAAGCCGTGCTCATACACTCCGTGATGGTCGCGCATGTAGCCCATCGAGTAGAGGTGAACCATGAAGGAGATGGTGGTGATGACCACAAGCATCATGGCCGAAATCGGGTCGAGGAAGAAGCCGACCTTGATGACGAGCTTCTCGGTGAACTGAAGCCAGGTCTGGTCGAAGACGAGATACTGGAGACGTTCGCCGGCGGCGTTGATGAACTCGGGAGCGCCGCTGAAGAAGTATTGGAATGCGGTGTAATACGAAAGCACCAGGATGGTGCCCATGCCCAGAGTGCCGAGGGTTCCGGCCAGTTTATGCGACATCTTCATGCCAAGAAGGCCGAGGAAGAGGAACATAAACAGCGGAATGGCAAGTATCAGAACGGGGATTGTCATTTCCATAGTGCTTAGAATTTCATTTCGTTAAGCGAGCGTACATCGATATTCTTTGCAGCTCTGAAAATGTTGATGATGATGGCTATGGCCAGGGCGGTCTCGGCGGCCGCAATGGCTATGGCGAAGAGGGTGAAGAACATACCCTCCATCTGTTCGGGGTAAAGGAAACGGTTGAACACCACGAAGTTGATATCTACTGCGTTGAGCATAAGCTCGAGCGATATCAGCATGGCGATCATATTCTTGCGGGTGATAAAACCGTAAACACCGCAGCAGAACATTATCAGCGCGGGGATGAGATAGTAAACAGCAGTTATTTCCATAGCAATCAACGTTTACGGGCAACAACTACGCCACCGATTATACATGCGAGCAGCAACACGCTGACGGCCTCGAAGGGCAGCAGGTACTGGCCGGCGCCGGTGCCCATGAGGGTGGCGCCTATCTGCTGCATGTCAGGTGTCTCCATCTCGGGCTTCTGGGCGAATGCCAGAGCGCAGCGGCTCACCAGCGAGTAGCAGGCTACTATCAGGGTGATGACTGCGGCAACTCCGCCAAGCATGCGCGACTTCGAAGTCAGACGCTCGGTGTTGTCGCCCGGACGGCTCGTAAGAAGGATGGCGAATACGAAGAGTACCACGATACCGCCGGCGTACACCGCTATCTGAACTGCACCCAGAAACTCATAGTCGAGCATAAAGTAAACTACGGCAGTACCAAAGAGGGTGAACAGCAGGTAGGTGGCGGCACGCAGAATCTTGCGTGTCGTTACGGCCATCACAGAGAAGACTATCATCGACAGTGCGACGATAAAATACAAGATTATACTTCCTACTGATTCCATTATATTGGTTTATTTATTTTCCTGAGTATTTTCGGGAGCTGCAGGAGCCTGGGCGGCGGCAGCCTCACGGGCAGCCTTGGCAGCGGCGGCCTTGGCCTTTGCTTCGGCTATCTTGGCTTCACGCTCGGCCTGAATGCGGGCAAGCTCTTCGGGAGTTGGCTCGGGCTCGGGCTTCTCGGGCAGATAGTTGAGTTTCTTCACCAGCGACGAACGGGTGAATACGGCCTGCTCGAAGTCGTTGTCGAACTCGATGGCCGAGGTCGGACAGCTGGTGACGCAGAGCTGGCAGAATGTGCAGCTGCCCAGGTCGTAATAGTAATTTGTGAGCTTCTTCTTCTTGGTGCCGGCAGGAGTGGTCACCATCTGCGACTCAACGGTGATGGTGCCATTGGGACAGGCACGCTCGCACGAACCGCAGGCGATGCACTTGTGGTTTCCTTCGGCATCATAGATAAATTTCAGCTCGGCGCGGAATCTCTCGGGCCAATGGTGAGTCTGGCGGTTCTCCGGATAACATTCTGTAATCTTGGGAGTCACAAACTCCTTTCCGGTAACTTTCATTCCCTTCAGGAGACTTGCTATGCCGGAGCCTAACGATGAAAAGTATTCTTTAACACTACCCATGAATTTGGAATATCGATTGAGTATTACTTGATAGATTCTGTATATATAATGTACTTACGCCGCGGCGGGTCAGTCGCGCACCTGTCCTCCGACGATGTCGAGGAGCTCGGTGGTGATGCCCTGCTGGCGCAGTTTATTGTATTCGAGCTGGAGCTGTTCGAGCAGCTTGTGGGCATTGTCATTGGCACTCTGCATGGCCATGACACGAGCGGCCTGCTCACTGGCGCGGTTCTCGGCGAAAGCCTCCTGCATCACCGAAAGGAGATACATGGGCAGGACGGTGCCGAAAATGGTGGCGGCGTCGGGCTCGAAGAGGTAGGGGCGGTCCTGACGGACGTCAGCCCCCGTATTGTCGGCCAGCGCCTGCGGCGAGACGGGCAGATAGTCGTCGCAGACGGCCACCTGCTTGCCCGCAGAGTGGAAGTGCATGTACTGGAGCAGCACGCGGTCGACTTCGCCGGCGAGGAAGCGCGACTGCAACTTCATGGCGAATGCCTTGACCTTCTCGCCGTCGCTCTTGGAGTCGACGTCGGTGGTGTCGACCAGAGTGATGCGGCTGTCGGAAGCGGCTATCTTCTCGACAGCGCGGCGCATCTTGCGGCCCACGGGAAGGATGTCGAAATCAACAGCCTCTCCGCACTCCTGACGGATGCGTCCGAGCGTAGCGAGCATGCTCTTGAAGATGTTCACGTTGTATGCACCGCACAGACCGTCGTCACTGCCGAACACTACGACAGCCACACGGCCTACGGAAGTCCGCACCTCTGTCAGCGGCGAGCTGACAGAGGCATCGGACGAAAGAAGGTTGCCAATAACGGTGCGGACACACCCACGGAACGGCTGCAGACGGCGCAGCACACCTTCGGCCTTGTGCATTTTGGCGGATGAAATCATCTTCATCGCGCCGGTGATTTTCTCCGACGAGGCTACCGAGCCTATGCGGCCTTTGAGTTCGCGTAATGTTGCCATTTATATGTTATTGACCTGTGTTAAGTTTCTGTTTTTACAATCAAGAGTTGAATCGGGCGGCCACTTCGGTAGCGGCTGCTGTGAGCTTGGCTTCGATGTCTTCGTTCAGTACACCCTTGGCGAGCGGAGCGAGGACGTCTTCGGCATGGCCGGCCTGAAGGAGCTGGAGGAGCTGCTTCTCGAATTCGGCCACATTCTCCAGAGGCACGTTCTCGAGGAGGCCGTGCACACCGCAGTAGATGACGGCGATTTCCTCGCCTACACCCATAGGATGATACTGGGGCTGGATGAGAAGGCGTTCGTTCTTGCGGCCCTTGTCGATGACACGGGCGGTCACGGCATCCATGTCGCCGCCGAACTTGGTGAACGACTCGAGCTCGCGGAACTGTGCCTGGTCGATTTTCAGCGTACCTGCCACTTTCTTCATGGCCTTCACCTGAGCGTTACCGCCCACACGCGACACGGAGATACCGACGTTGATGGCCGGACGGATACCACGGTTGAAGAGGGCCGTCTCAAGGAAGATCTGACCGTCGGTAATCGAAATCACGTTGGTCGGGATGTATGCCGATACGTCGCCGGCCTGGGTCTCGATGATAGGGAGAGCCGTCAGCGAGCCGCCGGCCTTCACCATGGGCTTGAGCACCTCGGGGAGGTCGTTCATCTGCGAGGCCACTTCCTGATTGTCGATAATCTTGGCGGCACGCTCGAGCAGACGCGAGTGGAGGTAGAAGATATCGCCGGGGTATGCCTCGCGGCCCGAAGGACGCTTGAGGATGAGCGATACCTCACGATAGGCGACGGCCTGCTTGGAGAGGTCGTCGTATACGATAAGGGCGTCGCGGCCGGTGTCGCGGAAATATTCGCCGATGGCGACGCCTGCGAAGGGAGCGAAGAATCGCATGGCTGCCGACTCCGAAGCCGTGGCTGCAACCACCACGGTGTACTCGAGGGCGCCGTGCTCGCGGAGGGTCTGCACCAGTGCTGCGATGGACGAAGCCTTCTGACCGATGGCCACGTAGATACAGTAGACGGGCTTGCCTGCCTCGAAGTTCTTGCGCTGGTTGATGATGGTGTCGATGGCGATGGCCGTCTTGCCGATCTGGCGGTCGCCGATGATGAGCTCACGCTGTCCGCGGCCGATAGGCACCATCGAGTCGATGGCCTTCAGACCGGTCTGGAGCGGCTGGGTCACGGGCTGGCGGTAGATTACGCCGGGAGCCTTGCGCTCGAGGGGGAGACGGATGAGCTTGCCGTCGATAGGACCGCGTCCGTCGACAGGCTCGCCAAGTACGTTAATGACACGGCCCAGCAAGCCTTCGCCCACGGGGATGGAGGCAATCTCGCCGGTGCGGCGTACGGTCATGTTCTCGGTGACCTTGCTGACGTTGTTCATAAGAATAACGCCGACGTTGCTTTCTTCAAGGTTCATGGCCACGCCCTTGACGCCGTTCTCGAACTCTACAAGTTCGTTGGCGCCGACATTGTCGAGGCCGTAGACGTGAGCAACGCCGTCGCCTACTTCGAGGACAGTACCGACTTCTTCGAATACCACCTTCGAGTTGACGTTCTCGAGCTGTTGCTTCAATACTTCTGAAATCTCGCTGGGATTTATCATTTAATGTGCGTGAGCTTTGTTTGGTTTAAGAGGGACGAGTTAAGAGGGAGTGTGTGAAAGACGGGCGCCTGGAGCCCGGTTGAAAATTCGTGGCGGGACAGAAGTCGCGCGGCTCAGTCGGCGGCGAGGCTCCGGCGCAGCTCCTTGAGCTGACCGGCCACCGAAGCGTCGAGACGCTCGGAGTTGACCGTGACTGTGAAACCGCCGATCAGCGCGGGGTCGATGGAGTACTCGTACTCCATCGTACCACGGCCGATATGACGTGAGATGATGTCCTCAAGACGTTTGCGTCCGGCTTCGGTCATCGGTGCCGCACTGACTATCGACACACGGAATATGTCGTGGCGGGTGCGGTATAGGTCGACGAAAGCCCGGGCGATATCCCTGGCAAGGTCGAGTCGTCCGTTCTGTGCCAGCAGCGCGAGGAAGTCGGCGTACGTGGTGTCGGCGGCAGCATCTGAGCCTCCGGCGGCAGCCACGAGGAGCGCTTTCTTGTCGGCAGGGTCGACGAACGGATTAGCGAGAGTCTTTGCCATGGCCGGCTGTGCCTTGAAGGTAGTCTCCAGGTTCTGCATCAGCGAGTACAGCCGCTCGTTGTCCTTGCGGTCTTCGCCGACTTCATACAGAGCCTTAGCATAGCGGCGGGGAATAAGTCCTTTGTCCATATCTTATCAGTTGTTCTTTTCTATCTCGTCAAGCATGGAGTCGACCAGCTGCTGCTGAGCCTTGTCCTGCTTCATCTGGTTCTGAACGATGCGCCCGGCAATCTGCAGAGCGAAGTCGCTGACGCGGTTGCGGAATTGCTGTTCGGCCTCTTTCTGCTGCTGCTGAATCTGGAGTCTGGCATTGTCCATCACCTTCTGAGCTTCAGCCTGGGCCGCTACGCGCGCCTGCTCGACAATCTGAGTCTTCATCTTGTCGGCGTCGCGGAGTATCTGGGCCTGTTCGCGGCGTGCTTCGCTGATGTAGTTCTCAGCGTCGCGTCGCGCGTTGGCCAGCTGCTCCTGAGCTGCCTGAGCATATTCCACACCCTTGTCGATCAGGTCGGCACGTTGGTCGACACTCTTGAGTATCATCGGCCAGGCAAACCTCCACAGGATGAGGAAGAGGATGCCGAATGCGATGAACATCCAGAATATCAGGCCAAAATCGGGAGTGAAGAGTTCCATTTAATCAGCTTGGGGATGTTGATTAGAGGAAGAGCGAAAGAGCGCAGACAATCACGGCGAAGAGAGCCACACCTTCGACGAGAGCGGCAATCACAATCATGTTGCTTCGGATGTCGCCGGCGGCTTCGGGCTGACGTGCGATGGCTTCCATGGCCGATGCACCGATTTTGCCGATACCGATACCTGCGCCGATAGCTGCGATGGCTGCGCCGAAAGAGGCGCCGAGTCCCAATACGGGAGCGATTTCTGCTAAAAGTCCTAACATAGCTTTTGAGAGTTTAATATTTTAGTAATTTTTGTTTTCGTGTCTGTACGGTGAAGAGAGAGCTGTGCGGTGTCATACGAGAGTCTCCTCGATCTGCTTGCCGATCTCGGCGGCGGTCTCGTGTCCGTGAGCCTCATGGGGCTGCTCCTGCGCCATGCCGATGAATATGGCCGAGAGCATGGTGAACACATATGCCTGGATGAAGCTGACAAGCGTGTCGATGAGAAGCATGAATATCGAGAAGATGAGCGACACTACCGTGGCTGCGCCTCCGGCCACGGGAGCGATAGCCGAGAAGATGAAGATGAGCAGCGTCAGTGTGATGACTATCATGTGGCCGCCCATCATGTTGGCGAAGAGACGGACAGTCAGCGCCGCCGGCTTGGTGAACATGCCGAATATCTCGATGACGGGCATGATGGGAATCGGGAACTTGAGCCACAGAGGCACATCAGGCCAGAATATTTCCTTCCAGTAGTGGCGGTTGGCGAAGATGTTAGTCACAAGGAAGGTGCATATCGAGAGGACGAGTGTCACAGCGATGTTGCCGGTAAGGTTGGCGCCGCCGGGGAAGATGACAATCAGGCCCATGAGGTTCATCACCAGGATGAAGAAGAACACCGACAGCAGGTAGGGCGCGAAGCGCTTGGCCTGCGGGCCGAGGATGGGCTTGATGACGCCGTCGTAGACAAATGTGACGCAGGCTTCGACAGCTCCGAGGCCCTTGCGCGGTGCCTTGTAGGGATGGCGGCGCAGGAAAGCGGCGAGCCACAGGAAGACTCCCACCACGATGAGCACGGTGATGAACAGCGCGCACACGTTCTTGGTGATGGAGAAGTCCCACGGACGCACCTCCTCGCCGTCGACTATCTCCACGACTTTGCCCTTGTACTTGCTGTCCTCGGGAGCGATGCGGAATGTGCATCCTCCGTCAGCATAGGTCTCGCCGTGGGTGATGTGCGACGACGAGAAGCAGTGGAAGCCGTCGGAAGCGTAGACGATGACGGGCAGAGGTATGCGGTGGTGATGGTCGAAAGGCACTTCCCAGCCGTAGCCGTCGCCGAGATGCTCGAAGATGATTGCCTTCGGGTCGATTTTGGTCGATCCCGAGTCGGCGGTCCCGGCATCGGATGCCGCGGCAGGCAGCGCGAACACCGCCAGCAGCAGGCTTATGAGAATCAGTCTAATTTTGGTCATGGCCGGAATCAATAAACGCATACTGTGACAACGTTGTTGTCTACATCGGCAATGCCGCCGCCGATTGCCGAGACGCCTTCGGTGCCGTCGGTGCAGCTGTAGCGGACGGTACCGCGGTTGAGAGCGGCAAGGAGCGAGGCGTGGTTGCGCAGGACGGTGAATTCGCCCATGGCGCCGGGAAGCGTCACGGAGTTGACTTCGCCCGTATAGAGCACCTCTTCCGACGATATTATCTCAAGTTTCATATGTGAGTGTAGCGGTATTGCCTTATTGCGTTGTTAATAATGGAGTTTCTTGGTGAACCGGGCGTCGGTCTCACTTGACTTCGGCCAGGAGTCGCTTGCCCTTCTCGATGGCTTCGTCGATGGTGCCGACGTTGAGGAATGCCTGTTCGGGGTATTCGTCCATTTCGCCGGAAAGAATCATCTTGAAGCCGCGGATGGTCTCGCTCAGGGGCACCATCACGCCGGGAAGACCGGTGAACTGCTCGGCCACATGGAAGGGCTGCGAGAGGAATCGCTGTGCACGGCGTGCCCGGGCCACGACGAGCTTGTCGTCGTCGGAGAGCTCGTCGACACCGAGGATGGCGATGATGTCCTGGAGTTCGTTGTACTTCTGGAGGAGCTGCTTGACGGCCTGAGCAGTCTGGTAGTGCTCCTCGCCTATGATGTTGGGGTCAAGGATACGCGACGTGGATTCGAGGGGATCGACGGCGGGATAGATACCGAGCTCGGCAATCTTACGCGACAGCACCGTGGTAGCGTCGAGGAAGCTGAAGGTGGTAGCCGGAGCAGGGTCAGTAAGGTCGTCGGCCGGCACGTAGATGGCCTGCACGGATGTAATCGAACCGTTCTTGGTCGAGGTGATGCGTTCCTGAAGCTCACCCATCTCAGATGCCAGTGTAGGCTGATAACCTACGGCCGAAGGCATACGGCCCAGAAGGGCGGACACCTCCGAACCGGCCTGGGTGAAACGGAAGATGTTGTCGATGAAGAGGAGCACGTCCTTGCCGCCGGCACCCTGGTCGCGGAACTGCTCGGCAACGGTAAGACCCGACAGAGCCACACGCAGACGTGCGCCCGGCGGTTCGTTCATCTGGCCGAACACGAGCGTGGCCTGAGAGTCCTTGAGATGCTCGACGTCGACGTCGTGGAGGTTCCACTCGCCCTTCTCCATGCCTTCCTTGAACTTGTCGCCATACTTCATGACGCCGCTCTCGATCATTTCGCGGAGAAGGTCGTTGCCCTCACGTGTACGTTCGCCCACACCGGTGAACACCGAGAAGCCGTCGTGGCCTTTGGCGATATTGTTGATGAGCTCCATGATGAGCACGGTCTTGCCCACACCGGCACCGCCGAAGAGGCCGATCTTACCGCCCTTGCTGTACGGCTCGAGGAGGTCGATTACCTTGATGCCCGTGGCGAGAATCTCCGTACCGATGGTGAGGTCCTCGAATTCGGGAGCGGGCTGATGGATGGAGCGGAGGTTTTCGCGCTTCAGGGGAGGGAGTTTGTCGATTGCGTCACCGACCACGTTGAGCAGACGGCCTTTTACCTGGTCGCCCGTAGGAACGGCGATGGGACGCTCGAGGTTGTTGACGGGCAAGCCGCGACGGAGACCGTCGGTACTCTCCATGGCCACACAGCGGACAGTTGACTCGCCGATGTGCTGCTCTACTTCGAGGATGAGTTGGGTGCCGTCTTCACGGTCAATAGAAAGTGCGGTATAAATCGGCGGAAGGATGACGCCGTCGCCTTCGAAGGCAACGTCGACGACCGGGCCGATTACCTGCGCGATTTTACCTGTAGTATCGCTCATTGTAGGTGATATCTTGGGGTGAGTGATTGATTCTTAATTAGAAGTGGAGGTCGTAGACGATGATGAGCACCATCAGCACGAGGTTGACAAGGTTGATGGGGAGGAGATACTTCCATTCGAGCGAAAGCAGCTGGTCGATGCGCAGACGGGGGAAGGTCCACTTGAACCATATGATGACGAACGAAAGGAGGATGGCCTTGCCGATGAACCACACTACAGAGGGAATGTAATCCATGATGTGGTTGAAGCCGTCGAGTCCGGGAATGTGGAGAGGCATCCAGCCGCCGAAGAAGAGGAGCGTTGCCACGCCCGAGACGATGAAGAGGTTGAGGTACTCGGCCAGATAGAAGAAACCGAAGTGCATACCGGAGTACTCGGTGTGGTAACCTGCCGTAAGCTCACTCTCGGCCTCGGGAAGGTCGAACGGGCCGCGGTTGGTCTCGGCCGTACCGGCTATCATGTAGATGACGAAGGCGATGATGGCAGGGATGTGGCCCTTGAAGATGAACCACAGGTCAGCCTGCTCCTCGACGATGCCGCCGACCGACATGGTGCCTGCGAGGCACACCATAGTGATGACGGACAGACCTATCGAAAGTTCGTAGCTGACCATCTGGGCGCCCGAACGCAGCGAGCCGATGAGGGTGAACTTATTGTTCGACGACCAGCCTGCAAGCAGGATACCGAGCACGCCTATGGACGAAACGGCGATGAGGAAGAAGATGCCGATATTGAAGTCGATGATCTGAAGACCGTTGCCCCAGGGAAGCACCGCAAACGCGAGCATCGAGGCGATGATGACCAGATAGGGAGCGAGAGCGAAGAGGAAGCGGTCGATATGGTCAAGGTGGATAATCTCCTTGATGAGCATCTTGAACATATCGGCGAAGCTCTGGAGAAGACCCCAGGGACCTACGCGGTTAGGACCGAGACGGCACTGGAAGGCGGCGCAGAGCTTGCGCTCGTAGTATATATAGAAGAGAGCCAGCAATGCATAGACCAGAAGCAGACCCACGCCTATAAGCAGACATTCTACCGTAGTGGAGAGCCATCCGGGCATGATTGAGCGGAACGAACTGTCGATCCACGAGGTGATGAAAGATAAATCTTGCATGATGCTTTATTGATTGCGAGTTACTTATACGGTATTCTGAGTTTGTCTTATCGGTCGATATCGGGTACGATGTAGTCCAGCGAGCCGCCGATGGTGATGAGGTCGGCAATCTTCTGACCGCGCGTGAGGTGGTCGACCACGGCTGCCTGAGGCAGACAGGGAGGCGCGATGTGGAGACGGTAGGGCTTGGTGGAGCCGTCGCTCTCGAGGTAGAGGCCGAAAGCACCGCGACAGCCTTCCGTCACCTGGAACCACTGTCCGGCGGGGAGCTTGATGACCTTGGGCACCTTCACGCAGTACTCGCCGTCGGGGATGTTGTCGACAAGCTGCGCCAGTATCTTGGCGGATTCCTCGATTTCGCGCATGCGGCACTTGAAGCGTGCCATGGAGTCGCCTTCGGTAGCGGTGACTTCCTCGAAGTCGAGTTCGGCGTAGATGCTGTACGGCTGGAGCTTGCGCATATCGCAGGCCCAGCCCGATGCGCGGCCCGAAGGACCGGTGACGGCATAGGCGATGGCGTCCTCACGGCTGAGCACACCCACGCCCTCCATACGGTTGCGTGCGATGACGTTGCCGGTGAACACGTCGTTGTATTCCTTGATATTCCTGGGAAGGACTTCGAGGAGGGCCTTCACGTCGGCCCGGAAGTCGGGAGCGAGGTCCTGCATGACACCGCCGATGCACTCATAGTTGAATGTCATGCGTGCGCCGCAGGTCTTCTCCATGATGTCGAGAATCTGCTCGCGGACACGCAGAGCGTAGAAGAGCATGGTGGTGGCGCCGAGGTCCATGCAGTATGTGCCGATGAAGAGGCAGTGCGAGGCAATACGCGAGAGCTCGTCCATCATCACGCGGATGACCTGCGCGCGACGGCTGATCTCGATGCCTGCGGCCTTCTCGTAGAGCATGCACAGTGCGTGGTGATAGTTGTGGGCCGAGAAGTAGTCCATTCGGTCCATGAAGTGGAGGGTCTGCGGATATGTGAGGTTCTCGCAGAGCTTCTCTATGCCGCGGTGGATGTAGCCGCAGTATACGTCAATCTTCTTGACGGTCTCGCCGTCGACAGCCGTGCGGAAGCGGAGCACACCGTGGGTGGCGGGGTGCTGCGGGCCGATGTTGACCACGAAGTCATCCTTCTCGAACACGCGGACCTCGTTCTTGACGATTTTGCCGTTCTCGTCGAGGGTATATACGTCGGTGAAGTCGGTCTGGCGCTCGCTTTCGGTGCTGACGGGATTGAGTTCGGGGTTCTGGTCATAATCCTTGCGCAGGGGGTAGCCCACCCAGTCGATGCTGAGGAAGAGACGGCGCATGTCGGGATTGTTGACGAATATGATGCCGAGGAAGTCGAATACCTCGCGCTCAAAGAGCGTGGCCACTTTCCACACGTCGGCGGCGGAGTATATCCAGGGCTGCTGGCGGTCGCCTTCGGCGATGACCTTGACTCCGATGATTTTGTTATAGGTGGTCGACATCAGGTAGTAGATGGCGCCGAGACGGTCGGTCCAGTCCATACCGGTGATGGTGATGAGGTAGTCCATGCGGATGTCGGCGTCGTCGCGGAGCGCCAGTGCCAGGTCGTGCCACTGGGCGTTGGGGATGGTCACCACGGGAGTGGTGTCGCCCTCAATGACAGCCTGAGGGAAGAGCTTGCTTATCTTTTCGGTGATATTAGCCATAGTTATGAGGATGTCGTTGAGGGAATTAGTCATTTACGCCTTCTACGGGGTGAGCGGCAAGAAATTCTTTCTGACTCTCCTGACGGTTGACACCTCCGAAGAAGCGTTCCACCTTGATTTTGCGTGAGAGCTGCATGATGCCGTATATCATGGCCTCGGGACGGGGAGGGCAGCCGGGGACGAACACATCGACGGGGACGATGTCCTCGATGCCTTTGGCCACATGGTAGCTCTTGCGGAAGGGACCGCCGGAGATGGCGCACGAACCGCAGGCGATGACGTACTTGGGCTCGGCGAGCTGGTCATAGAGACGGCGGAACACGGGCACCATGCGGTTGACGATGGTACCTGCCACCATCATGAAGTCGGCCTGACGTGGCGACGAACGTGCCACTTCCCATCCGAAGCGTGCCATATCGAAGCGTGCAGCGCCGAGGCTCACGAATTCGATACCGCAGCAGCTGGTGGCGAAGGTGAGGGGCCAGATGGAGTTCGAGCGGCCCCAGTTGATGAGTTTGTCAAGCGAGCCGACCACGATATTGGTACCGGCATCCTGAAGCTCTTTCACGAGCTTCTCGATATATTCGTTGTCTTTCCATGCCTCGTAGGGCATGCTCTTTGTCGTTACTTCCATTCGAGAGCTCCTTTCCGCCAGGCATAAACAAGACCCAGCACCAAAATTCCGAAGAAAACAGCGATACTCAGCAGACCGGCCGCGCCAAGCTCACGCATGCGCACTGCCCAGGGGAAGAGAAATACGGTCTCGACGTCGAACATAAGGAAGAGGATAGCGAAAAGATAGTATCCGACCTTAAACTGCGACATACTCTCGCCGCGAGTAGGGATGCCACATTCATAGGCTTCTCCTTTCTGGGGATTAAACGACCGGGGCGAAATGAGCTTGGCAATCCATAGCGCAAGGAATACCAAAGCAACACCGGTGAGCAGGGCCGTGATGGCGAGCAGACCGTTGTTCGCAATTCCAAAGATGGCTGTAGGTATCATATTTTACTTTACCTGTTGTTGGTTTATTATTGCGTAGTATGTTATTTTCTAATAAGTTAAGGTCTTATCCGGCGCTGACCGAGACGAATCTGCGATGGTCAGACACGCATCCTTGCAGCGCACCACGGCCACCGGCATACGGCAACCGTGGTGCAAAGGTACGTTTTTTTTTTGAGTTAGCAGCCCTGTTTTTTTAAATTTATTTTGCAAAGTGACACGGAAGATGGTGGAATTTTCCGTATTCAGCGCTTCATCACTGACGAAAAAACTTCCATCAGTCGCCGGTAATGCTCTTCGGGAGAATACTCGGTAAGGATTTTCTGACGGCCGTTACGGCCCATACGCCGTGCTTCACCGGGATTGGCGAGCAGCCGGAGGATGCAGCGCCGCAGGTCGTCGGCGTCGCCGTAGGCGAAGCGACAGCCGGTCTCGCCGTCGTCCACCATCGTGGTGAGCGACCCGATATCGGTCGCTATGACGCACTTGCCGTAGGCATAGCTCTCGAGGACAGTGTTCGGGAAGTTGTCGTACCACTCCGAGGGGACCACCGTGCACAGACAGCCGCGCAGGTAAGGCTCCATCTCTTCGAAGGTCATCCGGCCGAGAAACTCGACATGGTGCCCGCGGCCGTTGAGGTAAGCCTTGAGCTCTTCATCGTAGCCCTCTCTGGAGAAGCCGATTATCTTGAGGTGTATATCAGTGTCGGCGCATGCCTTCACGAGCGTCATCAGTCCTTTTTCCTTCTCAAGACGCCCGACGTAGAGGATATAGGGCTCATAGGTGACGTCGGTGCCCTGCTCGGGGCTGCGGAGGTTGAAGAACGTAGGGATATGGACCAGCCGGTCTTCGGGGATGCCGTACTCGGCGAGCTTTGCGCGCGTGAAGAGCGACGGCACCACGAAGGCATCAATCTTGCGCGGTATGCGCATGGTGTCATGCAGGAGCTTCGCCGAGGCCTTGATTGCCGAGAGCACGGCCGAACCCTGCACGCAGCGGTAGCGCACGCAGCTGAGACGCTTGCCGTGCAGGCAGTCCTCGCATATGCCCTTGGCGTCGTTGTAGAAGAGCGCGTTGGGGCACATGTACTGCATGTCGGAGATGCGGTGCACCACGGGGATGCCCATGGAGCGGGCCACGGAGATGATGGAAGGCGATATCTTGTTGTGATACTGCATGATGTACACCACATCCGGACGGGTGTACTCGAGGAAATCCCTGAACTTGCGCCGGGCTTCGGGCGACCAGAACATACGCGCGAAGTACTTGAGCATCATCTTCGGACTTTTCTTCGACTCGGCGAAGTACACGTCGTCGCCCAGCGAATCGAGGAAGAAGCGCTCATACTCTCCGGCCGGAAGGTTGCGCGAATTCTTAATGGAGAAAGGCACGACCGTGTGGCCGTGCTGCTCGAGGACTTCCTTTATATTGAAATAGTACCTTTCGGGACCGCCCGAAATGAAGTACCTGTAATTGACAAGAGCTATTTTCATGATGCGATATACCTGCAAAGGTATGGATAAAATCCGATATCCACAAGTTATCCTTTATTTAGCGCCGGACTGAGGCAGCAGTTCGGCATAGAGCTCGAGATAGCGCCGTGCCGTGCGGCTGACCGAATAATTGCCGACTATGTACTCTCTGGCCTGCTCTACCCTGCCGGCATCAGGACCGTCGCGCATGATGCGCCCGATGGCGTCGGCACAAGCAGCGGCGTTCCCGGTCTCGAACATATCGCCGCGGCTGCCGAAACCGACGACTTCGGCCGGACCCTGGCTGTCGGAGACGAGGACAGGCACACACGCCACCATGGCTTCGGCCACGGTCAGCCCGAAGCCTTCCTTGCGCGAGGGCTGCACGAGCAGGTCGTAGTCGCACAGGTGACCGAACACATAGCTCTGCGGACGGTTGCCGAGGAAGCTGATGCGGTCGCTCACGCCGAGACGCTCCGCCATGTCCTTGAGATACTGACCGGACGGTCCTTCGCCTATGAAGTCGACGCTGACGTTGCGCACGCCGCGGCCGACAAGGATGGCAAGCGCCTCGATGAGGATGTCCTGGCCCTTGACTTCATGTATGAGCCTTCCGATCTGCACTATTCGGAACTCCGCCTTCGGAGCTGCGGCAGGTACGCGGCGGCGCATATGCGACACATCGATACCGTTGTGAACTGTCACGGCATCAATGCCGTATTTGTCCTTCAGGTCGTCGCGGACGGCGTCGGATATGGCGATGAAGGGAAAATGTCCGCCAGCAGACGGCGACTCGGGCCCGTAGGTGTTGCACATGGCATGGACCGTACACATCATGCGGCGGCGAGCCGACGGAAGGTATACAAAACGGTTGACATTCATATGGTGAATATGCACCACATCAGGCCTGAGCCGTGCGAGCAGCGCGTTCAGCCGCAGGACCGGGAGGGGATTCTTCGAGCCGACTTTGCGCCTGAGCTTATACAGGGCGACCTTCGCCGATAGCGCCGACTCAAGAGTGGGGTCGACAAGGTCGTTGATGACTATGACGCTCACGTCGGCTCCGGCAGCGGCCTGCTCGTTGGCTATGTTGACGAGCATGGTCTCTATGCCACCCATCGTAAGTCCGAATACAATATGTGCTATTTTCATCTGAATCACTTTTCAAGGCCTGTCACACGACGGTAGACAGCCTCGGTCTGCCGAGCTATGTGGTCCCAGTCGTAGGCCGACAGGTCGTAAGTCCTCGGAGTCGCCGCGGCCTCCGTCTTCCGCATGATGGCTTCAGCCAGTGCAGGGACATCGCCCGTCGGGAAGTGGTCGCTGTCTGTCAGCTCGGGGAGCATGCACGACGGAATGTCCGAGGTGAGCACGTCGAGCCGGTAGCTCATGGCCTCGAGCAGCGCTATGGGCAGTCCTTCGTGATAGGACGGCATGACGAACAGCGCCGCTCCTGCCAGCAGCTGGTGGAGAGGTTCACCCGAGATGAATCCGGTGAGGACCGCTCCGGCGGCACGGGCCTGTTCCTTGAGGCTGCGCGAATACGCGTCGGGGTGGTCGGCGTCACCGGCAATGACGAGCTTCAGCGGCATGCGGCTGCCGAGGCTGCGGTAAGCCGCGACAAGGTCATGGAAGCCTTTCTCCTCCACGAACCGTCCCATGGCGAGCATATATCCTCCCGACCTGAGTCCGAGACCCTCGATGTAGTCGGTGCGGACATCGGTCAGGTCGGGAGTCTCAACGCCGTTGTATATCAGGTCAGTGTCACGGCGTCCGTAGTTGTCGGCAAGAATACGGGCTATGACCTTGGATATGACGATGACGCCGTTGGCGCGTCTGGTGCCCCAGCGCTCGCCGGTGCGCAGGACAGTCTTGGCCAGACGGCCCCACTTCTGACGGTCATAGTCCGGTCCGTGATTTGTCATCACCACCTTCAGCCCGAGCAGACGGGCGAACGGAGTCAGCAAAGCCGGACCGATGGCATGGATATGCACCACGTCGGGATTCATGCGGCGCGCCTTGAGCAGTGCGAGGAAGGTATGAACCACAGCCTCGATGCTCTTGCGGCGCGGAGCGTAGACGTCTGCGAGGCGCACTCCGCGGTACCGGTCGATGCGGTTGTCGGCGGTGACATATGGCGTTCGCCGTATGACCGTCACATCGTGACCCATGGCCGCAAGGCGGGGATAGAGCTGCGAGCAGTGCGTCTCTACTCCGCCCTGGATGGCCGGTATTCCACGTGTGCCCACGACTACTATCTTCATATGCGGTTCGTTTAGTTACACTTGGGTTCTGTCATCAGATATAACGGTGCAGCGACCCTCTTTAGTATCCATTAACATTAAAAAAGTGCGGCAGACAGCGCAGTGTGCCGACACCGGCACACTATATTATACGATATCACGAAATTATTTCGTAACTTTGCACTCTGAATATGGGACGGATACTTGCCATCGACTTCGGACGCAAGCGTTGCGGCATAGCCGCGACCGACCCGATGCGCATAGTCGCGTCGGGAGTGGCCACTGTGCCGTCGGCACAGCTTATCGACTACATCAGAAAATACCGCGCCGACCAGGGCTTCGACTTCATCGTCGTCGGCGAGCCGCGCGACATGAAGGGCAACCCTTCGGAATCGACCCGCTTCCTCCGGCCGGCCATGACACGGCTGCAGAAAGAGCTCCCCGACGTGCGCATAGTCTACTTCGACGAGCGCTTCACATCGGTGCTCGCCCACAAGGCCATGCTCGACGGCGGCCTGGGCAAGATGGCGCGGCGCGACAAAGCCCTCGTAGACGAAATTTCGGCAACTATCATCCTGAACGATTTCCTTTCAAGCAGACAATATCAAGAACTATGAAACTTCCCGTATATCTTTACGGTCATCCCGTACTGCGCAAAACTGCCGAGCCCCTCGAAGCCGGCTACCCCGACCTGAAACAGCTCGTCGACGATATGTTCGCCGCCATGTACGAGTCGGAAGGCGTCGGTCTGGCCGCGCCACAGATAGGCAAGAGCATACGCCTGGTGGTCATCGACGCCGACCCCGTGGCCGAGTCGTTCCCCGAGTGCGCGGGCCGCAAATTCGCCCTCATCAATCCTGAAATAGAAATACTCGACGGCGACACAGTGAGCCGTCCCGAAGGCTGCCTCAGCCTCCCCGGCATATCGGAGAACGTGCCACGCGTGGAGCACATCCGTCTCCGCTGGCTCGACACCGACATGCAGGCGCATGAAGAGGAAATCTCGGGATATCTGGCGCGCATCGTGCAGCACGAGTGCGACCACCTCGAAGGCAAGGTCTTCATCGACCATATCTCGGCCATTCGCCGCCAGCTCATACGCCGGAAGCTCAACGACATCGTCACCGGCAAAGTCGCCGTGGACTACCCCGTGCGCTACGCTCCGACAGCACGCCGCCGCTGAGCCGGAGATGCTCCATTCCGTCTACAGAACCTTAATCCCTCAACCATCAATCCATAAGCATAATGGCTGACGACAAGAAAATAATCTTCTCAATGGTGGGCGTGAGCAAAATCTACCCGCCCCAGAAACAAGTACTCAAAGACATCTACCTGTCGTTCTTCTACGGCGCGAAAATCGGCATTATCGGTCTCAACGGCTCCGGCAAATCATCGCTTCTGAAGATCATCGCAGGCATCGACAAGGAATATCAGGGCGAAGTGGTGTTCGCTCCGGGCTACTCCGTAGGCTACCTCGAACAGGAACCTCACCTCGACCCCAGCAAGACCGTCGTGGAGATAGTCCGCGAAGGCGTGCAGCCCGTCATGGACCTGCTGGCCGAATTCGACAAGGTCAACGAGGCATTCGCAGACCCTGACGTGCTCGAGGATCCCGACAAGATGGAGGCCCTCATCGCCCGTCAGGCCGAACTGCAGGACAAGCTCGACGCCGCCGACGCATGGAACATCGACTCACGCCTGGAGCGCGCCATGGACGCCCTCCAGTGTCCGCCCGACGACCAGCCCGTCGAGACCCTCTCGGGCGGCGAACGCCGTCGCGTGGCACTCTGCCGCCTCCTGCTCCAGCAGCCCGACGTGCTCCTGCTCGACGAACCGACCAACCACCTCGACGCCGAATCCATCGACTGGCTCGAACAGCACCTCCAGCAGTATCCCGGCACGGTCATAGCCATCACCCACGACCGCTACTTCCTCGACCACGTGGCAGGCTGGATTCTCGAACTCGACCGCGGCGAAGGTATTCCCTGGAAGGGCAACTACTCATCGTGGCTCGAGCAGAAGACCCGCCGCATGGCTCAGGAAGAGAAGCAGGCGTCGAAGCGCCGCAAGACCCTCGAACGCGAGCTCGAATGGGTGCGCATGGCTCCCAAGGCACGTCAGGCCAAGGGCAAGGCACGTCTCAACTCCTACGACCGCCTTCTCAACGAAGACCAGCGCCAGCGCGAGGAACGTCTCGAAATATTCATCCCCAACGGTCCACGCCTGGGCAACAAGGTCATCGAGGCACAGCATCTCGCCAAAGCATTCGGCCGCAAGCAGCTCTTCACAGACCTCTCCTTCGCACTTCCGCCCAACGGCATCGTAGGCGTCATCGGCCCTAACGGCGCCGGCAAGACCACACTCTTCCGCCTCATCATGGGTCAGGAAGCTCCCGACGCAGGCTCCTTCGAAGTGGGCGAGACCGTCAAGGTGGCATATGTCGACCAGCGCCACCACGACCTGCTCCCCGACCGCACCGTCTACGAGGTCATCTCGCAGGGCGTGGAATCCTTCCGAATGGGCGGCCGCGACGTCAACGCACGAGCCTATCTCTCGCGCTTCAACTTCACCGGCGCTGACCAGGAGAAGAAAATCGGCGTGCTCTCAGGCGGCGAACGCAACCGTCTCCACCTCGCCATGGCACTCAAGGAAGAAGGCAACGTGCTGCTGCTCGACGAACCGACCAACGACATCGACGTCAACACCCTCCGCGCGCTTGAGGAAGGTCTCGAGGACTTCGCAGGATGCGCCGTGGTTGTCAGCCACGACCGCTGGTTCCTCGACCGCATCTGCACGCACATCCTCTCCTTCGAAGGCGACGGTCAGGTAGTGTTCTACGAAGGCTCGTACTCCGACTACGAAGAGTACAAGAAACGTCAGAACGGCGGCAAGGAACTGCCCCGTCGCCGTTACCGCAAACTCATGGAGTGATGTCGCAGCTCACCATCATGATACGGGTCAACGACGTGGCCCGTGCCGACATAGCCCTCACCTCTGACCGGACATACTACCGCTTCGCCACCGAATCGTCGGTCGAGGACGGCGACCTCAACGCTCTGCCCGATCTCGACAGCGTCACTGTGGCCATCACCGAGGCGGCCAAACCGCGCAAGGACGAACTGCCCCTCTCCGACGACGTGCGCCTCCAGCTCTTCGTCGACAACGTCACCGCCGGCAGCGGCTTCACCGAGGAGGGCCTGCGCCGCGTCATCGCCGAAGTCTCCGGCCTATATCCCGAATTCGCCTTCGTCGAAGGATTCAGATGAATTCCTGACTTATCGGATAAATTATAGAAAGCGTGTCTGCGGTCTCTCATCTCCGCAGACACGCTTATTTTTTCGTTCTTTTTCATTAGTGTCCACTAAAAAATCATAAGATTTCTTTGAAATTATTGAAATTCAACTTGTTGCAAGGGATTTTAAGGTGCGACGATTTGAAATTAACTTTGCAGTCTGAATCAGGCTGTTATGTTAAAAGACAAGTACGTTTTTGCCCAATTAGTCAAGTTTCTTGACAATGACAAGTTTCGTCACATCGTAGATAAATATGATGGCGACAAATATGTAAAGAGTTACACATGTTGGAATCAACTACTTACGATGATGTTCGGACAGCTTTCAAACCGAGAAAGTCTTCGGGATCTCATCGTCGCTCTGGAAGCCCATGCCGGTAAGGTCTATCACCTCGGAATCGGGAAGTCCGTGACCCGGAGCAATCTTAGCAAGGCTAACGAGCAGCGGGATTACCGCATCTTTGAGGAGTTCGCCTTCTTCATGATTACCGAGGCCCGAAGACGACGGATACAGAAAATCTTCGAACTTGACGGTCATGTCTACGCCTTTGATTCAACCACGATTGACCTCTGTCTGTCGGTGTTCGAGTGGGCGAAGTTCCGCAAGCATAAGGGAGGCATCAAGATGCACACACTTTATGACATTGAGGCACAAGTGCCTGCTTTTGTGCATATTACCCAAGCCAAAGTACATGATTCAAAAGCTATGCCGGAGATACCGTATGAGAAGGGAGCCCACTATATCTTCGACCGCGGCTACAATGATTTTGGCAATCTATACACCATCAACCGCATCGAAGCATTCTTCGTCGTCAGGGCGAAAACCAATGTCAGGTTCAAGCCCGAGACTTGGAAACGGAGGCTTCCTGAGAACGTTGTGTCTGATGCAACCGGTTACTTCACGGTTTATAAAAGCGCGAAGGATTACCCGGAGAAACTGCGGAAAGTGGTCTGCATCGATCCGGAAGACGGTACCGGATACATCTTCCTGACAAACAATCTGACGGCCTCAGCCGAGACAATCGCCGAACTGTACCGCAATCGCTGGAGCGTGGAACTGTTCTTCAAATGGATCAAACAGCACCTGCGCATCAAGAAGTTCTGGGGAACATCAGAGAATGCCGTCCGCATCCAAATCTATTGTGCTATAATTACTTATTGTCTTGTGGCAATAGTGTGGCACGACATGAGACTGGAGCGAAGCATCTACGAAGTCCTTCAGATTCTTGGTATCTCGCTGACGGACAAAACCAGTTTGCGTGATCTCTTCGACAAATCGAATTTCAAAAATGTCAATGTTCTCTCTGATTCAAGTGAACCGAATTTATTTAATTTTTAACCCGTCCAATTTTTAGTGGACAGTAGTG
>DLAL01000061.1 GCA_002493945.1 Porphyromonadaceae bacterium UBA7048
ATTAACCGAATATCCCTAATTATAAGAGCTTGTTTTTAAACAAGCTCTTATAAGCCACTCGACCGGGAACAGTTTCAGTACAGCCATTAATTCGTTTCTGATTGCCTATACGATGATATGCTACTCGATTATCAGCTATTAGATTATTACGCGAATACAACGGTACTTATGAGTACATCACTTCAAACTGCTGCATAAGTCGCAATTTATCGCATTATATAACAAATTTTGCTTGTCTAATTCAGATTAAATTCAGCTAACTTCCTGACTATAAATCTATTCGCATCTCTTCAACGAGGAGGAGTATTGAAGTAGCAAATAATCCCAACAGTATAATCAAGGCGTCGTGTATTTCACTTGAAATATCGACGCCTTTTTCATGACTGACATCGCGGTGCCAGGCCTGGAATTATCGAATCTCAAACCTGACATCGTCTGGCACGCCGAATTTATCGCGATGGTTGAGCAGGACGCCGTCAGTGTCGTTGGCGATGGCCGCTCCGTCGGCATACTGCAGCCTGACGCACTCGGTCAGACCGTTTAGGCCGGTAAAATCGCAGTAATGCCATACTCGGCAAAAACTAAGCGCTAATATAGTTTAATTGCCATCTCGAAACCAGTCTCCTGACAATGTGATTCCGGCCTCCCCGATTTCTTGATGTCCTACATCAGGGTAGTTATATTTCTCAATAAGTGCGGCAGTTGTAAAGAGGTAAATATATTAACATGTGTTAATTTTTAACATATAATCCGCTGTCTATCAATTGACGGTGGATTTCCTTTATATTTGCTCATGCAAGATTTAAGCATTTTCGCTATTTCTATAGACACAGACTGCAGTTCTAATAACATTTAATCTATCAAGAAATGAGAAAGTTTTTTAAATCAGTGCAATTGTTTGCGTTAATGCTCATAGCAGGCGCTTCGGTCTGCTTTACGGCTTGTAGCGATGATGATGAAATCAAGGGCCAGGATGGAGTTACTGCCGAGACTATGTTCGGAGACTACAAAGGAACGATGACTACAACCGTTGAGGGTGAAGCCGGCGAACAGGAGAGCGTGGCCGGCACAGATATCTCTGCCACAATAGAAGATAACACCATCCGCTTTGCAAAATTTCCCATCAGGGACATCGTACTGTCAATTATCAACGACGAGACGATGGCTGACATGATAGTCGAAGCTGTCGGTGATCTGGACTACAGCATCTCTTACGAGCCGGCTCTTGCCCCTGAAAAAGACAGCATTCTGATGACACTGAAGCCCGAACCTCTCAAACTGTCAATCGGAATTCCTGCGCAGCAAGAAGGCGCCGACGCTCAGGCTCTGATTGTGGAAGTACAGATAGAAGCCGCAGAACAGGGCCGGTATACTGTCGATGACGCAAATGTGAAATTCAGCATTACCGCTACGAAAGTTATGCTTGGCGAAGGCGATGAGCAGCAGGAGCTTGGCGACTATGCTCCCCGAATCATCCGGTTTGACATGAACCAATGTAAGGTTGCTCACAACTAAGATAAAACGATTGTAATAAACGCGGAAGAGGACATCCGGGTCGTTGTCCCGGGCTGTTCTCTTCCACTTGCTCAATAACCCGTAAGCACTAATGAAAAAAGCATATACCGCCGCTTTCCTTTCTCTACTCGTTTTGTGTTCATGCTCAACGATGAAGAAAACAGCTACTCTCTCCGACATCGACGGAGAGTGGACAATAGCGAAAATAAACGGGCAACCCCTGCAGATTCAGGACGGAGGCCAGCAGCCGTTTATCGGCTTTGATACTAACTCCGGAAGAATCTACGGCAACAGCGGCTGCAACAGAATCATATCATCCTTAGACCGTCAGGCCAAGCCCGGATCTATCCGCTTCGGACATATCGGTTCGACAATGATGGCGTGCCCGGACATGGAAACAGAATCGAAGGTACTTGCGGCTCTGTCTGAGGTCAGATCATACAAGAAGGAGGGCAAAAACGCAATCAGTCTGCGAGATTCCTCCAGCCATACGGTCGCGACTCTGATAAAGAGATTCTATCCCATGACGCCTGATGAACTTCAGGGAAGGTGGAATGTCGTCTCCGTATTCGGTCTCCCGATACCTGAAACGGCCGAAACTGCGCCCTTCCTCACCTTTGACACTAAAGAACACAGGATTGGCGGTAATACCGGATGTAACCTGCTGAGAGGAAAATTCGAAATCGAAGATGACAGCCGGCTCGCAATTTCAATCCCTCCCGTTGCGATGACAAGGATGGCATGCCCTGACATGGAAACCGAAAACAACATTGTGTCGGCTCTGAGCAGCGCGAAAACATTCGGTCGCCTGAACAGCAGACGGATTGCCCTTTACTCTGCCTCCGGAGCAGAAGTTCTGGTGCTCGAACTTTAGTACGTAATTTATCGCAAATTCGATAAATTACGACAAATTGCTCAGTTTCAGTATTCGACAGGCCGGAGACTCATAGTACTGCATCACTTCTCCTTCCGGTATTTCCGCCCGTCACTGGCGTGGAAGATGCCTTTTCCGTCGGTCCAGCCAGTGACCATGCGGCCGTCGGGGGTGACGGCAGTCTCATGCGGTTTGCCCGTCAGCAGTGCGATAGCTATCACATAGGGAGCGAGGGTAATCACTATCTGAACGAAGATATTCCACAGCGCTATGCCCAGGCCGAGAACGGCAATCATGGCTCCGACAATATAGACCGCACCGAAGAGAGACAGCCACAGCCCTTTGAAGAAGCCGAAGGAGCTGATGTTCATAGCAATCGACGTGAATGAACCGATGCCGACTACGGCGAAGAAAACACACGTCCCGACAACGGCCTGCATCGGCTGTCCCATATGGAACATGGCGCACACCAGAAGGACCACTGCGACGACGGGCAGGCTGACGAGGAATGATATGGCCATGGGCAGGATGGAACCCAAAGTCGCATCGTCCTCTCCTTCCTGAAGCATCAGCCTGCCATATACGGGATAGCTGACAACCTGTGCCACCAGTACTGCCGAAAACGGTATAACTCTCAGCACAGAGCCCCAGAAGCCGTAGCGGTCCTCATCGCACCACCAGAACATACCAGTATGCAGCGCCAGATACGCGCTTATCTCGATATAGCATGCTCCGGCTATCATCAGCGGCATGAAAATCAGAGCTATCTTTCTGACGGCTCCCACGCGCCTTCCTGCCAGCCCTAAGAGCAGCGCACATATCACCAGTCCAACTATCAGCATATACGGCGGCAGAGTCGAGTAATAACGGCCTTGCGGCGACCGCCATCGTGCCGTTGCGGTCTCCCACGGGTCGTCGGCTCCGTCGTCGGCTATTATACGGAATTCCATGACAGATACGGCATACTTCGTGCCTCCGAACGAGGCCACACCATAGTCCGGAAAACCTTCAACCGGCCCCAGGACAGTGACCGTATCCCCTTTCGCTATCCTGAAAGCCTCAGTCCCGACGCCATTATCCCGGGTCAGCTCCATGACGGCCACTGAATCGCGGTTGAACGGATCTGCCACGTATCTCTGCGCCGTAGCTGCTTGCGCGCAGATTAGTGTTATCGCTATTACAAGGGTTCGAAGAATGTGTTGCATTGTCGAGTGATTTAAAGGGTTTACCATGGATTATTCTGACGGTTGAAGCGGTCACGCTCACGCTCGGCATTGCGTTGCTGCTCGCGGATTGCCCGTGCACGTTCGGCAGCCCGCATCTGCTTCAGATGACTTTCGGCCTCGGCTCTGGTAGAAAATGATTGTGAGCCTACGGCATATCGCCCGCCGGGGAGCGCGGTGATGACACCTTTCATGGCCGGAGAGACGAGGCCGATGCCGGAGAGCACCGAGACTATTGCCACGAAATAAACGCCGATTACAGCCGCGACAATCTGCCATCCGGCCATGAACACCGCCGCAAATGACGCCGCGACACCTATCATTCCGATTTCCAGGAGCACCGTCTCGGCCACTCCCCGACGGCCGCATCTTACGCCGTTCACCAGCAGAGGAAACATGACAACGATAGCCGCGCCGACCCATACCGACCCGAGAAGCCACCCGATGACGATGGAGGGGTAGAGAAGGAACCAGCCGGCCACCACAGGCCAAATGCTGACTCCTGGTCTCGAATAGACCCACACCGTCACCAGATACGCACATTCCATGAAAAAGAACAAAGCCAGCGGAATGAATCCTACAATGGCGTCGCCTATACCCTGATATTCCGGCAGACAGTACCAAAGATAATCATCACCCATGCAGAGAGAGGCATACGACTGAACGGCTACCGCCGCCACAAACGGCAATGAGGACACCCACAGCCTGTTTTTCCTCAGCAGAAGCCAGCACGCAAGAAGCATGAGCACAATCTGCAGCACAGGTACGCCGAGGCTGTAAAGCATACGTCCCTGCCGTGACAGCGGACTGACACGGGTGAACGCCAGACGCTTTGAAATAAATTCGGGAGTACGGCTGAAATTGTCGTTTGCGAACACATCCACAGTCCCTTCGGGATTGCATTCGGAGAAACTAAGCCATCGGGCCTCGGTCATGAAATCCTTACCGTCATATCTGAATTCGGCCATAATGCTGCGGCAGTCCGCAGAGTCGCCCCTGACGGTTCGCCCTGTCACATCTATAAGCGTACCGTTCGGTATCCTGCGCATCATCAGCTGACCGTCGTCACCGACGTAATATGCACGGATAAAATTGCCGATGATATAATCGGCCTCACACACTTGACTCACAGACGGCAACACCGACAGCAATGATAATAACAGCAGCAATAATTTTTTCATGGAGCTAATATAAGGTTGCAGTGCAAATTTAACGGTTTTAATCACATTCTCCAAATTTTCAGACACATCCAACAATAATATTCACTATTTTTGCACACTGAAACTATCGGTAACCGATGTCCTTTTGGAATAGAATCATAGAGACAATCAGCGGAGGAGAGACGCAGGCAGCCACGACACGGGAAGTGTCGCATGATGCGTCACGCTACGTCTTCGTGGATGTCGAGGTGGGCCTGACTGATAAAAGGATTCATGACATCGGGGCTCTCCGATGGGACGGCGCCGTGTATCACTCCGCAAACAAGCACGAGCTGATGAATTTCCTGAAGGATGCGGACTTCGTATGCGGCCACAACATCATCAACCACGACGCCAGATATCTGTTCGGCGACGAAACCGGCGGCCGCCTGCTCGTCGACACGCTCTTTCTGTCGCCCCTGCTTTTCCCCGAGCGCCCTTACCACCGCCTGCTGAAAGAAGACAAGCTGCTCAGCGACCAGATGAACAATCCGGTCAATGACTGCGAGAAGGCACGCGACCTGCTCATGGACGAGGTTGCCCGCTGGAACGGTCTCCCGGACAGGCAGCAGACCATCTTCGCGACGCTTCTTCAGGACAGCGATAAATTCTCCGGCTTTCTCGCTTTCGTCGGCGCCACACCCGGCAGGAAAGACTCGCTGGCCGGACTGATTCGCGCGGAATACAGCGGCCGGATCTGCGGGCATGCTGATATCGGGCGTATAATAAATCAGTACCCCTGCGAGCTGGCTTACGCGCTCGCACTGATAGACACCTCTGACCACCGGTCAATCACTCCGGCATGGGTGCTGCATAACTATCCGAATGTGGAGCACGTGGTGCGGCTTCTCCGTCAGACCGGATGCCTCGAAGGATGCGCTTACTGCAATGACGCCCTCGACGTGCACATCAATCTGAAGCGCTTCTTCGGCTTCGATGAGTTCCGCACCTACGATGGCGAGCCGCTGCAGGAGAATGCCGCACGTGCGGCCGTAGAGCATAAATCGCTTCTGGCCATCTTCCCGACCGGCGGCGGCAAATCGCTGACATTCCAGCTGCCGGCGCTGATGGAAGGACGGGCAGTACACGGCCTGACGGTGGTCATCTCGCCCCTGCAGTCGCTGATGAAAGACCAGGTGGACAACCTTGCCGAAAGGGGCATCACGGACGCAGTCACCATCAACGGACTGCTTGACCCCATCAGCCGCTCGGAGGCCATCCAGAGGGTGATGAACGGCGACGCGTCACTGCTGTACATCGCTCCCGAGATGCTGCGGTCCAAGACGATAGAGCGCATACTGATGGCACGCCACATCGTGCGCGTCGTGATTGACGAGGCGCACTGCTTCTCCTCGTGGGGCCAGGACTTCCGCGTAGACTATCTCTATATCGGCAAGTTCATCAGCCAATATCAGAAGAACAAGAGGTGTCCGCAGCCAATCCCCGTATCATGCTTCACGGCCACAGCCAAGCAGAAGGTGATACAGGACATATGCGACTACTTCAGGCAGACCCTCGGCCTTGACCTTCAGATATTTGCCTCCAAGGCCGCCCGCACCAACCTGCGCTACTCGGTGATTCACGCCGACACGGATGAGGAGAAGTACTCGAAACTGCGTTCGCTGATAGCCGAATCATCATGCCCTGTCATCGTATATGTCTCACGGACCAAGCGTACGCGTCAGCTGGCCGAGAAGCTCACACGCGACGGATTCAGGGCCTTGCCCTTCAACGGCAGGATGGACGCCGACGAGAAGATTGCCAGCCAGGACGCCTTCATGAATGACCGTGTGCGCATCATCGTGGCGACCTCAGCCTTCGGAATGGGCGTCGACAAGAAGGATGTGGGGCTGGTGATACACTACGACATCTCCGATTCGCTCGAGAACTACGTGCAGGAGGCAGGCCGTGCCGGACGCGACCCGCACCTCGAAGCCCGGTGCTTCGTGCTGTACAGCGATGCCGACCTTGACAAGCATTTCATACTCCTCAATCAGACAAAGCTAAGTATCAGCGAGATACAGCAGGTATGGAAGGCCGTAAAGGACCTCACGCGCCACCGCATGCGCGCATGCTGCTCGGCTCTGGAGATAGCTCGCACGGCAGGGTGGGACGACTCGGTGACAGACATCGAGACACGCGTCCGCACGGCGCTGGCAGCGCTCGAGCAGGCCGGCTACATCGAGCGCGGAAACAACGTGCCGCATGTCTACGCCACAGGGATAACCGTCAAGAACGTCGACGAGGCGCGCCGGCGCATCACCGAGTCGCTGCTCTTCGAAAACGAGGAGGTGGAGAAGGCCGTACGCATCATCAAGTCGCTGATATCGCGCAAGCAGATTGCCAAGGCACAGAACGCCGAGGCCGAGTCGCGCATAGACTATCTGGCCGATATTCTCGGAATGACCAAAGGCGACGTGGTCTCATGCGTGGAGCGTATGCGTCAGGAAGGTATTCTGGCCGACTCCAAAGACATCTCCGCGTACCTGACCGACGCCGGCGAATCGGAAAACCGGTCGAAACGTCTGCTCGAACGGTTCTCGAAACTCGAGAACTACATTCTCGGACATATATCCGGCGAGGGGCTGCGCATCTCCTACAAGCAGCTGAATGACAATGCGCAGAAAGACGGTGTCGACACCGCGACAGAGAAGGACATCCGCACACTGCTCTACTTCCTGACCGTCAAAGGCTATACACGCAAGAAAGAGGATGCCGCACACAATATCGAGCTGACATACCAGACGGATATCGAGACAGCACTGGCACGCTTCGGGAAGCGCATGGAGATATGCCACTACGCCATCGGATGGCTGTACAGGCTCATATCGCAGCCTCAGGAAGAGAACGGAGAGAGGAACGACGGCGTGCGGTTCTCCGTAGTCGAGTTGCTGAATGACCTCAAAGCCAACGGCAGCACACTGCTCGACAGCATGCACGACGTGCAGCTGGAGGACGTCGAGGAAGCACTGCTGTACCTGTCGAAAATCGGGGCGCTGAAACTCGAGGGCGGCTTTCTGGTGCTCTACAATGCCATGGACATCCGCCGCCTCAAAGACAACCGGCAGCGCTACAAGCAGGAGGACTACCGTATGCTCAGCGAATTCTACCGGCAGAAGATACAGCAGGTGCATATCGTGGGCGAATACGCCAATCTGATGGTGCGCGACTACAATGCCGCCCTGCAGTACGTGCAGGACTACTTCCAGATGGATTACAGGCGGTTCATAGCCAGATACTTCAAGGGAGACCGCCTGCGCGAGATAGAGCGGAATGTCACCCCGGAGAAGTACGAGCATATCTTCGGGGCACTGTCCGAAAAACAGATGGAGATTATCTCCGACAAGGAGTCGCGCTGCATCGTGGTAGCGGCAGGCCCCGGCAGCGGCAAGACCCGCGTGCTGGCACACAAGCTCGCATCCCTGCTCCTGCTCGAGGACGTCAAGCACGAGCAGCTGCTGATGCTCACCTTCTCGCGTGCGGCGGCCATAGAGTTCAAGCAGCGCCTGATGGGACTCATAGGCAACGCCGCCCACTTCGTCGAAATCAAGACATTCCACTCCTACTGTTTCGACCTGCTGGGCCGCATCGGCAACCTCGATGACGTCAAGGATGTGGTGGAACGCGCCGCCCGTATGATTGACAGCGGAGAGGTGGAGCCTAACCGCATCGCCAAGACCGTCCTCGTCATAGACGAAGCGCAGGACATGAGCGACGAGGAGTATGCCCTGGTGCATGCCCTGATGACCGCCAACGAGGAGATGCGCGTCATAGCCGTCGGCGACGACGACCAGAACATCTTCGAGTTCCGCGGCTCTGACTCGCGCTACATGAGCCGCCTGCTGCAGGAATCGGACGGACGCTTCATCGAAATGACCGAGAACTACCGCAGCTCGCGCCATGTGGTAGACTTCGCCAACACATTCGTCCGCGGCATACGCGGGAGGCTCAAGAATGAGCCCATCATATCGATGAACCGCCGTGAAGGCTTCGTCGGCATACGCCGGCATGCCTCGCACACCATGTTCCGGCCGCTTGTTGAGGATGTGCTGGCACACCGCGGCGAAGGCACGGCCTGCGTACTGACGCAGACCAACGAAGAGGCCGTCATCCTCGTGGCTCTCCTGCGCAGACACGGGCTGAAGAGCAAGCTGGTACAGAGCATGGAGGGCTTCCGGTTCTGGAACATGGCCGAAGTGCGCATGTTCCTCAAGCATATCAGCGCCGGCACCCATACGCCTGTCATTCCGGACGATGTGTGGGAGAACGCCCGACAGCGGACCTTCGCCGTATATGCCGGTTCGTCAGGCCTGCCCTATCTGGAGCGCTGTCTGTCGCTCTTCGAGCAGACCAACAGGACTAAGTACCATACCGACTTCAAGGAATTCGTCTTCGAATCGTCTGTCGAGGATTTCTGCGACCTTTCAGGCGCTGACGTAGTGGTCTCGACTATCCATAAGGCCAAGGGACGCGAGTTCGACGATATCTACATGCTCATAGCGCGCCCTCAGTACATACCCGATGAGGTCCTGCGCCGCTATTACGTAGGCGCGACCCGGGCCAAAGAGCGCCTGTTCATCCACACGGATGACGCCCTCTTCGACCGCATGCCGGCGGACGAGCACTATGTCAGTCAGCAACAGTATGACATGCCCGACGAGATAGTCCTGCAACTGTCGCACAAGGATGTGAATCTCGGATTCTTCAAGTCGCGGAAAAACGACGTCCTCGCCCTACGTGCCGGCGGCACACTGCGGTTCGAGAACGACAGCCTGTACGACCCTGCGACGGACAAGGCCGTCGCCCGGCTCTCGCAGAAGATGCAGACAGAACTGCGGCAGTGGACTGACAAAGGCTACGGCGTGGCGTCAGCCACTATCCGCTTCATCGTGGCATGGCGCCCGAAAGACGCGCCGCCTGAAGAAAAGGAGTCGGCCGTACTGCTCGTCGACCTGACGCTTAAGAAAGCTATATAGAATTATTACTGTCCGCTAAACCATAAAGCAGTGAGTCCAACTTTTTCATTTGTAAATAATTAGAAATTTAATTCAACCAACGAGTTAATAAAATAAAATTGTGTATCGTTCGGTCGGCCCGGGCGCGTCACACCACTATCAGCTGCCTGTTATACCGCCGGTTCTTCATCACGTAGTCAAGAATCTCATCGGTATGGTTGCCGAGCGCAGATATGCCCATGTACTGGGCGATCCACATCGAGAAGCTGGAATTGTTCACCTCGATACACCGCGGAATTCCGTCGGCATCGACGGTGATGTCATGCTGCAGGAGATGCAGCTCAGGCATCGACGAGGCTATTTCCTTGCAGAAGTCGAGCACGGCCGAGTAATTCGGTATCCCGAAGGAGAACGTCGTGAAGTCGAGGCCGTTATGCGTGGTGTAGCGCTGTCCGTACTGGTCTATGCAGTAGGGAGCCGACTTGCCGTCTGCGCCTATCAGAATCATCTTGCCTCCGGCATGGAGATTGTCGACCTCGCTGCCGGCATTGCCCATGCGCACCACGAAGCTCAGCACGTGGACCGTGCCGTCGACGACCGACTTATAGGTGGCTATACGCATCGTATTGACCGAACCCGGATTAAGCCGGGCCATGACGGGATGCTGCGTCACTCCGAGCTGCAGAATCGTGTCCCGGCCGTAATTCTCGAAGAACCGTACGGTCAGCTCGGTGCCGTCGTTGGCGAAGTGTCCGCCGGGGCGCTCATGGAAGAGTATGACGCCGTGACCGGAGTCCGAATCGACCGTAGGCTTCAGCACGAGAGTCCCGCAGTCCTTCAGCAGCCGGCGGAACTGCGCGTCCGAAAGACTGACATTCCTGTACGCTGCGTCAAGCGTCAGCCCCTTGACACGCCGCAGTATCGTCCGTGGCATGGCGCCGTCGGGAAATATGCGGTCGAATACATTCTTGTCGCTGTAGTACAGCTGGAATTCCTGCGGATTGAGCGTGTTGTTGATGAGCAGTGTGGCCGTCTGCGAAAGGATGTCGGGGGTCTTGCCGCAGTATCTCGAATAGAGGCGGTAGGCATACGGAGTCTGAAACCGCAGCAAGGGCGCCCATTTGCGCAGATAGGCATCCTCGCCCTCCGCTTTGCCCGTGGAGTAGCCGTTCATCGCGAGAGCTTTCTTCTCGCGCTTCTCGGAGATTCTCCATATTTTGTGTTCAAGACGCCAGTCAAGCAGTCCGTTAAGAGTATTTTTCAATGACATAAGCCACTCCCGACAATCAGAATTAAAAAGACAATCAGAATTAAAAATCAGTGCACAAAGGTACAAATAAATTTTCAGATAACGGAAAACGGCGCCCCCGCGCACCCTTTGCTCGTGTATGAAATTCTTCGGAGAGATGCTGAGGGCTTCGCAGGAGATAGAGATTCCACTTCATTTATACGAATCCCTTTCAATTTTTTTACAGGTCTGCTACAATCAACACAAAACTGTAACAATACGACTAAAATTCGGTACGGATAGTTTTCGTTTCCCGTTTTTGGGATAAATTCGCGTTGAATCAACAAAACCACATCCGACCGAACCATCCTTATGCACTTCAGAAATACATTCATCGCGGCTCTATGCGCGGCAATCATCGCAATTACTTTCCGAGGCTGCTCGCCCGCGACCAACACTAAACCGGAAGCTGTCGCCGACACTCCGTTAGAAGTGGCTCTTGACTCCATATTCAGCTTCTTCAACGAGGAAAACGGACCCGGCGCCATCATTATCGTCACGCAGGGCGACGATGCTATATATTCACGCACCTACGGGAGCGCCGATCTCTCCACCGGACGTGCCGTGACCGACAGCACGATGTTCAATCTCTCGTCAACAACAAAAAGCGTGAGCACGGCGGCCCTTATGAAACTCTGTGAAGAAGGACAGATAACACTCGATGACCGCCTTTCGGACTATTTCCCGGAGTTTCCGGCTGATATATTCAGCAAGATAACGGTCAGGGATGTGCTGTCGCATACCTCCGGTCTCCCTGACCTGCGTCCGCGCACAGCCGAGGAGTGGGACAAATATACACGTACGAACCAAAGCATATTCTGCAAGCGCGAGGACTACCGCCTGTACAGCACCGACAAGGAGCACGTACAGATATTCCGCGACCTTACCACATCGGACTACGAGCCGGGCACGCAATTCCAGCGCAACGATCCCTCATACCTTCTGGTAGCTCCCTTGGTGGAGCGCGTCACCGGACAGCCCTACTTTATGTGGATCACCAAAAATCTCTTCGAACCTGCCGGAGTGTCGGAGTTCTGCTACCCGACGGCCGAACGGCCGCTCAAGAATGTGGCTCACGGCTACCGTCAGGCAGAGGGACCGGCCTCCAGAGCATACCGGAGTCCCGACGGCAAGTGGGAAGAATATGACTACGGCGAAGTGGATTTCTTCCTGTCGAAATCAGAGCGCAGCATGTTCTGCACGGCGCGCGACTACATCAGGTGGAGCCGTGCGCTGAATACGGGCAAAATCATCAATGACTCATCTCTATGCCTGATGTACACCCCCGTAATCGACAGCATACGGCCCAATGTCTCCTATGGACTCGGCACGGCTCTGCACATAGAGGAGGGCTATCCCCTGAAGGCTTATCACATGAACTCAAACGGCGGATATACGGCAGTGACAGCCACATGGCCCGGTACCGACATCAGCTACCTGATCCTGAGCAACCGCAATGACTGGGATTATCGCAGCATCAGTGCCAAGGTCGACAGCGCCATCCGCGACAACGGTTATTTCAACCGCGACGTCCGCACGCTCTGAGCAGCCGGCCACAGCCCCTTAGACACTGCCACCGACACCACGGCCACGAGGCTTACGGGCAGAATAAGGTCAGGCGTACGCATCATCTCCACAGTGATGAACACCGACATAATCGGAGCCTGTATGACACCCGACATACCTCCGGCCATGCCGCATATCACGGCCGTCTCCACAGGAATCAGGTCAGGGCCGGCCAGCAGACTGAAACAGGCGCCGGCCATGCCTCCGGCGAAAAGCGTCGGGGCGAATTCGCCGGCGACACCGCCGCCCGAATTGGTGTCGGTGGCGGCCATACCCTTGAAAAGAAGTATGCCGGCGAGAGCGCACAGCGGAAGCCACGGACCGGTCATGCCTGACAGCACGCTGCCCAGCCACAGCTGCTGCATCCTGCCGTCAGCCACTTCGGTAAGCACTCCGTAGCCCTCGCCGTACAGCGCCGGAAAGAGGAAGAGAATGATGCCGAGGAAGAGTCCCGACACGGCATTGCGCACTACAGGCGCCTTGATGGCGTGCAGACGCCGCGCCACGGCGTCGCCCGTCGCCTTATAGTAACATGAATACAGTCCGCAGAATATGCCCAGCCCGACCATAGGAAGCATCATGTGCCACGAGAACGACGCCGGCACCTGGCCGAGAACCAGATCCGGCCCGAAGTCGCTCAGCGCCGATGCTGTCTGCGACGATATCAGACACATGGCTGCCAGCATCAGCACAGGCACGACGCCCAGCTGCATGCGCAGCACCTCAAGCGTGAAGAAAATACCGCCCACAGGCGACTTGAATATCGCCGCAATACCGGCGCCGGCGCCGCAGGCCATGAGCACGAGCATGCCACGCTCGTCCAGCCGGAAGAACCGCGCTATATTGCTCCCGATGGCAGCGCCCGTATCGGCGATCGGGCCCTCGGCCCCGGCCGAGCCTCCGGACCCTAAGGTGATGGCATTGGTCACTATCGACGCCACCGTCAGGCGCAGCGGCATATGGCCGTCGCCCTTGGCCACACGGGCCTTGATGCGGTCGGTGGCGTGCTCCAGAGGCCACTTAACCACCTTCCGCACTATCAGACCGGTGAGCATGATGCCCGCCACAGGCAGCACGATGATGAACCAGTTGTATCCGACCGCCTTGAATTCTGACAGACACAGCGACGATATTGCCGAGATGAGCCATTTCAGCACCCATGCGGCCACACCGATGACCATCGAGGCCACCGTCAGAGCCACCGAGAGGCCCGCGTGCCGGCGTATAGTTTCTGTGAGCATAAAATAGGTTATATTTATGATAAAACACGCACAAAGTCATAAAAGTCGCACCGCAGGCGACATAATTATTGAAAAAAACAATACCGCATTTGTTTTGTTATTTAAACAAAGAATCGTAACTTTGCATTGTAAAAATGCGCCATGTGGCTCGGCGCATACCGTGTGCACCGGGTAAGCAATTAGATGTCAGCACATTGTGCTACTTATAACATCGGGCAACACTTTACGGATTCGCGTGTTTCCGCTTCTTTTCAACCGACAATCCACAGTTACATTACTCATTTTTTTCATCAAACTTCCGTCATGTGCCTGCCTGAGCGGGCCGGAATAGTGATGTGAACCGAAACGATTATTCATTACCAAAATATACGATGTATCTTATCGCTGATCTCAACGAGATGACTGACGAACAGCTTAAGTCCGTTGCCGAAAGCATCGGTCTTAAGAAAATCGACAATTCCGACAAAGAAAAACTTATATACCGAATACTCGACCACCAGGCCGAGACAGGAGCTGCCGCTAAAACGGCAGAACGCCGCCGGCGCGCCGAAGCCGCCGGTGAGGACTCCGACACCGAAAAACCCAAAAAACGCGGACGCAAGAAGAAAACCGACGCAAAGGCCGAACAGCCTGCTCAGGAAGCCGCCGAACTACCCAAGGAGGCCGACGCACAAACCCCTGAGCCTGTCGCCGACGAAGCCCGTGAGCAGGACGCCGACAGCAGCTCCGACCAGCCGTCGGCCGAGAAAAAACGCCGGGGACGCCCCAAGAAAGCCCAGACACCCGAACCCCAGCCCGAGGGCGAAGAAGCTCCCGAAGCAGTAGCACAGCAGCCCGAAGCAGCCGCTCCTCAGCCCGTGCAGCCCGAAGCAGCTCCCGAAGAAGAAGTCCGGGCAGAACGTATGCCGGTCCTGCCGCCACACCGCCCTGCAGAGGCAGCCTCGTCCGAAGCCGGGCCTGGGCCTGAACCCGAGGCCGAAGCTCCAGAAGCACCTCAGCAGCCCGAGCGTCCGCGAGGCAAGTTCACCCCCGTTCCCGACAGCTCGCTGGGCGACTTCTTCCCGCGAAGCGAAGGCCGCAAATTCGTACCCCGCAGCCAGCGCGAGAAAGAGGCGGCAGCGCAGAACCAGGCACAGCAGCAACAGCAGCAGCGCCAGCAGCAGCCCCAGGGACCAATCGTCCTCACCGAGCCTAACCGCCAGGGCCAGCAGCAACAGCAGCAGCAAGGCAAGAAAAAGAACAAGAACCGCCGCGACAACTTCCAGCAGCCGCGCTACGACTTCGACGGCATCCTCAACGCCACAGGCGTCCTCGAGATAGTCCCCGAAGGCTACGGATTCCTCCGCTCGGCCGACTTCAACTACCTCCCCTCGCCCGACGACGTATACGTCACCATGCCACAGATCAAGGCTTTCGGACTCCGTCAGGGCGACGTCGTCGAGGCCACCATACGTCCTCCCAAGGAAGGCGAGAAGTACTTCCCCCTCACCGACGTGCTTCAGGTCAACGGACGTCCGCTTGAGTTCATCCGCGACCGCGTGGCATTCGAGCACCTCACCCCCCTCTTCCCTGACGAGAAGTTCGACCTCACCGGCGGACGCTCCTGCACCATGTCCACACGCGTGGTCGACATGTTCTCACCTATCGGCAAAGGACAGCGCGGCCTCATCGTGGCACCGCCCAAGACCGGTAAGACACTCCTGCTCAAGGACATCGCCAACGCCATCGCCGAGAACCACCCCGAGACCTACATCATGATTCTCCTCATCGACGAACGCCCCGAGGAAGTCACCGACATGCAGCGAAGCGTCAACGCCGAAGTCATCGCATCGACATTCGACGAGCCCGCCGACCGCCATGTCAAGATAGCCGGAATCGTCCTGGACAAAGCCAAGCGCATGGTCGAGTGCGGCCATGACGTGGTCATCCTCCTCGACTCCATCACCCGACTGGCACGCGCCTACAACACCTGCGCCCCCGCATCGGGCAAAATCCTCTCCGGCGGTGTCGACGCCAACGCCCTCCAGAAACCCAAGCGATTCTTCGGCGCCGCACGAAACATCGAAGGCGGAGGCTCGCTCACCATCATAGCCACTGCCCTCACCGAGACCAGCTCCAAGATGGACGAAGTCATCTTCGAGGAATTCAAGGGCACAGGCAACATGGAGCTCCAGCTCGACCGCAAGCTCTCCAACAAGCGCATATTCCCGGCCGTCGACATCATGGCATCCAGCACACGCCGCGACGACCTCCTGCTGCGCTCCGACACACTCAACCGCATGTGGATACTCCGCCGATATCTGGCCGACCGCAACTCCATCGAAGCCATGGAATTCATCAAGGACCGCATGGAGCGCACACGCGACAACGACGAACTCCTCCGCACCATGGGCGACTAACCACCTTTTCACACGACCGCAATGAAAGACAGTAAATTTGCCGCCGGGCTGCTCCGGCGCATCAGAGAGACCAAGACCACACGCTGGATACGCTTCGGCATCGTATCGCTCATATTCCTCCTGTGGGTGGCATGGATGGGCACGTGGTGGCTCGCCGTCTTCGGGCTCCTGCTCTTCGACATATACATCACAGGCTACATACCCTTCACATGGTGGAAGAAAAGCAAGTCGGCCGCCGTCCGCTCCGTCATGAGCTGGGTCGACGCCATCGTCTACGCCATCATCCTGGTCTACTTCGTATTCGCCTTCATCGGTCAGAACTATCAGATTCCCTCCAGCTCACTGGAGAAGACCCTCCTCACGGGCGACTATCTGTGGGTGAACAAATTCGTCTACGGCCCGCGCGTGCCCATGACCCCCGTCCACTTCCCCCTGGTGCACAACAGCTTCATGGGAGTCAAGTCATATCTCGACAGCCCCTCGGTGCCATACCGGCGCCTCAAAGGCCTGCGCAACGTCGAGGAAGGCGACATCGTGGTCTTCAACTTCCCCGCGGGCGACACCGTGGCGTCGAAGTATGAGGACACGCCGATGTACTACGACCTCCTGGTCAAGCAGTACGGACGCGACGCCGTGCGGAACAATCCCGCACAGTTCGGCGAAATCATCTACCGCCCCGTCGACCGCCGTCAGAACTTCGTCAAGCGCGCCGTGGGCCTCCCCGGACAGCGTTTCCGCATAGTCAGCGACACCATCTGCATCGACGGCGAGCCGCGGCCCTTCCCCGAGAGCGTGCAGTTCAACTACATCTTCGCCACCTCCCGGCCCCTCACCGAGGACTACCTCTACGAACTCGGCATCACGCCCGGCGACCTTTCGGTCATCGAGTCGCCCTCGCAGTCGCGCCTCAACCTCCAGCGCTTCCTCTCCGGCGCCGCACCCGACTCTCCGGCCTACATAGCGCCCCTGACCGCCGCCATGATCGACCACATGAAGGCCGACGGAGTCATGACGGCATGCGAGAAGTTCAACCGCATCATGCCCTACTTCGCCGACAATAACCTCACCGACATGGTCTTCCCCTTCGGCAACGACGGCTACTGGACACTCTCCGACTACGGCGGCGACAAAGGACTCCTCATCCCGGCCAAAGGCACAACCATAGAGCTCACTCCCGAGAACTGGACCATCTACCAGCGCTGCATCCGCAACTACGAGGGACATGACGCCTACTTCGACGCCATCCGCGGCAAGGTCATCATCGACGGCAAGGAAGCCGACTCCTACACCTTCGCCATGGACTACTACTGGATGATGGGCGACAACCGCGACAACTCGCAGGACTCGCGCTTCTGGGGATTCGTGCCCGAAGACCACATAGTGGGCACCCCGATGATAGTGCTCGCCTCCTTCGACCGCGACCGCGGCCTCTTCGACGGCAAGATACGCTTCGACCGCATCCTCCGCTCAGCCAATCCCGACAAGAAGTGAAGAGCCCGGCCATACTTCCTCCGCGGCTCTTCCCGCCGACGGCTTACTACGTACTGATGGCGGCCCGCGGGGCCGTCATCGACACATCTGTGCGCTATAACAAGGCCGACAAAGGCGTCCACCGCTTCACCATAGCCGACACCCGCGGCACCCTGCGGCTCACCGTCCCCGTCAGCCGCCCCTCGGGATGCCGTCTGTGGCGTCAGGCCACGGTGTCGGACCACGGACGATGGTGGGAGACCATGCCCGTGGCACTCGAGTCGGCCTACGGCCGTACACCCTTCTTCGAGTACTACATCGACCGCTTCCGCCCCCTCTTCAGTCCCGAACCAGAGGGCATAGTCGACGTATGCCTCCGTGCCGACGCCCTCGTGCGCGACATTCTCGACCTCCCGGCACCCCTCACCGCCGACGCCCCCGACCCGACCGGTGCGCTCGACTGCCTCACAGCCGACTTCGAGGCCCTCTCCATGCCCCTGCCGCCCTACTGGCAGGTCCGCGCCGACACTCTCGGATTCATTCCCGGACTCTCCGTCCTCGACCTCCTCTTCAACCTCGGTCCCGAAGCCTGCCTCTACATCGACCGTGCCGCCGAAAAAATATGAAAGCCCTCCTCTGCTGCATAACCATCGCCATAACCCTCGCGCTGACGGCCTGTACCGACAGTCCCGTCGACGGGCGGCTCGACCTCGCCGACAGCCTCATGGAGTCGCGGCCCGACTCCGCCCTGACTATCCTCGACAGCATCAGCGCCGCCGACCTGCGCGGCGATGCGCAGAAGGCGCGCCACGCCCTGCTCCTCTCCATGGCCCTGGACAAGAACTACGTTGACACTACCACATTCGACGTCCTCCAGCCGGCCATAGACTACTACCCGCGCCACGGCTCCCCCGACGAAAAGCTCCGCACATATTATTATCAGGGACGAATATATCAGAACCGGAGCGAATACAACGACGCGATGCTCCGCTACATGGAAGCCTGCGACCTGCGCGACAAAATCACAGACTCACTCACGCTGGCGCGAACTCTTGTGGCGCAAGGGGGACTGTATAGAGAAGAATATAAACCTGAACTGCTTTTAAAAAACAATCTCGATGCGGCCGAATTATTTCAAGCTTATGGTATGAAAATGCAGCGTTTCAGATGCTTTTTAAGAGCACTTGAGGGTTGTATTTTGATGGAAAATAAACTTGCGGCGGACAGTGTGCTGGCTCTTTGCATCTCATCGTCCAATGATATTGATAATGGAGAAGAGCTACTTGCCCCTATATATTTATCCTACATTGCTGATTTTGGCACACGTAATGAAATAAAAAAATTTCTTGGACAATATCAATCTTTACCTTCTACCAAAAACAATCATCTGTCAATGGCCTATGCGCTGGCTATGGCCGGAGAATACGACGAAGCTTCTGAATTTCTCTCAAAAGCAGACCTAAAAGGCTCCGTTATCGATTCGCTGTCACACAAGTCTTTACAGGGTTACATTTATGAGAATCAAAACCGCTATCAGGATGCACTTAATGCATATAAAGAATTCTACGTCATTCACGACCGATATATGTATAAAGTGGTCTCTTATGATATTTTCTTCGCAGATAAACGACATCAGCTCGAAGTGGACAGGCTCAATGCAGTCAGTCACCGCGACCGGATAATATTAGGTGTTGCTTGTATACTGTCGCTCGTTATTGTTATTGCTTGTGTGATTTATTACAGATATCGGCTTGCCATATCTGAGCGTATCATTGCAGAAAAAGAAAATAACAACTTACGCTTACAGCAGTTCGCCTTACGCAGAGAAATGGAAACTCTGGAATCCGAGCGAGATAACTTGAAAGGCCTCCTTGCACACAGCCATGAACTCGACCGCCCGATACAGGAAATCATAAAGCAGCGTCTCGATATGCTCAACGGTCTGCTTGCACGTGAGATTGCAAACAACACAAACTATGCAAAACAATATAACCAATGGATTGAGAATCTCTGTCAGGATAAAACCCGATTTATGGACTCGACCCGTCTCGCACTCACTGCCTCGCACCCGAATTTCATCAGGCACTTACAGGAGCATGGCCTGACAGAGTATGAATTGAATTACGCCTGCCTGTATGCGATAGGGCTAAGTGGAAAAGAAGTGGGTGAATACATACAACTGAAACGTCACTACAATATCAGCACCGAAATACGCAAGAAACTCGGCCTCGAAGGACAGAAGGGAACCATCAGCCAATACATCCGACGACTTATGACGGAGCTCGACAACTAAAAAACGGTCATTTTTCGTAAGCAGTTAAACTTGCCGTTCCACCGTTAAACTTTCAGATTTTACAAATTTTTATTACACTGATTCACAGCGCCATAAAAATGCCGCTGTGAAATCTTTATTCTTGACGCGAAATCAATATAATATTAATTTAGCAGCCGAATATCTTACTAATTAGGGATATTCGGTTAATGA
>DLAL01000025.1 GCA_002493945.1 Porphyromonadaceae bacterium UBA7048
TAAAGTAATGGTTGGTCTATACAGCTGAGTAGCGCCGATAAAGTGCATGACTCTATCGGCGCTACAAAGGTACAAATAATATTGTGAGATATAAATAATAAATAAGTTAAATTTTTGTATAACAGTTGTAAATAGCAGACGGCTCAGTACACCAGGGCGGCGTTGTCAACCATGAAGTTCATTCCGGGGGTCCCTACATAGGGTTCGCCGCTGCCGGAGGAGAACATCACCAGCATATGTGTCGGGGTGGCGTCTGCACTGTCCCAGCCTATCTCGTGTACGGGCACCATCTTGCCGCGGGAGTTGCGTGCATAGTATGCGTTGTCGCCGTCGAGGAGTCCCATGCGGTCGGTGTAGTAGCTTTCGCCGGTGATGTCGCCGTAGTGTACGGGGAGGGTATGTCCCTTGATCCATCCTGCGCTGGACTTGCTGATGAGTTCGCGTCCTGTGCCGACGCGCTTGGCGTAGATGTTGCCGTCGGCGTCCTCCCAGCGGCGCTGGAGATAGATGAAGGCTTCGGCAGCGTCGCGCCCTTTCACTGTACGTTTCTTGCCGAATCCGCTTGAATAGATGCGGTTGCCTGGCGGAATGGTCAGACAGTAGTCATACTGCAGCGCCACGGGCCGGCGGCCGAAGGGTATGCCCATGTCCATCTTGGCGTAGGGATTGGAGGTGGACTTCACAGGTTCGAGCAGTTCGCCCAGGAAGATGCTGCCCGATACGAGCACGTCGATGCGGATGATGCCGGCGGCGCGGCATCGCTCGAGTTTGGTGTACATGCGCGCGCACTTCCCGGAGCCGTGCGTGGCCGGTTCGACCGAAGTGCTGACTTTGGTGATGCCCATCACTTTGGCCATGACGTTTGACGAGGCCCAGGGCGATGTGCCGCGGTTGGAGTAGGGTTCGTCGCCGTCTACGGTTTTCTCGGGGCCTATGGCGTAGCACTGCCTGACATCGCCGCCTAATATTCTGGATTCTTTGATATTGCGCGTCACCCAGCTGTCGAAGTTCCCGTAGGGGAGCGGTTCGACAGTGCGGGCTTCTATGATGACGGAGAAAAGCAGCGTTGTGATTGCATACAGGACTATGCGTTTCATAACAGATGAATTTTTTCAAATTATTTCTGATAAAACACTGTGGCGGCACCGGTGGTTCAATTTTGCGAGTTTCTTAATTTTTAGTAACTTTGCAGTCCGAACATATAAGAAAATATGGATTGCAAGAATACCCGCCACTGCGATGCCGCCGGCGAACAGCTCAAGGCCGACATCCTGCGGCTCAAGAAAGAAAAGAATGCCGTAGTGCTGGCGCACTACTACGTGCACGGCGACGTACAGGATATCGCCGACTACGTGGGCGACTCGCTGGCTCTGGCACAGAAAGCCGCCGAGGCATGCGCCGACGCCCGTATCGTGGTGATGTGCGGAGTGAACTTCATGGGCGAGACCGTCAAGGTGCTCTGCCCCGACAAGAAAGTCCTCGTCCCCGACGACACCGCCGGATGCTCGCTCGCCGACAGCTGTCCGGCCGACGGCTTCGCCGATTTCATCGCTGCCCATCCCGGCTATACGGTGCTCTCATACGTCAATACCTCCGTCGAGGTCAAGGCCCTCACCGATGTGCTGGTCACATCCGGCAACGCGCGCAAGGTGGTGGAGTCCTTCCCCAAGGACGCCAAACTGATATTCGGCCCTGACCGCAATCTGGGCTCGTACATCAACGCCGTCACCGGCCGCGACATGGTGCTGTGGGACGGCGCATGCCACGTGCACGAGCGCTTCTCCGCCGAGGGCATCGCCAGGCTCAAGGCCGAGCATCCCGACGCTCCCGTGCTGGTGCACCCCGAGTGTCCGCGTCCCGTCGTGCTGATGGCCGACGAGGTAGGCTCCACGGCCGTGCTCCTGAAGTATGCCCTGCAGAGCGACGCGCGCGAGTTCATCGTGGCCACCGAGCCGGGCATACTCCATCAGATGCGCAAGGGCGCTCCTGACAAGACTTTCATCCCGGCGCCCGGCACCGACAGCTCCTGCGGCTGCAACGACTGCGCGTACATGAAGCTCAACACTCTTGCCAAGCTCCGCGACTGCCTGGTGAACGAGGCCCCGGAGGTACACGTCGACCCCGCGCTCGCAGCCAAAGCTATCCGTCCTATCAACCGCATGCTCGAACTCTCAAAGTAAATACAATCATCCGCAATGGAATATAACTATAAAGAAATAGAAAGCCGTATCCGGCAGTACTGGAAAGACAAGGACATCTACCGCGTCGACATCGACACGGAGCGTCCCAAGTACTATGTGCTCGACATGTTCCCTTATCCTTCGGGAGCCGGGCTTCACGTAGGACACCCCTTAGGCTACATAGCCAGCGACATCTTCTCGCGCTACAAGCGCCTGCAGGGCTTCAACGTCCTTCACCCTATGGGCTTCGACGCCTACGGACTCCCGGCCGAGCAGTATGCCATCCAGACCGGACAGCATCCCGAGATAACCACTCGCGAGAACATCGCACGCTATATCAGCCAGCTCGAGAACATCGGCTTCTGCTATGACTGGAGCCGCTCCATCCGCACGTGCGACCCCGGATTCTACAAGTGGACGCAGTGGGCCTTCCTGAAGATGTTCGGCTCGTACTACGACCGCAAGGCTGACCGCGCCATGCCCGTGGAGAAGCTCACGGAGCACTTCGCCGCTCACGGCACCGAGGGTGTCGACGCAGCGTGCACCAAGGAGCTGTCGTTCACCGCTGCCGAATGGAGCGCCATGACGCCCAAGGAGCAGAGCGACGTGCTGATGAACTACCGCATAGCCTATCTGGGCAACTCGATGGTGAACTGGTGTCCCAAGCTGGGCACCGTCCTGGCCAACGACGAGGTGAGCGAAGGTCTCTCCGTGCGCGGCGGCTACCCCGTGGAGCAGAAGGAGATGTGGCAGTGGTGCCTCCGCGTGTCGGCATATGCCGAGCGCCTTCTGCAGGGCCTCGACCGCATAGACTGGTCGGACTCCATCAAGGAGACGCAGCGCAACTGGATAGGCCGCTCCGAAGGCGCCGAGATGCGCTTCGCCATCGACGGCCGCGACGACCTCGCCCTGGAGATATTCACCACACGCGCCGACACGGTCTTCGGCGTCACCTTCATGGTGCTCGCTCCCGAGAGCAAGTACGTCGACGAAGTCACCACTCCGGAGCAGCGCGCCGCAGTTGACGCCTACCTCGACTCCATCAAGCACCGCACCGAGCGCGAGCGCATGATTGACCGCCGCGTCACGGGCGTCTTCTCGGGCTCGTACGCCATCAATCCCCTCTCGGGCAAGAAAGTGCCCGTGTGGATCAGCGACTACGTTCTGGCCGGCTACGGCACGGGCGCCATCATGGCCGTGCCCGCGCACGACAGCCGCGACTATGCTTTCGCAAGGCATTTCGACCTGCCCATTATCCCCCTTATCGAGGGTGCCGACGTCTCCGAGCAGTCGATGGATGCCAAGGAAGGCATCATGATAAACTCCGAAGGCCCGTCGCTCAATCTCAACGGCCTCACCGTCAAGGAAGCCATCGCCGCCGCCAAGAAGCACATCGAGGAGGCCGGCATCGGCCGCGTGAAGGTGAACTACCGCCTCCGCGACGCCATCTTCAGCCGCCAGCGCTACTGGGGCGAACCCATCCCCGTATGCTATGTCGACGGCATCCCCACGGCCTGTGAGAACCTGCCTCTGGAGCTGCCCGAAATCGACAAGTACCTCCCCACCGAGACTGGCGAGCCGCCCCTGGGCCGCGCCAAGAACTGGTGCACGCCCGAAGGCTGGCCTCTCGAACTCAACACCATGCCCGGCTTCGCCGGTTCGTCGGCCTACTATCTCCGCTACATGGATCCGCACAACGCCGACGCCCTGGTATCGAAGGAAGCCAACGGCTACTGGCGTTCGGTCGACCTCTACGTGGGCGGATCCGAGCATGCCACGGGACACCTTATATACAGCCGCTTCTGGAACAAGTTCCTCTACGACTACGGCGAAGTGGTCGAGGACGAGCCCTTCCGCAAGCTCATCAACCAGGGCATGATACAGGGCCGGAGCAACTTCGTATACCGCATCAAGGACACCAACACCTACGTCAGCGCCGGTCTGAAAGACCAGTATGACACCACGCCGATACATGTGGACATCAACATCGTGCGCGACGACGTGCTCGACACTGACGCCTTCCGCGCATGGCGCCCCGAGTTCGCCGACGCCGAGTTCATCCTCGAGGACGGCAAGTACGTCTGCGGCACAGCCGTGGAGAAGATGTCCAAGTCGATGTTCAACGTGGTCAATCCCGACGACATGATTGACCGCTACGGCGCCGACACGCTCCGTCTCTACGAGATGTTCCTCGGTCCCATCGAGCAGAGCAAGCCCTGGGACACCCACGGCATCGACGGCGTATTCCGCTTCGTCAAGAAACTGTGGTCGCTCTACTGGAAGGGCGATACGCTCCTTGTCACCGACACCGAGCCCACGCGCGACAATCTCAAGAGCCTCCACAAGCTCATCAAGAAAGTGACGGCCGACATCGAGGCGTTCTCGTTCAACACCTCCATCGCAGCCTTCATGATATGCGTCAACGAGCTCGCCCAGCAGAAGTGCACCTCGCGCGCCGTCCTCGAGCCGCTGCTGGTGGTGCTCGCCCCCTTCGCCCCGCACGTGGCCGAAGAACTCTGGCACACGCTCGGCAACGATGGCTCCGTCTGCGACGCCCGCTGGCCCGAGGCCAATGACGACTACCTCAAGGAAGACTCCGTGACGATGGCCGTGTCGTTCAACGGCAAGGCTCGCTTCAACATCACCCTCGCCGCCGATGCCGACGCCGCCACGGCCGAGGCCACAGCGCTGGCCGACCCCGCCGCCGCCAGGTGGCTCGAAGGCAAGACCGTCCGCAAGGTCATCGTCGTGCCCGGCCGCATCGTCAACATCGTCGTGGGATAATATACCTCCGCTGACCGTCTGTCCGGCCGTCAATGCAATATTTGTACGGCCGGATACGTTAATTATAAGATGGAAAAGATAGTATTCGCTACAAATAACGCACACAAGCTCGAAGAAGTGCGCCGCATGCTCGGCGGCCGCTTCGAGCTGCTCTCCCTTTCTGACATAGGATGCCATGACGACATCCCCGAGAACGGCGACACATTCGAAGACAACGCCCTCGCCAAAGCCCGGTGGGTCAAGGACCGATACGGCTATGACTGCTTCGCCGACGACTCGGGCATCGAGGCCGACGGACTCGGCGGCGCTCCCGGCGTGCACAGCGCGCGATATGCCGGCGCCCACGGCGACGACGAGGCCAACAACCGCAAGCTCCTGGCCGAGCTCGAAGGTGTGGCCAACCGCCACGGTCGCTTCCGCTGCTCGATAGTACTCCTGATGGGCGACGACGAGCCGCGCGTGTTCAACGGTGCTGTCGAGGGCGAGATCATGCACGCCCCGTCGGGGTCGGGCGGTTTCGGTTACGACCCCCTCTTCCGTCCCGACGGATGGGACTGCTCCTTCGCCGAAGTAGCTCCCGACCGCAAGCATGCCATCAGTCACCGCGGCCGTGCCGTCGCCGCTCTTGTCGAATATCTTGCAGCCAAAGGGTGCTGACATGACCCTACAACAACAATGAAAAGATTACATATCCTGCTCCTCATCCTGTCAGCCGTCATCGGCATGAATGTCCGCGCCCAGGAGATTTCGGGCATCTGGACCGTCTATCCGCGTGTCGACGACACGTACGGCAACGTCATCGAGACCCCTGACAAAGTGTACCTCCTCACCGGCGGCACGCTGCTGCACATGTCGTATGATGACAACGAGTTCTACACCTACACGGCCGACAAGCTCAGCGAGAGCTCGCAGATAGCGCACATATACTATAACGCCGAGGGACGCTACCTGATGATTGTCTACAACGACAGCAACATCGACCTGCTGTACGACAACGGACGTGTGGTCAATCTCCCCGAAGTCCGCGATGCCGTCCTGACCACCTCGCGCACCATCAACGGCGTGTGCTTCCGTGACGGCCGCATATACATAGCCGCCGATTTCGGCATAGTCGTTTACGACGACGTCCGCCATCAGGTCATCGAGTCGGGTCTCTTCGGCACTCCGATTCTGAAGATATTCACCATGGGCGACCGCATGCTCCTCCTGGCAGGCAACTCCGCCGGCGCCAATCCTGTGAAGTGCACCTTCTATTCGGCTCCCCTCGAGGGCCGTCATCAGCAGCTCTCGGGATTCAACACCCTTGCCAACGTGTGGATAGGCAAGAACTACGTCGACGATGTGGTCAAGGTGTCCGACTCGAAGATAGCCCTCGTCACCGGCGACGGCCAGCCTTTCCTGCGCACATACACCTACGATGCCGCCACGGGTACTGACGAAATCACTTCGGGCAATCTCTCGACGTCAGTTGTCGTGTCGTCCATATCGGCGCAGAACGGCCACTTCACCATCATAGGTAAGGACGGCCGCCTCCACTTCGTCTCCGAGACAGTCGACGGCGGATATTCCATCCCCGCAGGTGCCGTGCAGGCCTTCTCCACCACCGGCACCCCGGCGTCGGTATGGTTCCTCGAAGGCACCGAACTCAAGAACTACGACCTCTCCGGCGAGTCCCCCGTGCTGAAGCTGACCGTGCCGCGCCCCGACGGATTCACCGTCCCCGAACCCGTGCAGATGGTGTGGAGCGAGGACGGACGTCATCTCTACGTGGCCAACAAGTCGGCGTCCTACATCTACGAGAACAGCGGCGACAACTTCCGCGAGGTGCCTTTCTACATCGACCATGTCTACGAAGGCAATATCAGCGATGCCGCCGTGCTCGATGCCAATACCTACACCAACCGCGGCTGGCAGGACTTCTTCGTGGCCAACAACTCCACCCGTCTGGGCAGCGCCTGCCGTGTGGTGGTGGACAACGTCAACCCCGACCGCTACTATGTGGCCTGCCAGGGACCCGGCATCCTCACGGTGGAGGACGGCAAGATTCTCTCCGTGTTCGGCAAGTCCAACACGCCTATTCCCTCATACTGGTGGCTCACCCGTATGGTCGACGTCGCAATCGACCCCGACGGCAACCTGTGGGCCGGCATGGGCTATGCCGGCGACCTCGAGACCAGCAGCGGCTACTTCATCCTGCCCAAAGAGAAGCTCCGCGGCGACCTCACAGCCGTAAAGACCTCCGACTGGATTGTCGTGCCGCGCATACAGGACATGGGCCGCTACATATCGCGCGACAGCCGTATGCTCTTCACCCGGAAGACTCCGGGATACGCGTTCTTCGTCAGCGGCGATGCCGGCTTCGGCGTCGAGTCTGTCCGCTTCGAAGCCGGCTACACTGACGTGTCGTCGATACGCAGCGTGCAGTACAACAATTTCGAGGACTACGAAGGAAATGTCATCGGCCCCTATCATATCAACGACCTCAAGGAGGACGCATCAGGCCGCATATGGCTCGCCACGACGCAGGGTGTGTTCTACTTCATGCCCTCCGACCCCTTCAGCGCCGACTTCCGCGTACACCGGCCCATCGTGCCGCGCAACGACGGCACCAACTACGGCGACTATCTCCTCGGCGGCGAGGAAATCCTCGGCGTGGCATGCGACCCCTCCGACCGCAAGTGGCTCGCTACGGCCAACTCGGGCGTATATCTGGTCAACGCCGACGGCACGGCAATCCTCGCACACTTCAACACCAACAATTCGCCTCTGCCCTCGAACAAGGTAGAGTGCGTCACCTGCGACCCTCTGTCGAACCGCGTCTACTTCGGCACACCCCAGGGCGTAGTGGCCTTCGACAGCAATTCGTCGCCGGCGGCCGACGACTACTCCGACGTCTACGCCTACCCCAATCCCGTCCGTCCCGACTACACCGGATGGATTACCGTGAAGGGTCTCATGGACAATTCGCTCGTCAAGATCGCCGACGCCGCAGGCAACGTGTTCTTCACCGGCACGTCGGAAGGCGGCATGATCACCTGGGACGGCTGCGACTCCACCGGACGCCGCGTGCGCTCGGGCGTGTACTTCGTGCTGGCCTCGCAGAACGCCTCCGGCTCCTCCTCCGGCGTGGTCACGAAGATTATGGTGGTGAACTGACCGGATGATTTTTCCGTTATTACAGGTGTATATATACGTAAACGTGTAATTATGTACGAATCTTCACTGCGCTACGCTGATGAGCGCGACAAATCATACGGCATCGCCGGCATGACCATCACCCTGGTAGCCTGCGACGGCGAGGAATCCCTCGCCGAGATACATCTCGACGCCGAGCCGGGCGAGTGCATGGTCATGAGCCATGCCTTCGGCCTCAAGGGCAATCCGCGCATGTCCGCCAAGATTGTATGGCACCAGACCCTCAATGACCTCCGCCTCTCGGCTTCCATGGCCCTGGGCAACATCGTCTGCCGCCGCTATCTCCTCGGCGGCCGCGGCCTCAGCCCGAGCGACACGGCTCAGCTGCGCAGCGCCGTCCTTGCGGATGCCGCCGAGTACTGCTCGCTTGACGAGGACGAGGGCGGACGCCTCTTTGACTCATGCCTCGGATACGTCGACCGCATATTCCGCCAGCGCGCCGTCGCCGGTGTGGTCGAAGCCTTCGCCGAGCAGCTCACACACCGCCGCTCCATGACGGCTTCCGAAGCCATCGAGCTTCTGGCCGGACTCGGTGTGCGATAGACTTTTATTGTAACTCTACCTCTGAAAAGAACATATTATTCAGAACGAAAAAACACTCATGTCGACAAATACAGTAGACAACAAGCGCAAAGTCACTACTGCGCGCCTTATCGAAATGAAGCAGCGCGGCGAGAAAATCGCCATGCTCACGGCCTACGACTATTCCATGGCCAAACTCATTGATGAAGCCGGTATCGACGTCATCCTCGTCGGCGACTCCGCCTCGAATGTCATGGCAGGCAACATGACCACTCTCCCCATCACGCTTGACCAGATGATATACCACGCCAAGAGCGTCATCAAGGGCACACAGCGCGCACTCGTGGTGTGCGACATGCCCTTCGGCACCTATCAGGGCAATCCGATGGAGGCTCTGGCATCGGCTGTACGCATCATGAAGGAGAGCCATGCCGAGGCTGTCAAGATGGAAGGCGGCGCTGAAATCCGCGAATCCATCGAACGCATCCTCAGCGCCGGCATACCCGTCATGGGACACCTCGGACTCACACCCCAGTCCATCAACAAGTTCGGCACCTATGCCGTCCGTGCCAAGGAAGAGCGCGAGGCCGAGAAGCTCATCGCCGACGCCAAGATGCTCGAGGAGATAGGCTGCTTCGCCCTCGTACTCGAGAAGATTCCAGCCGGACTTGCAGCCCGTGTGGCAAGCGAGATATCCATTCCCGTCATCGGCATCGGTGCCGGCGGCGGTGTCGACGGTCAGGTTCTGGTGATGCACGATATGCTCGGCATCAACCAGGGTTTCTCGCCCAAGTTCCTCCGCCGCTACGCCGACCTCTCCACGGTCATTAATCAGGCAGTAGGCTCCTACATCGACGACGTCAAGAACTGCGACTTCCCCAACGAGAACGAGCAGTACTGATTGCGCCTCTGAATAGCAATAACACGAGGGTGTGCCTCATCTTCCCTTGAAGGAAATGGCGGCACACCCTCGTGGTGTGTATTCAGTGTATAAAAAATCTGTTTCGCTATAGCGACCGATATCTTTGCGCAGGATGTGTGGGTTGTTCCGGATATTCAAGCGTTAAAATTCCTCGTGTCAACATCTTTTTGATGATACGTCGCGTATGAGTCGGATGTCTTCCGATTTTTGAAGAAATCTCTTTGGCTGACATCCATTTGTGAGAGCATTGATCTCTTATCATCGATATGACGTTATCCTCATCGTGTATGCTTGCAACGTCGGAGCTTGCAACATCAGAGCTTGCA
>DLAL01000028.1 GCA_002493945.1 Porphyromonadaceae bacterium UBA7048
CTGAACCAGCTGAGCTAAGCGCCCCTTCCTTGTCAAAAGCGATGCAAAGTTACGCGCTTTTTTTGAATCCTCCAAATTTTTTGGCAATTATTTTTCAAGAAAATTTTCTTAAAGAACATAACATACTGATAATGAGCCGTTATATTTTTTCATTTTTCAGAGGTCGGCAAAGCCGCCTGAACCGGATAGGCGTAGAAGCACAATTCATCTGATAGCACTATTAAACGAGCGGACCTCGTCATTACTGTGATATATCTACTCGTCTATAAACGCATTCCCGAGGAACTCTACACTATTTTCTGACCTATTGTGATGGATTTTTGAGGTATGCCACACAGACATTTGGATTATTGAGAAAAAAATCGTACCTTTGCGCTGCTTTTTAGCATCCCGTGTGATGGGAAATTAGGAAGCACATCTTAATTTTGAGTAACACAACCAAAAAAAATTAAACAATGAACGTATTTAAGCTCAGCGCCGAGCCCCGTACCGACCTCGGCAAGAAGGCTACCAAAGCCCTCCGCGCAGCCGGCAACATTCCCGTTGTCCTCAATGGCGGCAAAATAATCGACCTCCCCTTCGCCGGCACCCTCCGCGACGGTGAAAAAATCGTTGAAATCGGCAACGGCAAAGGTCTGATTACAACCGACCTCTACGTATCGCAGGCAGCAGTGCGCAAGCTCATCTATACTCCTGACATCTTCGCTGTCGAACTCAGCATCCACGGCGAAACCCGCATGGCCGTCCTGAAGGACCTCCAGTTCCACCCCGTAAGCGACGCAGTGCTCCACATGGACCTTCTCGAGGTATTCCCCGAAAAGCCCGTAGTACTCGAAGTACCCGTCAAGCTCGAAGGCCACGCCGCAGGTGTTAAGGCCGGTGGTAAGCTCACCCTGTCGATGAAGAAACTCAAGGTGCGCGCTCCCTACACCGCCATCCCCGAACGTCTCATCATCAACGTTGACGAACTCGGTCTGGGCAAATCGCTCGCCGTGGGCGACCTCCACTTCGAAGGCCTCGAACTCGTAAACGCAAAGAACGCTGTAGTCTGCGCCGTTCAGCTCACACGTGCCGCCCGTGGTGCCGCAGCTGCCGCAGCCGCTAAGTAACAATACGTTTCATCACACTGATGAAATACCTTATTGTCGGGCTGGGCAACATTGGTGAAGAGTACCGTGATACCCGGCACAACATAGGATTTATGATATTGGATGCCTTTGCCGAGGCATCCAATATTTCTTTTTCGACAGAGCGATACGGCGACGTGGGACGCGGACGTGTCAAGAACAAGCAGGTGGTCCTGCTGAAACCGTCGACCTACATGAATCTGAGCGGCAACGCCGTGCGCTACTGGAAAGAACATGAAGGCATAGAGCTCGAGAACATCCTTGTGCTCGTGGACGACCTCTCCCTGCCTCTGGGAGCCATACGCATCAAGGGACGCGGAAGCGACGCCGGCCACAACGGACTGAAGAACATAGCGCAGATGCTCGGCACAGACGCCTATGCGAGGCTGAAATTCGGCATAGGCAACGACTTCCCGCGCGGATGCCAGATCGACTATGTGCTGGGACGCTTCAGCGCCGATGACCGTCCGCTCCTCAAGGAGCGCATCGACGTGGCGGCAGAGGCCGTGCGCGAGTTCGTGCTGGCCGGCATAGGCAACGCGATGTGCAAGTTCAACAACAAATAATTCTCTCCCTATGGCAATACGTGTAGACAAATGGCTCTGGGCCGTGCGCGTGTTCAAGACCCGCACCATAGCGACCGACGCCTGCAAGAAAGGGCGCGTGACGATGGGTACGCCGGCAGTCCCCGTGAAGCCCTCGCGCATGCTCGAAGTGGGCGACGTGGTGAACGTGCGCAAGCCGCCGGTGACATTCTCCTTCCGGGTCCGTGCGCTCACGGCCAACCGCCTCGGAGCCAAGCTGGTGCCCGAATATATGGAGAACATCACTCCGCAGGACCAGTATGACCTGCTGGAGGTGGTGAAGATATCAGGATTCATCGACCGCCGCAAGGGTCTCGGACGCCCCACCAAGCGCGAAGGCCGCGAGCTGTCGAAGTTCAAGGACGACATCTCGGCCGACGGCTGGGACTTCGATTTCGACTTCGACGACGACGACTTCGACGACGAAAGCGACGAATGACCTCTCTCCGCCTCAACACATCATCAATCTTAAACCTGACAGAACAATATGCGATTCGACGAGCTTAATCTGAGCGACGATATACTTGACGCCCTTGACGCGATGCACTTCAGCGAGTGCACCCCGATACAGGAGCAGGCCATCGATGTCATACTTGACGGCTACGACGTGATAGCCTGCGCCCAGACCGGTACGGGCAAGACGGCGGCCTACCTGCTGCCTGTGATCGACCTGCTTGCCGACACCGAGCGCAAGGCCAATACGGTGCGATGCGTCGTGATGGTTCCCACCCACGAGCTTGCCCAGCAGATCGACCGGCAGATGGAGGGATTCTCCTACTTCGTGCCCGTGAGCAGCCTGGCCATCCACGGCGGCAACGACGGCAAAGCCTTCGCACGCCAGCAGCACGCCCTGCGCAACGGCGCCGACCTGGTGATAGCCACTCCCGGACGTCTGCTCGCGCACATGAAGATGGGCTATGTCGACCTGTCGGGAGTCGAATACTTCATCCTCGACGAGGCCGACCGCATGCTCGACATGGGCTTCTACGACGACATCATGCGCATAGTGGCCGAGCTCCCCAAGCAGCGCCAGACGCTGATGTTCTCGGCCACGATGCCGCGCAAGATACAGCAGATGGCCAAGTCGATACTCACCGACCCGGTCGAAATCAAGATAGCCGTGTCCAAGCCGGCCGAGAAGGTCGACCAGTCGGTATTCATCTGCCACGAATATCAGAAGGAGAATCTGCTCAAGCACCTCTTCGAGCAGGGCTTCAACAAGCGCGTCATCGTCTTCTCGTCCTCCAAGCTCAAGGTGCGCCAGCTCTCGCAGGCCATGCGCCGGAGCAAGTGGAAGACCGCCGAGATGCACTCCGACCTCGACCAGGCGGCGCGCGAGCAGGTGATGCACGACTTCCGCGCCGAGCGCATCGACATACTCATCGCCACAGACATCATAGCCCGAGGCATCGACATCGACGACATAGCTATGGTGGTGAACTACGATGTGCCCCATGAAGCCGAAGACTACGTGCACCGCGTGGGACGCACGGCACGCGCCGACGCCGACGGCAAGGCTGTGACGTTCGTCAGCGAGCGCGACCGCAGGCGCTTCGACCAGATAGAGAAATTCCTCGACATCAGGATACGCCGCGAGGAGATACCCGCCGAATTCGGCGAAGCTCCCTCGCAGGACGCTCCGGCCGCCGACGGACGCGACCGACGCAGAGGCGGAAAAGGCGGCCACGGCGACCGCCGCAAGACATCGTCGGGCAAGCAGCGCGGACGCGACGGCAAGAAGCGCGACGGCGGCGGTACAAAGCCGTCTCCGGAGGAGCAGCAGGCCCGTCAGGCGGCGGAGGCCACGGCGGCTCCCGAAGCACCGGCGGCATCCGCATCCGAAAGTGAAGCCAAACCGGCCAAACGACGCAAAAAGCGGTGGTATCCCCGGAAAAAGCAGTCAAAGGGCTCTTCGGAAGGGTAAAAACATAACCAAAAGAGATAAAAAACAAAACAAGGGTGAAAATTGTTAGACTTTCATAATGGATATTTTAACAAAATGTGTTAAATTTGCATCGTGAACCATATAGATAAATCTGTCTGTTCCCGACGCGCATGAAAATGCGGAACATTTAATGTCTAACTATTAATAGATACGAACCAATGAATGTAGAAGAAATCGGCACCTATGCCGGCACCGTATGGGTAGCCCTCAATGACGCCAACACCCTCGGGCTGAAACAGCTCAAGAAGATCACCAAGCTGAAGACCGACAAAGAAATCTTTGCCGCCCTCGGATGGCTCGCCCGCGAAGGCAAGATCACCATCGCTTCCGATCCCGATGACGCCAAGGAATTTATCATCACCCTCGTACAGGAATAATCATCAGCAACACATAATCACGAAGAGCGGATGTCACTGCATAGCGGCGTCCGCTCTTTGTATGCCGGAGCCGGCAGGGGCGCATTATTTTTTTGCCGCTTGATACTTTTTCATTAACTTTGTGCTTTAGAGAATGTTTTACCTCTACATCTGACACAGTATGAAACGATTCATATACGTCCTCATAACCATAGCGGCAGCCCTCTCCGCCTTCAGCATCCGCGGAGTGGAGCCGGCCACGGAACTGGTGGTATATCCCATGCCGCCCGACTCGATGGTGAACCTGCGCGACCGCTGCGACTTCATCATCAACCGCTTCTGGGACCGCTGCAACTTCGAACAGGCCGTCCTGCATCCGCAGGAATTCAACAAGGCTTTCGGCGACTGGATAGCCATCATGCCGCATGCTTCGGCCGACACCGTATATGCCGCCATCGACAAGGTGCTGGAGCGAAACGCCAAGAAGAAAGACATCATCCTGACACTGGCCACCATGGCCGAGAACTGGCTGTACAGCGACACGGCACAGTACCGCTCGACGGACATATACCTGCCGTTCGCACGCGCCGCGGCATCGAACAAGAAAATCTCCAAGGCCGAGCGCGCACGCTTCGAGGCCCAGGCCAAGGTGATGGAAAGCAGCTCTGTAGGCGCCACCATCCCCGTCATACCCATAGTGCACGCCGACGGCTCTAAAGGCACTACTGCCGACCTACAGGGAGGCTCGATTCTGCTGTTCTTCAACGACCCCGACTGCTCGGACTGCTCGCTGGCACGCGCGCGCCTCAGCTGCGACTACGCCACCAGCGAACTTGTGAAGAAGGGCACGCTCACCATCGTGAGCGTCTACCCCGGCGACCCCGAGGGCGAGTCGTGGGAGAAATCCGTGAAGGAAAGTCCCGAGGGATGGATTACCGTGGCCATGCCCAAGGCATATGACTACTTCGAGCTGAGCTCAACGCCGATGTTCTACTTCCTGTCGAAAGCCCACAAGGTGCTCCGCATAGAGCGTGAGCCCGACGGCTTCATCGACGCGTTCCGCATGGCCAACAATCTGGAAAATCAGAAGAAATGAGCGAGCCCCGGGATACTACAGCCGTACTGATATCCGGCGGAGTCGACAGCGCCGTCACCGTGCATCTGCTGGCGGAGCGCGGTGTGCCCATGCACCTGTTCTACATCCGCATAGGCATGGACAACGACGAAGGCGACTGCTCGGCCGAAGAGGACATCGAGATGTGCACCCTGATAGCGCACCGCTACGGGCTGCCCATCGACGTGGTCTCGCTCCACCAGGAGTACTGGGACAACGTCATGGAGTACGCACTCCGCACCGTCAAGGCAGGCCTGACCCCGAATCCCGACATCATGTGCAACTCGATGATAAAGTTCGGCTACTTCGAGGAGCGCTGGGGACACGAGTTCCTGCAGACAGCCACAGGCCACTACGCATCGACTCTCTTCGACGACGATGGCCGCAAGTGGCTCGCCACAGCGGTCGACCCCGTCAAGGACCAGACCGACTTCCTGGCGCGCATATCGGGGCGCCAGCTGAGCCATCTGACTTTTCCGCTGGGCGACATCCCCAAGGCCGACGTGCGCCGCATAGCCCTTGAGGCCAAACTGCCGAACGCCTTCCGACGCGACTCGCAGGGCATCTGCTTCTTAGGCAAAATCAACTATAACGACTTCATCCGCCGCCATCTGGGCGAGCGCCCCGGCGCCATTGTCGAGATCGAGACCGGCCGCAAGCTCGGCGAGCACCGCGGATACTGGTTCCACACCATCGGACAGCGCAAGGGGCTCGGACTCAGCGGAGGCCCGTGGTTCGTGGTCCGCAAGGACGTGGAGCAGAACGTGCTCTACGTGTCGCGCGGCTACGACACCGAGAAGCAGTACGGACGCGTGCTCCATCTGGGCGAGATGCACTTCATCACCATGGACCCGTGGGGCGAGGCAGCCGACGCGCCCGAAGGTGTGCGCGTGACTTTCAAGAACCGCCACTCCCCCGACTTCCTGCCCGGCCGCATCCGACGCATGCCCGACGGCGCCCCCGGCGAGTACGTGGTGGAGAGCGACGTCCGCGTACAGGGCATAGCTCCCGGACAGTTCGCCGCCATCTACGACCCCGAACACCGACGCTGCTTCGGCTCAGGCATCATCACGGGCCGCAAGACACCTGAAATCATTACAAATACACAATAGCCATGGACAGCAACGACAGAGTGAGCCTATACGTGCTCGGCCTATCCTACAGCCAGCTCCAGTCCGGAGCCTACGCACTGATACTGGCCGAATCCGACGGACCGCGGAGGATTCCGGTCGTCATCGGTCCTGCCGAAGCCCAGTCCATAGCCATCGTGCTCGAAGGCATACGCACGCCGCGTCCGCTGACCCACGACCTCTTCGCCAGCTTCGCACACGCCTACGGCATCAAGCTGACCGAGGTATTCATCTACCGCTTCGAGGACGGCATCTTCTCGTCTGAGATATCCTTCACTGACGGCAAGCGCGACATCACCATAGACTCGCGCACCAGCGACGCCATAGCCATAGCCCTCCGCACGCACACGCCGATATTCACCACCGAGGAGATACTCCGCCGCACCGGATTCGTCATCAAGGACGAGGAGATGTCGCGCGACGTGCCCGAAGTGGAGTCCTTCGACGAAGCCGAATCGCGCATGGACGACGACCGCGACGCATCGAGTCCGCCATCGGCGCCATGCAATCCGTTCGGACCGGGCGTCGAGAGCCATAACGACACTCCCCGGCCCGAGAACTACACCATCGAACAGCTCGAGGCCACCCTGGCCGAACTCATCGAGAGCGAGGACTACGAGGAGGCGGCGCGCATAAGCGAAATCCTCTCACGCAAAAAAGCGGCCCGCGGCGATGACGGAGACAACGCCGCTTGCGAATGACATGACAACCGATAAAAAACATACCATAAGTCAATGAAAAACCTGCAGCTGAAAGCCCGACTGGCCACGATGAACTTTCTGGAGTTCGCCGTCTGGGGCGCATATCTTATCTCGATGGGCATGTTCCTGGGCAACCACGGCCTGGGTAACGAAGTATTCTGGTTCTACACCGTACAGGGCCTTGTATCAATCTTCATGCCGGCACTGATAGGCATAGTGGCCGACCGGTGGATACCGGCACAAATCACGCTGAGCCTCTGCCACTTCCTCGCCGGCGGATTCATGATAGCCACCGGAGCCGTGGCCGCCTCGCAGCTCGCCGCCGGAGGCACCCTCGAATTCGGCACGATATTCACCCTCTACACCCTGTCGGTGGCTTTCTTCATGCCTACCATAGGTCTGAGCAACTCCGTGGCCTTCAACGGTCTTGAGAAGAACGGACTGAGCACCGTCAACGACTTTCCTCCCATCCGCACCCTCGGCACCGTGGGCTTCATCTGCGCCGAACTTTTCGTGAACTTCGTGTTCATCGGCGGCACCGCCATCCAGCACAGCTACACGCAGTTCTACGTCTCGGGCATCCTCAGCGTCATGCTCGCCGCCTACTGCCTCACCCTCCCCTCCTGCCCCGTCAACCGTCAGGGCGGCCGCAGCCTCGTGGACGCCCTGGGCCTGAAGGCATTCACGCTCTTCAAGCGCAAGGACATGGCCATCTTCTTCATCTTCAGCATGCTCCTTGGCGTATCGCTGCAGATTACGAACAGCTACGGCTCGTCGTTCATCTACCACTTCTCCAAGGTTCCCGGCTTCTCCGAAGACTGGTGGGCACAGAACGCCACCTTCCTCATCTCCATATCGCAGTGCGCCGAGGCCCTCTGCATCCTCGCCATCCCCTTCTGCCTGAAGCGCTTCGGCATCAAGGGCGTGATGCTCATGGCCATGTTCGCCTGGGTGCTCCGCTTCGGCTTCTTCGGCATCGGCGACACCGGCTCTTCGGTGGCATTCCTCATCCTGTCGTGCATCGTCTACGGCGTGGCCTTCGACTTCTTCAACGTGTCGGGCGGCCTCTACGTGGACCTGAGGACATCGCGCGCACAGCGCTCGTCGGCCCAGGGCCTCTTCATGCTGATGACCAACGGCATCGGCGCATCGCTGGGTACGTTCATCGCCGGCACCTGCGTGGTGAACCGCCTTGTCAACGCCCCCGGCCTCGACGCCGTGCAGCAGCTTGACGGCTGGCGCGAGTCGTGGTTCATCTTCGCCGGCTACGCCCTGATAGTGGCCGTGCTCTTCATGTTCATATTCAAGGAGAAAAAAGACGACATCAGCCGCAGCAAGATAGAGCACTCCGAAGACCAGCCTGACAACGCCATATGATACGCTTCTATGCCCCCGACATCGCCACAGACCCCGTCCTCCCCGAAGTGGAGAGCGGCCACGCCGTGCGCGTGCTCAGGCACCGTGCAGGCGACGCCGTGGAGGTGGTCGACGGCAAAGGCACGCTCTACCGCTGCCGCCTCCTGGACGCACACCCCAAGGGGGCTGCACTGGCCGTGGAGTCGACCGTCAGCCTGCCAAAGGTATGGACGCCGCGCATCACCGTGGCGGTGGCTCCCACCAAGGCCGGCGACCGCATGGAGTGGCTCGTGGAGAAACTCGTCGAGATAGGCATAGACCGCTTCGTACCCGTGCGGTGCGAACGCTCCGAGCGCAAGGACCTCAAGCGCGAGCGCATAGAGAAAATCGCCGTATCGGCCATGAAGCAGTCGCTCAAGGCCGTGCTGCCGCAGATTGACGAGACCGTGCCGCTGACACGCTTCCTCGACGAGTGCCGCTGCATGGAGGCTGACCGCTTCGTGGGCTACTGCGACGCTGACACACCGCGTGTGGTGCTCTCCAGGGCATGCCGTCCGGCCACCGACACCGTGCTGCTCATAGGCCCCGAAGGCGACTTCTCGCCGGCGGAAATCGACGCCTGCTTCAAGGCCGGATTCCGCGCGGTGACCATGGGCGACAACCGACTGCGCACCGAGACGGCCGCACTGGTGGCCGTGGACACGGTGCATATAGTGAACCAACTTTCGTGAAACCAATCATTCAAGAATCCACACATATAATATGTCAGGAACATTCGACACACTCAAGCGGCAAGGCGGCTTCTTCCTCATAGCAGGACCGTGCGTCATTGAAGGCGAGGAAATGGCCTTCGAAATCGGACGCCACATCAAAGCCGTCTGCGACCGTCTCGACATACCGTTCGCATTCAAGGGCAGCTACCGCAAGGCCAACCGCAGCCGTCTGGACTCATTCAGCGGCATAGGCGACATCAAGGCCCTCACCATACTCCGCGCCGTGGGCAAGGAGCTGGGCGTGCCCGTCGTCACCGACATACACCAGCCTGAAGAGGCAGCCATGGCAGCCGACTTCGTCGACATACTCCAGATACCGGCGTTCCTGTGCCGCCAGACCGACCTGCTCACGGCGGCGGCACGCACAGGCAAGGCCATCAACATCAAGAAGGGCCAGTTCCTCTCGCCCGAGTCGATGCACTTCGCCGTCGACAAGGTGCGCGCTTTCGGCGACAACGACGTGGCCGTGACCGAGCGCGGCACCACCTTCGGCTACGGCGACCTGGTGGTGGACTTCCGAGGAGTGCCGCGCATGCAGCAGGCCTGCGGATGTCCCGTGATAGTCGACTGCACCCACTCCCTCCAGCAGCCCAACACGGCCGGCGGCGTCACCGGGGGCTGTCCCGAACTGATTGAGACCATAGCCCGCGCGGCAGTGGCCACCGGCGCCGACGGCCTCTTCATGGAGACCCATCCGCACCCCGAGCTGGCCAAGAGCGACGGCGCCAACATGCTCCACCTCAGCCTCCTCGAAGGGCTCCTCACACGTCTGCAGGCCATACGCCGCACCATCGACTCCTTCCAATCCTGATGAAAATGACACTACGAACCATACTTGGAGCCGCCGTCATCACGGCTGCTTCAGCTCTCTCGGCAAGCGCCCAGTCGGGCATACAGAACCCGATGACACAGGCAGTGCTCGGGGTATACGAAGAAGAACTCCGCGAGAATCCGCAGGACTACAACGTGCTGCTGTCGCGCGCCGACGAATACTACCGTCACAGCGAATATCTCAAAGCCCTCGAGGACGTCGACAAGGCACTCCTCTACGCCCCGGCCTCCGAGGAAGACGTGCGCATGCGCGCCTATGTGCTCCGCGCAGGCATCTACAATGAGACGCGCCGTCCGCAGCAGGCCCTGGCCGACCTCAACTCGGCGCTGGCCATTGACCCGGAGTCATTCTCGGTGATATATCAGAAGGCCAATACAGAATTCACGCTCGGCAACTACGTCGAGGCCAAGTTCGGCTATATGAAGCTCGAACGCCTCAATCCGCGCAATCCCGTGGCCTTCATCGGACAGGCACGCGTGGCGGTGAAGCAGAACAACCTCGGCACAGCCAACGAAATGCTCGCCAAGGCCGTGGCCCTCGACCCCAACAACGCCGAGACATACATCCGCCGCGCATCGGTGCGCAAGATGATGGGCGACCACAACGGTGCCGTCGACGACCTCATCCTCGCACTGAGCACAGACAACAAGAACGAGAAGGCCATGAACGAGCTCCTCGACTACGGCAACACCAACTACCCGGCCACCGCATCCGGCCTGACGAACGCCATCACGGCGGCTCCCGACGCAGGAATGTTCCGCTACATCCGCGCCGTCATAGCCCAGGCCCACTACCACTATCTGGCCGCAATACGCGACTATCAGGAGATACTTGACAAGAAGATATACCAGTATCACGGCATCTACGCCTCGATAGCCGAGTGCAACTACGCCCTGGGCAACTATCAGGAAGCGCTCGACAACATCGACCGCGCACTGGCCATGATCAAGAACAACGCCTCGCACTACGTGACCAAGTCGATGATACTCCGCGCCATGAACAACTACGAAGAAGCCATCAAGGCAGGCGCCATGGCTCTGGCCATAGACCGCAGCTCGAACGACGCCCTCATGGAGATGGCGCTCGGCTACGTCGGCACGGGCAACTACGAGGAAGCCGCCAACCTTCTGGGCGAGGCGGCGCTGAACGACGCCGACGACGCACGCTACCCGATGCTCCGCGCATGGGTCATGGAGACATATCTGGGCAAGGAGAGCGCCGCACAGCTCCTCTACGAGAAAGTGGCCGAGATGGACAACTACTTCATCGACAATCCGCGCTCGCTCAAGGGATTCGCGCTCCTCAGACTCGGCCGCACCGAGGAGGCCACGCGATGGATGGAAGTGATACTCAACACCGTCACCGACTACGACGGACTCATCAACTACTACGGAGCATGCTTCTACTCGCAGGCCGGCGACACCACACGCGCCATGAAGTGCGCAGAGAAGTCGCTTGACCTCGGATTCGCCAACTACCACGACTGGACCGAGGCTCACGACGGCATCGTGAACGTGGGCACTCTCCGCGACGACCTCCGCTTCCTCAACATGCTGCACCGCCACGACTCGATCTTTGGTAAAGAATAGTAAAAATGCAGACCGGCTGTAACTTTCAGCCTTTTAGTGCGTCTAATCAATAGACAACAGCAAAAATAACTACTTTTTTCCTGAGAATTGATTGATATAACGACCGGCGGCATGACTGTGAAGTTCTGAACCGCCGGTCTTATTTGTTGTTCAGTATAAACAAGGACTTAAAACATCGCCAAAATATGCTGATAGCCTCACAACTCCGCAAAGAGAACATCGCACAGTATCTGCTGTACATGTGGCAGATAGAAGACATCATACGCGCCTACGGGCTCGACATCGACCGCATCAACGCCGACATCGTCAGCCGCTTCCCCGAGGAGCGGCGCAAGGAGATATCGGAGTGGTACGAGTCGCTCATCGACATGATGCGCCGCGAGGAAGTGGCGCAGCGCGGCCATCTGCAGATGAACCGCAACATCGTCGGCGCTCTGGCCGACCTGAACCGCCGCATCCTCGAGGACCCGAGGCCCGAATTCGACGCATACCGCAAAGAGTTCTACAATACCCTCCCCTTCATCGTCGAGCTGCGTGCCAAGGCCGGCAACGAGAAGGCCGGCGAGATAGAGACCTGCTTCAACGCCCTCTACGGCATGCTCATGCTGCGCCTCGGCGGTAAGGAAATCACCCCGGACACCCAGAAGGCCATGGACCAGATAAGCAAATTCATGGCTCTGCTCTCACACGACTTCGCTCTCGACGAGGAGGACAAGCTCTTCAAGGACGAGGACAAGGCGGAAGACAAAAAGTAGACACGCGCCGATGGACTGGGAATTCAGACCGTACGACCCGCAGACCGACCTCACGCTGTGGAACGACTTCAACCGCTGCTCGCGCAACGGGAGCTTCCTCTTCGACCGCGGATACATGGACTACCACGCCGACCGCTTCACCGACGCCTCAATCATAGCGCTCCGCAAAGGCAGGCCGGCGGCGCTCCTGCCTGCCGACCTCACCGCCGACGGCGTGCTGCGGAGCCACGGCGGACTGACCTACGGAGGCTGGATTCTGCCCCAGGCGCATATAGACGGCGCCGACATCCTCGACATGATGACGGCGTGGATTGATTACTGCCGCGCCAGGGGCTGCCGCGCCATCGACTATCGTCCTGCGCCCTACATCTACCACCGCCGTCCCTCGCAGGAGGACATCTACGCACTGCGGCGTCTCGGCTTCGCGTGGTTGGCGTCGCTTCTGTCGTCGGCCATAGACTATGCCGACCCGGGCTGTCTGAACACCCTTCAGCGCCGCCATCTGCGCAAGGCATCGGCTCTGAATCCGGTCATCGCCGAGAGCGGCGACGTGCACGGATTCCACCGCATGCTCTCGGACTGCCTGGCCGAGCGCCATCAGGCAGCTCCCGTCCACTCCGAGGCCGAACTGCGGATGCTCGCCGGGCGCTTCCCTGACAATATACGCATATTCACCGCCTCGACCGGCGGCACGGCGCATGCCGGAGTGTGCCTGTACGTCTTCGGCACCACGGCACACTGCCAGTACATAGCCACCACACCCTACGGACGCGAGACCAATCTGCTCACTCCGCTGATGGACGAGCTCATCCGACGCTTCAGCCGCACGCACCGCTACTTCGACTTCGGCACATCGAACGAAGACGGAGGAGCCGTGCTGAACGCCGGACTCCTCCGTCAGAAATTCTCCTACGGCGCCACCGGAGTGGCTTGCGACAGGTATTATCTTGAACTTTAAGAAGGGACTTGGTGCCGCACAGGCTCTTAATCCCAGGTGTATTTCTTCTGCTTGCCGAAGCGCGAGCGGATGCGCCCTGCCATGCGGCGCAGCGGATAGGTGGCCGAGAGCCAGGGGATGGTGAGCAGGAGGCGGCGCGACATCATGGCGGTCATGGCCTGGCGCCATATGATGATGTCGAGGACACACATGAGCAGAATCAGGACGGCGGCTCCGGCGATGCCCGAAAGATTGGGGAAGGCGATGACAGCGGCGGCGACAGCGGCGGCAAAGGCTACAATCTGAAGCCAGCCCGTCAGCGCGAAGAGGACGCGCGGACGGCGGCGGATGAAGCGCTCGGTGAAGAATCGGCGCGTCATGCGCTCGCGGAAGAGTCGCGGATGATTGCCCTGACGCATACGCACGGGCGAATCCTCGGTAAGAACCACGGCCGTGTTGTCGCCCGTGGCTATCTCGCTGATGAAGATGTCGTCGTCGCCGTTGCAGAGGTTGAGACGGCGTGCGAAGCCCTTGTTGCGCATGAACGTATCCTTGCGGTAGGCGATGTTGTGCTCCGTGCCGCGGAATGGCCGGCCCGACACGGCGGCTCCGATCCAGCGGACACTGTCCACGGTGTGGTCGAAAGCGCGGCGACGGCGGCCGAAAGCGGTGTCCTCTGCAGGGTCGACATATGCGTAGCCAAGAGCCACCTCGGTCTTGCCTCCGCGGCAGAAAGGCTCCATCATACGCCGGAGCCACAGGTCCGACTCTATGTCGGCGGCCGCGGTGGTGAGCACCACAGTACCGTAGCGCGCGGCCTTGATGCCGAGAGTGAGGGCGAGTTTCTTGCGGCTGAGATTGACGACTCCTTCGGGAGTGAATGTGAGATAGATATTGCTGTGAGCGGCACGCAGCATCGACACGGTGTCGCGTACGTCCGTCGACTCGCCGTCATTGACCACGATGACCTCAAAGGGCGCCGGATAGTTCTGCCCGAGTATGGTCCGGAGCTGCTGCTCGAGATACTCGTTGTCGCCCTGCGAATAGACGATGACCGATGCCGGCTCGAAATCGGCGTCGTCCTTGTCGACGCGCTGACGCAGCGACCGGCGGCGGAAGGCCGTGACGGTCTGGACCTTGAGCATATATATGACGGCGAGCATCAGCACACAGGCCGCGCACAGACAGAGCGCCCAGAGGGCGACAGATGGTATATGTGACGAAAAGTACATGTCAGACATTCATTTGAGAGTGCAAACTTACAAATATTTATAACAAATCCGTCCCATAATAATAGAAAAATGCAAGCATAATAAAAGAAAAAAATGCAACTACCCGTCGCGGGCCATTGCATCCTAACCTATGATTCACTTATTTGTTTGGTTGTCTTGCTTCTAACTTTTGAGTAAATTTGTTAAAAATCTTCCTATGTTTGCGATGCAAAGTTATGAATATTTTTATAGAATAGCAAAAATATTTGAGCGATATTTAGAAATTTTAGTATTTAAGCACTAAAAATCCATCCGTTCAAGTACTTTTATCAGCGTCAGGCCGTCGCGCACGGGTATCATCACCTTGCTCACACCGCTGTCGGCCGCCACTATGTCGTTGAAGCGGCGTATGCCCTCAGTCTGAGGGTCGGTGGCCGAGGGGTCGAGCACCTTGTCGGTCCACAGGGTGTTGTCGGCCATGATGTAGGCGCCCGGCCGGAGGTGACGGCGCAGTATGGCATAGTACTCGGGGTAACGGCGCTTGTTGGCGTCGATGAAGACCAGGTCGTAGTCGCCGCCCTCGAGGAGCGCGGGCATCAGCTCCTCGGCATCGCCGGTGTGGAGCGTCACGGGCAGTCCGCTGAAGAGGTCGAGCAGGTCGTCGGTGTGCTCGGTGTCCAGCTCGACGGTGTCAATCCGTCCGCCCTCGGCGAGGCCTTCGGCGAAGCACAGCGTCGAGTATCCGCTGAATGTGCCTAACTCGAGGACGCGGCGCGGACGTATCATGCCCGTCAGCATGGCTATGAGGCGCCCCTGCGCATGGTCGGTGCACATGCGCGGATAGAGGCGGTGGAGATGTGTGTGACGGTAGAGCCGGTGCAGCACAGGCGGCTCGGCGTCGATATGCGCTTCGATATAGTCGTCTTCAGTCATCATAGCAGTATGAGCATCCACATGGCTCCGTGAGTCAGGAGCATAAGTATCATGAGTATCCACACAAGGGTGTTGCGCGCCCCCGTGCAGAGCCATTCGCAGTAGGCCGAAATGACCACATATACGGGATAGAGCCACAGGAAGAGTTCGACAGAGCCGTCCTCGGGGGCGCGTCCGAGCATCCACGGGAATGACAGCACGGGCAGGCAGCAGACGATGATGAGGACTTTGAGCAGGCGGTCGGTATCCATCAGCTTTTCTTCTTTTTGGCTTCTTCCTTCTCGCGCAGGTATGCGGCGACAGTCTCGGCTATACCGCGCTCAAGCGGATAGTCGGCATGGAATCCGAAGTCGCGGACAGCGTCGTCGACACGGCAGGTCCAGTTGCGCTGCTTCATGATCTTGTACTTGTCGCGGTTGAGCGTCGAGGGCTTAAGGGTGACGGCTCCGATTTTCTCTGCAACGACCGAGGCCGCGTATGCGGCCCACAGCGGCAGCTTGACGGGGATGACGGCCTTCGTGCCGAGCGCACGGGCCACCATAGTCCGGAATTCCTTCTGCGTGTAGGCCCGCGGCTCGCTGATGATGTACTTGCGGTGCATGGTGGCATCCGATGCGAGGGCGTCGAACATGGCCGTGACCAGATCGGCGACGTAGATGAATGTGAGCATCTGACGGCGGTAGCCCACGCCGAAGTCGAAGTGGCTGTCGATGCACTTGACCATCATCAGATAGTCGCGCTCGTGAGGGCCGTAGACGCCCGTGGGGCGGAAGATAATCCAGGGGATGTCGGGATGGGTCTCGAGGTACATCTCGGCCTTTATCTTCGACAGACCGTAGCGCGTGTTGGGGTTGGGACGGAACGACGAGTCGTAAGGCGTGTAGCCCTTCTCGTCGCCCGGGCCCAGAGCGCTGAGCGAGCTCATGTACAGAAACTTCCGCGGCATCAGCGACGCATCGGCCAAAGCAGCCGTGAAGTTGCGCAGGTAGTCGTAGTTGATGCGGTTGAAGTCGCCGAAATTGGCGGCCTTGGTGGCGCCGAGGTTGTAGATGATATAGTCCCAGAGCTGTCCGCCGGCAGCTTCGGCGAGAGTGGCCTGCATCGCGTCGGCGTCGTCGTAGTCGAGCACGACGAAGTGCAGGCGCGGATCGGAGAGATAGCGGCGCGAGGTGGTCTCGCGCACGGCCACCCACGTGTCGAAGCCGCGGCGCAGACCTTCGGCGGCGATATGGCCGCCGATGAATCCTCCGGCACCGACCACGAGGAGGCGAAGTTGACTGTTTTCTGCCATAAGTATATCAGAATCGGAGAATGGCCTCGACGGCAAGACGGTATGAATCGGCGCCGAAACCCGCTATGGAGCCGCGGCAAACGGGAGCGATGACCGAGCGGCGGCGGAACTCCTCGCGTGCCTGCACATTGCTCATATGCACCTCCACCACGGGCGCCTTGACGGCGGCTATGGCGTCGGCTATAGCATACGAATAGTGCGTGAAGGCACCGGCGTTGAGCACGATGCCGAGGCAGTCTGGGTCGAGGCCGTGCTGCTGGATGGCGTCGATGACGGCGCCCTCGTGATTGCTCTGCACATGCCGGAGAGCCGTCTGCGGAAATGCCTCCCCGAGCGACGCGATGATGTCGCAGAGAGTGGCGGTGCCGTAGATGTCAGGCTCGCGCTGCCCGAGCAGGTTGAGATTCGGACCGTTGAGTATGAGGATATACTTCATATCACTTGACATGGACGCGTTCTGTGGGAGGAAGCTCGGAATTGCGGCGGTCGACGGCCTCGATGACTTCGTGTGCCAGGTGCATGAACGCCTGTGCCGAAGCCGTGGGTTCGAGGACGATGGGACGCCCGGAGTCGGAGTGGTCGCCTATGCCGGCCACCAGGGGGATGCGCGCCAGTACGGGCACGCCGAACTCGGCGGCGAGGGCGTCGACGTCCTTCTCCTGCCCGAAGAGGAAGTAGCGCTCGTCGGGATGCTTCTCGGGCGTGAACCATGCCATATTGTCGATGATACCGAGGACGGGCACGTTGATTTTCGGGTCGCGGAACATGGCGATGCCCTTGCGGGCGTCGGCAAGCGCCACGAGCTGGGGTGTGGTGACCACGACGGCTCCGGTCAGGCCGAGGGTCTGCACCAGGGTGAGGTGGATGTCGCTGGTGCCCGGGGGCATGTCGATGAGGAAGTAGTCAAGCTCGCCCCAGTCGGCCTGCTCGATGAGCTGCTTCAGAGCATTGGAGGCCATGGCTCCGCGCCACACGGCGGCACTGTTGGGGTCGATGAGGAAGCCGATGGAGAGAACCTTCACGCCGTAGGCCTCGGCCGGGATGATGAGTGGACGGCCGTCGACTTCGTGCATGAAGAGCTCTTCGCCCTCGAGTCCGAACATCTTGGGGATGGAGGGGCCGAAGATGTCGGCGTCAAGCAGTCCGACCTTGTAGCCCTCGGCGGCCAGCGCCACGGCGAGGTTGGCGGCCACGGTGGACTTGCCCACGCCGCCCTTGCCCGACGATACGGCCACGATGTTCTTAACACCCGGCAGCACGGGCGCCTTGACCGGCGCGGCCACGGGATTGCGGACGATGGTGTTGATTTCGACCTCGGCGTCAGGAGCGACCATATGTATGGCCGACTCGGCGGTCTTGAGGAGCGATGCCTTGAAGGGGTCGGTGGCCTTGTCGAAAATCAGGCTGAAGGACACATGGTTGCCGTTGATGCGGATGTCATCCTCGACCATGTTCATCTCGATGAGGTTCTTGCCCGTGCCGGGATAGCGGACCGTGGCGAGGGCGTCGGTGATGAGAGAGGGATATAGAGTAGTGCTCATATGGTGTGCGTTTATGTCGTGAGAAATCGTTCAGTCTTCATCGTCGCCGAGCATCTGCGGACACTCGATGTAGCCGCGCGAGTAGCTGCGGTAGGTGTCAAAGGGTATGTCGGCGGCCTCGGGCGGCTCCTGCAGCGCAGGCTCCGTGCCCGGGCGGAAGGCGAAGTACTTGATGGTGAGTCCGCGGTCGAGCCACTGCTGCTCGTAGTGGGTGCGGATGTTCAGGATGGGGTCGTCGTCGGCCAGCACTGCATAGAGGTCAGGCGTGTCGGTGACTGTCTCCAGTCCGTTGTAGCGGGCCATCATGCCCGTGTAGGTGTAGAGGAAGGGACTGTCGGTCTTGAGGTGCACCAGTCCGCCGGGAGCAAGGATGCGGCGGTACATCTCCATGAAGCGTGTGCCGGTCAGGCGCTTGTTGACCTTCTTCATCTGCGGGTCAGGGAAGGTGATCCATATCTCGGCCACCTCGCCGGGAGCGAAGAAGTACTCCAGCAGCTCTATGGACGTGCGCAGGAAGGCCACGTTGGTCATGCCGTCGCGCATGGCGGCGGTGGCACCGGCCCAGATGCGTGCGCCCTTGATGTCGATGCCTATGAAATTCTTGTCGGGGAACCGTCGGCCGAGTCCCACAGTGTACTCGCCCTTGCCGCAGCCGAGTTCGAGGACTATCGGGTGGCCGTTGTGGAAGAAATCCTCGTGCCAGCGGCCTTTCAGGGGGAATCCGCTTTCGCGGACTATGCCGAAAGGATACTGGAGTACAAGTGGATTGCCTTCGAGTTCTTTGAATTTACGCAGTTTGTTCTTTCCCACGATGAGTGTATGTTAGGTTACTTATCTGGCTATCTTGAGAGTGGCCGAGCGGCCGTCGGATAGGGTGCACACCACCACATAGACGGCATCGGAGTGCGCCGAGGTGTCCACAGCCGCATGGTCGGAGTCTATGGCCACGTCGTCGAGGAGCAGACCCGAAAGGGTAAACAGCTGAAGCGCGGCGATTGTTGTGCCCGATGCCTCAACCAGCAGAAGCGCTCCCTCGAAGCGTCCGCGGATGGCCGACGGCACCGCCGTGAGGTGCTCGTCGGTAGTAGTGCCCTGGATGTCGAATTCCTGCCACTGGGGTGCGGCGCGGAAGGCGTCGATGGCCGATGCCGAGGCTGTGAGCACCACCTTGGACTGCTCGACGCCTTTGAATACGTCTGTGCCGAGCTGCGGCACTTCGTCGAGGGCGGAGGCATCGATATGCGACAGTGCCGTCATGCCCTCCATGGCGCCGTCGGATATGAGAGTGAGCGATGACGGGAGTTTCAGTCCGATCGCAGCGGAGCCCTTGAGGGCATAGCGGCCTATGGTGTCGAGACCGGCGCCGAGACTGACGGAGCCGAGCGACGAGGCTCCCCCGAGCATATAGTCGGAGTACCCGGCGAGGCGGTCAGGCAGGGTGAGCACCGCCAGCGACGGGCAGTCGAAGAAGAGTCCCTCGCCTGCCGTGGAGACGGATGCCGGAAGCACGGCATCTGTCAGCGAGCGGCAGTGCGCGAAAGCCCATGCGCCGACCGACGTCAGAGCCGACGAGGCGGCGAGATCGACCGTGACGAGACCCGAATTGTCGAAGGCTTCCGCCCCGAGTGTGCGCAGGTCCTTGCCGAAGCCGAATGACGTCAGAGCGCCGCACGACTCGAAGGCGCCCGTGCCGATGACGGCAAGCGCATCCGAAGCAGTGACCGAAGCCAGAGCCGTGCAGTCAGCGAACATCATCTCCGGCACTTCGGTGACGCCGGCAAGATTCACCGACGCGAGCGACGGGCAGCGGTGGAACACATATCCCAAGTAGGACGCCCCCGGCGCGAGAGTCACATCCGTGAGGTCGGGGCAGGCGGCGAAAGCGGCCATCCCGACAGAAGTGACTCCGGCAGGCAGCGAAAGCTCCGTGAGCCGGGAGGCGGCGAAAGCGTATTCGCCTATGGCAAAACTGCCGGAAGGAAAGGTCACCGACGACACCGGCGAGCCGGCGAAAGCGCCGTCAGGGATGGTGGAGGCGGGCCACACCGAGCGGCCGCCGACAGGCAGACCTTCATATGCGGCTATGGTGACGGCCGAAAGGTCGACAGTGCGGAGAGCGGGCATCGACGAGCCCATGAAGAAAAAGTCGGAGGCGTCGGCAGTGCCGGTCAGTCTGAGCTCGGCCACCTGTGAGGGGTCGGACAGGATGGCAGAAAGCTGCCCGGGGCGGCACTCCACATCGAGCGCCGAAACAGAGAGCGCCGGCAAGGCGCAGAAGAATATCGCAGTGATGAAATGTCGGGACATTTGGAATCGATGAATATTTGTGGCACAAAATTACTCATTTTCTGCTGTCTGACCAAGTTCGGGAGCGCCGGAGTGTGCCGAAAGCGGCTCAAAAGAGGGTATAAAAGGGCTGTAACAGCAAAAAAAATCGTTAATTCTTTGCAGATTGCCGAAAAAGGGGTAACTTTGCAGAGTTTTTTCACACCACACCTAAATGGGAAAGTTCACAGCATTCAAATTACCGCTCAAGAGTCTCGGGGTCGGAACGCATGAGTTCGACTACAAGCTCGACAAGCAGTTCTTCACAAATATGGAGAGCGCCGATGTCCGCGACGCCGACCTTGACGTGCACCTCACGGTGGTCTACAAGGGCGACTTCTACGACCTGACGTTCGCCATCACGGGCGACGTGACGCTCATCTGCGACCGCTGCCTGGACGACCTGCACTTCCCCATCGACGCATCGTACCACATCACCGTCAAGTACGGCGACGACTACAACGACGACAGCGACGAAGTCCTCGAGATTCCCGAGAGCGACGCCACGCTGAACGTAGCATACATGATCTACGACACCGTCGTACTCGCCATACCCATGAAGCACGTACATCCCCTGGGCAAGTGCAACCGCCAGATGAGCGCGATGCTGAAGAAACACCGTGCGCAGGCCGGCGACGAAGACGCCGATCTGGAAAACGAACTCATCGACGAAATCGACAATATCGACGCCGGACCTTCATCGGAGCCGGAGAACACCGACCCGCGATGGAACGCATTGAGGAAACTCTCTTCCGACGACAACTTTACAGAATAAAAAACCATAGAATAAAGAACAATGGCACATCCTAAACGCAAACAATCAAAGACCCGTACCGCCAAGCGTCGTACCCATGACAAGGCTGTAGCCCCCACGCTGGCACTCTGCCCCAACTGCGGTGCATGGCACATCTATCACACCGTATGCGGCGAATGTGGTTACTACCGCGGCAAGCAGGCTATCGTCAAAGACGAAGCTCTCTGATTCTTATCGTCCCGGCGCGTAATCCGGTGTCAGGCACAGCGTTCCTTGCGCCGCTCGTAATCTTTGGACTCACAGAGAGTACGGCGGCATAAGGACTACTTGTGTATGTGCGCCATCCTGCCATGCCCCGAGGGCCAGGCAGACTCTCTCTCTCATTTACCCCCGTTTAATACTCATACACCTAAATATATGCTCAACGCCCGTATATCAGGCATTGCCTCATACCTGCCCGACGACATCCTCGACAACGAGATGCTCTCGAAGATGGTAGACACCAACGACGAGTGGATCACCACCCGCGTGGGCATCAAGGAGCGCCACATCCTGAACATGCCCGGCAAAGGATCGTCCTACCTCGGCATCAAGGCCGTGGAGAAACTCCTTGCCGAATACAAGGTCAATCCCGACGAAATCGACGTACTCATCTGCGCCACCTCCAACCCCGACTACCGCTTCCCCTCCACCGGTTCCATCATCGTGGAAGGCGCAGGCCTCAAGAACGCCTACTCCTACGACATGGAAGCCGCTTGCGCAGGCTTCATCATCGCTCTTCAGGAAGCCCGCGCCTACATCTGCTCGGGCATCTATAAGAAGGTGATCATCGTCTGCACGGAGAAGATGTCGTCGATGGTCAACTACAAGGACCGCTCCACCTGTCCCCTCTTCGGCGACGGCGCGGCAGCAGTGCTGGTAGAACCCACCGAGGACACCACCGTGGGCGTCATGGACGGCATATTCCACGTCGACGGCATTGGCCGCGAGCACCTGCTCATGCGCGCCGGCGGCTCGGCTCACCCCGCATGTCAGGAGACGCTTGACGCAGGCGACCACCTCCTCTTCCAGGACGGCCGCGCCGTATACAAGCACGCCGTCACCAACATGCTCACCTCCACCCTCGACGTGATGGCACGCAACAGCCTCACCGCCGACGATGTGGCATACCTGGTGCCCCACCAGGCCAACCTCCGCATCATCGAGGCTGTGGCCGACCGCGCCAAGTTCCCCATGGACAAGGTGCTGGTGAACATCGAGCATACAGGAAACACATCGGCAGCTTCGATTCCAATCTGCCTGGACGAGTACAAGAACCGCCTCCACAAAGGCGACAAGATTGTCCTGACAGCATTCGGCGCCGGATTCACATGGGGAGCCATGTATCTGGTGTGGGACCTCTGATTCCAGGCTGACAGAAACTCACAGGAAGGCCCGGCTCACATGACACTGTGCGCCGGGTTTTCTAACTTTTAGGCCCCGCCCGTTGTTACTATATGTAACTGTATAAAAACTACATGACTGATATGGAAAACACCAATACACCCGACACCGCCCGCAACCTCCCGGTCGAAGTACCGTTCAAATCAGGGTTCGTAAACATCGTGGGCAACCCCAACGTGGGCAAATCCACACTGATGAACGACCTCGTGGGCGAGCGCATCAGCATCATCACCCAGAAAGCACAGACCACGCGCCACCGCATCATGGGCATAGTCAACACACCCGAGTACCAGATAGTGTTCTCCGACACCCCCGGCGTGCTAAAGCCCAAGTACAAGATGCAGGAAGGCATGCTCGCATTCAGCCGCGAAGCCCTCACCGACGCCGACATCCTCCTCTACGTCACCGACGTGGTCGAAGACCCCACAAAGAACGCCGACTTCCTCGAAGCCGTCGCCAAGGAAAGCGTCCCCGTCATACTGGTCATCAACAAAATCGACCTCCTCAAAGGCCAGGGCGACCTCGAGAAGATAGTCGAGCGCTGGCGTTCCCTCCTCCCCAAGGCCGAGATATTCCCCACCTCCGCCAAGGAGCACTTCAACGTGCAGCCCCTGATGGCACGCATCGTCGAACTCCTCCCCAAAGGCGAGCCCTACTTCGGCAAGGACGCCCTCACCGACAAGCCCGCACGATTCTTCGTCACCGAAATCATCCGCGAGAAGATACTCCTCAACACCGACAAGGAAGTGCCCTACTCCGTAGAGGCCATAGTCGAGAAATTCGAGGAGAAGGAGACATCCATCCACATCATGGCCGTCATCTACGTCGAGCGCGACAGCCAGAAAGGCATCCTCATCGGACGCGAAGGCTCCATGCTCAAGAAGATAGGCTCACAGGCACGCAAGGACATCGAGACATTCTTCGGCAAGCGCGTATACCTCGAACTCTTCGTCAAGGTAGAACCCAACTGGCGAAACCGCGAGAACAAACTCCGCGAGTTCGGCTACATCGAATAATCCGCCGCAGAACGTACGGACATGCCTCGGGCATGTAGACAATTTGCAGAAGCGACAATTTTTTGTTAATTTTGCATCCTAATTGTAAATTAAAACTATGGGACAACTCGTAGCTATCGTCGGCCGCCCCAACGTGGGCAAGTCGACCCTCTTCAACCGTCTGACACAGACCCGTACGGCCATCACCGACCCTACGGCCGGCACGACACGCGACCGCCAGTACGGCAAAGTGGAGTGGACGGGCAAGGAATTCTCGATAGTCGACACCGGCGGATGGGTGGTCAACTCCGACGACGTATTCGAATCGGAAATCAACAAGCAGGTCGAGCTTGCCATCGAGCAGGCCGACGAAATCCTCTTCGTGGTTGACTCCAAGAACGGCGTCACCGACCTCGACGACCACGTGGCCGAAATCCTCCGCAAGTCGCGCAAGCCCGTCATACTCGTGGCCAACAAGGTGGACTCCAACGAGTGGGTCTACAACGTGCCCGAATTTTACTCCCTCGGTCTGGGCGACCCCTACCCCGTATCGGCAGTCAACGGCTACGGAACCGGCGACCTGCTCGACGAAGTAGTGGCAAAGCTCCCCGAGAAGGAAGATGACGAAGCAGCCGGACTCGAGGACCTGCCGAAATTCGCCATCGTCGGACGCCCGAACGCAGGCAAATCGTCGATCATCAACGCATTCATCGGCGACAACCGCAACATCGTCACCGACATCGCCGGCACCACCCGCGACTCCATATACACGCGCTACTCCAAGTTCGGATTCGACTTCTATCTGGTCGACACCGCCGGCATCCGCAAGAAGAACAAGGTGAGCGAGGACATCGAGTACTACTCCATCATCCGCTCCATACGCGCCATCGAAGCCTCAGACGTCTGCATACTCATGCTCGACGGCACCCGCGGCATCGAGGCTCAGGACCTCAACATCTTCTCGCTGATACAGAAGAACAAGAAAGGCCTGGTCGTGGTAGTGAACAAGTGGGACCTGGTGGAAGACAAGTCCACGGCCGCCATCAAGCACTACGAAGCCGCCATACGCTCGCGTCTGGCTCCCTTCGACGACTTCCCCATCATCTTCACCTCGGCCATCACCAAGCAGCGCATATTCAAGGTGCTCGAGACAGCCATCGACGTCTACAAGAACCGCAAGCGCACCGTCCCCACATCGCAGCTCAACACCGTGCTGAAAGAGGACATCGACGCATATCCGCCGCCAAGCAACAAAGGCAAGTTCATCAAGATCAAGTACATCACCATGCTCAAGGGCGCCCAGGTGCCGACCTTCATCTTCTTCTGCAACCTTCCGCAGTGGGTGAAAGAGCCCTACCGCCGCTACCTGGAGAACAAAATCCGCGAGCACTGGGACTTCTGCGGCACGCCTATCAACGTGTTCATGCGCGAAAAGTAGGCCGCCTGCAAGCCTCCAGATGGAACAATAATCAATACCGCAAGCACCCCTGCGTCGTCCATAGGCCACGACACAGGGGTGCTTTTTTCATGCCGCACACCGCCCATCCGGAAGATTCGTTTCAGTTTGTATTTCAGCGAATTTTCGCTAAATTTGCAAGCGAGTTTCAACCTTTAATCTTCTGTTATGAAAAATCTCCTCACCGTCGCTTTCTCGGCCATAGCCCTGTCGCTGGCCGCCGACACGTTCGATACGTCGTTCAACGAGTGCCTGTACGACGGACGCCTGCAGGCTGCCGACAGCATACTCCGTCAGTGGACCTCCGCAACCCCCGATGACCCCGAACTCTTTCCGGCGCGGTTCAACCTCTGCCTGAACCGTGCGCGCACCGAGATGCTGATGCTATCGGACGAAGCCGCGCGGAGCGGCGAGCAGTTCGAGCTGGCCGACAGCACCGGAGCGGTCGCCGGGTATCTCCGCAGTGAGATAGTGTGGGAGGACTCGCTTGTCGACAGAGCCTTCGAGGAGATTGACCGCGGTATAGCCGCGTGTCCCGACCGTATAGATTTCCGGCTCGGAAAGGCTTCGGCAGCCGTCATGACGGAGCGGTGGAATACCGCCACAGCCGCTCTCGACGGACTCCTTGACCGCGACCGTGAGAACCGCGGCCGATGGCTCGGTGCCGGAAACAAGGAGGATGCCGCGGCCGACACGCTTCTCAAGGACGCCGTCTACGACCGCATGGCTGACATCTACCGCTCAGACTCGCCCGCTGTGATAGAAGCCGCCCTTCCACTTGCCGACAAGGCCGCGCGGCATTTTCCCGACGATAACCGCATCCTCAATCTGGCCGGTGTGATGAACATCGGCACAGGCCACGACGAGACAGCCATGAACTACTTCATGGAAGCCATGCGCGTCACGCCCGACGACGCCATGCCGCTGATGAACATAGCATACATCCGCTACGAGCAGGGGGACACAGCCAAGGCGCTGGAGATATACCGTGAGATAGAGCAAGGCAACTTCGACGAGGAGAGCCGGGAGTTTGCTTCCGGCATGATTGCGGAGATAACGGCGCCCGTAGAGGAGATGGACCGCTACCCGTTCTTCTTCCGCTACCTTCCGGCCATGGCCTCGCAGACCGAAGATGTGACCGAATTCATGGATGTCAACCGATTCAACACACTCGTGCCGGACTACAACCGGTTCCGCTCACCTTTTGCCGACGCCGACATCAAGGCTGAAGAAGTGCAGGCCGGCGACGTCAAGGCTGTCGTGTGGACCTTCCCCATGCCTGAGCGCGTGCCCCTGTGCCTGTACATGGTCTTCGTGCCGGGGAGCTCGGGCTGCCACATACTGACGCTTGAGAAATCATTCGAGGACGCATGGGTCATTGGCACTCAGAACGACGAGGCCCACAGCAATTACGGCTCCATCCGTCTGCCCAAGGACGGACCGGACTTCGTGATGGCACTCGACGAATTCGGGCTGCTGGGCAAGGAACTGCCCGAACCGCAGACCAAGCTACATACGAAATAGCCGCCGGAGGTCCGGCAGCACGGCATGAAGCCGGGAGACAGCCTTCCTGTCATCCCGGCTTCGTGCCGCCATGCCGAAAAGAAAAGGTCCGCTGACTGTTAATAATCCCTTAATATTTCGCCAATGCGCCGCCCGGAGTACGGACGTTCCGACGATTATCATTAATTTTGCAAATTGAACCATCAGGTGTGCAACATCGCATACATGCTAATGTACATATGAAAAGATACAATTTCGTCAACAACCTCACGGGCTGGATCTGCTTCTTCATCGCGGCAGTGACATATCTGCTCACCATCGAGCCTACCGCGAGCTTCTGGGACTGTCCCGAATTCATCCTTCAGGGCGCGAAACTCGAAGTCGGCCATCCGCCGGGCAACCCTATCTTCATGCTTGCCGCCCGATTCTTCATCACCCTCTTCGGCGGCTCAATGACAAGCGCGGCCCTTGCGGTCAACTCCATGTCGGCACTCCTGAGCGCCGCCACCATCCTGCTGCTGTTCTGGTCCATCACACATCTGCTCCGACGTCTGCTCGTACGCGATGACGCCACTTCGGTGAGCCTCTTCCAGATGCTCGTCATCATGGGCGGCGGTGTAGCCGGCGCGCTGGCCTACACCTGGAGCGACACCTTCTGGTTCTCGGCTGTCGAGGGCGAGGTTTATGCCTTCTCCTCATTCTGCACGGCCCTGGTGGTGTGGCTGATGTTCAAGTGGGAGAACCGCGCCGACCGTCCCGACTCCGACCGCTATCTCATCCTGATAGCCTACGTCATCGGTGTGTCGATAGCCGTGCACCTGCTCAACCTCCTGTGCATTCCTGCGCTCGGACTCATATACTACTACCGTAAGTTCAAGAACGTCAACGCCAAAGGCTCGCTCATCGCACTGGGCGTGTCGTGCGTCATCGTCGGAGCCATCCTCTACGGTCTCGTGCCGGGCTTCGTGCAGGTATCGCAGTGGTTCGAGCTCTTCTTCGTCAACGTCGTAGGCCTCTCCTACAACATGGGCGTGCTCATCTACGCCATCCTTCTGGTGGCAGTGTTCATCCTGGCCATCCGCGGACTCTACCGCAAGCCCGACGCCGGCATCACACGCCTGCTCTCTGTGCTGGCCATCGCACTGTCGGGCATGCCCTTCATCGGACACTCGGTGCTCGTAGGCGTCCTCATGACAGGCGTGCTGCTGACCTTTGTATTCATATTCTGCAAGAAGGTGCCGGCACGAGCCTTCGCGCTGGTGCTCATCAGCGTGTTCGTCATCTTCGTAGGCTACGCCTCCTATGCGCTTCTGCTCATCCGCGCGAGCGCCAATACGCCGATGAATCAGAACGCGCCTGACAATGTATTCGCCCTCGCATCCTACCTCAACCGCGAGCAGTACGGCGAGCGTCCGCTCTTCAAGGGCCCGGTATTCGCCGAAGCCCTCGAGGAAGAGGAGTACCCCGAAGGCTCGGGCAACTACTACGTGGCTGTCGACGAGTACGGCCGTCCGCGCACCAAGGTCATCGACGGATACCTCCGCGACGAGAACGGCGGCGCATTCAACACCCCGTCGTCGGTCTACACCAAGGTCACCAAGAAGGACCCCTCCGAGCCTGACCGCTACGTACGCGAAGTCGAGCGTCCGTCGTACCGCACCATGCCCGACCTCGACATGATTTTCACCCGCATATACAGCAACGAGCCTACGGGCGCGCATGTGTCGGGCTACAAGTCGTGGGCCGGTTACTCCAATCCCGACATCAACAACATCCCCCAGTCAGTGCGTCAGAAGTGGGCCTCGAACGGCTTCGTGCCCAAGTACGAGCTCATGCCCTACCTCTCGCACATGCACCCCGTCACCACCAACGTCGACTCCCGCACGGGCGAGTCGGTGGCTCAGACAGCGGTGTGGAAGCCGGGATTCGACGTCAACCTCCGCTACTTCGTCAACTATCAGCTCAACCATATGTACTGGCGATACTTCATGTGGAACTTCGCCGGACGTCAGAACGACCTCCAGGGCAATGGCGAGCCGCAGCTCGGCAACTGGATTTCGGGCATACCGGTCATCGACAACGCACGTCTGGGCGACCAGTCGGCCCTCCCCGACGAGTACGGCAAGGGCAACAAGGGCCACAACGTGTTCTACATGCTGCCCCTCCTGCTGGGCCTCATAGGTCTTCTCTTCCAGGCCCTGTACAACCACGGCAACAACCCCATGCGCGGCATCCAGCAGTTCTGGGTGGTATTCTTCCTCTTCTTCATGACGGGTATCGCCATCGTTCTCTACCTCAATCAGACGCCCGGACAGCCCCGTGAGCGCGACTACGCCTTCGCCGGCTCGTTCTATGCTTTCGCCATGTGGATAGGCATCGGAGTTCCGGCCATAGCCGTCATGCTCCGCGACCTCTTCGCACGCAAGTCTGCCAAGGGTGCCGAAGAGGCCGACAGTGCGGACCGCAGCGGCACGGCCATAGCATGCGCCGCCGTGGCTTGTCTCATCGGCCTTGCTGTGCCTCTGCAGATGGTGAGCCAGACATGGGACGACCACGACCGGTCGGACCGATATACCACACGCGACTTCGGATTCAACTATCTCAGTTCCGTCGACCCCGACGGTGTCATATTCACCAACGGCGACAACGATACCTTCCCCCTGTGGTACGCCCAGGAGGTCGAGGGATTCCGCACGGACGTGCGTGTGGTCAACCTCTCCTACCTCACCACCGACTGGTACGCCGACCAGATGCTCTATCCCACCTCCGGCGCCGACGCCCTCGACATGACCGTCACCCCGGCCGACTACGCCTACGAGCGCCTCGGATACAGCTATGCCGTGCCCGTCAATCAGGGTAAGACCGACGTATTCACGGCTCTTGAGTCGCTCTACAAGGGCAATGACAAGGAGTACGGTCTCCCCGTCATGCGCTGGACCCAGGTGTCCGTGCCCGTCGACTCCGCCGCGGCCATGAAGCGCTACTCGTCGGGCGACGCCTACATCGACTCCGTCATGCTCGCCCCATATCTGAGCAACATCGACATCGACTTCGGCGCCATCGGCACCGGACTCAGCCAGAGCAAGGTGCTCTCGCTCGACATCATCGCCAATGCGGTGGCCAATCAGTGGAAGCGCCCCGTCTACTTCGCCACCACCGTGCCCACGAGCTTCTACCTGGGCCTTACGCCTATGCTCGGCGCCACCGGCCTGGCATATGAGGTGACGCCCTTCCGCTCGCCGTCCTACAGCCCCACGGCACAGAAAGCCTACCGGAACGTCGTCGGCGAATTCCGCTGGGGCGGTCTCGACGCTCCCGACGCCCGCGGCCTCTACCTCGACGAGACTGTCCGCCGCATGGTGTCGTCCATGCGCTCGGGTGTCTACACCATCATCGAGGACCTGATGGAGGTTCCCGAGGCTCCGGCCACTGCCGAGAGCCGCGCCGTGGCTGCCGCCAAGGGTCTCGAAGAGCCGCAGACGCAGGCCGACATGGCCCGTCAGCTCCTCAACCTCCTTGAGGAGAAGCTGCCCGAGGATGTGGTCCTCAGCGACGGCATGCTCGCGCTCTACTTCGCACGCACCTATCTGCAGCTCTACGCCGACTATGGCCGCGTGGCCGACCTCGAGGCCGCCGCACGCCTCTCGGCCGCCGAAGCCGACCGCTACGCACAGCTGGTGAAGTACGCCTCGACGCTCGACCCGTACACCCTCTCGCAGCTCGGACGCTCCGACACGTACGCGCTCCAGTATCTCGGCGAGGCGCTGGCCATCCATAACCGTGCCGCCATATTCGCCGCCATGCCCGACCTTCTCACCGATCCGGCGAAGGCCGAACTCAAGGCATCGCTGGCATATATGTCGCTTGAGAGCGACCTGCACCTGACGCCGCTCCTCTTCGTCAATCCATACAGCTATGCCGAACTGGCAGCCGAAGCCGCCAAGTCCGACTCCGCCGAGTCGCCCCTTGTCAAGGAGGCGCTCATGGTGCTGAAGGCTTGCGAGGACGCAGGCATAGAGAGCGACACGCTTGCTCGCGAACTCATGCAGAAATACGGCTACACGGCCGCTCAGTGGAACAGTCTCATCAACTGACATCATGTTCATCGAACGGCCTCCGCTTCTCTACCGACTTCTCTTCCCTGAAGGCATCTGGCGCATCAAGAAAAGGGGAGGGAAGCCGGTGGTGTACCTCACCTTCGACGACGGCCCCATCCCCGAGGTGACGCCGTGGGTGCTCGATACTCTTGACCGCTACGGCATCAAGGCCACTTTCTTCATGGTTGGCGACAACGTGCGCCGTCATCCCGAGGTATTCGAGGAGGTGCGCCGACGCGGCCACTCCTACGGCAACCACACCATGCACCACCTGCAGGGACGCAAGTCGTCGGCCCGGCGCTACATCTGCGACGTCTACGAGGCCGACAAGCTCATCGACAGTCCGCTCTTCCGTCCGCCCCACGGACTCCTCCGCTGGAAGCAGGCGCGCATACTCAAGGAGAAGTACAACCTCATCATGTACGACCTGGTCACGCGCGACTATGCCCGGCGCCTCGACGGCGAGAAGGTGTTCGAGAATGTACGCCGCTATGCGCGCAACGGCTCCATCATCGTCTTCCATGACTCGCTGAAGGCGCAGAAGAACATGATGTACGCCCTCCCGAGGGCCATAGAGTGGCTGATGGCGCAAGGCTACGAATTCGACGTCCTTCCCATGTGATGACCGACCTGAGGGAACACATACGGCAACTCTGTCACGAAGCCGGGGCATGCGCCGCCGGCTTCGCCCGTACTGAGCCCGTCCCTGACGGCGTGGCGGCGCTCTACGACGCATGGCTCGCGGCCGGACGCCACGGCTCGATGGCCTATCTGGAAAATTACTCCGACATACGCCGTGACCCGTCGATGCTGCTCGAAGGGGCACGGACACTCGTCTCGTGTGCCTTCGCCTATGCGTCGGCGTCCGGCTCGCAGGAGCGCAGCGGCCTTTTCGCCGACTATGCCGTCGGCGCCGATTACCACGACGTGCTCCGCCGCGTCCTCGCTCCCGTGGCCGGATTCCTCGACGGCATCAGTCCGGGCACGCGAATATGCGTCGACACGGCTCCGCTGCGCGAGCGCTTCTGGGCCACACGCGCCGGAGTGGGATACATTGGTCTCAATAATCAGCTGATTGTCCCCGGAGCGGGTTCGGCTGTGTTCCTCGCCGAGATTCTGTGGACGGGCGAGGTCGAGCCTGACGACTCGCTCGAGGAGCGCACCTGCTGCCGCTGCGGCGCCTGTCTGCGCGCCTGTCCGCAGCAAGCTCTTGACGGCACAGGCGGCCTCGACGCCTCACGCTGCCTCTCCTATCTCACCATCGAGCACCGCGGCGAACTCCCTGACTCGCTGACGCTCCCGTCGCGCATATACGGCTGCGACATCTGCCGCGATGTCTGTCCCGAGAGCCGCCCGGCGCGTCCGCTCACCGTTCTCGACGATTTCCGCCCGCGGCCGGAAGTCATGGCGCTCAGTCCTGACGATATCCGCGCCATGACTCAGCCTGATTTCTCCCGTGTATTCAAGGGCTCTGCGGTGAAGCGCGCCAAACTCGCCGGCCTCCTCCGCAATATCAGCCGCCACAAGTCCTCCACTTAATCCCTCCCGCGTTCATGTATTTTCAGACAGTGGAACAGCAGGAACAGGATTTTTTATGTACTCCTCCTGTTACTCCTGTTCTCCTGTCTTAAAAAAGGAAAAAAGCTCAGACGCGCTTGACGGTTCCGAGAAGGGGATACCACAGATAGCCTTCCACGGTGTCATAGCCGAGCTGATGCATCAGGTCGAGGTAATTCTCAACCTGCCCGAAGTGCTCCGGCCGGGCTTCGGATGTGAATTTATAATCTACTACCGACACGCGTCCGTCGGGATGGAACACTATGCGGTCGGGGCGGAACGACATCCCCGTGGCAGCCACGTAGATCGACCGCTCGGTGTATATCCTGTTCGACGGGCTGAACCAGTCGGCCACGCGCGCGCCGCCATTGCGGATGGCTTCCGACAGCACGGCGTACCACTCCGCCGCGGCCTCAGACGTCGCCCCGGTCTGCCGGGCGAAGCGCTCGACCGATTCCTCGAGGCGGCCTATGGCGGGAGTGCCGGCCAGTATCTCGTGGAGCGCCGTACCGCGTTCGGCGGCCTCGGCCATACGCCGGTCGGCAGCTGCGCCGGCGGCGGGACGGTCGGTGACTTCCTTCACCTCCTCGCCGCCTATGTCGAGATGCGTTGCGAAGGCATCGTCTATCGACACCAGCTCGCGGGTGTCGTTGCGGAACAGCACCGGGTACTCCCCTGCCGTCACCACCGGCCGCGGAGCTTTGGCCGCGCCGCTCTCCTTCACCGTAGGGGCGCCGACGGTCAGTGTGGCCGTGGCCTCGTCGTAGTGCGCGGCGAGGTCAGTGCGCGCCTCGTCGGCGAGTTCTGCCGATGTCGGCGGCTGCGTCACGGCGTCTTTCAGAAGGCGGCCTATGTTCTTGCACCCTGAGAAGACCGTCAGCTCGCGCGCCGCACGGGTGAAGGCCACGTAGGCCGTGTTGAGGTTGTCGATGAGTTCGAGCCGCTCGTTCTCCTCGATCACTCCGGCGAAGGGCGACACCGACGCATCGCGCAGCGCCGACTTCGAGCTCACCTTCACATACAGTCCCGGAGGCACCGTGCCGGGTTCGAATCCGGTCAGGCACGATGTGTCGAGCCACAGCGTGGTGTCGCTGTGCTTCAGAGACCAGTCGGCGAAGGGGATGTGCACGCAGTCGCGCTCGAGGCCCTTCGAGCGGTGGACGGTCATTATCTCCACGGCGTCGAGGTCGGCCGAGGCGAGGATGGCCCACTTGTTCACGTTCGACTCGTAGGCGGCGATGAAGGCCTGCAGCGAGGGGTCTGAGCTTTCCGTATGCTTTATGGCGAGGTCCTGGAGCGCGGCGATGTAGGCGTACTCACGGCGGCGCTGCTCCGGCGAGAATTTGGCAAGGATGATGGCGTCGATGAGTGCCACAAGGTTGGCCGGATTCCTGGCGCGCACGGCCATGATTTCGGCGTCGAGTCCCCCGGCGGCCTCTCCCGAGCGGTCGAGGGCCAGCTTCAGCGCGTCGGCCGTATCGTGGCCTTCGGCCTTGAAGTAGTTGAAGCGCGTTATCATCATCACTACGTCGGAGGTCGAGGCGTATGACGGCGCACTGTCGTCGCGCGCCTTCTCGCCCGAGTAAGACTTCTCGATGAGTTTCAGCATGCTGATGATGGTGCGCACTGCCGCCGAGCTGCTCAGCAGCAGGGATTCGGACGACAGCACCTTGATTTCGGGATGATGCGCCGTCAGGAACTCGACGATGGCCGTGGCCTCGCGGCGGAAGCGCGCCAGTATCAGGATGTCGCGCCATGCGTAGCCCGACTCGTGCTGCCTTATGATTTCGGCGGCCATGCGCTCGAGTATGACCGCAGGGTCGGCGCTGTCGTCATCGGCGAATGTGATGCTCACGTATGCCGGCGCATGGCTCAGGGCCTCCGACGGCGACTGGACAACGTTGTGGTAGCTGTCCACGCCCAGAGCGGCGGCCATGCGGCTGAATATGGTGTTGTTCACGCGCACCACGTCGCCCGAGCTGCGGTGGTTGGTATTGTCCTCCGGCGCCGAGCCGCGCAGTATGTGGCAGTCGGGGAAGTCCTCGTCCTGCACCTGCGACCCCAGTATGCGGCTGTCGGAGTTGCGGAAGCGGTATATGGCCTGCTTCTCGTCGCCGATGATGAGGCAGTCAGAGCCTGTCGACAGACAGTTGGCCACGAGCGGCCGCAGATTGTCCCACTGCAGGTGCGACGTGTCCTGGAACTCGTCAATGAGCATATTGGTCAGCCTCATGCCCAGACGTTCGTAGATGAAGGGAATCTCGGCGCCGTTGATGATGCGGCGTATCAGCTCGCCGGTGTCGGATATGAGCACGGTGTTGTTCTCTCGCAGATACTCCTCGAGCTTGGCCTGCGCCATGCCGAAGAAGTCGAGCGAACCGAGGCTTTCGAGCAGCTCGTCGCAGAAGCGTGCCTCGGCCGCGCCGCGGTATATCTCCCGGCAGAACTCCGAGAGGAGGGCGCACTGCGGCGCCACGGCGTCGGCCTTGAGTCCGGCGGCCTTCAGCTGTGTGCCGACGGCGAGCTTGGCCGGGTCTTCGCCTGCGGCCTGTCTGGCGATGGCCGCTATGCCGGTGTCAGGAATCTTTCCGGCAAGCAGCTCGTCCAGCCGCGACATCACCGACTTGTTGAACACCGCTTCTGACAGTCCTGCCGCGCGCACCGATGCCCTGAAGGCCGTGGCGGCAGCCCGGGCAGGGGCGATGGCGTCCTTGCTCCGCTGCGACAGCTGACGGGCGAAACTGTCCACGCGCGCCGGGTCCGACAGATACTCGCGCAGAGCGTCGGCCAGGCGTCCGTAGTCCTCGTTGAGCGACTTCGACGTGGTGCGGCTCAGGTTGCGGAGGATGCTTCCCTCGCGGTTGAAGAAGTTGTAGCCCTTGCCTTCGGCCAGACGGTCGAGGGTGTAGCGGCGTATCCAGTCGAAGAGGCGTCGGTGACGGTCGGGGTTGGTGCGGTTGAGCTCGTCAAGCATCACGGCGATGCTCTGCCGGACGGTGAAATCCGTGTCGAGCGACAGCTCGTAGTCACCCTGATGGTCGACCTCGCGCGAGAATGTGCGCAGCACCGTCTGGAAGAAGGAGTCAATCGTGCTGACGTAGAAACTGCCGTAGTCGTAGAGCAGTTCCGACAGCGCCTTCGACGCCGCCGTCTGCAGTTCCTCCTCTGTGCAGCCGAAAGCCTTGGTCATCCAGCGCGCGTAGAGCGACGCGGCCACGCCCTCGGCCGTAGTCAGCCGGGCGAGCTCGCGTATGATGCGCGACTTCATCTCTTCCGTTGCCGCATTTGTGAATGTGATGGCCAGTATGCCGCGGTGGCGGTTGGCCTGCCGGGCGCCGGTGTATCTGGCCGCGTTCAGACGGTACGCGCCCGTCTCGGGATTCTTTATGCCTAACAGTATCTTGATGTACTCGTACGCCAGGGTGAACGTCTTGCCCGACCCCGCCGAGGCTTTGTATATGGTCAGCATCCGGTGTGTGCGGTGATGTGTGTGTAGGTGTGTGTGATGTCAGAAGGCGTTCTGCTCGCCGTGGATGGCGTTGAACACCGTGCGTACTATGATCTTGAGGTCGAGGAAGAAGTTCCAGTTCTCGATGTACCACATGTCGTGCTCCACGCGGCGCTCCATCTTCCAGAGCTCGTCGGTGAGGCCGCGGTAGCCGTTGACCTGCGCCCAGCCCGTGATGCCGGGCTTGACGGCATGGCGCAGCATGTAGCTGTCCACCAGCTGTGTGTATATCTCCGTATGGGCCAGCATGTGGGGGCGCGGACCCACCACCGACATTTCGCCCTTGAATACGTTGATGAACTGCGGAAGCTCGTCGAGCGACGTGCGTCGCAGGAAGTCGCCCACACGGGTCTTGCGAGGGTCCACGCGCGTGGCCTGGTCCGACGACGCGCCCACCTTCATGGTGCGGAACTTGTAGCACACGAACGATTTGCCCAGATAGCCCGTGCGCTCCTGCCTGAAGTAGACCGGACCGGGCGAACTCAGCTTGATGGCTATGGCCACCGGTATGTATATGAGCGGATACACGCACAGGAAAGCGCCCGAGAACACGATGTCGAACGCACGCTTGATGCCGCGGTTCAGGCTGCTCTTGAGGGGATTGCGGCGTATGGAGAGCACGGGGATATGGCCGATGTTGTGATACTCCATGCCGCGCGTGAGCGTGCGCGGCAGCTGGGGCACGTAGTAGAACTCGGCCACGTTGTCGTCGGCTATCTTGATCACGCGCTGCAGCGCCTGATTGTGGCCTGACAGAGTGAAGTATATCTCGCGCACGCGGTTATGGGCCAAGAAGTCGGCCAGCGTGTCGATGGGCATCACCTTCTGGATGTCGAAGTCGGGCGCCGGATTGTTGTCGAAGAATCCCACCACGCAGTAGCCGTAGCCGGCGTCAGTCTGCATGGCGTCGTAGAGGCGCCGCGCCGTCTCTCCTGTGCCCACTATCAACACTTCGCTGAAGTTGTGGCCGCGGCGGCGGTACTCCTTCAGCACTGCCGATGCCGTCAGTCGGTAGAGCGGCATGGAGAGCGTCATGGTCAGGTAGTAGAAGAGGATGGCCTTGCCTCCGAGCGCCGTGATGCCTAAGAAAGCGAGCATCGACAGGAACACCAGAGCGTGCGACCCGACGATGGCCAGAGTCGTGCGCATCACCCGCTCCATGCTGATGGCGCGCAGCTCGTGGCGAGCACGCTGCGTGTAGAACAGCACCGGCAGGTAGCTCACGTTGATGAGCAGCCACAGCTCGCGCATAGGCGTGCCGCTTCGTGTGACGGTCGGAAATACTGTGATGGTGAGCCAGAACAGCATGTTGACCACGAAGAGGTCGCCCAGTGAGAAGATGTATTTGATGAAGTGCCCCTTGCCGGGGCGGCGTGTTTCACTCATAGATTTTAAGCGCATGACCAAAAACTCGGGGACATGCCTCTGGCATGTAGGTGCGGAAGAGCGTCGGCAGGAAGGCCTGACAGTGACAGCCCCGTCCGGCGCGACGCCCCCTGAATGACCTTAGCCGCCGATTTTGCCGTCCAGAAGGGCAATCTTGTCCTCAAGTTCGGCGATGTCGGTCTTCAGACGTTCGATGCGGCGTCCGAGATCCGAAAGCAGCGAGTTGCCCGACTTCGACTTCGACGACAGGAACCCGAGATTGTTCTCATATGTGCGCAGGTCGCCCCGGCGTGCCTCAAGGGCGCGCACCAGACGCTCGCGCTCGCGGAAGAGGCGGTTGTCGTCGTTTTCTATCTGGGCCACCGATGCCTCGAAGCGTTCGCGGCGTGCGCGCGACTCGGCGATGGCGAAGTGGTCGCGCACGGCGTCGACGGCCGAGCGGTAGGCTTCGTAGAGCTTGTCTTTCTCGCGGAAAGGCACATGGCCGATTTCCTTCCAGTGGTCCTGGAGCTTGCGCAGCTCGGCGATGGCGCTGTCCTTGTCGCTGCCTTCGGCTATCAGGGCCGAGAGCTGACCGATGATCTCACGCTTGGCGCGCAGGTTGGCGGCCTCGATGCTGCGAGTGCCCGAGCCGGCTTTCTTCTTGCGGTCGAAGAACGTGTCGCATGCCGTGGTGAAGCGGTTCCACAGGTCGTCGCTGAATTTCTTGGGTATGGCGCCTATCGAACGCCACTCCTTCTGCATCTGAATGAGTTCGTCGGTGGTCTTGCGCCAGTCGCTGCTCTCTCGCAGAGCCTCGGCGCGCTCCACCAGCTGCTGCTTGCGCGCCAAGTTGGCGGCCAGCTCGTCGCGTGTGTTGCGGAAGAACTCAGCCTTCGATGCGAAGAACTTGTCGCATGCCTGACGGAAGCGGGCGAAGAGCGTGCGGTTCACCTTCTTCGAGGCGAAGCCGAGCTGACGCCACTGCTGCTGCATCTCCTGGATGCGGTGCGTCACTTCTTCCCACGATGCGAATGTCTTGAGCGTGGTGATGTCTATGGCCTCGATCTGCTCGCAGATGGCCGTCTTGGCGGTCTCGTTCTCGGCCTCGCGTGCCTTGCGGGCCTCGAAGAAAGCCTGATAGCGCTTGTTCACCTCGGCCGATGCCTCGCGGAAGCTGGCCCATATCTCCTCGCGCAGCTCCTTGGCCACGGGGCCTATCTGGCGCCACTTGTTGTGCAGGTCCTGCAGACGGCGGTATGCGCCGATGACGTCCTCTTCCGAAGCCAGCACACGGGCCTCCTCGAGGAGAGCCTGCTTCTCTGCCAGATTCTTCTTGAAGTCGTAGTCACGCAGTTCCTTGTTTATCTTGAGATTGTCGGAGTAGCGTTCGCGGGCCTCCTGGAAGCGCTTCCACACACCGGTCTCTTCAGTCGGGTCCACTTCGCCGGCGGCGTTGAACTCGTCCTGCAGCTCGCGGTAGCGGGGGAATGTGCGGTTGACGTTGTCCGTATCTTCGGCCAGGGCATTGATTTCGGCGATGATGGCGTTCTTGCGCTCGAGATTGGCGGCGCGTGCGGCCTCGAGGGCGGCGGTGTATGCCAGCTTTTTGGCACGGAGGGCGCCGAGAGTCTCTTCGAACTTCACTTCGGTTTCCGTCTGTGCCGGCGCCTCGGCTTCTGCTGCGGCCTCGGTATCGCCGGTTTCCGGAGTCGGTCTATGGAGCATGCTGAAGTGCTGGCGCAGGCGGCGTATTTCGTCGTTGCTGATGTCGGCTGCGTCCTTCTCGAGGAGAGCCAGGGCATCGGCCAGGAGCGACTCAGCCGTGAATTCGCGGCTTTCGGCTTGTGCTTCGCCTTCGCTCATGATTTCTTCAGCCTCGACTTCCGCCTGAGGCTCGACAGCCTCGTCGGCCGGGGTCGCCGGAGTCTCTTCCGCAGGTATTTCGATTCCTGCACCGGCTGCGGGCTCCGATGCTTCGTTAAGGTTCTGGGCCTTGACCTCTACGGGGTCAAGTGCGGGATCTTGCATGTCCATAGTAAGTTGTTCAAAAAAAGGTTAATAGGCACCGAGTATAGAATGCCGCCCAAAGTTAATAAAAATTATTTATATGCGTGCTTTTTTTCAAATTTTTTTTGAAACCTTTTCGCAGATTGGCCTTATAACATAGCAAAAATGCCACACCGGCCTCAAAGCTGATGTGGCATTTCTGTTAAATTAAGGTATCCTTAGCGGAGCACCACTTTCGATACGGAGTTACCCTGACGGCGGATATATACGCCTGCCTTGGGTTCGCTCACGCGGATGCCCTGGAGGTTGTAGTACTCGGCTTCGCCGTCGGCCACGCTGATGTTATCAACACCTGTTGAAATCGATTCGGACAGGGTGATGGCCGGCCATGCGTTATTGAAGTCAGCCGTGATGTTATACAGACCTGCCTTAGCGACGGTGTAGGGCACGATTTCCGAAGCGGCGTTCTCGGCGCTTGCCTTGGTCACGCCACCGGCATGATATACGGTGCCTTCGCCCAGGTCAGCCCAGTTTGTCTCGGCAGGGATGCTGCGGCGACCGGCTACGTGGGGCACGCCACCCTCGGCCATGGTGGTCGAGAATACATATTCAAGAGATTCGCCGTCCACTGCCGGGATTGAACCGATATGGATATTGCTTGCCATGTAGGTGCCGTCGTTGGTCAGCGACAGAGCGACAGGCGCAGCGAAGTCCCATGCACGGTCTGCGAATACGCCGTGCATGTAGATGACCTCTGCATCTTCGGCGGGAGCCTCAAATGTCTCGGCGAGGTGGTAGAGCTGGACGGCCTGCATCCCGGACGTTGACTTATATGTTTTGTAACGAGCTGTTGTACTTGCCGTGCCTTTATTATATTGAATCCAAATAGCCGGGTTGACCTTCGGACTTATTTTGGCATTATTGTCCTCATCGATAGTGATGGTATAGATGTATCCTGATTCTCCTTCTTTAATTTTATCACCTGTATTACTGTTTTGCATCAAGTAATTGCCATTATCGAAGCGAAGTTTCCATCCGCCATCTGCTTTGACAAGTCGGAAAGAAGAAACGTTTTCAGTATAAACCACATCATTGCCGTAGAAACTTACTTCTACAGCATCTCGCGATTCTCCCTTAGCCTCTTCAACTCCGCCCATTGCTGTGTTGGCCGTTTTTATAGCAATAATATATTTGCCGCCAACCTTGAGCTCGTTCACATCGGTTACAAGGGTGTAGATTTCAACTTCCTTCATGGTGTAAGCCGCAGAAGCGATTTCGCCGCGGAAGCCCTTGTATTCACCATATGCGAAGATGGTGCTGTTGGTCTCGTCAACTGTGATGCCTTCTTCGGTGTATTCTTCGAAGATGCCGTCTTCAGTGTACGACCACATGATGCGGTCAGCATTCTCGCAGCTGAGGGTGATGGTGCTTCCGGCCATTACGGTCGAACCGTTTTCTGCCGAGAAAGCTACCGTGCCGGGGATGATGCGGCTGATGGTGAAGTCAGCGCTCTGAGTCTCTTCACCCCTTACAGCGGTGACGGTCAGGACGTAGCTGTTCTGATTCTCGGGGAAGGCTACGGTGTACACGCCGTCTGTGAGTTCCGTGCCGTTGACAGTCAGCTTCTCGGCATTGGCTGCGGTGAATGTCAGGGTAGCGCCTTCGTAGGTGGAGATAGCGCCTTCTACGGCCTCTTCACATTCGGGAGTGCCGAGAGCGTCGGAGAATACGGTGAGCGTGTAGCTTGCCTCGCCGGCCTTGAACTGGCCGAATACCTCTTCGGCAGCAGCCTTGATGATTGTCGTACCTACGGAGAGAAGTGTCACCTTACCATCGGCATCAACAGTGGCTACGCTTTCCTTGCTCGAAGTCCACGTGATAGCGCCATTAGTTTTCTTGCTCAGTTCGGGAGATTCGAAATCTGCGCTAAGTGGAGTTGAATATTCAGCCTCTGCGAACGAGAGCTCGGGCTTTGCAGGACGAGTTATGCGGATAATCTTATTGCCTGAATTAATCTCTTTTTTTCCACCGTATACGGTAAGATTACCTTTGATAATTACAAAAGCACCAATTTCCGGTTTCGTTTCCTCTGTGAATTTTGCGCCGTCAATATATGAACCATAGTAAATATACAGTTGACTTCCATCCTTTGTGTCGGCTATATTGTATTTTAACTGTCCGCTGTTTGAAATTTCGCCATCGTAATTTACGACATATCCTTTTACGTAAACTCCATTTGCATTGGCCGCTTCAAGAGCTTCCGCAACGGTGTAAGGTTTAATAACTGAAATCGTGTAGCTTGCTTTGCCTGCACGGTATGTATCATTCTCCGGAGTTGTTGCAGTAATTGTTGCTGAGCCTACTCCAGTTATCTCAACATCGCCTGTAGTTGCATTAACCGAAGCTACGTCAGGATTGCTTGATTCATATTTTACGGCTTCCGGGGTCTCTTTTGTAAGATTAGGAGCAGTAAAGGCTTCCTCAACCAATATTTCGAAAAGGTTACTGTTCCCGTCAAATTTAAGGGCCGCATCTTTTCGGCCATCAGCCGGTTGATAATTGACGGTGATGGACTTGACGTAACTACGTGCACTCGAAGTTATTTTGATTTCTGTGATATCGCCAGTTACGTTAAATGTATAATCGGCCAAGTCATCGGTTAAACTCTGAGCAGAAGTCTCCCCGACTTTTATGGTCGTCGCTTCGGCAGATTTCCATTTTTTTGCTTTGACTACTATTGAGGTGGCATTAACCTTTCCAAGGTCTGAAAGAGTTAGTGTGAAATTACCTCCAGAACTTTTGCCAACTTTAAGACCAGTTTTGCCGTAATATGTGCTGAAACAACTGAAACTTGTTATCTTGTCCGCACCATTAGTAACCTGTTCTTTATAATTACTATTGTTAAGAGCTGAACTGCTATCGCTGGTATTGTCCTTGAACTCAATCGTATACGATTCAGCAAAGGAGCCCCCCACCGCGGCGACGAGACACAGGAGTGTGAGTAAAAATTTTTTCATAGAATATGAGAGAAGTATTGGATAAAGATTGTAGTTGCCATTGTGGCAGCCTGGTAGAGTTTTGAAGTTTCGACAGGCGATTGGTACAATCGCACTAAACACTAATTTATTCGTTTGCTTTCGCA
>DLAL01000012.1 GCA_002493945.1 Porphyromonadaceae bacterium UBA7048
CATTCAGTCATACAACGAGAGGCGTCAGGCCTACACACTCCGCTACCCCAACCACGAGGTCGAGCAGGGATTCCTCAGGAACCTGCTGCCGATGATATCATCTAAAGACAGCCTGGACACGAGCAACTTCGTGCTCGACTGCTGCGACATGATTGATGAGGGCCGCATCGACGACTTCATGAAGGCCATGAAGGCTTTCTACGCCGGCATCCCGTACGAAATGGAGAGCCGCAACGAGTTCTTCTATCAGAACATCATGTACTGCATCGGCAAGCTGCTGGGCTTCTATGTGCAGGCCGAGTACCGCACCTCGGCCGGACGCATCGACCTCGTCCTTGCCAATCCGCAGACCATCTATGTGATAGAATTCAAGCTCGACGGCACAGCCGAGGAGGCCCTGGCGCAGATTGAGTCCAGGGACTACGCCCTGCCGTTCGCCCTTGACGGCCGCCGCGTGGTGAAGGTCGGCGCCAACTTCGACTCCCGCACCCGCACTCTCGACCGATGGATTATAGCCGAGTGAGGCGGTCCGGCTTCAGTATAAAAACGAACAAAAGCGTATCAGGACTTCCTGATACGCTTTTGTTTTGAAAGGGGAAAGTGCTTAGAGCACTACTTTAGTACCATTGATGATGTAAATGCCGGGGGCGAGTCCGCTGATGGTGTTGACACCGCGGCGGAGGGCTACGGTAGCAGCAACGCGGCCGTCGATGCCGTAGACGGTCAGGGTGCCGTCGGTGGCCGAAGTGACGGTGAGAGTGCCTCCGTCAACGGTCATGACAATGCCTTCTTCGGGGATTGCGGCGGTGTCGACGCCGGTCGAGATGTTGTCTCTCACTTCGAAGGGTATGCTGCCGTCGAAGTCGTCGCTCTGAGCATAGACGGTGAAGGGAGCGAGTGTCAGCGCGGCGGGTTCGCCGGAGGTCTCATCGTAGAGGGCATATCCGCTTACGGGCGAGTCGAGGCTTACGAGCTCTGAAGCGTCGTCACTGAGCACGAAGGTGTGGCTGTCGGCGGCGATGTCAGTGCTGCGGTAAACACCGGTGAGGGTTATCATCGAACCTTCGGCACGAACTTCTTCGGTCGTGGCCGATACGGTGGTGCCGTCCTTGGCGATGATGCGGAGGGTTGCGCCGGGCTGCGATCCTACCTTGATGAAGTAGGGACGGTTGGCTTCGACAGAGGTGTGGCGCACGAAGATGTCGTCGCCGTTACCTGCTGTGACGAGGGTGTAGTAGCCGGGCTTGTTGTCGTCCTCGGCCCAGTCGGAGGCCTTGAGTTCGGTGTCGCCGAGCATCACCTTGTCGGCTGCGAAAGGACAGATGAACGAAGTCCATGCGCTGCCGGTGGCGCACTCGATGCTTACTTCCGAGCCTTCGGCCACTGTGAAGTCGTAGGGCACGGCCAGTGCGTCGGCGGTAGAGAGTTCGATGCCGGCGGTGTTGGTGTAGCTGCGTTCGGTGCCGTCGGTGACGGTGGCGATGAAGTTGCCTTCGACGCCGTCAGGCACGGGCACGTTGTCGCCCAGGATGATGACGCAGTTAGGCGAAAGGCCTGCGAATGCGTCGGCGGCATACTCGGTGGCGGTGCGTGCGGCTACGGCGCGACGGGCAGGAGCAGCGGCAGCCGTCGAGGTCGAGCCGGAGATGAAGATGGTCATGAGGCGGTCACATCCGTTGAAGGCTTTAGAGCCGATGGCGCGTATGCCCTGGAGGCTCATGGCCGTGAGCGAGCGGCAGCCGGCGAATGCCTGCGAGCCGATGGCGGTGACAGTGGCCGGGAATTCTACGGACGAGAGGTTCTCGCATCCGCTGAAGAAGCCTTCGGGCAGACCTTCGAGGGTCGAGGGGAGGATGACGGTCTTGAGCGAGCTCATGCCTGAGAAGGTATTGTCAGCCAGGGTGCCTGTGAGGTCCGAGAGGTCGAGGTTCTCGAGGTCGGTGAATTTCTTCACCACCTCGTCGATGGTGGCCTGAGCGATGTCGCCGCTGAGTGCTACGGAGGTCACGCCCTGAGCCTCGGAAGCGTCGACGGCGTCGAGCTCGGCCTGCTTGAGGGTGGCGCCTTCCACGGGGATAGCGTAAACTTCGACGGTGACGGGGGCGTCGGTCACTTCGATGTTGTAGTAGCCTTCGGAGTCGGGCTCGATGACGGTGTTGTCAACTTTCACCTTGGGTTCAATCTGCTGCTTGTCGAGGTTGCCCTGAGCTTCGAGACGGAAACGTGCCGAGGTGTTCTCGGGGACTTCGAGCAGCTGGGGAGCCGAGGGATTGAAGTAGCTGAACGAACCGCAACTGCTTTCGTCGGCGATAACCTTGAAGTTCTCCGACGACAGCTTGACGGTGACGTCATATAGATACTCTACGCGCACTTCGTGGTTGCCGCTGAGGTCGGCGTGCTTGTTGGGGTTGTAGTAGGTCACGGGGATTGAGCCGTCGGCGTTGAGCGTCACTTCCTTGCCGTTGTCGTAAGCGCGGAGGCTTTCGCCGGCTCCGAGAGTGCGTGCGCTGTAGGCGTTGACAGTGATGGTTTCGCGTGCGACGTTGTCACCCAGGAACGATGCGGCTTTGTCAGTGTCGAACTTGTCGGCCATCTTCACGCGTTCGGGGTCGAAGCTGATTGAGTATACCGGGTATTCGGGTACGATGTTGAAACCGAGATGTGCCCAACCATTAATCCAATCCTCTCCATAGAAGTCTTCCGTATTATGCGGTGTAATATATGCAGTATAATATTCAGGCTTTACTACAAGTGTAACTTTGGAGTGATTTGTGATTCCAAGATTGTTGGGAAAGAAATTCGTATTATTGCCTGAGCCACTCGTTGCGGAGTTGAAGTCTATATGATGTACTTTATTACCAGCAGCTGGAACTGCATAGCAATATAACGTGGTGAGACTGGTACAACCTGAGAAGCAGTCTCTTTTAAGTCCACCCTGATGCTCACGAAGTTTTCCGTTTACCATCGCCTGGGCATCGTTATAAAGGCCCGTCGGCAGCACCATCTCTTTGATATATGCACAATTGTAGAAAGCGGAAGCGCTGATGGATACGACATTATCCGGAAGAATAATCTCTTCTACAACAGGGGTTTGACCTCCTGATTTGCATAATAGATTCGCTGGAATTGTATTGGCAGCGTAAGTTCCATCTCCTAATATAGTGAGTCCTGAGAGGTCAAGCGATTTGAGAAAGATTGGCAAAAATGAGTTCGAATTCAATGCTGATGCAAGATTGGAAGCGGTTTCCTGACCGACAATCTTGATTTTAGCCTTATTTCGGAGTTCAAGACCACCGATTACATTGGAAGTTGTTCCGGGAGATACGTTGTATACGTACACGACGTCTCCGGGGCTATAGACCTCGATATCGAATTTGAGGTCCTCCATAGCTACGAAAGGATATGTCACTGTTGCGGCATCGCTTGCAACGGCTTTACCATTGACAAGCATATTTATGCGGTCAGAGTTCTTCTTGGGCGTAATCTTGAACGTGAGTTCCTTTCCTCGCGGAGCGCTTTCCACCACGCCTGAGAGGTTGGCTTTCTCAGCCAGGTCTTCGGGGAAGGTGAAGTTGTAGACGGGAGTCTGATTGTTCAGAGCAGGGAGCTTGCAGATGGCACCGTTGACAGCTCCTACGGGGTACCATGTCTTCTTGTTGAAGGAGGTGACCATTGAGATGTAGTTGCCTTCGCGGACGGTGGCGTTCTTGACGCAGCACTTCACGGTGAACTTGAGGTTGCCTGCGCCCGAGCTGTAGTTCGACACAGGGCTGATGAATTCCTTGATACGGCCGTCCTTGTCGGTGAGCACTAGTGCCCAGAAGGCGTTGGGATAGTCGGCGGGAGCGTTCACGGCGTTGATGCGCACGGCGAATTCCTGACCGGGGATGACGTTGACAGCTTCGGTGAAGAGACCTACCGAACCGGTGGCGGTTGTCATGTTCCAGAATGAGGTGTCGCCGACGGGAGTAGGCTCAGTAAGGTCGAAGTGGATGATGGTGCCGGCATTGATGGTTACGTGATACTTGCCGTCGGCACCGGGTGTGAGGAGGGTGCTGTTGGCGTATACGTCCATGCGGTTGTCGTTGTCGGCGAGGTAGTCGGCGGTGAAGCTGACTTCGGTGCCTGCGGCGTAGCGGCCTGTCTCTTTATCGCAGTCGAAGCGCACGTCGGCATTGTCCATCACTGCAAAGGCAAAGTCGGTGACGGTGGGGAATTCTTGCTTATCCTGGTCGGGGCATGTAAAGGTGACGCCGTCGTCTACTCCAGGCTGATTCCAGTACTTGTTCTGTTTGTAGGCGCCGGCAGCACCCATATTCACACAGTGCACGGTGCGGTTGGTCGGAGTGCCGATGAATACGCACCAGTTCACGAAAGCCGGATTCGGATTGCGTACCCATACATCCTTGAGGAAGGACGAGCCGTTGAACACGTTGTACTCGTATGTGCTTACGCTTGCCGGGATGACAATCGAGGTGATGCCGCAGGAGCGGAAGCATCCGTTCTTGAGCTTGTTGATGTTGTTGGGGAGAAGCACTTCCTTGAGGGTCCACATGTTGCGGAATGCCTCACGCGGGATGGCACGGGCCTCGTTGTTCTCATAAGCCGAGATGCTGACTCCCGAAATGTCGAGGCGTGTCAGCTTCATGCTGCTGCGGATGAACGAGAAGTCGCGTGCGTCGATGTTGCCGAAGAGTGTGAGATCCTTGATGGTGGCAGCCTCACCGCCGTCGAGCAGCGTGGAGAGCGTGCCGGGAGTGCCTACCCAGAGAGCGCGCTTCTCGCGCACTTCGGAAGCCTTCTGCACGAAGATGGAGATGGTCTGGTCGGAGGTGACGTTGCCTATGCGGTAGGCGTAGTTGGCTCCTGCGGTGAGGACGTATCCGTTGCTCTTGACGGTGACGATGTCGGCGGAGGGGTTATCGGGCACTACAGTGAACGAGTAGTCGAATCCGCGGATGACGCGGTTCTCGCCAGTCACGGTTACGCCGGCCGTCGAGGGGAGTGTGACAGAGAAGTATTCGGGCGCTGTGCGCGTGGCCGAGAGCTCGTTGACGGTGTAGAGTTCGCCTGCCACGGGGAGCCATCCGGTGTCGCCGTCGGCCTTGGTGGCCATGCGCACCATGTCGCCGGCCTCGACAGAGACGCCTGCCGGGAGAGCGCAGCCCGTCATCTGGATGTATCCGCTGCCGAGGGTGGCCATGGCGGTGAGATGGAAGTTGCCTTCGGCGCTCAGGAGGGTCTTGAGGGTGCCTGCGGCGCTGTAGAGGGCCACGGCCACCTTGCCGTCGAACTTGGTGTAGGACAGATTCTTCATGTTGCCCACGCGGACGGTGAATGTCTTTCCGGCTGCGAGGTCGGTCATGTCGCTGCCCATGCCGGGCTGTCCGCCGTCGGCGGTGATGTGGATGGGCGACCATGCCTGTACGGCTCCGGAGGCGGGCTTGATGTTGTAGATGATGGTGTTGAGCGAGCCGAAGTTATAGCTGTGGCTTGCCTGAGGGTTGAGATTCGAAGTCATGAACCATCCGTTGGCCAGACCTCCCCAGCCCCAGTTGAAGTGGAAGTAGGGATTCTCGTCGAACTGGTCCTGCTGATAGCCGTCGCAGACGAATGCGTGGCCTGCCGAAACGTCCTGGCCGCAGTAGAGCACGGGGCGGCCGGCCTGGATTTCGGTCTTGATGATGTTGTCCCACTCCTGCTGCGAGCTGACGTCGCTGCGCTTCTTGTAGGATATTCCGGGGTCGTATCCGAAGTAGTTGCTCATGGCGGCAGGCACGCGCACCTCATAGGCGCTCGAGCCGGAGTAGCCGTACTGGGTCATGATACTCTTCGATGTGTGGTAGACGAGAGTGGCCACAGCGTCGGCCTCGGCCTGGGAGTAACCGCTGCGGTAGTTGTCGGCGCGCATGTTGGCCCAGTCATAGTCCACGGCGAAGTTGACGCCGTCGTAGCTGCCGGTGCCCTGGGCGGGGTGTTCGTAGTACTTCATGATTTCGGCCATGGCGATGCCTACGCAGCCTACCAGCGGATTGCCGGGAATCATATTGTTGAAGGGAGCTTCCTGACGCCATTCGGGGGTCTTCACCTGAGCGGTCAGGCCCTGGTTGACGCGGCGTGCGGCAGCGCGGACCCGGGCCATGCGGCGCGTCGTCGAGCCACCTGCGATCTTCGAGGCCGACTCGATTTCCTTGCCTATGCCTTCCATCATGTACTTCAGCGTGGGAGGCACATCGGCGGCGACATACGGATTCTCGAAGGAGAAACCGATGATAGGCTCGGTGTTGTCGTCAGCCGAGACGATGACGAAGCCTTTGCCGTCAGCGGCGTTGAATACGTAGTACAGGGGCTTTGTCGATGTGCCGCCTGTATAGCAGAGCTCAAGCGATGCCGGTGCGGCACTTCCCGTGCCTGCGGCGTAGAACTCTTCTGCCATTGCTCTGGCATCGCTGTGTGAGACCTGGGCAGCCTGGACGAGTCCGGGAGCAAAGGCGCACAGCGGGAAAATCAGCATCTTGAAGAAATGTTTTACCATAACTCGGGTTGTTAATTTTCGGTGTAGATGTTTTATTTGATTTAGAAATTGTATTTAAGTCGCAGATGTCGTTTAATTGTTGAAGTGAACAGGCTACCCGGGCGCATAAATGCCTGCTATACTGTAGATAAGCCAGACATCAGATGACGCTCTTCAGACCGGGGTGCAAAGTTATGCTGAAAACACTATACACTGTCTGCATCGCTTGGTTAAAAAATATTAATTGGCTAAATATTTTTTAAGTCAGGCGTTCTCTGAGCCCGGTCAGGCCTCGTCAGCACACGTTTCTTCCGCGTCTCCGGCGTGCCGGACGAGGGGCACAAGACGGCAAAAAGTTCACGGAATTCATTGCTTAAATGTTAAATTTCGAACCCGTCTATAGTTTTCTCTTGTTATAATTTGTATTAGTTAAAATTATTTCGGTAATTTTGAGGCATTTTTGCCTTCCGGCGATTGGTGCAGACAAATGAAAAACATAACCTATAATAGTATTGTATGAAACTACGATTGTTTTTACTGTTGTTGGTGGCGGCTCTGTGGCCGTCGCTGACAGTCGCCGCCGTAACGCTCACAGGCGTAGTGGTAAACGGCGACTCCGGCAGTCCGCTCAGTGGTGCAACCATACAGATGTACGGACGCAATGAACAGACTGTTACAAACTTCAACGGACAGTTCCGTATTTCAGTACCCGACAACAACGACTACTGCCTCACGGTATCGTGCGACGGATTCGACACCGCTCTTCTCAATGTAAGCGTCGGCACGGGAACAGTCAATACGGGCGAAATTCGCCTCTTCCCGGCACAGGACGAATCGTTAAACGACGACCTTGTCGACCTGGTGTTCGACGAATCCGTCCTCGATGACGAAGAAGGCGCCGCCCAGTCGGTGGCCTCTCTCTCGGGTGCGAGCAACAACATATTCTACAATACGGCTTCGTACAACTTCGGCCCGATGTACTACCGCTACCGCGGCATGGAGAATATGTACCAGAGCGTGTACATCAACGGTCTGCGCATGAACGACCTCGTCCGCGGCTCGTTCAGCTTCTCCACCCTGATGGGCATGACCAGCCGCGCCTTCCGCAACAAGACCACCACCGTGGGCATGGAGGCGTCGAACTACGGCTTCGGCGACATCGCCGGCAGTGTGAACTACAACACCACGACCGACCTCTACGCTCCCGGCTTCAACGGCTCGGTGGCATACACCAACTCCAACTACATGCTCCGCGCCATGGCCACATACTCCACGGGCCTGAACCGCAACGGATGGGCATTCACCGTCAGCGCCATCGGCCGATATGCCAAGGAAGGCGTGATGGACGGCACGTTCTATAACTCGGGCGGCCTCTTCGCTTCAATCGAGAAGCAGTTCAACGCATCGAACTCGCTCACGCTCACGTTCTTCGGCGGCCCGACACAGCGCGCCACCGGACGCCCCACCGTGCAGGAAGCCTACGACCTGGCAGGCACCAACCTCTACAACCCCGACTGGGGCTATCAGAACGGCGAGAAGCGCTCGGCCCGCATCACCGAGACCTTCGACCCCACAGCCATCCTCAACTGGATATTCAAGAAAGACAACACGGTGCTGAACACGTCGGCCGGTTTCCGCTCGGTATACTACAACCGCACCGCCCTGAACTACTTCAACGCCACCGACCCCAATCCGTCGTACTATAAGTATCTGCCGTCGTACTTCATCAGCCGCGACGACCCCGAGGCAGCCGAAATCTACACCGACCTCTGGGAGAACGACGAGGCGTTCCGACAGATCAAGTGGGATGACCTCTATCAGGTGAACTACACCAACAACGCCATCAACGAGACACTCCCCGAGTCGCAGAAGCTCGGCTCGTCCTACATCATGGAGAACCGCATCAACCACCAGCTCGTGGGCATGTTCAGCTCATACGTCAACACCCGTCTGAACAGCTTCATGTCGCTCCAGGGCGGTGTGTCGTTCAACTACACCAAGAGCTCCAACTACAAGACCATCCGCGACCTGATGGGCGGCGAGTTCTGGCTCGACATCGACCCCTTCAGCAACCGCGAGGTGGCTGTCCGTCCGGACAACATCCAGAACGACCTGGACAACCCCAACCGCCGCGTGCAGAAGGGCGACCGCTTCGGATATGACTACGACATCCACGCCCTCCGCGCCGAGGCATGGCTGCAGAACGTCATCAACCTTCCCAAGTGGGACATCAACTACGCCTTCCAGCTCAGCCACACCCAGTATCAGCGCGACGGCAAGATGCGCAACGGCCGCGCTCCGCAGACATCGCTCGGCAAGAGCCAGCGTCTGTCCTTCGACAACGTAGCACTCAAGGTCGGAGCCACATATAAAATCAATGGCCGCAACCAGCTGGCCATCCACGCCGACTACGGAACACGCGCTCCGCTCTTCGACCAGGTGTTCATCGCTCCCCGTATCAAGAACGACGTGGTGGACAACATCGAGAACGAACGCGACTTCTCGGCCGACCTCTCCTACATGTGGAACTACCGCCGCTTCCGCGGCAGCGTGACCGGATTCTTCACCCAGACCGAGAACGCCATCGAGCGCAACGGCTTCTACGACGACGAATACCGCACATACACCAACTACATCCTCACCGGCGTGAAGCGCCAGTACAAGGGCGTAGAGCTCGGCATGGCCTATAAAATCACTCCCTCGATCACGGCCACATTCGCCGGCATGTACTCGCGCTTCCAGTACAAGAACAATCCTCAGGGCACACGCTCGTTCGAGAACGGCATGTACGCCGACACCACCCAGACCGTCTACCTGAAGAACTACTACCTCGGCTCGACTCCCCAGTACTGCGCAAACATCGGCGTGGACTATGCAGCCCCCAAGAACTGGTTCTTCAACGTGAACTTCACATGGCAGGGCGACGCATACGTCAACCTCGCTCCCCGCTACCACGAGGCACTCCCCAATCTGTGGCAGGACTTCGGCTCGTCGGAAGAGGAACTTCAGGCCAAAATCGACGAACTCTCCGCTCAGGACAAGATCCGCAACGCCTACTCGCTCAACGCCTCGATAGGCAAGCTCATCTACATCAACCGCAAAGTGAGCCTGAACATCAACCTCAACCTGAACAACATCACCAACAACCGCAACGTCGTGACCTATGCCTACCAGCAGGGCCGCATGCGCACCGACGGCACCAACGCCTACGACCGCAACGCATTCCCCACGCGCTTCAGCTACGCACAGGGATTCCGCGCATATCTGAACATCGGCGTACGATTCTAATCTCTAAATGCACTACATCATGAAATATAGAATATCATATATCGCAGCGGCCCTCTTCGCATGCTCGGCAGCTCTGACAAGCTGCGACGACGACTTCGCCCGGCCGCCGATGATCATGCCCGAGGTGAGCGACCTCGAGGCGAATATGTCCATCGAGGACCTCAAGACACAGTACTGGGCCGCGCGTGAGACTGTCGAGGGACAGACTATCGGCTTCACCGAGTCGAACGACAGCATCATCCTCACCGGCCGCGTGGTGTCGTCGGACCAGACCGGAAACGTCTACCGCACCTTCGTCATCCAGACATTCGACGAGAACGGCGAGCAGTATGCCGTCCAGCTCTCGGTGAGCAGCTCCAACCTCTACAAGCTCTTCGGATTCGGTCAGGAAGTGGCCGTGAATGTCACCGGTCTCGACGCCGGATGCTACTTCAGCGGTGATCCCCTCAGGACTTCCAACTATTTCCTCCTCGGCACGGTGGGCGACCGCGGTGTGTCGTACATGGACGAAGCCACCTTCATGGCCCGCACAGTGCGCAACCATGCCCAGCTCCCGCAGCCCGAGCTCGTCAAGGCCACGCCTACAACGCTGGCCGAACTGCAGAAGGTGAAATCGCCCCAGGCAAACCTCATCAAGTGGCAGAGCCGCTACATCGAAATCTCCGACGTGCGCTGGGAAGCCGCAGGCTATCCCTATGCAGGCGGCGAGACCACATCGCGCTACCTCATCGACGCTGACGGCAACCGTCTGACCGTGCGCAACAGCAACCGCGCCACATTCAAGAACGAGCTTCTGCCCTACGGCACCGGCACGGTCAAGGGCATCCTCAGCTACTACCGCGACGACTGGCAGCTGACCATAAACGACACCGAGGCCGTCACCGGATTCGACAACGTAAATCCCGAAGCTCCCCTCACCGGCGACGGCACTGCCGAAAGCCCCTACACCGTGGCCAAGGCCGTGCAGACCGCTTTCGGGCTTAAGAATAACGAGAAAGTCAATGTCTGCGTCGAAGGCACCGTCTACAACACGCCGACCATCGAGACCCAGTATGGCAACGCATACTACGTCATCGCAGACGACACCAACTCGGCCTTCCTCTACATCTACCGCGGCTACGGTCTCGGAGGCGCCAAGTTCACTTCGACCGACGCGCTGAAGAAGGGCGACAAAGTCGTCATCAAGGGCGAGCTCATGTGCTATCAGGGCGCTCCCCAGCTCGGGCAGGGCAGCAGCATCGTGAGCCTCAACGGTACCACTGCCGGCGGTTCGACTGACCAGCCCGGCACTGACCTCGACCCCGCAGGCTCGGGCACGGAGGCTGACCCCTACAACGTGACCGCTGCTCTCGCCGCTGCCAAGGCTCTTGATGAGAATGGCAAAATCGAGAATGTATACACCATCGGTGTCATCAAGTCTATAAAGGAAGTCAGCGCCCAGTTCGGCAACGCCACATACACCATCGCTGACGAAGGCGGCAATGCCACCCTCCAGGTATACCGCGGCTATCACCTCAACGGTGACAAATTCACTTCCGAGGACCAGCTCACTGTCGGCGCCAAGGTCGTGGTCAAGGGTACGCTTGTCAACTTCAAGGGCAACACTCCCCAGTACACCACAGGCAGCCAGCTGGTGAGCATCACCGCAGCCAATGAATAATAATCCTCACCGATATTCAAGAATATGAAAACACTAAAATCATATATATTCGGGCTCAGCGCCTTAGCAGCCCTGTCGGCGGGATTCTCCGCCTGCCAGGACGACATCGACGCTCCGGCACCCGTCGACCCCGTGGCCGGCATCGAAGCCAATACGACCATCCTCGACCTCAAGACCACATTCTGGAGCGATGCCGACAACTATGCCAAGACCATCGAGGACGCCGACGACCCGAGCCACCGCTACATCATCCACGGCCGCGTTATCTCGTCGGACCAGGAGAGCAACGTGTTCAAGAGCCTCGTCATTCAGGACGAGACCGCCGCGCTGGCGTTCTCCATCGATGCCTACAACCTCTACCTCACCTACCGCCGCGGTCAGGAAGTGGTGCTCGACGTCACAGGCATGAGCATAGGCAAGTACTCCGGTCTGCAGCAGATAGGCCGCAAGAGCTACTATGAGGCCGGCAACACCGACCAGGTGTCGTTCATGTCGCTTGAGTACTTCCAGCAGTATGCCCGTCTCAACGGCATGCCCCGTCCTCTCGAACTCGACACCATCCCCATGGCGTCGTTCGCAGACATCAACACACAGACTCCCGAAGTGCTCCGCAAATATCAGAGCCAGCTCGTATGCTTCAAGCGCGTGAAGTTCGTCGAAGGCGGCAAGGCACAGCTCTCGACATATCTCAGTTCGGGCGAAAACCGTCAGATCGAGGACGCCACCGGCGCCACACTCAACGTGCGCACCTCCGGCTACTCGACATTCTGGAGCATGACCCTTCCCGAATATGAAGTAGACCTCACCGGTATCCTCAGCTACTATGCCGGTGCATGGCAGATAGTGCTCATCGACGGCGACGGCATCAAGGCATCGACTCCCAGGCCCGGCTCCAAGTCCAACCCCTACACCGTAGAGAAGGCAATCGCCGACCAGAAGGCAGGCATCAGCGGTTCGGGATGGGTGAAGGGCTACATCGTAGGCGCTGTCGCTCCCGAATGTACCGCCGTCAGCTCGAACGAAGACATCGAGTGGAACGCTCCCACCACGCTCAACAACAGCCTCGTGATAGCTCCCTCGGCCGACACGGAGAACTATGAGGAATGTCTCGTCGTGATGCTCCCCTCGGGCTCGGCATTCCAGACCGTGGGCAACCTCAAGACCAATCCCGCCAACCTCGGACGCGAAATCATGGTCAACGGTACGCTCGCCTCAGTCATGGGCACCACCGGTATCACCGACGTGACCGGCAACACCGACTCCTTCGAGATTGACGGCGTCGACCTCTCCGTCCTCGACGGCGACGGCACGGCAGAGCATCCCTACTCCGTCAACAAGGCCCTCGAACTGGCTCAGGCCCTCAGCTCGACCGAAACACTCGAGAACGTCTACGCTACCGGCGTAATTACGGCAGTGAAGGAAGTCAGCCCCTCCTTCGGCAACGCCACCTACACCATCAGTACCACCGACGGCTCGGCCTCGATTAGCGTATATCGCGGCCTCTACCTCAACGGAGCCAAGTTCACCTCAGCCGATCAGCTCGCAGTGGGCGCCACGGTAGTTGTCAAGGGCAACCTCGTCAACTACATGGGCAACACACCCCAGTTCGCACAGGGCAACAGCCTCGTGTCGTACAACGGCTCAACCGGAGGCGGTGACCAGCCCGGACCGGACGTAGAGCCCTCGGGTGAAGGTACAGAAGCCAGCCCCTACAACGTCGCAGCCGCCCTTGCAGCCGCTTCGGCCCTCGATGCATCAGGTAAGCTGGAAAATATCTATACAACCGGTATCATCAAGTCTGTAAAGCAAATCAACGCACAGTATAAGAACGCTTCATATTACATCGCCGACGAAGGCGGCTCCACAACGCTCTATGTATTTGGCGGCAAAGGTCTTGACGGCGCAGATTTCACGTCCGAGGACCAGCTCAAAGTAGGAGCCAAAGTTGTAGTCAAGGGCACACTTGTCAACTATATGGGCAATACTCCCGAGTACACATCCGGCAACCAGCTCGTCAGCTACGACGACTCGGACGTGCCCGACACTCCTGACGTGCCAGATGTACCCGTAGGCGACGGAGTCGCTATCACGTCTACGGCGCTTACCGTGCCCGGCTCGACCACGATTGACGGATATACCGTAAATATCGAACAGGGTAGCGGCAGCACATCACCCTCGCTCCACGCCGGCAGTTCCGCAGTCCGCATCTACGCCGACAACACCATCACTATCTCGTCCGACAAACCTATCGGCAAGATTGTGTTCGATATAGCGTCAACAAATAAATTCCGCTATACCACTCTGACACCCAATACAGGCGCCATGTCGCCGGCTCAGGCAGCGGGCGACACCTCTGCCACATGGGTAGGCGACGCTACCAGCGTCACTCTCACGGTAGGCCATGACGCCACCCTCGGCAGCGACGGCGAAACTAAGCGCGGTCAGGTACACTTCACCAAGCTCACCATCTATCCCGCTGAATAAACGTCAGCAGGCATAATACTTCCGGCGCCCGCACTCACCCACGAGTACGGGCGCCGTTTTTTTAGATACTCTAGCTCGGTAAAAACCAAATAAATTTGGTTTTACGCTCGACTTATTCGTATATTTGTTCTCAATAAATGAATTAGAGATGAAGATATC
>DLAL01000033.1 GCA_002493945.1 Porphyromonadaceae bacterium UBA7048
GACCATGCCGGCCAACGACGTGACAGCGTCGGGTTCGTTCTCCATCAACTCGTACTGCCTGCGTATTTATCTCAACGATGAACTCTATCACTCGGAAATGATTGAGTACGGAGCGGAAGTCAAAGTCGACGACCCGACCGTTCCCGAAGGAATGGAGTTCAACGGCTGGACCGACGAAATCCCCGAAACCATGCCTGCCCATGACGTCGACATCCACGGTACCTACTCCAAGATTAGCGGCGTCGACCTCATCCGTATCGACGGAGATGTCCGCGTGACAGTCTGCACCGTCAACGGCCATATCCTCCACAACAACCGCCGCTGGGATGAAGTCAAACAGCACCTTTCGGAGGGCCTTTACATCATCAACGGTGTGAAGTACCTCATCAGGTAACACAGAGATTCCATCATCACATCCGCCGGGGCGGAAAGTCAGGTTTCATCACGGAACCGGGCTTTCCGCCCCTTTTTAGTATTCGATATTCCGCCATAAATTCTTACCTTTGCAGTATGGAAAATGAAATGATACTGTCGGATGCCTGGGACCGCGAACACCTCTGGCATCCCTATACATCTGCAATCAATCCTCTCCCTACATATAAAGTGGTGAGCGCCAAAGGCGTAAGGCTGCGTCTCGACGATGGCACGGAACTCATTGACGGCATGTCGTCGTGGTGGTGCATGATTCACGGCTACGGCAACGAACGCCTCAACGCCGCTGCCGCCGCACAGATGTCGAAGATGAGCCACGTCATGTTCGGCGGTCTCACTCATCAGCCGGCAATCGACCTCGGCAAAGAACTGCTCAAGGTGGCACCGCCATCGATGCACAACATATTTTATGCCGATTCAGGCTCGGTAGCGGTCGAGGTAGCCATGAAGATGGCCGTACAGGCTGCAGTGTCGGCATCGGGAAGCCACCGCAAGACCAATTTCGCGACTATCCGAAGCGGATATCACGGCGACACATGGAATGCGATGAGCGTCTGCGACCCAGTCACGGGCATGCACGGCGCTTTCGGCGCGGCTCTGCCCGTGCGCTTCTTCGTGCCTCAGCCCCGTTCGCGCTTCGGCGGCGAGTGGGATGAGGCGGATATACGCCCTATGGAGCGACTGCTCGAAGAGAAGCACGACGAGATAGCTGCCGTCATCCTCGAGCCTGTAGTGCAGGGCGCCGGCGGCATGTGGTTCTATCATCCCGAATATCTGCGCCGCACACGCGAACTGTGCGACCGCTTCGGCGTACTGCTGATTTTCGACGAGATAGCCACGGGCTTCTGGCGCACGGGCCGCTTCTTCGCATGGGAGCACTGCGGCGTGGAACCTGACATCATGTGCATCGGCAAAGGACTTACGGCAGGTTACCTGACCATGAGCGCAGTCCTCACCACACGCGACGTGGCCGAGACCATCTCGCGCGGCGAAGCCGGAGTGCTCATGCACGGTCCGACATTCATGGGCAATCCGCTGAGTTGCGCCATAGCGCTCGAATCGCTCAGGATGCTCGGCGAGAAACCGATGGCCGACATCGTGGCCCGTCTCGAATCCACGATGAAAGAGGAACTAGCGGCAGCCTCCGCACTGCCGGGTGTCAGCGACGTACGCGTGCTGGGCAGCATCGGCGTGGTCGAAGTCAGCCGCCCCGTCGACGTAGGCCGCTTCCAGCGCGAATGTGTGCGCCGCGGAGTATGGATCAGACCTTTCGGCCGCAACGTCTACATCATGCCGCCCTACATCATCAGCGACGAAGACCTCCGCACGCTCTGTCGCGAACTTATTGCAATCATCAGCGATGAATCAAACTATTGACGATATCCTCGACGGCCTGCGTGAACGCGGCAACCTCCGCGAGATTCCTGCCGACGGCTCTTCGGAAAGTCTTGTGGACTTCACGTCGAACGACTACCTCGGCATCGGCGCCGACCCGAGGCTGCAGGACGAATTTCTGGCGTCGGTCGACTTCAGCCGCATGCAGTTCACGGCTTCCGCATCGCGCCTGCTGGCACGCAGCCAGAGCGCGTTCGGGCTGCTTGAACGCACCCTTGAAGAGGCGTACGGACACGGCCGGAAAGCGCTCACGTTCAACAGCGGCTACCACGCCAATACGGGACTGATTTCGTCATTCGCAGGTACGTCGACATACATCCTGGCCGATAAACTCGTCCACGCGAGCATCATCGACGGCATCAGGCTGTCGGGACTTCCGTTCGACCGTTTCCGGCACAACGATACCGCCCACCTTGTACGCCTGGCTGAGAAGGCCCGCTCCCGCGGCTACGACATGCTGCTCATAGTGGTCGAAAGCGTGTACAGCATGGACGGCGACCGCGCCGACATAACTGCGCTGACCGACATCAAGAAGCGTTATCCCGGCGCGCTGCTGTACGTGGACGAAGCCCACGGCGTAGGCGTCGAAGGTCCGGCCGGACTGGGGCTGTGCGCGGCATCTGACTGCATCGACGACGTCGACATCATCGTAGGGACCTTAGGCAAGGCCCTCGCCTCGTCGGGAGCGTTCGCGATACTGTCCGATAGTCTGCGGAGCTTCATGGTGAACCGCGCGCGCAGCTTCATCTTCTCTACTGCCCTGCCCCCGGTCTGCGCCCTCTGGAGCCGCTTCACGTTCACCAAAGCTATGGAGATGGACAGCGCCCGCGCACATCTGAGGATGCTCGGCCACAAGCTCGCCGCAGTGCTCACCGAAGCCGGAGGACATCCCGAGGCGAGCCATATACAACCCCTGATTACAGGCGACCCACACAGCGCCGTGGCACTATCGCGTGCGCTCAAAGCACAAGGCTTCGACGTGCTCCCGATACGAACTCCGACCGTTCCGCCGGGCACCGACCGTCTGCGTTTCAGCCTCTCGGCAGCCCTCGACGCCGCGACTGTCGACAGCCTCGCAGGGGCTCTGCACACCGTCATCACCGATAAACCTCTGAACTAAATGGCAAAAAAACAACCGACATACACACAGCGGCGCAGCCGTCGCAAGAAACCGAAGAAGAGCCGCACGCCGCTGCTCAACATCGCGCTGCTCCTGATATTCGTAGGAGCGATTTACGCTTACAGCAAGTGCCGCGACAACGGCACCGGCGCGACGGCGGAAGTTCCGTCGTACGGCACGACACTTGAACGTGTTGTCATTCCTGACGAAACGCCCGAGATGCTCGTGCGCTACACGGGCTTCACCGTATCGTTCAACAAGGACCATCATCAGCCGAACTACGTCGTGTGGGAACTCACAGGCAGTGAGGCCGAAGGCACCGAGCCGCGCAGCTCCAAGTTCCGTCCCGACCCTGACGTGCTCGGTTCGGCTGTCCTCGAAGACTACCGCAACTCAGGCTTCGACCGCGGCCACATGTTCCCGGCCGGCGACGCCAAGTGGGACGCACAGGCCATGCTTGACTCGCACTATCTGACCAACATCTGTCCGCAGGACCGCAAGGTGAACAGCGGCCGTTGGTCGTCACTCGAAAAGCTGTGCCGCCAGTGGGCTCAGCGCGACAGTGCCCTGATTATAGTCACCGGTCCGGTACTCTCCGACTACCTTACGCGCACTATCGGTCCAAGCCACGTCACAGTGCCCGACCGATTCTTCAAAGTCATCCTCGCGCCGTACGCAGACCCCGTCCGCGCCATAGGATTCATAGTACCCAATACACCCACAAGCGACGGCCTCGAATCGATGGCCACATCAGTCGACCGCGTCGAGGAAATCACGGGATTCGACTTCTTCTCGGCCCTGCCCGACGACGTCGAGACCGTGGTCGAGCAGCAGGCGAACATGCGCGACTGGAACCGCCGCAAACGATAGACAGCCATGGACTTATCTCTCATATATAATTCCTCCGACACCATCTGCGCCATCACCACCCCTGCGGGGACGGGCGCAATCGCCGTAATCCGTCTGAGCGGCCCTGAAGCCTTCGCCATAGCAGACCGCATATGGAAAGGCTCGCGGCTCTCCGCTGCCGCCACCCATACGGCACATCTCGGCTACATCATCGACCCCGAAGCGCCCGACACTCCGCTTGACCAGGCACTTGCCACTGTATTCCGGGCTCCCGGAACATTTACGGGCGACGACATAGTCGAATTCAGCATACACGGCTCGCGATGGATACAGCAGCGCCTCATAGCTCTGCTCGTCAGGACGGGGGCCCGTACGGCTCTGCCCGGCGAATTCACACGTCGCGCGTTCGCGTCAGGCAAGATGGACCTCGCCGAAGCCGAAGCTGTCGCCGACCTTATCGCAGCCTCATCGGAAGCATCGCACCGCATAGCCCTCAAACAGATGCGCGGACACTACTCACGCCGCCTCGACGCACTCCGCGACGAACTGCTGCAGCTGGCGTCGCTTCTCGAACTCGAACTCGACTTCTCGGAGGAAGACGTCGAATTCGCATCGCGCGAACGCCTGCTTACGCTGGCCGAAAACCTTCGCGACGAACTCTCGCGTCTCGCCGACGGATTCGCCTCCGGAGCCGCCATCAAAGCCGGTATCCCAGTAGCCATAATCGGCGCAACCAATGCCGGCAAGTCATCGCTCCTCAACGCCCTCCTCGGCGACGACCGCGCCATAGTGAGCGACATCCACGGCACCACACGCGACATCGTTGAAGACACCCTCGAGATAGGCCAGTTCCTCATCCGGTTCAAGGACACCGCCGGCCTGCGCCATACAACTGACACTATCGAACAGATGGGCATAGGCCGCAGCATCGACGCCGCCCGTACGGCCACCCTCATCATCCACGTCATCGATCCCACCGCCGACTCTCCGGCCGAGCCCCTCCCCGACGACATCGACCCGGCTCACATCATCACCGTAATCAACAAATCCGACATCGCCCCGGAAGCCGCCATTCCAGACGGAGCCATCGCCATATCGGCCCGTACAGGCGACAACATCGACACCCTGCGCCGTACCATCACCGACCGGCTCGCCGTCCTCACAGGCACCCTCGACGACACGCGCCTGATAGTCACCAACGCGCGCCATGCCGAAGCCTTCCGACAGTCGGCCCGTTGCGCAGCCGCCGTAGCCGACGGCCTCCGCACCGCCCTCCCCCCCGACTTCATCGCCCAGGACCTGCGCGAAGCCCTCCATCACCTCAGCACCGTCACCGGCGAAATCACCACACCCGATATCCTCCAATCCATTTTCGAAAATTTTTGCATCGGAAA
>DLAL01000085.1:0-55487 GCA_002493945.1 Porphyromonadaceae bacterium UBA7048
ACGCGTCTGCTGAACAGTTACCCGTCAGAAGTACGCTGCGGACCGAAGCTATGAGGCCCGGATTGGCCACAAGCAGCGAATGATTGCGCTGCGAACGGATAGATTCGACAGCGGCACCGGCCTCGGCGGCGATGAGCTGTCCGGCGGCCACGTCCCAGCGGTTGAGATTCAGCTCCCAGTATCCGTCGGTGAATCCTGCGGCGGCATAGCACAGGTCGACCGCGGCCGAACCCAGCACGCGCACAGCGCGCAGCCGGAGTGCCATCCGTGATATCTCGGAGAGATTGTTGTCGGGGTTGACCGTGCGGTCGTAGGGCATGCCGGTCGTGAGGACGGCCTTCGACAGCTCGGTCTTGGACGAGCAGCGGACGTGACGCCCGTTGAGCCATGCGCCCTGTCCCCTGACGGCATAGAAACATTCGCGCAGATACGGAGCGAACACGACTCCTACAACGGCCTCGCCGCGATGCTCGAGAGCTATCGAGACGCTGAACACGGGCAGCCCGGCAGAGAAATTGGTGGTACCGTCGAGGGGATCGATTACCCAGCGCCACTCGCAGTCCGGATTTTCGGAGCCGGACTCCTCGGAGATGATGCCGTGGTCCGGAAAGTGACGGTGGATATATCCGATTATGGCCGCCTCGGCCTCCTTGTCGGCTACGGTGACTACATCGCTGTCATTGAGTTTGGTGGTCTGAGGAATGTCAGGAGTGCGGAAATACTTCATGTGTATGTCGCCGGCAGCCCCGGCCATAAGCAGTGCAGCTTCGAGGAAGGGACGGTAGTCCGACGTGATGTCGGGCATGAATTCGGTCAGTGTCATATGTGTTGTATCTTAATATGTATTTCTGCTGTCATGCTGACGCACTGATGGCCTCGGGAACTGAACTGCAGACAGCAAGCGCCGCCTGACGCCACAGAGCCGATTCGGCCGGAAACCGGGCCTTCAGAAGTTCCGAAAGGACGAACGCCAGCTTGGCCGATGCAAGGATGACCCCGAGACCGCAGTAGCCGCTGCACTTCATAGGCAGCTCTACGGATACCTGTCCGCGAGGATGCTCCGTCAGAGTGACGGCATCGACATGACGGCGCAGAAGGCTGCGCGACTCCTTTATGGCGGCTACTATCATCCTCGGACTCTCAATGCTGACGCCGAGGTCAGCGAGCATGGCGCGGCAGGCATTGAAAATGCGTCTGTCTCCGGTCTCGCAGAACCGGAAAGTCATCATTTCAGCTAACGGCATATGTTCTGATTTTATTGTCATGCCGCCTAATATAATATGTGCGCTCCATTCTGTCAATACCCCGGGCCGCCGGCATCCTTGATTCGGATACCGGCGGCCCGTCGTAAAACTGTCAGAAGTGTGAGGCTCACATCAGAGCGCCACCTTGTAGCCTCCCGAGACGATGTATACGCCTCGCGGAAGACCCGGCACGGACACCTCGTCGGTGTCGGCAGGAATGGTGACCGTGCGGACGAGCGAGCCCAGTGTGTTGTAGACGCCGACGGAAGTTCCGCTCCCGAAACCGACGAGGACGAGTTCGCCGGCAGCTCCGGCCTTAACATAAGCCTTGGACACGGCCACATCGGCCACGCCTGCGACATAGTCCACCGTGGTGCCGATTATGCGCGAGTAGATGGACTCCGTGCCGATGTACGACAGAGCCTTGACGCGGAAGCGGTAGGTGCCGTTCACTTCGGGCGTGACACGGTAGTTCTTCGTGCGGCCGTAGGAGTAGTCCTTGCCCCCTTCGAGCACGGCGATGACTTCCCAGGGCGAGCCGTTGATGCTCTGCTCTATGGTGTACGATGCGCCCGTCTCGCCGTTGTGGTCATAGATGCCCACGGTGAAGTAAGTCTGATACTCCTTGATGGACAGCAGCGGCGGCGCAATCTTCCACTGGTGGTCGTATTGGTGTACGGCAGAATATCCGGGCACAGACTGGAAGTTGGCGAATACCTCGCCCGCGGGAGTGAGTTTACCTTCGATTTCGACCATTCGTGCGTCCTCCACCCAGTTGTAGAAGCTGTGTCGCTCGAGCCAGGGCGAACTGTCGAATGCCGGAAGGATGGATTCGAGCCACTTCTTCTGGACTTCGGAGTTGGCCTGCGTATGCGGACGGACCACAGTCTGCTCATTGCCGTTCTCGTCAAGTATAGGCTTGAACTCGGCGTCGAGCTTGGTGCCGTTCCGGTCAGGCCACCACTCATTGGTCCAGTTGGCGCCGTTGTTCCACTCGGTGATCCACATGGGGCGGTTGCCGTAGTCATTGGCACAGGCATTCCGGATGGTGTTCAGAAGGCCGGACGGGCTCTGGGAGTTCCAGTACATATGGGTGGCGACGAAGTCTACGCGGTAGTTGAGACTGTCGGCGGTGGCGATGAAGCGCTTGAGCCAGTCCTTGGTGACGGCGTCTGGTGCGGGCGAGCCTATGCGGAGACCGCTCTTCATGAAGTTGGGCCACTCACTGATGGCCACGTCAGGCGAGAGCGACGACTGGTCGGCATGGTCGGGCTCATTGTATCCCAGGACATTGGAGGTGTTCACACGTGAACCGATTTTGTCCCAGCCGTCCCACCACAGATTGTGGCGCATGGGCACATACTCGAAGTCGTCAGAGCTCTCGGCGGATGCGCCCCAGTCGTAGAACCACGACGAACGCGTCAGTCCGGGCAGGTCGCCGCCGCATATGCCGCGCTTGCCTATCCACTGGAATAAGGACACACGGACGAAGGATGCGAACTCAAGACCCTGAGGCATGACGGGCACCTCGAGGTCCTCCTTGTCGGCGATGAATACTTTGGAGAATCCCGTGCCGTCGTAGTTGTTGGCCAGGACGGCGCAGTAGCCGCGGCGGAGGCGGAATGAGCGGATGCTGTTGTCGAAGTCGCCCAGCAGCTCCTGCTCGAGCCACTTGTCAGTGGACTTGCGCGAGCGGTAGTAGACGTCAGGCTGACATACTTTCGACTCGCCGCCGAAGTTCTCTGCGGTGTACAGCGTCAGCGGTGCATCGAGGGCATTGGGAAGTATGGCCGAACCGTTGCCGTAGATGACGATGCGGTCTTTGGCGGCATCGAAGGCGCGGTCGTCGATGGTGACAGCCGACAGAACGGAGTTCTTAAGTTCGGTCACAGTCAGACCCTCGAAGCACACCATGGATTTGTCTCCGTAGAGGGCGATGGTGCTCCCGTCGAGGGGAGTCCGCGAAGTAATGTGGAGTTCGCCGGTACCGGTGATACGGATGCTCTGGTTGCGCGTGTCGGTGATGGTCTTCACTTCATTGTCGACAGTGACGGCTTCCTGCGCACGGACAGATGCCGGAACCATCAGAGCCACCGCTGCAGCAAGAGTCAGACTCTTCAGGCCGAACCGGGCGGCTGATGATGTGATGATGTCAGTCATTGTTGAATATAGGTTTTAGATATTTTGATTCATAGGTTGAGTCCCTGATTGCAAAATTACGCAAAATAATCGGAATAACCGCCTCTGATGTAAAAAATCGTCACTCTGAATAAACCATTCCGGCATCAGAAACATCTAAATATATAAGAACCACCAAACCAAGAGAGAGATGAAGACACTAATGAACACCATAATAGCTCTGTCAGCAGCTCTTGCCATCACAGCAGCTCCGGCAGCAGAAGCGGCCGCAAACACTTCTTCGGATGACAATGGACGCCGCAGCGAACAGCACAGCAACAACAGCCGTCGCGGACGCCAGGGTCAGAACAATAGCGACAGCCACCGGCGACCCGGCAAGACTGACAAAAAGCCCGAACGCCGGCCCGACAACCGGCCCAACCGGCCCAACCGGCCCGACAGACCGAATAACCGCCCGGACCAAAGGCCCGGACACCAGCCTGAGCACCGGCCCGACAGACCGGCCGGACGCCCCAATAACCGACCCGGCCACAGGCCCGGCCATCAGCCCGGTCATCAGCCAGCGCACCGTCCCGGCCATAACAACGGATGGCACTACGGCCACGCCACTCCTCCACCGCCGCCCCGAAGACACGACCACGGCTACCGCCACCACGTGCCCTTCTTCGGAGCCTACCATCGCCCCGTGCCGCCTCCACCTCACTACCACTGCCACGGAGGACCGTCGTTCGGCACCATACTCGGCGTCGCTCTCGGCACGGCCATCAATATATCGCTCAACACGCTGATAAACAACGGCTACAGAGTGAGCAGCTACGGCAACAACGTGGTCTATCTGACCAACGTTCCGCAGATGAACTACTACTGGCCCGACGCCGCCCTCTACTACGTGAACGGAATCCTGACGGGCTCGCAGTTCACCTACGCCACGCCTTACTACGACACGTCGCGCTACAACAGCCTCTACTCGTCGTTCATCTCGCAGTACGGCTACCCGGCCCGCACGGTGAACAACGGCACTACGATGTCGGCCACATGGTACGGTCCCGCGAACCGCTTCGTGACCATATCATTCACCTCGCAGTACGGCAGCAACTTCTACACTACCCTCTCCTTCGGCGACTGATTTGCGCCGAAATAACATAGGTGTCCTGAAATTAAGGACAGAAATGGAGAAATCTGTCCTTAATTTTAGGACACCCTTATATTTTATTCTGCATCATGGTCGCGCCCAGGCGGCTCCGACGGCACTTCCTCATGCCTGAAGTCGCGCGGGCGCGGCTTCTGAGGTTCTTTCGCCTTGGCCGTACGTGATTTCTTCGGTTTCGGAGCCTTGCGGGTCTGAGCGGGATGTGCCGCCGTATCGGGCACGGCGACTATGACCGGAGCCGCACCGTTGTCGGCCGGACGGCAGCTGCGCGTGGAGGCGTAGAGCACCAGAGCCGACGCGATGACCAGCAGGACGCCGAGGATGTCGAGCCACTTGCGGCGGTCATCGGGCTTCATGGCGCATCAGAGATAGTTGAATATCATGACAAGCGCTATCAGCACAGGCGCCACATAGCGGATGACGAAGAGCACCACCGGATAGAAGGGCGAATGGAGCCGCCCGTCGTTGCTGAGCTGGCGGCGCAGCAGCCCCTTGGGCGCGAACCATCCAATGTAGACGCAGACAGCTATCGACACAAGGGGGATGAATACGTTGGTGGTGACGGTGTCGAGGAAGTTGAATACGGTCTGCCCGAAGAGCTGCAGCGTGTCAGGCACGCTGAACGACAGCGAGCACACGGCGCTGAAGAGCATCAGCGGAACGGTGACGGCAATGACTGCCGTGCTCCGGCGCATGTTCAGGCGGTCGCGGAGCATGGCCACGGAGACTTCGGCGATGGATATGGTCGACGTCAGGGCAGCCACGAGCAGAAGCAGGAAGAAGAGCGCCGACCACAGTGCCGGATACGGAAGGTTGGCGAACACTTCAGGGAGTGTGACGAAGACGAGCGTGGCGCCTTCGAGGGGTTCGTTGTCGAGCCCGAAGCTCTTGACAGCCGGGAAAATTATGAGACCCATCAGCACGGCCACAAGCAGGCTCAGCAGCGACACGGTAACCGACGTACGGCCGAGCCTGGTGTCGGCCGGATAATAGGCGGCATAGGTGATGAGTATGCCCATGCCGAGGCTCAGGCTGAAGAAGGCCTGTCCGAGAGCGCTGATGACGGTGCGCGGCGTAATCTTCGAGAAATCAGGATTGAGGAAGTACTTCACCCCTTCGGATGCGTCGGGTAGCGAGAGCGTGATGAAGCACAGCACCACCAGGATGACGAAGAGCAGGGGCATGAGCACGTTGGAGAGATTCTCGATGCCCTTCTGGACGCCGCAGACGAGGATTCCGGCATTTATGGCTATCATGCCGAACGTGAAGAGGAGCGGACGCCACGGCGTGCAGATGTACTCGTCCATCCGCGCGGCGAAGAGGCTCCGCACCTCGGCCAAAGGCGTGACACCGTGCTCGATGCCGGCGAAGAGTCCGCCCGAGATACTCTCCCAGAGGTATTCGAGAGTCCATCCGGCCACGACGATGTAGAAGCAGAGGATGAGGTAAGACGTGAGGACCGACATGGCTCCGGCCAGATACCACGGTTTGCCGGGCGATAGGGCGCGGAAGGCCCCCACGGCGTCGGAGCGGCCCGCCCGGCCGAGCGAGAATTCGGCAAGCATGACCGGAACGCCCAGTATGAGCAGACACAGCACGTAGAGGAGCAGGAACGCCGCTCCCCCATTGGTCTGCGTTTCGGCGGGAAACCGCCATATATTACCGAGCCCCACGGCCGAACCGACCGTGGCGGCTATAAGCCCTATCTTGCTGCCGAACTCCGTATTAGATGCCATATCAGACAAATCTTTATTTGGGAACAGTTTTTCATCGGGCAAATTTACAGCATATTCCCGTAAAATCAAAGAGAGCAATAGTGCAGTTTTACAAAAAAATTGCTACCTTTGCAGACGGAAAAGGCAGTGACGGCCGCGTTCCGGCTGCCCGACACTGACGAAACTACATTATATAATTATATCTCACAATGGTAAGTTATAAAGAACTCGGTCTTGTGAACACCCGCGAGATGTTCAAGAAGGCCATCGAAGGCGGCTACGCAATCCCCGCATTCAACTTCAACAATATGGAGCAGCTCCAGGCCATCATCAAGGCCGCTGCCGCCGAGAAGTCTCCCGTTATCCTTCAGGTATCGAAGGGCGCTCGTAACTACGCCAACGCCACCCTCCTCCGCTACATGGCTCAGGGTGCCGTAGAATATGCCAAGGAACTCGGCTGGGAAAATCCTCAGATTGTACTCCACCTCGACCACGGCGACAGCTTCGAGCTCTGCAAGAGCTGCATCGACTCGGGCTTCTCGTCGGTGATGATCGACGGCTCGCACCTCCCCTACGAGGAGAACGTTGCCCTCACCAAGCAGGTTGTTGACTACGCACACCAGTTCGACGTGACCGTTGAAGGTGAGCTCGGCGTACTCGCAGGTGTTGAAGACGAAGTTTCGTCGGACCACCACACCTACACCGACCCCGAAGAAGTAATCGACTTCGCTACCCGCACAGGCTGCGACTCGCTCGCCATCTCCATCGGCACCTCGCACGGCGCATACAAGTTCACCCCCGAACAGTGCACCCGCAACGCTGAAGGCAAGCTCGTTCCCCCGCCCCTGGCATTCGACGTACTCGACGCAGTTATGGCCAAGCTCCCCGGCTTCCCCATCGTGCTCCACGGCTCGTCGTCGGTTCCCCAGGAAGAAGTCGACACCATCAACATGTTCGGCGGCAAGCTCCCCGACGCTATCGGTATCCCCGAAGAACAGCTCCGCAAGGCTGCCAAGAGCGCTGTCTGCAAGATCAACATCGACTCCGACAGCCGTCTGGCCATGACCGCTGCCATCCGTCGCGTATTCTCGGAGAAGCCCGGTGAATTCGACCCCCGCAAGTACCTCGGTCCGGCTCGTGACAACATGGAGAAACTCTATCGTCACAAAATCGTGAACGTACTCGGCAGCAACGGCAAGGCTGAATAATCCCTGACCAACGCTGACAAAAGTTAAGGCGCCACGTCCGCAAGGACGATGGCGCCTGATTTTTTAGAGAGAGAGGAGGAGTGGTCGGACTTGTCAGACTTGTCAGACACTACCGCACAGCCGTGTCTTTGGCGCGCTTGGCCGCACGCGGTCCCTCGCCGTCGGCGTAAGCCTTGACACCGATGCCTCTGTTGGCTATCTTGGCAGGACTGACGTGATAGTAGATGGCACCCGAACCGGCGCCGTAGATGCGCAGCTTGTCCTTGGGGCGGCAGTCGATGTCGCCCGTACCGAAGATGACGCACTTAACCTCGTCGGCTTCGAGCTTCGAGGCGTCGATAGGACCGGTGCTGACGTTGCTGATGGTGGCCTTTGCGGCCGTGCCTTCGATAGAAAGCGAACCCTTGCCGGCGGTGATGCCGGCGTCGACATGGTCAGCCATGATGTTGTGTACTTCGAGGCTGCCGTTGCCTATCTGCTTGGCCTTGAAAGTCTTGACAGGTTCGGTGACGAATACGCGCAGGAGCGAGTCGCCGCTGTTCTCGACTTTGACGAGACTCGTGGAGTAGACCGTAACACGCGGAACGCCGGCAAGCGCCACTTCGTCGGCATCGGTCTGGATGGAAAGACGGCGGCTGTTGTTGCTGAACGTGATTTTAGGCGCCATCTCGGGCTCGCATACGAACACGGCCCATCCGGCCGAGTCGGGACGGCAATAGTAATCGACGCTGACACCGTCGACCACCGTCAGCTCTGTGAATGTGTCTACAAAGATGCGGTGTACGGTCTCGGCAGCCCGGGTCGGGACCAATGCCATAAGCATGCAAAATGTGAGTATAGTTCTCGTCATAGTCGTAGTCTGTTGATTGTCCGTCATCCGGCGTTTTCCGGCGACGGCTGGGAGAGTTGGGGAAGTATGTCGTGCTCGATGTGCGAGAGTACGGACTCGAGCTCGTCGAGGGTCGAAGCCTGAAGCATGGCTATGCGCACAGGGCGGAAGCCGGGTATGCTCTTGAAGAGCGGCGAGGCGGCCAGATGACGGCGTATGTGGAGAATGCCGCGGTACTCGTCGATGCGCGCCACACTCTCGTGTATCTGCCGGCGAAGGAGCATGAATTTTTCGGCAGTGCTGATGTGGGGCACCTCACCGTGGCGGAGGAGACCGGTCATCTCGCGGAATATCCACGGTGCTCCGATAGATGCGCGGCCTACCATCACTCCGTCAACATTATAACGCTCGAACGCCTCCACAAGTTTGGCCGGCGTGGTGATGTCGCCGTTGCCGATGACGGGTATATGCAGACGCGGATTGGCCTTGACACGGGCGATTTCCTCCCAGTCGGCCTCGCCGGTGTACATCTGCGAACGCGTGCGGCCGTGCACCGTGAGGGCCTGTATGCCGCAGTCCTGAAGCTGCTCGGCAAGGTCGACGATGATCTTCGAGTTGCAGTCCCAGCCCAGACGTGTCTTGACAGTGACGGGCAGACTGACGGCCTTGACCACCTCGCGCGTGATCTCAAGCATACGCGGAATGTCGCGGAGCATGCCGGCTCCGGCGCCCTTTCCGGCCACCTTCTTCACCGGGCATCCGAAGTTGATGTCGAGGATGTCGGGATGCGCCTCCTCTACAATGCGTGCGGCCTCTACCATAGGCTCCACCTCACGGCCGTAAATCTGAATGGCCGTCGGACGCTCACCGTCGGCTATATGGAGTTTGCGCGTAGTGGCCGCTATGCTGCGGATGAGAGCGTCGGCCGACACGAATTCCGTGTAGGTCATATCAGCGCCCTGCTCCTTGCAGATGAGTCTGAACGATGCGTCGGTTACATCCTCCATCGGGGCGAGCATCACCGGACGGTCTCCGAGATCTATGTTTCCTATCTTCATTATATAGCCTTTACCTTTATGAGATGCAAAATTAGTAAAAACAGACCGTCCGTTGGCACGGATAAATGTCAATTAAGACTTTTCGGACTCTATTTAATCCTTTTTCACCTATAAAGTGTGGAAGTTCTCCCTCCCTGAAAAAATACGGACGCGCCCGGTAACCGATACCGGACGCGCCCTTTTATAATCTAAACCTATTGAACCTTATCTTTCTTGCAATAATCTCAGAGGACTACCTTGCGGCTCTCGCTCTGAGCGGCCATGATGAAGAGACCGCGGAGATTCTTGGCATACGCGGCTTCGATGGAGTCGGCCACGCGGATGCCCTGGAGATTGTATACGCCTTCGACTGCGGCTTCGGCGGGAGCGGCGATGACGTCCTCGATGCCGGTCTCACCGTCCTTGAGCGACCATGTGGGCTCCGAAACCTTGTCCTCCACGCTGTAGGTGGCCAGACCGTCAGTGCCTATCTTCTGATATACGCGGGCGTAGTCGATGAGGTAGTAGAGCGGACGGGGGGTGTTGGCGAGGCTGCCGCCGTTGTCACCGCCAAGGGCGAGGTTGAGCCAGAGCATATGGCGTACGTCACGGAAGGGGTTGCAGCCGTTGCCGTGGTCGTAGTCGCCTTCGGGAATCTTGTTGACGGTCTGGTTGAGGTCGATGTTGTTCACCAGCCAGTCGTCGCACCACAGCTCCATGTGGTCGTAGTCCCACACCATGCGCCAGATGTGGTACTCGTCGCCCCAGCCTGCGCCGAGGTCATTGTCATGGACGGTAGCGCTGTTCCATGTAGCGCCCCAGCGGTTGCCGTTACCCCAGCATACGTTGGCGTGGATACGGTTGCCGTAGTACTCCATAATGTCGATTTCGCCTCCGTAGGGCCACTCATGGGACTTGCCGGTCGACCAGATTGCGGGCCACGAGCCTACGTACTGGGGCACTTTGGCGCGCACTTCGTAGATACCGTACTGCCAGGTGTAGCCGTCGTTCCAGCCGCCCTTGGTCTGGATGGAGCCGGAGGTCCATGTCAGATAGCGGCCGATGTTAGAGGGCCATGCGGTGTTGTACTTGTCGTACTTGGGATTGCGGATTTTCTCGTCGAGGACATACTTGCCTTCGATGACGAGGACGCCGTCCTTGACGTATGTGTTCTTGTCGCCGTTGTAGTACTGCTCTTCGTGGTTGCGCTTGAAGCCTTCCTCGAAGTTCCAGATGTCGTGGTCAACCTCGCCGTCGGTGCTGAATTCCTGAGCGAAGACGAGCTTGTAGCCGTCATAGGCGTTGGCACGGGGGTCGCCTTCGGGCAGCTGATGGTCGGGATATTTGTCGACGGGTTCTTCGCCGGGAGCCACGGGATAGAGCTGAGCTTCCTCGATGGTCCAGTGGTGGAGGGCTTCAGAGCCCGATTTATCTGTGTATACGCCGGCGTTCTCCTCGGTGCCGTCAGAGCCGAGGCAGCATTTGGCAGAGTTCTTGTCCTTCATGCCGAGGTTGACGAGCTTCACATAGTCGCCGTCCTCTTCGATGTTGAAGGCGATGCAGTTCTTATTGCTGTTGCGGGAGATGCCCACCGAGCTCCATGCGAAGTCAGTGCCGATGTAGAGACCGGATGTCACGCGCTTGATGTAGTATACTGTGGGGTTGGTGCCGGGAACGGCTTCGAACTGTACAATCTGGTTGTTGTCCTCGGCTTCCGTGACGAGAGTCGACTTGAAAGTGTTGGCGAGCACCTTGCCGCTGCTGTGGCGGATCCGGTAGTACTTGCCTGCTTCGGGAGCTGTGACGGTGGCGGCGGTCATGGCCGATGCGCCGAGCACGATGGCAAGAGATGCGAGTAATGATTTTTTCATATTTAAGGTATATGGTGTGTTATCGGGAGTAGTCTGAATGAAGTGGAGGTGAGAGACGGTGTTGTCCGAGGCGAGAGGACGGGGAGTATGAGGGGAGAAAAGTGTCGGGTGTGAGAAAGGAGGATTGAGGGATGAAAGAATGCCGCCCTCCGCGATGTCGGGATGTTGCCTCCGGCTCGGCGGAGGGCGGCTGTGGTGTGTTTAGCGCTTCAGCACGTGTGCGAAGCAGCGGGGCTTATTCTCCGGTTAGAGAACGACTTTGAGAGCCTTGTTGCCTTCCTTGCGGATGAAGATACCGTTCTGAGGATTGGCTACGCGTACGCCCTGGAGGTTGTAGTATTCGACGGGAGCGTTGGCATCGCTGACAATAACGTCGTTTACACCGGCGGCAGGATCATCGGGCGACCAGATCTGAACCATGTCGACGTCCATCCAGAGGTTGTCGTGCTTGTTATTTTCGCCGTAGCCGTTCTGGAGGTAGAGGCGCAGGTAAACCTTACCGTCGGCGGGAGCGGTGAACTTGGCGGTCACGGGCAGGTCGAAGTCGGTGAAAACCTCATGGTCGGTTGTAGCTACGTTAGCGCTGAGGATACCGCGGCCTGCAATAGGATTGCCGCTTGCATCGGAGTCAACTTCTGCCAGTTCGTATCCGTAGTCCGGGTTGGGAGTCCAGGCTGCACCTTCGGGCCAGTTGACAGCCACGAGATACGAGAGGTTGTATTCCAGACCGGGTTTGAGGCCTTCTACGACCTGATAAATGCTGACGCTCGTCCAGCCGTTGTCGTTGTAGCCGAAGAAGTGTGCGTAAGCCATGTCGTCTTCGGGACGGATATCGCCGTCACCGATGGTGGTGTCGTCACGCTTGATCTCGACGCCGCCGTTCCAGATGCCGCCGGTGCTGAGGGTCCAGCCGGGGAGATTGGTAAGGACGTTCTGCTTGTCCCAGGGATCCCAGGTCCAGTCAGAGGGCACGGACTGTTCGTAGTTTGTGTCTTCAAAGTCGCCGTTCACTACTTTGTTGTTCACCTCATCCTGTGCGGATGCGTTGAAACCGATAGCCACGAGGGCGAGAGCTGCGGAGAATAAAAGTTTTTTCATACTCTTTTTGCGTTTTGGGTTTGTGTTGGTAATTGATTGTTTGGTTGTTTTGTTGTCCCCCGGACCCGGACGAGTCCGGGGGAATGATTTTCGGGATTGAGCCGACGCTTACTGCTGTGCAGGAGTGTCGTGGGTGGTGCCCCAGTAGGGGTTCTGATAGATAGGCGAGGTCGATACGGTTGCCTTGTCAGCCGCCGATTCGATGAAGTGGTTTTCGGCGATGGGGTTCAGGTAGTGGGCCATGCGCCAGGAGTAGCCGCTCTCGTACCAGTCGTTGCGGTCCGACACGCGCAGGAGCGAATAGTAGCTTGCGTCGCCGTTGAAGCCGCCTTCAGTATCGGTGGGCGACGAGATGTTGTTGGCATTGGCGTCGGCCTGGTCGAACTTGTAGTTGGTGGCGTAAGCGGTGATGTTGGAGCCGCGGAATGTGGCCTTGAACCACTCGAACATCGGGCCGTGGAACTTGCAGCCGTGCTTGAAGTAGCGCTTGGTCTTGAGCTGGTCGAGGGCGCGCCAGCGGATGAGGTCATCCCAGCGGAAGCCTTCGCCCATAAGTTCGCAGCGGCGTTCGCGGCGGATGTTGTAGAGCACCTTGGAGGTGACACGCTGACCGGCCGAGTAGAGGCCGAAGTCGTGGCTGGTGTACTCCTCCTTGTCGAGGTCGGTGGCGTTGATGGTCACCTTGGCGTCGGCGGGCAGACCGGCACGGGTGCGGAGGGTGCTCCAGTAGCCCCATGCCTCGCTGTCGAGGGCGTCGCCGTACTTCTCCCAGGCTGCCTCAAGGTAAATCAGGTAAGCCTCGGCGCTGCGGAAGAGAATGCAGGAAGTGAGGTCCTGACCGCCGCGGGCATATGCGGAGTTGGAGCTCCAGCCTTTGGCCTTGTGGTAGCCGGTGGAAGTGGTGAAGCGGGAGGTGGTGCCGCTGATGAGAGCGGGAGCCTTGATGACCTCGTCGGTGCGGCGGCGCTGAGCCTCGCCAACACGCTGGTCTTCGGTGGCGTTGTCGGCATAGACGTATTCGCCCGGAGCCTTCATGAATATCTGCCAGCGCGAGTCGCGTCCGATTTTGGTGTCGCCCACGAAGTCGTCGCCCGCATAGCGGCTGTTGGCATCGTAGATAGGCAGACCGTTGGCCATGAGGAAGGCGTTGGCGAATTCCTGAGTGTAGCCGCGGCCTCCGGAGATGTACTGGTTGAGACAGTGACCGCCGGCCACGTCGAGATTATACACGCGGTACATCAGGGCCTCGTCCATGTTCGAGGGATTGTTGGTGGCGAAGAGGTTGTAGTACTGGTTGCCGTCGAAAGTAGTAGCGGTCGAGCCTGGAATCTGCTTGTTGTTGGCAGTCAGCGTGGGGTGGTTCTTGATGACCTCACGCGAAGCCTTGAGTGCTTCGTCGAGGAAGAAAGCCACCTCTGTGGCGTTGTCATATACGAAGTCGGCGTTGTAGTCCTTCGATGCGCCGGGCCAGCCTGCGGCTTTGTCGGGCACGAAGGGAGTGCCGGCGAAGTACTTCTCGAAGGTAGCCTCATAGAGAGCTACACGTGCCTTCAGAAGAAGGGCTACGTCGCGGGTGATGCGGACGCGTCCGCCCGTGGTAGTTCCGTCGCTCAGCATATCAATGGCCTTGTCAAGGTCCTCGAGGATGAAGCGGGCCACGACGTTGCGCGGAGAGCGCTTCGATGCTTCAACGAGAATCTCGGTGTCCATCGGGAGAGTGGTGGTAATGATGGGAAAGTCGCCGAGAGCTTTGAGCCTGACGAAATATTCCTGAGCACGGAGGAAGTACATCTCGCCGATGTAGTGGCGGATGTCGGTCTCTGTACCGGAGATTGCGCCGGCCTCGTATCTGGGAAGGACGGTCTCAAGGAAGTAGTTGTAGTTGTTGATGTTATAGAAGTACCAGGAACCGCCGCTCTGGCCGACCTTTACCTTCGAGCTGCCGTCGAAGAACTTGTCGTTGGTGCCGCCTTCGTTGTCGGTGCCCTGGTCGTTGTCGAGGTAGAACTGATAGCCCGAGCCGCCGTTGTCGAAGGTCGAGAAAGCGCCGCCGTAACCGGTACCATAATAGTTGATGCAGTACGCACCGAGCTGGTCAGCGGTAGCGAAATATACCTCGGGGGTAATCTGCGAGGGCGGAGTGATGTCGAGGTAGTCGTCGCATCCTGTCAGAGCCATTCCGAAAGCCAGCGCAGCCACTCCGGCGAATTTTCTGTATATGGATTTCATTTTTGTATTCGATTAAGAGTGAATTAGAAGTCGAGAGTGAGACCGAAGGAGAAAGTCTTGGCCAGAGGATAGGAGGAGCCTGACTTCATCGACGAAACTTCGAGCGACTCGGGGTCGATGACCTTCGACATCTTGGTCACGGTGAAGAGGTTCTCGGCCGAGAAGAAGAGGCGGAAGTTGGTGCATGCCCACTTTTCTGTCCATGCGCGGGGGAAAGTGTAGCCCACCTGGAGGTTCTTCAGACGCATGTAGGCTGCGTTCTGGAGATAGCGGGTCTGAGTCTCGCGGTTCTTGTTGGTGTAGTAGAGAGGACGTGCGTAGTACGCGTCGCGGTTCTCGCCCAGAAGGCTGTTCTCGTCACGCCAGTAGTCGAGGTGCTCCTTGAGGAAGATGGACTCCCAGCGGCCGCCGGAGGTTGCGCCCCAGAATACTGCGCTCTTGCCGCCCGTACCCGAACCATTATTGGGGTTGAAGTAGTAGTCGCGCTTGAGGACGCCCTGGAAGAATGCCGTCACGTCAATGCCCTTCCACTGTGCGTAGAGATTGAGGCCGAAACGGTAGCGGGGCGAAGAGTTGCCTATCTTCTTGAGGTCACCGAGGTTGTCGAGGGTTGTACCCTTCGTAATCTGACCGTCGCCGTCGATATCCTTGTACATCATGTCGCCGCCCTGCCAGTTGGAGCCGATTGCATCCTGATTGACGTTGGCAAGATGTGCATTCATCTCCTCATCAGTACGGGCTACGCCGATGGTGGTGAGACCGTAGATATTGCCGATATATTCGCCTGCGGTGTACTTACCGAGGTAGCGTTCGTCATTAGGATATTCAAGAATTTTGGTGCGGTCGTCAGAGAGGTTGAGTTTTGCGGAGTATGCGAAGTCGCCGATATGGTCCTGCCAGCCGAGCTGGAGTTCCCAGCCTGAGGTGCGCAGGGAGAGCGTGTTTTCTTCGGGTATAACAGCACCGAGAACCGCGGGATAAGTCAGGGGCGGGCCCATCATATCGCTGGTTGTACGCCAGTAATAGTCAAACGAACCGGTCAGACGGTAGCGGAAGAGCGAGAAGTCAAAACCGATATTGGCATTGCGGATTTTCTCCCATGTAAGGGATGTGGTAATGAGAGTCGGGAAAGACGAAGCGGTCGACTTAATGTCGTTTACGAGCCAGTTGCTGGCCTGATTGCCGACCCAGATAGTACGGTAAGTAGGATACCAATTCTTGGTGTTCTGATTGGAGAGCTGACCATAGGAACCACGTACCTTGAAGGCGTTCACGACGGGACGGATGGGTTCCCAGAAGGCCTCACGGTCGACATTCCAGCCTGCCGAAGCAGAGGGACTCCATACCCAGCGGTGCTGCTTACGGAAACGCGAGCTGCCGTCATAGCGGAGGTTGACTTCGAGGAGGTACTTGCTGTCGTAGTCGTAGTTGATACGGCCGAAGAAACCTACAGTACGCCACTTCTGATATTGGCTGCCGAGACCATATGAGTCGGTACTTGTGGTGAGGTCAAGTATCGGGAGGTCATTGGTGAGCAGATCGTTGCGGTTGGCATGGAGGTCACGGTACTTGAAGTCCTCTCCCTGGAAACCGAGCAGGAACTTCATGTTGTTCTTCTCGGCAAAGTTGAATGTATAGTCCGAATAGATATTGTAGTTCAGGTAGGTCGAACGGTATGCGTATTCGTACACACTCGAGTGGTCAGGTTCGTCGAACGCGAGGTGGACGCTCTCTGCGCTGAGTCCGTCGAGGTCGTCGGCGTCATGGGTATAGACAGGCGTACGGTCCTCGTGGGTCCAGTTGCTGTTGATGCGTGCATTGAGTTCGCCGATGATGTTCCATCCCTTGAGGGGAGTGGCGACGATTTTCACCTGATTGGTGAATGCGTCATCCTGATCCTTGTGGCGGCCGCCTTCGTCGAGCTGAACGATGTAGTTGTAGTCCGATGCGTAGTAGCCGTTGGGGTCATAGACGGGGTTGAGCGGTGTAAGACGACGGATGACCTTCTCGTAGAAGCCGCCGGTGAAGATAGTCGGGCGGTTGTACTCGGTGCGGATCCATCGGCCGGTGTACTGGATGTTGAGCCAGTCGGTCATCTGGGCGGAGAACTTGCCCATGATGGAGTAGCGGTCGTAGCTGTCGTTGCCGTACTTGAGGAAGCCGTTCTGGTCGAGGAAGTTACCGCTGACGTAGTAGTTGACTTTCTCGTTGCCGCCATTGAGCGATACGTTGTGCTCCTGGGCAAAGGCTGTCTTCTTGTAGAGCTCGTCAACCCAGTTGACGTTGGCGAAGGTACCGGAGCACTCGCCCGTACCCCAGCGGCGGTAGCTCGGGCCGCCGTTGCTCGGAGTCACCCACTTGTTGTCGTAGATGAAGTTGTCGCTTTCGCCTGTATAGTATGCGTAAGCGCCTTCACGGAAGTCGTCGGTGAATTCTTTCTTGTTCGACGTGTAGCTCTGAACGTCGTCGAGGTAGTTGATGTACTCCCACGAGTCCATCATGCGCATGGGGTTCAGAGGCTTGTTGAAGCGGAAAGAGTTCGAGTAGTGGATGGTGGATTTACCCTTAGAGCCGGACTTGGTCGTGATAAGGATGACACCGAAAGGAGCACGCGAACCGTAGATTGACGATGCTGCGGCGTCCTTCAGTACGGAGATATTGTCGATATCGGCAGGGTTGAGGGTATTGATGTCACCCTCCATGCCGTCGATAAGGATAAGAGGACTGTCGCTCGAATTACTACTGATAGTTGCTACACCACGGATGTTGACCGACTTGGAGGCATTCAGCTCACCGCCGGCGGAAGAGTTCGAGATGTTAAGACCGGGGATGACGCCCTGAAGAGCGGCTGCGGTGCTCTGCACGGGACGGCCGGCGAGGTCCTTTGCAGTAGCCGTACCGACCGAACCGGTGAGGTTCACCTTCTTCTGGACGGCGAAACCTACTACTACGAGTTCCTCGAGCGCTGCGGCTTCGTCTTCAAGGGTGACTGTCATGGGCACTCCGGGACGGAGTTCGACTGTCTTGTCTCGGCAACCGACGTAAGAGATAGTCACCTTGACAGGCTTGGTGCTGCTGTAAGAGAAACGTCCGTCGATGTCAGTCACAACGGGCTGCAACTTGGAGTCGGCAGGTTTCACCGATGCTCCGATGACGGGTTCACCGGTTGAGTCAAGTACCTCGCATGTGACGCGACCGGCTGACTGCGTAGCGGCCTGCGGCTGGGGCGACGCTGCCCCTGCAGCCGACATGGTCGGGACACACACAGCCAGTGCCATAGCGAGAGCCGCCGTACGTGTGGCGAGGCTTACCGATTTCTGCAATCTGGTGGTGTTCATGGTTTGCGGTAATGTAATGGTTCTGATATAAGTAAGTGAATTATTTCTCGTAGTAAGGATATGTGATGCGGTTTTCTCAGTACACGGGGGAGGAGAGTGAAAGTGAATTGGTGTGAATCGCGGGGCGGTGTGAATCGCGGGTGTGAATCAGGTGCGAACCGTTACTCGCGTGAATTCATAGTGAGGAGAGAGAGGCTTGGCAAACTAAGTGAATCGGTGAATCAGGGACTGAGAATAATATTATAGGTCAGGATGCAATCAGATGTTGTTTTTAAGGTCAGCGAGGGTCCACGAGTCGCGCCACTGCACTTCGGGCTTTCCGTCCTTGCTCCAGGTGATGGGGAGCCAGATGTAGCGTGCGTCGGAGGGATGTTCGGGGCGCCATATGTCGGCCATGAAGATGTGCTTGTCGGTGCCGGGGATGGTGAGGATGTAGGTGCTCTGTCCGCCGAAGGTGAGGTCGGCATTGGGACCTACGCAGGGATTCTCGTGCTGGGTCCAGGGTCCGTAGATGTCCTTGGCCGAGAACATGCGTGCCTTGTTGGGGGCCCAGCCGGTGCAGCCGCTGGTGATCATCCACAGGGTGTCGCCCTGGCGGAAGATGGCGGGGGCCTCGTTGTGTCCGGCCGGAGCTACGCGTACGTACTTGCCTGAGTGTGAGGTGAAGTCGTCGCTGAGGCCGGCTATGATGAGCGTGAGATTGTCTTCAGACGAGAAGATGTGGTAGGCTTTGCCGTCGGCCGGGTCTACGAATACTGTCTGGTCGCGGGCCATCTGTCCGGTGCCGAGGTCACGGCTGTTGAGGTATCCGTCGTCCACGGCCTTGTACCAGCTTTCGGTCCACCAGTCGCCCAGATCGGCCTTGGCGAGGCTGTCGGCCCTGGCTGCGGCCTCGGCGGTCATACCGGCAGGACGCACACCGGGGAGCACGCGGCCCGAGCGGAGATAAGTGTAGGGGCCTTCGGGCTTGTCGGCGGTGGCCACGCCGTAGCGTGCGGCGGAGTAGCCCTTGCCCTTGAGTTCGAGGTGGAACCACATGACGAATTTCTTGGTGAGGGGATTGTAGACCACCTTCGGACGCTCGAGGACGCATCCGCGCTCAAGGTCGTGTCCGGCTTCATCGACCACTTCGAGAGCCGTGCCGCAGTCGGTCCAGTCGGCGAGATTGGTCGAGCTGTAGCACTTCACGCCCACCAGAGCCGAGCTGGTTGAGTCGGACTTGTGTTCGCCGAACCAATAGTACTTGTTGTCATAGGCAAGGATGCCGCCACCGTGGGCGTTGATGTGCACACCGTTGTTGTCGGGCCATATCTCGCCCGAACGGATTTCGCGCATTTCCGACGACTCGGTTTCAGCCGATGCCGATGTACATGCCGCGGTGCCTGCAATAGCTGCGGCACTGAGTAAAGTGAATACGATTTTGGTAAAAGTATGCATAAGCCGGGATTTGCTTGAGCGGTATTAGGTTTTTTAGTGTTTTGTCGTTAAGGATGAATCAAAATTCGCAGAAGTTGAATAAATTTTCGCAGGTCTGAGGTGATAGGTTGAATCTGTTCGTATTAATTCGGTTCTGTTTCTATATTAATAATGTGTGCGTGTTTTCCATGTTTTTACGACTTTCGGCTGAAAGGGTCATATGAAACATTGGCTCTTTTGCACGGCACAAAATTACAAGCAGGACGGCGAACTCTACTGCCCGATTTTCGCAAAAAAAGACCCGAAAAATCGGAAAAACCACCGAAATGCACTAATTTTGCATCTCAAATTCTGACAATTCCGATTTTCGCCCCTTTGTGTACGAAAATCACCCCCTGCCATTTTCTCAATCTTATATAATTTTGTGCTGTTCAATAAAGAATATCAGCCTTAAACCATAACTACCTATGTATGAGAAGATTAACTACCCCCCCTATTTGATTCTGCTACTTTCGGCAATTTTAGGCTTAGTTGCTGAGGGAGCACCACTGCCCTCGAACACCTACTTCAAGAGGACGGGAATCGTACAGGGTCTTCCCGACAACTCGGTGAACGCCATCGCCGAGGACTCGCTCGGCTTCCTGTGGGTAGGCACCTGGAACGGTCTGGCCCGCTACGACGGCCGGACGTCGAAGATATTCCGCAACAGTCCCGATGACCCGACATCGCTCACCAACGACATGGTGCGCGCACTTGCAGGCGACTCGGCCGGCGTGTGGGTAGGCAGCGACAACGGACTCGACTACTACAGCATCGCCGACGGACACTTCCGCCACTGCCACATATCAGGCGACCACGGCAAGCCGTCGTACCGCATGACCGACCGCGTGAGCCGCGTCCTCATAGCCGACGGAGGCGTTTTCGCCGTAAGCATCAACGGCAACATCCTGAGGCTGGAGCGCCACGACCGCGACAGCGACGGCCGCCCCGTGCCGGTGTTCAGAATACTCCCGCGCCCGGCCGGCCGACGCTATGCCGACATATGCCGATTCACTCGCGGACGCCTGCTGGCATACTCCGACGAGGGCATAACCGTACTCTCGGCCGACGGCGAGCGCGAAATCATCCATACACCCACATACACCCAGTTCGACACCAACCTCAACATCTACTTCGACCCCGAGAAGCGCCGCGTCATCACTGGCGCAGGCATAGGCGGCATCTGCCGGGCATACCGGGTGACTGACAGCGACGGCTCTCTCGAAGAAGACCACGACCTGCCGATACCCGACGCCATCATGAGCACGGTGAAGATAGACAGCATCACTTACTTCGCCACCGACGGCGGCGGACTCTTCGCCCAGATGCCCGACGGAAAGCTCACACACTTCATCCCGGCCAACTCAAGCATATCGGGCGACGCCATATACACGGCCTACGCCGACCGCGACAACAACCTCTGGCTCGGCACATACCGCTCCGGCATGTGCCTGCTATCGCCCGAGCAGAACCGATATACAGTCTGCAGCCGCGCCTCAGGCGCCGTGACGTACGACATCATCACCGCCGTGCAGCCCCATGCCGGACGCCTCTACCTCGGACTCGACGGTGGCGGACTCGACGTGGTCGACACCGAAAGCGGCCTGATTGAGAACTTCAACACCGCCAATTCCGACATTCCCGGAAACAATGTGGTGAGCATCGTCAAGGACGGACAGATGCTGTGGCTGGGCGTCTACTCGCGCGGCCTGTCAGGATTCAACACCGTCACGAAGACCTTCACCAACTACACCGTCACGGACGAGCCCGGCAACAAGGTGTGGGTGCTGGCCGACGACAGACGCGGCTCGATATGGGTGGGCTGCAACGGACTGCACGTGTTCGACAAGGCCCAGCGCACCTTCACGGCTGTGGCCGGAGCCGAAAACGTGTCAGTGATGTCGATAGCCGACGGCGGCGACTTCATGTGGATCGGCACGCGCTATCAGGGCATCCTCAAAGTGAACAAACGCTCGCGACGCATCACGGCCCGATACTCCGACAGCCCCTCAAACACCGGCCTGAAACTGCCCGAACGAAGCATCAACTATACATTCCTTGACTCGCGCGGCTACCTCTGGGCCACTCTCGGACGTCACGGACTCATCTCCATATCGCCCGGAGGTCACGGCTATACCGAAGTGCTCAAGTCATATCAGGTAGACAGGACCCTCCCCGACGTGCACGTACAGTCGATAGTGGAAGACCGCAGCGGCACACTGTGGATGGCCACCACCAACGGACTCTACAAGTTCGACCGCCGCAGCGAGACCTTCACGCGCATCCGCGACTCGCGTCTTCCGACCGTATTCACCAGCAACGCCTCGGCATACACGCGCGGACATATATGCTTCGGCAGCACCAGCGGCCTGCTCATATTCGACCCGGCATACGTGTCGCCGCCAAGGCGTCATCTTCCTCTGATATTCACCGGACTGACCATCCTCGGCCACGAACCACGCGAGCTGCCCCTGCCGGGCAAGGATGACTCCGAAGTCTGCCTGGCGCATGACGAGAACTTCTTCACCGTCAACTTCACCGTGCCCGAGATGACCAACCCCGACGGACTGGGATTCGAATGTATGCTCGAAGGATTCGACACGGGCTGGCGCGATGCCTCGGAAAGCCGCTCGGCCACGTACACCAACGTTCCGCCCGGCAAATACCGCCTGATGGTGCGCCACTTCCGCCCGGACGGCTACCTCTCGGCCACGGCCATGCTGCCCATAGACATCGCCCAGCCGTGGTACGGCACCATATGGGCCAACATCCTGTGGCTGCTGCTGGCGGCCGCCGTCATCGCCACAGGTCTGCGCACATGGCACCGCCTGATGATGGCGTCGGAACGCGTGCGGCTGGCCGACATGGAGAAAGCCAACGAGCGCAATCTGGCCAACGCCAAGCTCGACTTCTACGCCAATATCTCCCACGAACTCCGCACGCCGTGCTTCCTCATCGCCGCCCAGGTGGAGGAAATCCTCGACTCGCCGCGCCAGACCGTACCCACGGCACATCTCCACGGCATATACCGCAACGCACTGAAACTCAACAAGCTCATCAGTCACATCATAGACTTCCGCAAAATCGAGTCGGGACACCTCCGCCTCGTGAGCCGCAAACTGGAGCTGACGGCGTTCGTCGGCGACCTCACGCCCGACTACGAGAACCTCTGCAAGCAGAAGAACATATCCTTCAGCTACGTGCACGACACTCCGCCGGTCGAGGCACTCCTTGACCCCGACAAACTCGAGCTCATCATCTCCAACCTCGTGTCGAACGCCTACAAGTACACCCCCGACGGCGGCGAGATCATACTGTCGGTCCGCGACCTGGGCGAGACGGTCGACATCAGCGTCAAGGACACGGGCATAGGCATCGTCGAGAAGATGCGCGGACTGATATTCGAGCCGTACTTCCGCACCGAGCGCGGCCGCGAGCAGAGCAGCGGCGACGGCATCGGCCTCGCTTTCGTCAAAGAACTCGTCGAGCTGCACGGCGGACACATCGACCTCGACAGCCAGGTGAACAGCGGCTCGACCTTCTCCGTCATACTTCCCAAGGAACCCGCTGGCGGCAGCACTGTCAGAGCCGACGGACACGAACACGAGGCCGACGGACAGACGTGGCTTCCATCCGATGCGGCCGACTCTCCCGGAGCAATGGTGACCGGCATCACCAATCCCACGGCCATTCACTCGATACTTTTCGTCGACGACGACCCCGAAGTGTCGTCGCTGCTGGCACGGTCGTTCGGACAGGACTTCCGCGTGTGCTGCGCCTCCGACGGCCAGGAAGGCGTCGAAATGGCTCTCTCGGGCGACTTCGACGTGGTTGTCACCGACATAATGATGCCCAGGCTCGACGGTCACGGACTCATCAAGGCCATCAAGGCCGAGAAGAAACTGCGCCACGTCAAGGTGGTCGTATTCTCCGCCGTCAACGCCGAGGACGACATGCTCCGGGCCTACAACGAAGGCGTCGACGCATTCTACACCAAGCCGATGTCGCTCAAGCTGCTCCGCGTCAACATCGACCGCCTGCTCGGCGGCACCGGCGCCGACGAGACGCCCAAGGGCCTTTTCGAGAAAGTCACCGAGCAGTCGGCGGCCTACAACAAAGAGGAGCAGAAATTCCTCCTCGAAGTCCGCGCCATCATCGACGAGAATCTGCGCAACGAAGAGTTCGGCATCGACTTCCTGGCCGCACGCCTGGCCATGAGCCACTCATCGCTGTACAAGAAAATCCGCAAGATGACCGGCATGACCCTCGTAGACTTCATCAACGAGTACCGCATCTGCAAGGCCGTGGCGCTCTTCCGTCAGGGCAACACCAACGTGGCCACTGTGGCCGAGCTATGCGGATTCCGCGACATCAAGACCTTCCGCGAGACCTTCAAGCGCAAGATGCACATGCCCCCCAAGCAGTACCTCCAGAGCATAAACGGCGAAAGCAAGGAGTGACCGGAGGATTAAACCAGCAGACAGCGGCAAAAATTTTTGATGCCGCATAGACTGCGGCTCACATATTTTCACTAAATTTGCAAGCTGAACAGCAAACAATATTATTATGGATATATATGCTCAGATTGATGCCGACATAAAGGCAGCCATGCTCGCTCACGACAAGATGCGCCTGCAGGCTCTCCGCGGCATCAAGAAAGAATTCATCGAGGCCAAAACCGCTCCCGGCGCCAACGGCGAACTGGCCGACAGCGTGGCCATGAAGATTCTTGCCAAAATGGCCAAACAGCGCCGCGAAAGCGCCGCAATCTACACCGAGCAGGGCCGTCCCGAACTCGCTGCCACCGAAATGGCAGAGTGCGAGGTCATCGAAGCCTATCTGCCCAAGGCTCTCTCAGACGAAGAACTCACCGACGCCATCGCCAGGATAATCGCCGAGACCGGCGCATCGTCGCCCGCTGAAATGGGCCGCGTGATGGGCGTGGCCACCAAAGCTCTTGCAGGACGCGCCGACGGCAAAGCCATATCGGCCAAAGTACGCGAACTCCTCTCGCGCTGACCCTCCGCACAGCACTACCCCACCCCACCCGATTAACATCATTACGACATGCTTACCATACAACAGATCAAAGCTGATCCGCAGGGCGTCGTAGCCCGTCTGGCCGTCAAAGGCTTCAAGGGCGAGAAGCCCATAGCCCGCGTGCTGGCTCTCGACGACCTCCGCCGTCAGCTCCAGCTCAAGAACGACAACGCCGCCGCCGAGCTCAACCGCATGGCGGCCTCCATAGGCAAGGCCATGAAAGAAGGCCGCAAGGACGACGCCGAGAAAGCCAAGGCACAGGTGGCCGTCCTCAAGGAGGAGCAGCGCGCCCTCTCCGAAGAACTCGGCCGCACCGAGGACGAAATCCGCACCGAACTCCTCAGCATACCCAACCTACCCTGCGCAGCCGTGCCCGAAGGCACTTCGGCAGCCGACAACGTGGTCGAACTCACCGGCGGCCCGATGCCCGACCTCGGCCCTGACGCACTCCCCCACTGGGACCTGGCCAAGAAGTACAACCTGATTGACTTCGACCTCGGCGTGAAGATTACCGGCGCCGGCTTCCCCGTATATCTGGGCAAAGGCGCCAAGCTCCAGCGCGCCCTCATCCAGTTCTTCCTCGACGAGGCTTCGGCAGCAGGATACCTCGAAGTGCAGCCCCCCTACGTGGTGAACGAGGCTTCGGGCTACGGCACTGGCCAGCTCCCCGACAAGGAAGGCCAGATGTACCACTGCGAGGTGGACAACCTCTATCTCATCCCCACCGCCGAAGTGCCCGTGACTAACCTCTACCGCGACGTCATCATCCCCGCTGACCGTCTGCCCATCAAGAACTGCGCATACTCGGCCTGCTTCCGCCGCGAAGCCGGCAGCTACGGCAAGGACGTGCGCGGCCTCAACCGTCTGCACCAGTTCGACAAAGTTGAGATCGTGCGCATAGAGAAGCCCGAGAACTCCTACGCAGCCCTCGAGGAGATGAAGGCCCACGTGCAGGGTCTGCTCGAGAAACTCGGTCTGCCCTGGCACATCCTCCGTCTGTGCGGCGGCGACATGAGCTTCACTTCGGCCATCACCTTCGACTTCGAGGTGTACTCCGCTGCCCAGGGTCGCTGGCTCGAGGTATCGTCCGTATCGAACTTCGAGACATATCAGGCCAACCGCCTCAAGTGCCGCTACCGCGGAGAGGACAAGAAGCCTCAGCTCTGCCACACCCTCAACGGCTCGGCCCTGGCCCTGCCGCGCATCGTGGCAGCCCTGCTTGAGAACAACCAGACTCCCGAAGGCATCGTAGTGCCCGAATGTCTGCGCAAGTACACCGGCTTCGACATCATCAACTGACAGTCGCATCGCGACCCGACATAACGCAAAGCAACGGCCCGGCGCTGAACGATTCAGCAGCCGGGCCGTTCTGCGTTATGATTCCGGACTATACCGAGACACGGAACACTATCGATGTGCCGCATGGCAGCTCCTGAGGCACTTCGATGACAAGCGCATCGTCGGTCTGCCGCCAGCGCAGACGCTCGCCGCTGCCGAGCAGAGTCACGTCGTCCACCTTGCAGCCCGTACCGGGAGCTTTCAGACCGAGCGACCTGACAGCCACACTCCCACCCGGCTCCGGAAGAGCCATGCAGAAGGCATAGATGGCGCCGTCGGCACCACGGGTGAAGCGGATGTCGCCGGCGTCGAAGGCGAAGTCGGCCTGAGCGCGTCCGAGATAGCCGCCGGGAAGTTTTTTCAGCTTCCCGTCGACCATTGCGCCCTCGCCGGGCACCTTCCACGCGCGGCTGCCGTAGACCGCAGCGCCGTTCACTTCCATCCAGCGGCCCACCTCCTCGAGCATCTTCACGCACTCGTCCTCGATGGAGCCGTCAGGACGCAGGCAGATGTTGAGGGCGGCATTTCCGTCGCGAGCCACGGCCTCGATGATGAAGCGTATCATCATCCCCGGGTCGTAGACGAAGCCCGGCTCATAGAACCAGTTGCCCACGGGCGCTTCGCGTATCCACGGCTGTGACGAGTTGATGGTGTCAGGGAACTCGAATTCGGCCGTGTTGACCGCACCATTTGTCGGATGGCGGAACTTGATGATGCTGAACGTGTTGACCTCTCCCCGGTCGCGGAGAGTGCGGTTATAGTAGTCTGCCATCACCAGCGGCATGGCATTGCATCTGAGGCCCGTACCCGTCCCCGTGCCGCAGAACGGGCCTTCCTTCGTGCCGTCTGTATATATGAAGTCGGGGTCATAGTTGGCCACCACATCCATCATGCGGAGCGCCCACTGAGTGGCGTACCACCGCGCATAGTCGAGATGACGGGAGAATATGCCGTCGGCAGGGGGCGACCAGCCCGTATGCGCGCACGAATCGACGCTCTCATAGCACCGCAGGTCCACACCGTAGAGCATCCGCGGGTCATAACCCTCCCACCACTTGCCGATTCCGTCGGCGGCGGTGAGATGGCCGTCGTACGGCACACCGGCCTTCTCGCCCTCAGCATCCGAGCCGAAGGCCGTCTGCCACCACCACCAGGTGTATTCGTGGTGGAAAGTGACGCCGTAGCGCATACCGTTGCTGCGGCAGGCGTCGGCCCATTCGCGCAGGAGGTCGCGGTGCGGACCGATGTTCACCGAGTTCCACGGCTGATACCTCGAGTTCCACAGGTCGTAGTTGTCATGGTGCACGCCCTGAATCATCAGGAACCTCGCGCCGGCTTTCTTGTACAGAGCCGTAAGATATTCAGGATTCAGAGCCGAGGGATTCCAGTCCCGGAGCACCTCCTTGTAGCCCGTCTCCGACGGATGGCCGAAGCGGCGCAGATGATTGGCGTAGGCGCGGTGGCCCTGCTTGTAGAGGTTGCGCGCATACCAGTCGCCGCTCTCGCCGGCCGACTGCGGACCGAAATGAACCCATATGCCGAACTTGGCGTCGCGCAGCCACTCCGGAGTGCCGGGATAGTTCTTCTCTATCGAGTCCCAGTCAGGCGCGAATGGTCCGGGAGTGACAGGAATATCGAGCTTCACTTCCCCGAAATCCTCAAGGCGTCCCATAGGCACGGAGCCCACGCCGGCACCGGCGTCGGCCGAAGGCATCGGAGGAAGGTCGGGAAGGGTCTGAGCCTGTACGAGGCCGGCTATTGCAGCGGCAAAGAGAAGCGCCGTCAGTTTTTTCATATTCTTCATAGGTGATGTGATGAGTGAATCATTGTCCGTGCACAAAGTTACGGAATAGTTCCGGATAAACCATACAAGAAACCCGTCGGAGCGTTGCGGATTCGCTTCCGACGGGTTCTGTTGCTGAATTATTTGACGGCTCTTACTTGACCGTCACGGTGGCCTGAGCCGGCTTGAGGCCCTTGGCCGTGGCCTTGATGGTCAGAGTGCCGGGAGTCCTGGCGCTGCGCGCGATGGCGGTGGCGGCGCCGCTGAAGAGCTTCATCTCCGGATTCTGGAAGGGAAGTACGCACGTGGCGTCGCCGTTGGCCGTTGCCTCGAACGTACCGGCGCCCGTGACGGTGAACTTCACCAGATTCGATGCGTCGGGCACGGGATTGCCCTTGCTGTCGACAGCGGTCACTGTGAAGTAGACCAGTTCGTCGCCGTCGGCGGCTATCTCGCTGCGATTGGCCTCGATGCGTAGTGCGGCAGGCTTGCCGGCGGTGCGGACTGTGCGCTCTTCGGCAGGATTGCCGGCGGCATCATATGCCACCACGCGTATTTCACCGGGCTGATACACCACGTCGTTCCAGCGCAGACGGTAGCGGTCGATGAGGCTCGACGCGTCCTTGGCCTTGCGTCCCTGGCTTACGCCGTTGACGAAAAGCTCGGCCTCGGGATATGACGTGTAGACGTAGACGGGCGTCACCTTGCCCTTGCGGTCAGGCCATGTCCAGTGCGGCAGCACGTGGAGCGTGGGCTGCTCAGTGTTCCACTTGGAGCGGTAGAAGTAGTAGCGGTCCTTGGGGAGCGAGGCCAGGTCGATGATGCCGAAGTAGGAGCTGTGGCTGGGCCATGCGTCGGTGTCGTAGGGCGAGGGCTCGCCGAGGTAGTCGAAACCGGTCCACACGAACTGTCCGAGCACCCACTCGCGGTCGTCGTCCATGACGAAGTCGATGTCAGGCGTGTTCGACCACGAGCACGACTCGTTGTCGTAGCTGTTGCTCTGGTTGTCGGGGTGCATCATGGTGTGATGCTCGCCGAACTCCACGGGGAAGTAGTACTTGCCGCGGCTCGACACGGTCGATGCCGTCTCCGAGCCGAGTATCATCTTCTGGGGCAGCACCTTGTAGGCGTGGTCGTAGTGCTGTGGCTTGTAGTTGAAGCCGGGAATGTCGAGTGCGGCGGCGAAACCGTTGTCAAGCACGGCGCCTATCTGGTCCATGCCGCAGGTGACAGGACGCGTCGGGTCGAGCTTGTGCACCAGGTCCTGAAGCATGACCAGCTCCGACATGCCGTCGGGACCCCACTGCGAAGGCACTTCGTTGCCGATTGACCACATCACCACCGACGGATTGTTGCGGTAGTGCTCGACCATATTGGTGATGTCGCGCTCGGCCCAGTCCTTGAAGACGCTGCCGTAGCCGTTGGGCGACTTCGGGCGGAAGCCCCAGTCGTCAAAGGGCTCGATCATGAGCATGACGCCCATCTCGTCGCATAGCTCCACGAGCTCGGGAGCCGGCATATTGTGCGATGTGCGGATGGCGTTGACGCCCATGTCCTTGAGCAGTTCTATCTGATGGCGGAGCGCCGAGCGGTTCACTGCAGCCCCGAGGGGACCGAGGTCGTGGTGGTTGCATACACCCTTGAACTTGGTGGGCTCGCCGTTGAGGAAGAATCCGCGTTCGGGGATATACTCGAGCTTGCGGATGCCGAAGCGAGTGTCATAGCTGTCGACCACCTTGCCGCCTACGCTCAGCGTGGTGCGGGCGGTGTAGAGAGCCGGATTCGAAGTGCTCCACAGGTCGGGCGACCTGACCAGGAAGTTCTGGGCGAACTCCTGTCCGCGGGCCACGTAGACGGCCTCCGACGAAGCCACCTTGCGGCCGTCGGGCGCGAGGATGTCGGTGGCCACGGTGACTTTCTCGTCGCGTGCTGCGCCTTCAATCTTCATGCGCAGGTTCACCGAGGCCTCGTCCTTGCCGACCACGGGCGTGGTGACGTATGTGCCCCAGACGGGGATGTGGACGCGGTCGGTGCTGACCACGTGGACGTTGCGGTACAGACCGGCGCCGGGATACCAGCGCGACGCGCGCTCATAGTTCTCGAGCTCGACCACGAGGTCGTTCTTGCCCGGGCGCATGGCCTTCGAAGCGTCGACGCAGAACGAGTTGTAGCCGTAGGGCCAGAATCCCGCCTCGGTGCCGTTGACGTACACGCGGGCGTTGCTCATGGCGCCGTCGAAGACTATGCTAACCGCGCGGCCTGCGGTGTCGGGCACCTCGAATGTGGTGCGGTACACGCCCTTGCCGATGAATGGCAGACCGCCCGTGCGGCCCGTCTTGGCGGTCTCTTCTGTCTCGCCGTTCTGCTCCACGGCCACGACCTGAAGATCATTCTTGCGGTCGAACGGACCGTATATGGCCCAGTCGTGGGGTACACGCACGTTCTGCCACGACGTCGCGTCGGCGCTGTGGCCTTTGGAGAACTGCCAGCCGTCGTGGAGAGTCGTCTCCGATCTCCGGGCGAAAGCGGCCGCACCTCCGAGGAGGACGATGGCCGGAATGATAAACAAATGCTTTGTCTGTGTCATCTATAGTTTGTTGTATTGAGGTTCCGCAGAAGCGCCTTCCTCTGCGGAACCCGAATTATTATTAAGGCCGCATTCAGTTCCTGAAAGCGTTCAGAGCGGCTGTAGGAGTCCCGTTGTCGAAGCAGCCTTTGGTGTAGCCTCGTTCGGCCGGAGCCTCGGGTTCCCACCAGAAGATGCCCTTGAGGTCGACAGCCTTGCCTTTCTCCATCATGTCGGAGAGGATGCGGTCGGCGGTTTCGGGCTGAGTGTAGTCGAAGCCTATCTCACAGAGCATCACGGGCTTGCCGTAGTCAGCCTGCACCTTGCGGATGTTGGCGATGCAGTCGTCGACGTCCTTCTGCCACGATGTGTCGCCGGGATAGAGCGACATGCCTATCATGTCGTACTTGCCTCCTTCGGCCTCGAGCTTGCTGAAGATGCGGGTGTAGAGATACGACTGGTTGCCGCCGTCGAGGTGCACTATGACGAGCGCCTCGGGGAAGACAGCCTTGACGGCGTCATATCCGGCGTTCACCATCTGGGTGAAGTTGTCGCCGTTCTGATAGTCGCCGAGAGGCCACATCATGCCGGTACGGGTCTCGTTGCCGATCTGGACCCATTCGGGTTCAATATCATAACGCTGCAGAGCCGTCATTAGTGTGCTGACGTGGTCGGCCATGGCGCTTTTTACCTCCTCGAGGGTGTAATTCTCCCACTCCGAGGGGATGAACTGCTGTCCGGGGTCGGCCCAGCGGTCGCTGAAGTGGAAGTCTATCATCAGACGGAGTCCGAGGGCGTGGGCGCGGCGTGCCTTGACGATGACGTCGTCGATGTTGCACCAGCCGTTGATTTCCTTGTCACGCTCGGGGTTGACGAACACGCGCAGACGGATGGCGTCCACGCCGCAGTCGTCGCGCAGCAGCTCCATAAGCTCCTTCTGCGTGCCGTCGGCATTGGTGAATGTGTAGCCGGCCTTCTCCAGCTCGGTCACCCAGCTGACGTCGGCACCCTTGGCGAATGTGCCGCGCTCTATCTGCACGGGTTCCTTGTCGGGGCCCTCGCCTTCGGGCCATGTGGTCTTGGGGCTGTCTTCGGTGCATGCCGCGGCCGCAAGGGCGGCGACAGCCATGATCATAATATGCTTGAGTTTCATGATTTTCTTTCGGTATTATTTCTTGGCGTAGGAATATGTTGCATTGAAGAGGTCCACGGTGAGCACCACGGTGTCGCCGACAGCGAAGTCGTTGTCGCCTGTGAAGCCGTCGCGCTTGTAGCACATCTCGCCGGGTTTGCCGTTGCCTCCGTAGAAGAGGTCCCAGTCCTCGTTGAAGATAATCTTCACGCCCCAGGGAGTATCGGCGGTCTTCTCGAACTCATAGGTGTACACACCCGGTGTCTCCGTGGCGGTCATGGCGTGGAGGTTCCAGTCGTCGTTCATGCCCGTAGCCGAGACTGACGTCAGAGCCGTCAGCTTGTAGGTGAGCCACTTGAGCGAGATGTCGAAGATGTAGGTGCCGTTTTCGGGAGCGGTGATGTTGTCCTGGGCGTCCATGGCGAGCTTGCCTTCTGAGGCATTGCCTCCGGCCACCATCTTGTAGACGTCGCTCCAGTTGTCGACCTCGGTGCCTACCTGCCAGCCCCAGAGCGACTCCACGTAGTGCACGCCGCCGTAGGAGAGTTCTTCCTCATTGTAGAGGCGCAGATAGTCGCTGAAGCCCCACGGCTCAACGATGCCGAGCAGGTAGACCATCGGGGCGGCTTCCTCCACGGGGGCGAGCGAGCCGGTGCCTATGGTCCATTCCTTGGGATTGGAAAGGTCGAGGACTATGCTGACCTCGCCTGCCGTGGCCACGTCGAAGGTGACGGCCGATGCCGAAGAGCCGAAGGTGAGGGCGCCTGCCTGTCCGCCGAAGCCTACGGGGACGTCGGTCTGCGCCGGGGCGCCGTCGCCGCCGCTGTGGTTATAGATGTCGCTCAGACCCGAGATGCTGACGCTGTAGCTGCGTGCCTCGGCCTCGAAGGTGTAGCTCCATGCGTTGGAGTGGCGGTCATAGGTCATCTCGCCGTTGATGTCGCCGCTGAGCGAGAGGCTCTTCACGAGCTGTCCGGTCCATTCGTTGGCCGGGATGTTCACGGTGGTGTAGTAGCATCCGGCGGGCTCGGGGAACCAGTTGTTCCATATCTCGCCCTTGCTGCTGCTTCCGAGCATGAAGGCTTCGCCGGGGTCGGCGGCGGTGCCCCACAGCTCGCCGCCGGGAGCGCGGAAGTACCAGTTCTCCCACGAAGCCGCTCCGAGGAAGCCTGCGAAGACATTCTCGCGGTCGGTCAGTGCCAGGGTGCGGCCCGTGTCCTCCTGATTCTTGTCGAGGATGGCACCTATGGTAAGGTCGACGAGGTAGGTGGTGAGGTTGACGGTCAGCACATTGCTGTATCGCGGAGCCACGTTGGGGCCGAGCACGCTCTTGATGCGGATGTAGACGGGAGCCGTCGTGCCGCTCTCCATGCCGCCGCGGATGGCTGCGGAGTTGAGCTCGCCGGCGGTGAACTGGCGGCTCGTCACTCCTGCGCCCATAGTCTCCTCATAGACCGTGGCGAAGTCCTCCGACGCCGATAACTGGAGAGTGTTGGTGAAAGCGTTCGACGGAGCGGCCACGCCGGGGTCGGAGAGAGTGATGTCGCCGTTCTCGTTCCAGAACACCGTCAGGGCGAGCATCTCGAGATTGTTCTCGTCCAGCACGATGTCGGTGGCGGTGGTCTCCACCGACGGGTCGGTGACGCTGCCGATGTATATGGTGTCGCCGTCCTTCTCACAGGCCGTGAGAGCCAGGGCTGCAAGAGCCAGAGCGGCTGTATATTTGCTGTATGCGTTCATTGTTGGCTGTTGCTTGGAAGATTAGTAAAGCTCGTTTTTGAGATTGGGATTGGCCGACAGCTCGGTCACGGGGATGGGGAAGATGTTGTAGCGCTTGTCCACGCCGCGTCCGTCGATGACGCCTCCCTTCCACTGCCACTGGTAGTTCGAGCCGGCGAAGCGGTCGAAGCGCACCAGGTCGGTGCGGCGGTGCAGTTCGTGGTAGAACTCGCGTCCGCGCTCGTCGATGAGGAAGTCGAGCGTGAGCTGGGCGTCGGAGATGTCGCCCGAGCGGTCGCCGTAGGCACGGCGGCGCACTTCGTTGACGAGTCCGGCAGCCTCGCTGCGGCTCATGCCCTCGCCGCCGCGCACCACTGCCTCGGCTGCCGTGAGGTAGATTTCCGACAGACGGAAGATGGGGAAGTCGGTGTTCACGCCGATGTCGGTGACGCATGCCTGCTCGCCGGCGTCGTTGATGTTGGTCCACTTGTACGAGCGATAGCCCTGATTGGCTGTCTCTATGCCTGCGGTGAAGAATTCGTCGCGGCCGTCGGTGAGGAAGAGGAAGCGGCTGTCGTGCTCGGCATCGAAGAGCGACGTCACTTCGCCTCGCATCGAGAAGTTGCCCCAGGCGGTGCCGCATCCGTAGATGCCGGTCACGTCGTCGCCGTCGTTCGGACAGGAGCCTGCCACAAGATAGGTGGCCGAGCCCCAGGTGGCGGCATTGGCGTTGTCGGCCGCGAAGGCGAAGATGATTTCATTGGTGCGCTTGTCGTTGTCGGCATTGAAGAGGCTGCTGTACACGGGTTCGAGCGAGTAGCCCAGCGCCATGACTTTCTTGCAGTAGTCGATGGCCTCGGTAGCGTGCGATGTGCCGGTGTAGACCTCGCCGTTGATGGCCAGACGTGCGCCCAGAGCATATGCGGCGCCCTTGCCGGCTCGTGCGTAGGCGGGGCTGTCGGGCAGCTGGGGTGCGATGGCGTCGATCTCGCTCTTGATGAAGTCATAGAGCTGCTTGCCGTCGTATGCCTCGGGGATGAAGCCCGTCATCGGGGTGTTCTCGTCCACGAACGGGCCCTTGCGGAAGAGGTCGAGCACATTGAAGTAGGTGTATGCGCGCATGAAGCGTGCCTCGAGCGCATAGGTGCGGAGCTCGGCAGCGGCCGTCTCGCCGAATCCGGCGATGGTGCCCTCGTCGCAGTAGCGGAGGAACTCGTTCGAGAGCGCGATGATGTAGTACAGACGGTAGTATGCGTCCGACACCCACACGTCGGTGGCGTCCCAGTTGATATAGGTCAGGTCGGAGAGGTTGTCGCCCGAGATGTATTTGTAGGCTGCTTCGTCGGTGGGCAGTTCCTGAAGGTTGAAGAGGGTTCGGAGCATGTCCTGGCCCTGGTTGCTCGAGATGTCGGCCGAGCCGCCGCCACGTTCGGCGCCGATGAGGCTGTACGTGCTGTATATCTTGGCGAGCACCGAGCGGTAGCCTTCGACGGAGGAGTAGACGTCGTCGCTGGTGGTGCCTATGACGGGTTTCTGGTCCAGGTCCGACGTACAGGCCCCGGTGAGCAGCATCACGGCTGCGGCCAGAATCATATATAGCTTTTTCATTGTATCTGTTCGGTGTGAATGTTAGAAGTTAAGACCAACGGTGAGTGAATAAGTGCGCGGACGCGGATACATCGACGACTCGATGCCCCAGTTGCTCTCGGGGTCTACGCCCTTGTACTTGGTGACGGTGAACACGTTCTGCACCATCGCCGACACGTGGAGGTCGAGGTTGCGTGCCACGCGGCCGAAGTTGTAGCTCAGCTGGAGATTGTCCATCTTCAGGAAGGAGGCGTTCTCCACGTAGTGGTCGGAGGCGTACTGGCGGCGCTGGAAGTTGGTGTCAAGGAAGCTCGACGAGAGATTGTTGACCTGACCGACGTTCCACGACACGCACTCCCATGCGCCCATGTTGGCGGCGTTGCCGTTGTAGAGATAGTTGCCCACCTGTGCGCGCAGGGCCGTGCTGAGGGTCCACTTCTTCCAGCGGAGCGAGGTGCTGAAGCCGAATATCCAGTCGGGCGCGGCGTGGTGGTAGTAGTACTGGTCGTCGGCGGTGCTGCGGCCGTCGCCGTTGAGGTCGGCGTAGAGTCCTTCGACGGGCATGCCGGTCTCGCTGTCATAGATCTGCTTGTAGACCTTGAAGGTGTTGGGGGCATAGCCGGTCTTGTAGACCATCACGGGCGTGGCTTCCATGTAGCCCACGCTGGTGTCGGCGGCGTCGGTGCCGGGGACGAGACTCAGGTTGGTGATTTTGTTCTCCTGCCAGGTGGCGTTGAAGGTGGCGTTCCACGACCAGTCCTTTGTGTCGATGATGTTGGCCGTGAGGGCGATTTCGACACCCTTGCTGTCGACGTTGCCCACGTTGCTGAGCATAGTCTTGTCGAAGTTCACGCCGGCAGGGATAGGCACGGTGGCCAGAAGGTCCTCGGTCTTGCGGGTGTAGTAGTCCACGCTGCCGCTCAGACGGCCGTTGAGGAATCCGAAGTCAACGCCGAAGTTCCAGCTCCTGGTGGTCTCCCAGCGCAGGTCGGGATTGTACTTCTGAGGACGGTAGAGAGGTATCCACTGGCCGTTGAACCAGTAGTATGCGCCGGAATTCGACACGGTGTAGTTGGGCAGATAGCCGTAGTTGGCGATGCCGTCCTGCTGGCCGGTGACGCCGTAGCTGACGCGCACCTTGAAGTCGTTCATGACGGTGCGGAAGTTCTCCCAGAAGTCCTCGCCGGCCACGCGCCATGCGAGTGCCACCGAGGGAAATGTACCCCAGCGGTTGTCCTTGGCGAAGCGGCTCGAACCGTCGCGGCGGAATGTGGCCGTGAGCAGGTAGCGGCTGTCGAAGCTGTAGTTGATACGTCCGTAGTACGACAGGAGGGTGTGACGCTCGTCGTAGGCCTGGCTGCTGTTGGTGATGTCGCCGGCCTCGTTGAAGGTGTCGTAGGCGGGATAGTCGTTGCGCCAGTACTGGTAGTCATAGCCGATGGTGGCGTCGACGGTCGAGCGGATGGCGTCGAAAGTCTTGTTGTAGTTGGCGTAGGCCGTCAGGAGCCTGTTGGTGTTCTTCTGCGGGCCCTGGGTGTAGCGGTAGCCGCCGGAAGTGTAGTTGTCGAAGCTGTTCTGCGGCATGCTCACGGAGCGCTTGCCGTGCGAGTAGTCATAGCCGCCGGTCACGTGCAGACGGAGCTCGGGGAGGAAGTGCAGACGGTAGTCCACGTCGAAGTTGCCCACGAAGCGCCACACCTTCGAGCGGTTGTCGTACTGCTCGAGCATGGCCACGGGGTTGGCGATGGCGCCCTGAGCAGGATTGTTGGCCGGGTCGACCACCTCATGGAATCCTCCGAAGATAGGCTTGCCGTCGGGGGTCATAATCTGGTTGCCGGCGGCGTCGAGGGTGCCGTAGACGGGCTGGGTGGGGTCATAGGCGCCGGCGTTCCAGATGGCGCCGCTGTTGGCGGTGCGGTTGTCGGCGTAGGTGCCCTTGCCGCTGAGGTTGATGCGCAGATGGTCGTCGAAGAACGACGGATTGAGATTCAGGTTGGCCGTGTAGCGGTTCGACTTGTCGGTGCGGAGGATACCTTCCTGATACATCGCGCCGATGGCCACGCGGAAGGGGAGCCACTTGGCGGCGCGTCCGGCGATGCTGATGTTGTTGTCGGTGCCGAAGGCGTTGCGGAATATCTCGTTGTTCCAGTCGGTGGTGTTGTCGCCCAGGAGAGCCGCCTGGTCGGCGGTGCCGAAGGTGTTGATGACGTCGCGGAACTCGTCGATCGACAGATGGGGCGACGTGCGGCCCTTGTGCGACACGGAGTTGGTGGTCTGGAAGGACACCTTGACGCCGTCGCCGCCGCCCTTCTTGGTGGTGATGATGATGACGCCGTTCGATGCGCGGCTGCCGTAGATGGCCGTCGATGATGCGTCCTTGAGGATGGTCATGCTCTCGATGTCGTTCGGGTTGATGAGGCTCAGGAAGTTGCCTGCGCCCTCTACTCCGCCGCCCACTTCCATGGGCACGCCGTCAAGCACAATCAGAGGGTCGTTCGAGGCATTGAGCGATGCACCGCCGCGCACACGGATGGTGGCGCCGCCGTTGGGCGAGCCGCCGCTGTTGGTGATCTGCACGCCGGCAATCTTGCCGTTGATGAGTTCTTCAGGCGAACTGATGACGCCCTGGTTGAAGTCCTTCTCGCTGATGGCGGCCACAGAGCCGGTGAGGTCGTTCTTCTTGGTCGAGCCGTAGCCGATGACGACCATTTCCTGAAGGGCGTTGCTGCTGGGCTCCATCTCGATGCTGAGGTCCATGCCCGGAGCGGCGTCCACTTCCTTGGTGTTGTAGCCTACATAGGTGAAGACGAGCTTGTCGGCACCGGCGGGAAGGACGATGCTGAACTTGCCGTCGAAGTCGGTGGCGACACCGGTCTTGGCTCCGGCGACAGTCACGGAGACGCCGATGAGCGGTTCGCCGATTTCATCAATTACCGTACCTGTGACGGGTCGTGATGCCTGTGCCCCGGCAAGGGCCGGAAGCAGCAGCGCCACCACGAGGGCGAGCAGACAGCTCAGTCTCCGGAGAGCCGGGCGGCTCTTGAATGTTTGTGTCATAATTAAAGGATTGGTATTAGGTTTTATTTTAATGAATTATTTCACATGGTATCGAGCAGCCTGAGGGCGGAGGCGGCGCTCATTCGAGCGTGATGCCGCACACCTCGATGCTGAAGGGGGAGTCGGCGTTCTCAGCATAGAGAAGCACCGACTCTATCCCGGCAGGGTCCAGAGCCGGGACGGTGGCGTAGTCGGGCACGAACTTGCGGCCCAGGAACGACGGATAAGGGGCCGGAGTCAGCAGCGTGGCCGACGGACGGAGGGCGTCGAGACGCACGGTGCAGCGGCTGTCGGACGAGAGTGTGACGGGGGCCGAGTAGGTGAATCCGTCGCGGCTCACCACGGCGGCACGCACCTGTGCGTTGCCGTCGACGGCGCCGGTGTATACGGCAAGGTCTGACGCCTCCGTATCGGCATGGTCGGCCATGATGTCGCCCACGTACTTGGTCAGTATCATCTCCTCGAGCACGGGAGCGTCAGCGTCGCGGAAGAGGCGCAGCGCACCCTTGCGGCCGAGCGACGCACCGGTGTGGCGCATGCCTGCGCCGTGCCATGCCTCGGGTATCGACGAATACTCTGCACCGTCAGCCCCTGCCGATGCGTCGACAAGAACCACAGGTGCATCGGAGCCGGCTATTGCCGTAGCAAAATGACGGGGCGCGCCCGACGGCCGTCCGGCTCCGAAGTCCCAGTCGAGAGGCGTACCGGCCTCGCCCGACGGGAATGTGGTGGCTCCGGCGCCATCGAAGACCACGATGTCATACTTATACCAATCTTTTTTACCCGAAAGGCCGACGGTGGCAGAGTATTCGTATTTACCGGTGCGTTTCATCGTGTATGTCACATTTGTCTCTTTCCAGAAGTCCACATCCGAGGGATAGATGACCACCGAGTCGACGGGCGTGCCCGAGATGACGGTGGCACGGATGGTCATGCTGTCGCCCGGTGCGACACGTGTGCGCGGAGTGTGCACCACGGCGGCGGCGAAGTCGCGCGACACGGGCGGCATGGTGTATTCGCCCACACGCAGGGCGCGTTCGCTGTCGTACACGCGGTCGGCAGGCCATGCGGCGAAGCCTTTCGACTTGCCCAGCAGATAGACGCCCGGCATGAGGCTCACGCTGCCGCCGGAGGCACGGCCGCTGCCGCGCTCGCCCTGATAGTCGAAACCGGCGTCAAGACCGGGAAGGGTGATGGTCATAGCCACGGGAGCGTCGATGATTTCAGCCACATGACGCCTCAGCGACGGACGGCCGAAGGGATCGGACGTAAGGACCACGTCGGGCATCACCTCCAGCCGCCACACATCCTTGTCGAGACGGTCCAGGAAGTATGCGCCCGTACCGTCGGTGCTCACCAGAGGCGACGAGCCGACGCCCATGATGCGTGTGAGTCTCTTCACGTTGCGCGGCTGCTCGGCTGTGCGGTTGGTGTGGTAGTAGTACTTCCCGTCGTTGAGCATGGCCAGATTGCGGCGCGCGCTCACGGTGAAGTCGCCGAAGACCGTGTCTACGGGATACTTGCCGTAGTCGGTGCCGACGGGTGTGCGGCGCATCACTTCGGCGGCGATGGCCATGCCGACGGCTTTGCCGGGCGTATAGGCCGTGTTGAGGAAGTGCGTCTGATATTCGGTGTTGAAGCGCGCCATGTCCACGGGGTCGTAGGCGAACTGCGTCACCCAGTCGAATCCGGCCTTGCGGAAAGTGCGTGCAGCGGCAGGATAGAGATAGGTGTCGAGCACGTCGGCCGGATCGTATTCATATATGTACTTGGGCTGGCTGATGTAGCCGGGCACGGTGTCGAAGGGAATGTCGTAGCTGTCAAGCACGGGCAGGAAATTGCCCTGACGGCGACTGCCGTGCACCAGACCGGTGGGATACCACTGGTAGGTGGAGCCGTCGATGTCGGCCTTGTAGAATGCCGAGGTGCGCCAGAGGTTGTGCGACACGTTATAGAGCACCTCGCGGTCGAATCCGGCAGTGCGGAGCGCACGGGCCATTCGGTCGACGTAAGCCGTGATTTCCTCGTGGGTGCCGCTGTGGCAGGGCTCGTTGTTGATTTCGATGGCCACTATCGACGGGTCGGCGGCTATCGACTTGCCCGTATAGCGGTTGACATGTCCTGCAAGCTGGGTCAGGTAGCGCTCCTGCGCGGCCTGGGCCTCGGCTATGTCGTGCACGTGGCACTTGTCATATTTATATGTGAAGGCACCGTTGGGGTCGGTGTTGCGCTCGGGATATCCGTTGCCGAAATTGGTCTGCGCCGTCAGCACGATAGCAATGTTGCGCTTCTCGAGCTGTGCGATGAGGTAGTCGAGCAGTTCGAGGTGGTCATTGTCGAGCAGGTTGCCCTCGCCGTCGCTCAGCTCCACATCCCACAGATGGAGGCGGAAAGCGTTCAGCCCGAGGCGGCCGAAGTGATAGACGTCGCGGTCGATGGCCTGATGGCGGTCCGCACCGAGGCGGTCGAGAGCGCGGCAGGCGTGAGCGAACGGCACGGTGTAGTTCGTACCGTAGTACGCGCCCGACAGCCGAGCGTCGGTCACAAACACTGCGAGCACCGTCAGTGCCGCAAGGAAGATGTATCTGTAAAGTCCGTATCGTTTCATGGTAAAAGAATCTCCTGAAATTTGTGCTGCAAAGTTACTCTTCTTAAAATACGCGCACAAGCACAAAGCGGACAGCTTACGACACAATTCGGACAAAACGCCCTCAGAGACCGCCTTAAAGGGTATTTTGTCCGATTTATTTCCTTATTTGTCCGATTTGTTTCGTCGGGATACCCGACTGTGTGGGGCTGTGGGAGGCTCACTCGGACACTCTGACGAACCGCCGGATTCGTTCGTTGACGATACGCAGATAGGACCGCTTCATCTTTTCAGGCAAGAAACTGCGGTCAACCAGCCGCACCACCGATTCCGGAAGAGTGGTGTATCGCGCGAGAATCTTCGCCACCCTGCGTCCGACAACGCCTGTCTGCGCTGCGAATCTCTCGAAGTCAAGACGGCATGCGTGACCGGTGCGGTCCATCACATCACTCTTCTCGATGCGGGATGAAAGACCGCCGTCAAGCCCGAAGTCATCGCCGTCAACATGGAGGGCTGTATTCAACAGGTCATAGGCAGGCGCAAGTCTGTAATCCTCACCGTCGGCGATAAGCGAGAAATTCTTGAGATGCGCATCACCGTTACCATAGATATAATTGAACACAGTCAGCTCGAAAAAGCGTTCCATATCTACCATCCAAGCCGCCACATTGGCGCGTATCGCTTTTGCGATGTCCTCATACGTGCCGCTGTACTTGAAGTGCGTGCCTGCGGTCTGCTCATTTCGTCCGACCAACGATGCAAAGTCCTCCATCAGCAGTCTCGACCCGTCAGGACGTATGTCGAATCGTCTTGTGATATAAACCAGCTGACCGTCTTTGCTGAAACACAGACCATTGGCAGCTGTCCGAATCCCGTAGACCTGCGATGCGACGAGCATGGTAAGATGTTCGTTTGCAGGAATATATTTACGGTCCCGTAATGTTCTGTCCCACGGCGCCGGCTTGAGGATGTGTGTTGAGCGTTCGTTTTCGCGGGCTATTCTGATTCGTCCGTTTTCAATCACGGCAGGAAATTTCTCCTGCACGCCTGACACGGATATTCTGTGCATGGCATCCGTAAGCCCTTCCTGACTTCTGAATCTGTCAAGGTCAAAATCCAGCACAGGACTCACGGTCGCTCCATCGAACAGAAGCGAGGCCGCCTTCGGAGAATACGTCGTGAATCCGTCCAAAAGCAGAGAAGGACAGCACTTTATATCATTCATCGCCAATCCTCCTGATATTTACAGCTCCTATAAAATCCTTTCCGGCCATCGCTGATAAAAGGCCGAAAAAATCAAGCTCGTCAATCCGCAGAGAGCGGCATATCACACTACGGTTCGCTCCTTCGGGAAGCATATTGGTAAAAAACGGGAAAAGATGTTCCGCCGTATATACATCATTCCGTTTAGGCAGCGTAACGGATACAGGCGGACAGTCCGATTCAAGATACGCTTTGTCATACACAAACGCGTAAGCGGCGTCCGGAGCATATTCTGTCAATATTCCGGCTTTGGTTTCATTGTAGTATACAGCAAGTTGTCTCATCTTTCAGCATCCGGGTCAGACTGTTTTACGCACATGATAGCCAATTTCGAGTCCGAGAACGTCGAGTATCTTGTGCACCGTTCCAAGCGACGGATTGCCTTTGCCACGCTCGATATCTTTGACCGTCGCCACTCCGACCTGTGCCATTTCGGCAAGGTCCTGCTGCGTAAGACCCAACTTCTCACGCCGCTGCTTCATGACTTCTTTAAGCTCCATAGTCTGTTATATTGTACTTATAGGGCAAAGGTAGGCATTATTCCGCAGCCTGCCAAATAAAAGTACAATAAAATATACTCATCTGTACCGTCTGGCCGCAAACTCCGACAGACAGATGGCGGTGGCCGTAGCCACATTCAGGCTCTCGACCGCAGCGCTGCCGTCGAGGGGCACTGAGGGGATGTAGAGACGGCGGTTAACCGTGCGCGCCACAGCTTCGGAGATGCCACGACCCTCGTTGCCCATTATCATCACGGCCGGCATGCCGAGCGGCTGTGTATAGATATTGTCGCCGTCAAGGAAGGTGCCGTAGACGCCGACTTCGGAGGGCATGGCCGCGAGGGCTGCGGCAAGGTCGGTGTAGATGACGCGCGTACGCGTCAGGGCTCCCATGGTGGCCTGCACGGTCTTGGGATTGAAGGCGTCGACGGTGTCGCGCGACGCCAGGATGGTGTCGATGCCGAACCAGTTGCACGTGCGGATGATGGTGCCGAGGTTGCCGGGGTCCTGGACGCAGTCGAGCGCAACGGTAAGGCGCGACGCGAAGTACGACGGCTCAGGGAGCAATTCCTGCGCCGGAAGCTCGAAGAAGGCCACCACGGGCGGCGTGGTCGACAGCCGCGTCAGCTCTCTCAGGACGCCGCGGCCGCACTCTACGGGCCGGAGCGGAAGTTCCGCGCCATGCTCGCTCACCCACTCAGGGAGGGCGAACACATGCCGCGGCGTAAAGGCAGCCATCAGCTCGAGCACACACTTCGTGCCCTCGGCCACGAAGAGTCCGGCCTTCCGGCGCCCTTTGGCGTCGTCAAGCGAGCCGAACTCTTTCTTCATCCGGTTGGTCAGCAGGGGCTCATTCATATCCGGCTTCTTTCACAAGTTCCTTGTCCTGAGCGATGGTCGAGCCGAGGGTGGTGAGCAGGTCGCCAACGATGGCGCCGTTGATGCCCGAACGCATGGCTCGGAGCACCGTCGCGCGGCTCAGACGGGCGCGGCCGCCGGCGAAGCGCAGCTGCACTGCCGGATGGGCGAAGCGGAAGTAGGCCACAGCCAGCAGCACCTCTTCCTCGCTGATGAGCGGCGTATGCTCAAGCGGCGTCCCGGGAATCGGAATCAGTATGTTCAGAGGTATCGAGGCCGGACGGATGGCGCGCAGGGCTATGGCCAGCTCCATGCGCTGACGGCGAGTCTCGCCCATGCCTATGATGCCGCCCGAGCACACCTCGAAGCCTATCTTGCGGGCGGCCTCTATGGTGGCGAGCTTGTCGGCCTGCGTGTGCGTGGAGCACAGCGAGGGGAAGAACGACGGCGCCGTCTCGAGGTTGCAGTGGTAGCGGTGCACGCCCGAATCCCACAGCCGCTGAAGCGCACCGGCATCGAGCAGACCGAGCGACGCGCAGGTGCCGATGCGGCCCTCACGGTTGATTTCGCCGCACACACGGCACACATCCTCAAGGTCCTTGCCGCGTGTAGCACGTCCGCTGGTAACGAGCGAGAAGCGTCCCACGCCACGGTCGGCATTATAGCGCGACACCTCGAGGGCCTCTTCGTCGCTCACCACGTCGGTCACGCCGCAGCCTGTGCTGAAGTGAGCCGACTGCGCGCACCAGCGGCAGTTCTCGGGACAGCGGCCCGACCGCGCGTTGATTATCGAGCAATAGTCGAAAGTCTTCGACGCCTTCTGCCGCGTAATCTCGGCGGCGGCATCAAGCAGTGCCTCCTTGCCCTCAGGCGTATCAACGTCAGTCAGGGCGTAGAGCATATCTTCCGGCAGCTCCTCGTCGCGCATCACGCGGCCGAGGGCGTCGGCTATGAGTCGTAATTCATCACTTTCCATAAGCAAAAAATCAGAATCCTTTGCGGTACTTGTCGTCAGTGTCCTCAGTCTCCTCGAGGATGCTGAGGTACGAATTATACCGCGACTGCGATATCAGATTGTTCTCAAGAGCCTCGCGCACGGCGCAACCGGGCTCGTGGGTATGGGTGCAGTTGCCGAAGCGGCACTTCGACGACACCTTGAATATCTCGGGGAAATAGTGCCCTACCTCGTCGCGCTTGAAGTCGAACACGCCGAATCCGCGCACTCCGGGAGTGTCTATGAGGACGCCGCCTGCCGGGAGGTCGTACATCTCCGAGAAGGTCGTCGTGTGCATGCCCGTGTTGTGTATCTGCGAAATCTCCGCCGTACGGGCCTGTACGCCGGGGATAAGCGCGTTGATGAGCGTCGACTTGCCCACGCCGGAGTTGCCCGACAGCAGCGTCACCTTGCCGGCGAGCATCGCGGCAAGTTCGTCGAGGCCGTCGCCCGTCTCGGCCGACACGGCCACGGCGGTATATCCTATCGAACGGTAGAGATAGATGAACGCATCAAGGAACTCCTTGTCCTCGGGCGAGTCGAGCAGGTCGGTCTTGTTGATTATCAGCATGCCGGGCACGTTGTATGCCTCGGCCGTAGCCAAAAAACGGTCGATGAACGTCAGCGACGTCACCGGATGCGCCAGCGTGGCCACGAGGGCGGCGCAGTCAATGTTTGCGGCTATGATCTGGGCCGCTTTCGACAGATTGCTCGCACGCCGTATGATATAGTTGCGCCGGGGCATCACTGCAGTGATGTACGCCGTCCCGTCGGCTCCCGGCTCGGAGAGCTCGACGATGTCGCCCACGGCCACCGGATTGGTGGTGCGTATGCCCTTGATGCGGAAGTTGCCCTTGGCAAGGCATCGTATCTCGGTCCCGTCGGCGGTGCGCGCCACATAGTGCGCCCCGGTATTGCGGATTATCGTTCCTTGTAATTTCATGCGCCAAATTTAGCGAAAAATCTGCGGACGGGCAAAAATATATTCACCGCGCCGCCGCTTTTAGAAGGTTGCGGTACGAGAAAGATTTGCATGAATCAAATATTATACATACCTTCGCTTTATAAAACTGTCACACGTGACATAAATCTAAAGCAGATGAATACCATCCGACGCAACATATATCTGAATCGTCTCATCACCCGGCGACATAACCACCGCATCAAGATAGTCACCGGAGTGCGGCGCAGCGGTAAATCCTTCCTGCTATTCAATCTGTTCAGCGAATGGCTGCTGGCGAACGGGGTCGAAAAAGATAATATCCTGAAAATCGATTTGGAGGACCGACGCAACAAGACTCTCCGCAATCCGGATGCACTGCTCCGCTACATCGACTCAAAAATGACGAACGACAGTATGTATTATATTCTTATCGATGAAGTACAGCTGGTTGACGAATTCGAAGATGTATTGAACAGTTATCTGAAAATCGCAAATGCCGACATATACGTCACGGGCAGTAACGCACGATTCCTCTCAAAGGACATTGCCACCACGTTCAGGGGACGAGGTGATGTCGTGCACATATATCCGCTCAGTTTCAGCGAATATCATTCAGCATTCAATCGACCAAAGGAAGAGACTCTTGTCGAATATCTGCTTTACGGAGGACTGCCCGAAACCGTCTCGATGACTACCGATGAAGAGAAAGTATCATTTCTCCGCAACGTCTACGAGGAGACTTACATCAAAGATATTCTGGACAGGTATAACATAAAACAGGAAAACGAACTTGAAATACTGTTCGATATCGTCTCATCCACAACAGGCAGCCTCACCAACCCTCAGAGGATATCGAATACATTCGCATCCGTGCACAAGAACAGCCTCTCGGCCATAACTGTAAAGAAATATCTCGACATCATATGCGAGTCGTTTCTTCTGGAGAAGGTCTCCCGCTTTGATGTCAAAGGACGGAAATATATCGATTCCCCATTCAAATACTATTTTGCAGACCCGGGCTTGAGAAATGTCCGCATGAATTTCAGACAGCCTGATTTCAGCCACGTTATGGAAAATGTCATTTATAACGAACTCCGGCGGCGTGGATATAATGTCGACGTAGGCGTGGTTCCGGTCGTCATAAGAGAAGAGGGTCGCCAGACACGGAAGCAATACGAAATAGACTTCGTCTGCAACCTCGGCAGCCGCCGTTACTACATCCAGAGCGCCTATCGCATGGCAGACGACGCCAAAATAGCGCAAGAAGAGGCTTCTCTGCGCAGTGTTGACGATTCGTTCAAAAAAATCCTGATAGTCGGCGAGCATACTCCGGTGATGCACAACGATGCCGGAATCGCAACAATCAGCATCTACGATTTCCTCCTGAATCCTGATTCACTGGAACTATAACCGCACTGGACGCCCCCGGCGGTCACCGCGCCGCCGACCCGAACTGAAGCCTGTACATCAGGGCGTTCAGGTCGATGATAGGCAGAGGCCTGAAGCGCAGGGGCGTACCGGCCGTGCGCACGGCTATCACTCCGCGGAGCGAGCCCACGGCGATGCCGAGCATCGTGCTCATGACTTTGCCCTGCACTATCACCTCCTCGCCCTGCACGGCCATGATTTCAGCCATGCCCGGTATCTCGAAATTGGCAACCACCGAGCACGACAGCACACGCGTGCGGATGAGCCCTATCACAGCCAGATACGAGCACGACACGACCAGACTCAGAATCGAGTGTTCGACATCGGGGACGGCGCGCACATTCAGGTCGACCGACACCGGAGTGTGGCCAAGACGGCGGAGCGCACGATGGTTGATGGCCGTGGCTCCTTCGATTTCGCGCACCGACACGAGGCTCATATTGATAGCAGTGGTTTCCATATATTCACATTAGTAATAGTATATGACGCAAAATTAGCAAAATTTTCTGCCAGTGCAAAGGATTCTGCCGAAAATTCATCATCTTTCACACGGTCAGTCGACGGCATTGTCACCGCCGTACTGCCGCAGGTATTCCTCGCAGGTGAGTTTGAGTTCCTCGTACCACTCGTCGCCGAAGCGGCGGCGCAGAGGCCCTTCGAGGAACTGATAGGCCCTGATGCCCTTGGCCCGGCCCAGTACCTCGGCGCCCTTGCATATCTTCCAACGGTGGTAGTTCACGGCCGTGAAGGTGTCGAAGCGCTTCAGGCGCACCGGATAGAGGTGGCACGATATGGGCTTGTAGTAGTCGATGCGGCCCTGACGGAATGCACGCTCGATGGCGCATATCCATCCGCCGTTCTCGTCGAGAGTGGAGAAGACGCAGTTGCCGCCCTCGACGAGCGAAGTCACCTCGTCGCCCTCCACATCGGTGTAGCTCACGCCATTGGCCTCAATCTCGCGGCGTGCGGCCGGGAGCAGGTCATTCCATATCTCGGGCAGAATCCTCCGCAGCGTGTCGGCCTCGCCGGGTTCGAGGGGCGCGCCGGCATCGCCGTCGAGGCAGCACGCGCCCTTGCAGTCGTCAAGGTCGCAGCAGAAGAATCGCTCGACCAGGTCGAGGCTCACAAGTGTATCCTGTATCTGTATCATGTCTGTTCAGTGGTCATTGGTTTGATGTCGCCGAGCCATAGCCTATCAGGCGGTCGTAGCGCTCGCCGCGGCGGCGGTGGTAGACGCGCACGGCGTACTCGTTGTCAGTCTGATATTTGTCGCCCTCCACCTGCGCCGTATAGCCGCGGCGCGCACCCGGAGGCACCACCAGGTACTGGTAGTTGTAGGCACCCTGCTTGAGGAGCATGGCACGCTCGTAGCGCCCCGAGGCGTGGTTGTATATCATCCTCGAATTGTCGTCGAAGCGACGCTGCACCATGTCGCCGTCGATGAATATCATCGCGCCCGGCATCTCGGGCATGTCGAGGGTGAAGTGCACCACGCCGTAGTCGGCGTCGGTGTCGCTCTGGTCGGAGTCGAACTGCCGGATGAAGTAGCGGCCGTGCTGCGTGCGGTCGTAGGTGTACGAATCACCGGCACGCGGAGCGTCGGTGTACAGCGTGTAGTGGTAGTACGGGTCGTAATATTCTATCGCCTCGACCCCCATGCCGGGGTACTGCTCGTTGATGACTTCGAAGCGGCGGTACTCGTTTCCGGCATCGAATATCAGCGGCTGCTGATGCTCGTATATCACACGTGCGCCCGAGGCGCGCAGCGGCTGCCGTAGCGATGTCTCGCTGTCGAGGCGTCCGTTCTGCCCGGCCACGACGAGCAGGTCGTTGAACGGATCCTCCACCTGAGCGCGCTCGGTGTCGACCACGATGGTGAGCTGCTGGTGGGCGTCGTTGTAGTCGATGTCGGTCTGCGCAGCCACGCGGACGTCGACAGGCACCGTGGCCTCGCACACCATGAAGCGGCACTGCAGGACGGTCGTCTCGGGGTCGTCCTCGCGGTATATCTTCAGCAGATAGTTGCCCGAGATGGTCGGGCGCACCTGCTCGTTGGGGATGGTCAGCGTATAGTGGACATAGGGCACGAGGGTGGCACGGGAGAAGTCGTACACATCGATTGTCCCTTCGTTGAATCCGTCAAGGAACTCGCTGTCCACCAGGCCGTCCGGCTGCCATCCGGCAGTGCAGTGCTGAAGCGAGTAGCGGAAATACTCGCGGTCGTCGGCCAGGTGGTCGAACGATATGCTGATGCGGTCGTCGGTATTGAGCACGGTCACGGGCGCGCCGAAGGGGTCGCCGTCGAGGTGCACCTGCAGCGAGCGTATGCGCTCGTCGAAGATGCCCGTCATCGTGTCGACAGGCTTCTGCGCATATGCGGCCACGGCGGCGGTCAGGACTGCGGCCAGGAAGAGGATATGTCTTACGACGGAAGCCATTGCACGGGACTTATGCCGTTGGCCACAAGGTAGCTGTTGGCCTGACTGAAATGACGGTTGCCGAAGAATCCGCGGTGCGCCGACAGCGGCGACGGATGCGGCGACGTGAGCACAAGATGGCGGCTGCGGTCGATGAGGGCACCCTTGCGGATGGCATACGAGCCCCACAGCAGGAATACCACATGCTCGCGTCCGCGGTTGACGGCGTCGATGACTGCGTCAGTGAACTGCTCCCAGCCCTTGCCCTGATGCGAGCCTGCCTGATGCTCCTCCACGGTCAGGGTGGCGTTGAGCAGCAGCACGCCCTGACGCGCGAGGTAGTCCAGGTCGCCTGACTGAGGGATGGTTCCGCCCACGTCGTCGGCCATCTCCTTATAGATGTTCAGCAGCGACGGAGGGATGGCCACGCCCGGATTCACCGAGAAACACAGACCGTTGGCCTGTCCCGGTCCGTGGTAGGGGTCCTGTCCGATGATGACCACCTTCACCTTGTCGAAAGGACAGGCGTCGAAAGCTGCGAAAATGCGGCCCGGCGCCGGATAGACTCTCGTGGCGGCATAGCGTCCGCGCACATATTCGGTGAGCTGCCTGAAGTAGGGAGCCTCAAACTGCTGATAAAGCGGCGCTTGCCATGTATCGTTGATTTTAACCTTCATCTTTCTGCTTTTTCTTTTGCAAAACTACGAAAAAATAATTAATTTTGCGAACGCATTCGGCAAAAGTCTCCGTAGTTCAATGGATAGAATTTTGGATTCCGGTTCCAACGATTGGGGTTCGACTCCCCACGGGGATACAAAATCGAGGGTGTGTCAGGCTCAGCGCTTCTGACACACCCTCTGATTTTTAAAGTTCTGTCACATCTTACAAGCCTATATAATCCTGGATAAAGTTGCATCTAAAGTCACAAATTGTGACCTTAGATATTCCTCATTCGTCAGTCAGATAAGAGACTCCTTCACCCCTCACTCCCTCACATAGTGGGGCATCTCCTCGGGTATGACCATCGAGATTTCGACCAGGCCGGCCACGGCGCCGGAGGCGTCGCGCCACGGTGTCTGGTATATCATCTTGCGTACGCCCTGCTTCTCGATGGTGTAGCAGTTCGATTCGCCCGTGGCGAGCATATGTCGGATGATGGACTGAGACCGCTCGTTGTGGTACGGAATCAGCGAATGACCTATCAGGTCGGCGCCGCCGCGAGCGGCGAAGGTCCGGCGCGAGCGCTCGTTCATGTATACGATGATGCCGTCGGCGTCGCATACCGTCACGGCACAGTTCATCCCCATCGCCCAGTCAGGCAGCGCGGCGGGGCAGCAGTCGTTGGTGTTCATAGTCGGGATATGATTGGTTAGAGAGTATCGTCGGCAGTGAGCGCGGCCTGCACCTTCTTGGGCAGTCCGCGCATGGTCACGTCATAGGCATGGCGCAGGAGCGAGCGGTGAAGCGAGTCGGGCACGTCGCCGCGGAAGTCGACCGACACCCAGTGCTTCTTGTTCATATGGTAGCCCGGACGCACCGAGCCGTAGCTGTCGCGCAGCTCCACGGAGTAGTCCGGGTCGACCTTGATGTTGTAGAACTCCCACTCGCCCGAGAGGTCGAGCAGGCAGAACTGCTTGCCCCCGATTTCGAGCACGAGGGTGTCGGGGCCGTAGGGACTGCGCATGGTCACATGCGGAAACGCCATCCCGCAGTCTATGACTTCGCCTATGGTCATGCCGCCGTAAGAATTATTTCACGCCGCCCTTGGCGCCTTTGGCTCCCTTGATGCCTCCTCCGAGAGCGAATATGTTGCTGTCGTAGCTTACGGTCTTGGATGCCTGGTCGCGCTTGCGCTTGAGGGCGAGGCGGACGAGACGCTCCATGAGCTCGCTGAAGCTCACGCCGGCGGCTTCCCACAGATAGAAGGAGAGCGAGCCGGGTATGGTGTTGATTTCGTTGACGTAGATGTCGCGTGTCTTGGCGTCGATCATCATGTCGACACGGCTCACTCCGTGGCACGAGAGCACGCGGAAGGTCTCGCCGGCAAGATGGCGGATACGCTCGGTCTCGTCGGCCGGAAGGTCAGCCGGGATGCGCTTCTGAGCGGCGTGCATGCCGCGGTTGTCCTTGCTTCCGCCCATATACTTGTCGGTGTACGACAGGATTTCGCCTGACTTGATAGGCTCCTCGAGGACCGAGGTCTGATATTCGTCGCAGTCGCCCAGGACGGAGCAGTTGATTTCCTGAAGATTCTCCACAAGATCCTCGACGATAATGCGTGCCGAGTAGCGGCGTGCGTCGTCGACGCGTTCAAGCAGCTGATCGCGGTTGTCGGCACGGCCTATGCCCACGCTCGAACCGAGGTTGGCCGGCTTGACGATGACGGGGTAGCCCAGTGTGGACTCGATTTTGCCGACAAGCTCGTCACGGCGGCTGAACCACTGCTTATCCGTGAACCATACATAGTCCACCACAGGGATTCCGTCGGCCTGAAGAATCATCTTCATGGTGATTTTGTCCATACCGTTGGCCGACGACAGGGTATTGCATCCGGCATAGGGAAGGCCGATGGTCTCGAGGACTCCCTCGAAGATGCCGTCCTCGCCGTTCGAGCCGTGCAGCACGGGGATAGCCACGTCGATGGTGGCGAGCACGTCGGAGCGGAACATCTTCTTCTGAGCCGTGTACAGGTTGAAGTCGCCGAAGACCGGACGCATGTAGACTTCGGTGCAGCTCCCGAGCAGTCCGTTGATGTCGCGGAAGTTCTTCACATCGGTCAGAGCCTCGCCGGTGTACCAGCGGCCCTGCTTGGTGATATATACGGGGATGACGTTGTACTTGTCGCGGTCGATGGCGGCCATAGCCTGATTGGCCGATATGACTGATATCTCATGTTCGGTGGAACGTCCGCCGAAGAATACTGCTATGTTGGTTTTCATTGATTTCTGTTTCTGAAATAGATTACGTGTGTTTTACTTGAATGTGTCGGGCAGGTCGTTCTCGTAGAGCACGGTGTCGCCGGCTGCGGCGGTGGCGCGGAGGACTGCCTGGGCTTCGGCGAAGGATGCCACGGGGCGCACGGCCTCCACGGGCATGCCGCCGTCCTCGAGTCCCTTGAGGATGGCCTCGCGGTTATACTCCCCTACCACTATGGCTATGTCGCAGCAAGAGGCGGCCTTGGCGCCGAACTCGCGGTTGAGCTCGAACTGCTCGCTGCCCAGCTCTATCATGCCGGGGGTGATGAGTATGCGTTTGCCGCCGGTCATGGCCGAAAGCACGTCCAGAGCCATGGCCGAACCGACCGGATTGCTGTTGAAGGCATCGTCGATGATGGTCAGGCCGCCGGGCACACGCTTGATGCTCAGACGGTGCTCGACCTGCTCGAGGCGCTCAACGGCATAGGCTATGCGGTCGTCGGGCACGCCGAGCGCCTGCGCCATGGCCACGGCGCCGAGGATGTTCGATATGTTGCACTCGCCCACGAGGCGCGTGCTCAGACGCAGCTCGTGGCCGTCGGCCTTACGCACTACGGTGAAGCGCGTTCCGGCCGGAGTGTACTCGATGTCGCGCGCCACGTAGTCGGCGCCTTCGGGATGGCTCACGGCGTAGCGTAAGCAGCGGACGTTGCCGACCTGCCGGTCGGCGATTTTGGCGAAATCGTTGTTCACCACCGCCAGTCCGTCGGCAGGCAGCGAGTCGACAAGCTCGAACTTGGTGGCCTGCACGTTCTCTATGGTTTTGAACGACTCCAGATGCTGGGGGCCGACGGCGGTGACTATGCCGCCCCACGGATGGACGAGGTCGCATATCTCGCGGATGTCGCCGATGTTCTTGGCGCCCATCTCCACGATAAACACTTCATGGTAGGGCTTGAGCATCTCGCGCACGGTGCGCACCACGCCGAGGGTGGTGTTGTAGCTGCCGGGGGTCATCAGAGTCTCGTACTGCTCGGAGAGTATGGCCTGCAGATAGTGTTTGGTGGTGGTCTTGCCGTAGCTGCCCGTCACGCCTATGACACGCAGTCCGGGCATGGAGGCAAGTATGCGTGCGGCGTCGTCATAGTACTTCCGGTTGATGCGGCGCTCCAGCGGCGAGAGCAGCCACGCCGACAGGAGTATCACCATATGAGACAGGCAGAAGCATCCCAGCCACGCCTCGGCCAGCACGGTCAGTCCCTGCACGTAACCCTCTTCAGGGAAGAGCATGACGGCCGCGGCTCCGGCAAGGGCGGAGATGACCAGCGCCGTCACCATGATGCGACGGGCACGCATGGTCATGGCGAGCGGTTTCTTGTACTTCTGACGCATCAGCCATATGGCATCGACGATGGCGTAGATACCTATCAGGCCGGCGGCGAACTTCGCCGGGCAGAAAGGCGTCAGCACGAGGAAGAAGACGATGAAGCCGCACAGACGTCGCATGGAGGTGGTGTCGCCTGACTTGCTCAGCCACGAGCGGTAGCGCTCGGAGCGGTAGCTGTTCTGCTGGAACATCATCAGGCTGCGGCGCAGCTCGCGCTCGAGATTGAGCAGAGCCGCCAGGACAGCTATGATGCTTATTATAGTAAGTACCATTGATTGCGTATTTGGTTATTGTTTATCCGGATTGATGAACGACCGTATGACGGCCTGAGTCTGGCCGGGACGGTCAAGGAAGGAGAAGTGGCCGGCCTCGGGATAGCTCACCAGGCCGGCGTCAGGGATGAGCCGCTCCATCTTGCGGGCGTCAGCCATAGGCGTGGCCGTGTCCTTCTCGCCCCATATGAGCAGCGTGGGAGCCTTGATGGACGGCAGCAGAGCGGTCAGGTCCTCGTTGACCACACGGCTCATGATGGCGCGCATCTTCGACGAGGCATTGGCATAGTCCGACGACCCTGCCCGTCCGCGCCAGCGGTCGATGACGCGTCCGCCGCGCTCCTTGCCGAGCAGCAGCGGAAGGAGACGCTTCCCGGCCTTGAATGTGTACACCTTGACATAGTACCTGAGCGAGCGGCGCGGCTTGATGCCGGCGGCGTCGATGAGTATGACCCGGTCGACTTCGTTGCGCGAGGCGTACACTATCGACATGCGGCCGCCGAAGGAATGTCCGATCAGCACGGGACGCTTCAGACCCTTGAGGCGCACGAACTCCTCAATGCACGCCGTGTAGCGCTCGATGCCCCACACCTCCTCAGGCTCGGTCGAACCGCCGAATCCGGGCAGGTCGAAGTTGTACACCGTAGTTCCCGCCCCGGCGGCAGCCTGAGCAGGAATAGCCATCGTCGACGCACGGCAGCCCCACCCGTGAAGCACTATCACAGGACGCGGACCCGAGCCTTCGACATCGTAGCGCAAGCGCACTCCATCTATTTCTATAGTCTGTTCCATTCAGCCTGCAAAGTTACTTAAAAAATCTACATATCATACTGTCTGAATAAATTGTTAATTAATTTTAAACCATTTTACATTCAGATACGTTTTCAATGAAGTTGAATCAAATTACGAGGGATAGAAATAATTCTAAATATTATGAAACAAATCTTAATCTCACTCCTGGCCCTGACCTCTATGCTCCCGGCCATCGCACAGACCCGGGCCGTCAGCGAAGGTCCGGTAGTATCGGTCATCGTAGGCGACACCACCCGTGCCCGTGACGCCGAAAAAGAATTCCGCGAGAACGCGCCCCGACAGGCCAATGAGAACGGACTCCCGCGCTTCGCCATCATCGGCAAAGAAAACAAATACTATCTCGGCATCGGCGCACAGTTCCTTGGCAATGCGGTGTATGACTTCGGCGACAATATGCCGTCGGTCTACAGCTTCGCCCCGTCATCAATCACAGTACCGGCGCCAGGTTGCGGTTCGGCACTCCGCTTCTCTGCTCTGCAGTCGTCAATCTACATCAACGCCGTGGCGCTACCGGGCACCGAGGACCGTGTAGGCCTCTTCTTCAAAGCCGAACTGCATGACGGCGAAGACTACGGCTTTCACCTCTCGCACTTCTACGTCACCTACCGCGGCTTCATGGTCGGCTACACCTCATCGATATTCACCGACGGCGAGGCCATGCCCTACACCATCGACGGCGAAGGCCCCAACGGCTCGGTCGACCTCACAGTATTCACCGCGGCCTACACCCACGCCTTCGGCAAATCATTCTCAGGCGGTATCGGTATTGACTCACCCTCGGCCGACATCTCCACCGGCCACGGCGTGAGCACCGTCACCCAGCGCGCCCCGGCCATTCCGCTCTACCTCCAGTACGCATTCCCCGAGTCGGCAGGACACGTGCGACTCTCGGGCCTCTTCCGACCCATGCAGTACCGCGACCAAATTGACGACACCAACCGCACACCGTGCGGATGGGGACTCCAGCTCTCGGGCTACGGCAAAGTGGCGGAGCCTCTGACGCTCTACGCCGCAGCCGTCTACGGACGCGGCGTGTCGGACTACATCCAGGACGACACCGACCTCGGTCTTGACGCGCTCCCCCGGGCCGACCGTCCCGGCCACTTGAGCCTCACACGCTCCTTCGGCATCACCGGCGGCGCGACAGTCAACTTCTCCGACCGCCTGGCACTGAACGCCGTCTACAGCCATGCAGTCAACTTCTTCGATGACGGTGTAGCCGTACCTTCGGGCCAATACCGCTATGGCGACTACGTAGCCGCCAACCTCGTCTACTCCATCAGCCGTATCGTAGGCGTAGGAGTCGAGTACGACTACGGCCACCGCAAAGCCTTCGGCGGCGAATCCCTCCACACCAACCGCCTCCAGGCACTCCTTTCCGTCACCTTCTGACGTCCGTCACTGCCCCACCTTCTTACATCAGTTCACCGCACACGTCTCCGCCCGGCCTCCAAGACCGGGCGGAAATTGTGAAAATATGTATACACAACGCCCTTCTTCGACCCGAAAAATAAAATTGTGTTAAGTCGACGCATTTTTTTGCCCAGAAAATATGTTGTATAACATAAAAGCTAT